>MIAR01000011.1:0-114590 GCA_001829185.1 Spirochaetes bacterium GWB1_60_80
AGGCTGCCCAGGCTGTCCGAATCGACTGTCACGGTCTGGACTATTGTTTGGTCAATATCCGGCACGTTAAAGGTCAGGGGCTCGATAACTTGGCTGAAAGCGCCAAAATCGAGTTCTTGGTCGACGACGTTGCCCAGCGGCTGTTCGTGGAGCCGTTTGTCGGCCTGGATGGTGTAGACGCCATCGACCAGCCCGGAACTGATAGTGTCGCCGGCCGCCTCGTCAAAAGCGCCGGCCATAGTGCCCAGAACCATGGCATCGAGATCGACGCCCAGCTCGGCCAGATCAACCGTCACTTGGCCGGCCGACAGGTCGAAGGCCGGATCACTTTGGATGACTATCCGCTGCGGCAGGGCGAAATTGCAGGCGACGAATGCCAGCGCTACGACCGATAGTGCCAGGCAGCGCAGTGTATTTTTCATGACAGCCTCCTCGGGTAAAGAACAAGCCGGCCGGTCGCGGATGAGCGCCGACGCTTGAACCGCACTACCAAGCCTACTGCATTTTCTGGCCGATTTCAAATAAAATACTGGATGTTTTAGATGTTTCAGATGTTTTAAAGGAATATCGCCCAAGTACCCCATCGCACATAAAAAAACGCCCGTCGGCACAGCGGCCGGCAGGCATTCTCAGGTCATCGCGCAGGATTCCGGGGTCGGATCAGACGTGCTTGACGATCTTGTTGGACTTCAGGCAACGGGCGCAGAGCTTGACGGAAAGAACGGTGCCGCCGATCATGGTCTTCATGTTGATCAAGTTGGGGCGCCAGGTGCGGCGAGTGCGGTTCTTGGAATGGCTTACGGTATTACCGAAGATGGTGCTTTTGCCGCAAAGATCACATTGTCTGGACATATATTTCGTCTCCAATCGCATTTGGTTCCCGGTAAGGGCCGAGCCGGGACAAGGCGCCGGCAACGCAGGGAGAATAACAGAAAAGCCGCCGGCGTGGCAAGTAGCTGGCTAGGCCTTGACCTTCAGACAGGGTCAGGGATGGGTGATGACCACGCCTTCAGCGTAGAAATCCACCCAGACGCCTAGCCCCAGGGTGAAGGGAGTCAATATGCACAATGGCGAAGGCTTGCTGTGGAAGGTGATATTGGTGATTCCGTCCATCCCTGGCATAATGGCGACCTTGGCGATCAGGGCCTCGTACAGGTCGGCACGCACTTTGTTGGCGTCATACAGCACGAAAAAGGGCGTCCAGACTGTCTTCTGAACCTGGATGATGCCCTCAGTGCGGATGCCCGCCTGATAATCGCCCGTGGAGAGGTACCAACCAGGCGGCGTGGTCACCGACAAGGTGGAGCAACTGCTCAAGGCCAGGCTGTTCGCTAGGCAGAGGGCAACCAGGGTAACCAGGGCAAAGGTCGAAATACGGTGCTTTCTCATGATTCCTCCATTGAACGGGATCTAACAGGGTGTTGAAAAACGCGGATGCGGCTTTTCAACACTTCAAAAGCCGGTACAATTACGCAGCATAGCGCAAGCTATGCGAGGAATTGTTAAGGTTGTTGAGAAAGCAACCGGCTTTTTCAACAACCTGCTAATCTGGCCGGGGGGGCATAATCGCCCTGTCCAATTATAGCGCAGTGCTTACATGCCGCCCATCATCTGGGCCGCCATTTTCTTGTTTTTGACAGCCTTGCGCATCATCAGCTTGGATTTCTCGAATTTCTTGAGCAGGCGGGCCACTTCGGCCACCGAGGTGCCCGAGCCGCGGGCGATGCGCGAACGGCGGGTCGGCCCGATAATCAGATAATTATTCCGTTCCTTCCTGGTCATGGACAGGATGATGGCTTCCTCGTGCTTGGTATCGACCGCATTGAGCTGCTCCTCGGAAATCTGGCCGGCCAGCCCGGGCATCATGTCCAACAGGCTTTTCATGGAGCCCATCTTCTTCATCTTGCGGATCTGGTCCAGGTAGTCCTGCAGCGTGAAGGTCTCGTTGACCATCTTGCGCTCCAGCGCCTCGGCCTCGCCCTGCTCCATGACCTCCTGGGCCTTCTCCACCAGGCTGACGATGTCGCCCATGCCCAGAATGCGGCTGGCGATGCGTTCCGGATGGAAGACTTCCAGACCCTCCGGCCGTTCGGAGACGCCGATGAACTTGATGGGCTTGTCGGTGACGCTCTTGAGCGACAAGGCGGCGCCGCCGCGGGTGTCGGAGTCGAACTTGGTCAGGATGACGCCGGAGATGCCGATGCGCTCGTTGAAAACCTTGGCGATATCGACGGCGCTCTGGCCGGTCATGGCGTCGGCCACCAGCAGGGTTTCGTCCGGCTTGACCAGGTTGCGCAGCTGCTCGAGCTCCTTCATCAGGCCGTCGTCAATCTGCATGCGGCCGGTGGTGTCGAAGATGACCGTGTCGTAGAGGTCTTTCTTGCAGACCTTGAAGGCGTTGCCGGCGATGGCCAGGACGTTCTGGCTGTCCTCGCGGTAGACAGTGACGCCGATCTGGCCGCCCAACACCACCAATTGCTCGACGGCGGCCGGGCGCACCAGGTCGCAGGCCACCAGCAAGACCTTGCGGCCCTTGTTCTTGAGGTGCAGGGCTAGTTTGGCGGCGGTGGTGGTCTTGCCGGAGCCCTGCAGGCCGGCCAGCAGGATGACGCTAAGCGTGTCCGGTCCCTTGAGCTGCAGATCTTGCTTGGTATCGCCCAGCAGGGCCACCATGCGGTCGTGGACGATCTTGACGAACTGCTGGCCGGGCTGCACGGCGCGCAGCACCTTTTCGCCCTTGGCTTCCTCGATGGTGGCATTGACGAAACGACGCACCACGCGCAGGTTGACGTCGGCCTCGAGCAGCGCCATCTTGATTTCCTCAACGGCGTCCTCGATGTTTTTCTCGCTGATGCTGGCCTTGCCGCCGATAGCGCGGAAGATGTCGCCGAATTTCTGGGAAAGCTTTTCCATCATTGAATCCTTACTGGGGTCTGTCCCCAGTATAGCCTGCCGGGCTGACGATTGAAAAGCCCGGCGGCGTCAGGCTACACTCGCTCGATCAGGAGCGCCGGGGAGGAAGTGTCGCCATGGAACGACTACAGGCCGAGGAAATTGACGACCAGACCTTCGTCAAGCTTGATTTTTCCGAATTGTCCCTTCTGGGCCGGGAATTCAGCGCTTGTGTCTTCAACGACTGCAATTTCACGGGCAGCAACCTGTCCGGGTCGACTTTCGAGGACTGCCGCTTCGTCGGCTGCAACCTCAGCAACCCGATCCTGGAAAACAGCCGGCTAATCGACTTACGCTTCGCGGGCTGCAAAGTCGTGGGGCTCCGGTTGTTCACTTGCCGCCAACTGGCCTTCGACCTGCAGTTCGACGCCTGCAAGCTGTCAGTCTGTAACTTCAGCGACGTCAAAATGAAGAAATCGAAATTCACCGCCTGCCAGATCGACGAATGCTACTTTCAGAACAGCTACCTACCCGAGGCGGACTTCACGGCCTCGAGCTTTCGCAACACGCTATTCTCGCAGGCCGACCTACAGAAAGCCAATTTCCGCCGAGCTAGCGGCTACAGCATTGACCCGCGCCTGAACAACATCCGCCGGGCAGTCTTCTCGGTGCCGGCGGTGCTCGGTTTAATCGACTGCTTCGACATCGTCATCAAGGACGACTAACAGGTTGTTGAAAAAGCCGGTTGCTTTCTCAACAACCTTAACAATTCCTCGCATAGCTTGCGCTATGCTGCGTAATTGTACCGGCTTTTGAAGCGCTAGGCGCTGGCGACCGGTTTCAGCGGCGGCGGCGGCGGGCCAGTTCCTGCTCCTGGTCCCGGCGCTCGGTGGCCATCACCGCCCGCGCCTGGTCCAGTATCGCTACCCGGTCGGCCAGCAACTGGTCGCTATCGGCCGTGCCGTCGGCCAGGGCGCGTTCGAGCAGCCGGCCGGCGTCGGCCATAGCGGCCTGCTTGCGCCGCGAGCACCAGCGGGACACGAATGCCAGGACCGGCGGCGAACCATGGGCCAGGCTGGCCAGCAGCCGGGCGTCGCTCAGTTCCACCGCCCGGCGGGCAACGCGCTCCGGCAGCTTGACCAGGGCGGCCAGGGGCTGCCCCGAGGTCAGGGCGACCTCCAAGCGCTGCTGGGCTGGTTCCTGGATGACGGCGGCATGGATATCGCGAATCAGGGCTGCCCCGGCTGGCGACAGGGCCAAGCGGCCGCTGTACAAGGCCAGGAACAAGAGCCGGTAGGCCTGGTCGTTACGCTGCAGGAAGTCGGTGGCGTCTGGGGCGGCGGTGGCCGGATCAAGCCGGCCGTCCTGGAAAACGGTTGGCGGGAACAGGCTGTCGTTGCGGCGATGGTCGAAGCTGAGCGGGTACATCATCCGCTCGGCCGTACCGGCCGTACCGGCCGTACCGGCCGGCCGTGCCGCCCGCGTCGCCGCCGCGTTCGCCGTCGGCTGACCAGACGGCGTGCCCGGGCGTTGCCGGTACAAGAACAGGGCACCCAGGTCAGGGCCGCGCAACTGGGGGACCAGCGCGTTCTGGATGACCAGACGCAGATCGGCCAGCGACAGCAAGTTGAACAATTCGTAGACCGGCAGATAGATCCGGGCGCCAGCCGCGCTGATAAAAGGCAGGCGCCGGGAAAGCCACGTCGGGCGGCACGAAGCGCCCAGCCAAGCCGCCGAGGCGGCCGCCAAGGCACTCAACGGATCGTCTGGCCTTATCGGGTTCGGGCAGCCTAAGGCCCGGGCCAAACTGAATAGATAGGTGCTGGCGCAAAAAACCGAGGCCGGCCGGAACTGGCCGCGGATGGCGTAGACAAAATCGGCCCGCAGCCAGTCGCCGGTTACGGCGCCGGTACCGCCGGCCGGCGCGGCGCAGGCGGCTGCCCGAAAGGCGCTCGGCGCCAAGGCCGGTACAGCCGCCAGGCTGGCCTTCAGCTGCGCCGCCGCAGCGCTGGCGATGGCCTGTACCTGGGCTGGCCACGCGGTGTCGGCCGGACCGCCGCCGCCGAAGCTGGCCCCGGACGCCGGGAAATGCCACCAGGCGCCAAGCGGGCCGGCTGGCGTGACGGCCTGCCAGCGGAACCAGACTCCCTCGACCGCCAGCTCACCAGCCGCTACCGGGCCAGGCTCCACACCGGCTAGCAGCTCAGCCGGAGAGCCAACCACCAGGCGCGACAGGCGGGCGCGGCAGGGCAAACCACCGACCGAATAGGCCAGCGGCAACAGGAAGGAAGCAGCCTGATACGATAAAGGCGCCGGCTCCTCCAGGTAACGGCAGGGCAGCGCCGGCGGCAGCTCGACCGACGCGACGGCAACGCCGCCGCGCCTTTTAGTCGCCCAGCCTGTCAGATAATCGATCAGCCCCATCGTACCCTCCTTGCGGACTCTCCCGCCCACGCGCTGCCAAGCCAAGTGACCGGCGCGCTGCGGATCGCCCGGGGCTGACCGGGTCAGACAGGCTCGGCCGGATCAGCGCCGCCGGACTCGTCAGAAGCCGTCTGGCCTCTAGGCGTGCTGCCCGTGGTTCCACCAGCCTCGTCGCACCACTCCCAGCGCCCGCGTGCGCCCATGCGCGGCCGACCACCGGCTTTGCCACCCGACTTGCCGCCGTAACCCGGCTTAACCAGGATGTGGGCCAGGATGACCAGCCCCCAGGCCTGCCAATAACTGATGGTCTTGAGGCCAAAAATGTCCGGCATGATGCGATTCCACAACAGCATCACCACCCAGCCGAATAGAAAGGCGAACAACACCGCCAGGGCCAGCCCTCCCACCACCATGCCAACTATGCCATACCAGGGGAACTTGCGTCCCGCTTGCTTCCAGCCGAATTTCATTCTATGCCTCCTCCAAAAAGATGTACAGTGATTGGCGCAGGCGACTAAGCGCATAGCGCTTGCGCGAGGCCAGGGTGTTGATGGGCAATCCGGTCTGTTCGGCCAGCTGACGCAGGCTGCGTCCAGCCAGGCAGTGCTGCCGGATGACCAGGGCCTGCTCCGGGCTCAGGTAGTCGATGGCCGTTTCTAAGGCGGCCAGCAACTCGGCGCGCAGCAGCTCATCGTCGACGCTCCGGAACGACGAGGCCAGCTCCAGTTCCAACTCATCGAGCGCCAGGCTATCCGGATGTCGGCGCGTCTGCCGCCAACGGTCGCGCAGGCCGTTGGCCGCCACCCGCCATAGCCAGCCGGCCAGATCGCGGATCGGCTCCAGGGCGTCGAGGTTGCGGCAAGCCCGGTAGAAGACATCATGCAGCAGATCCTCGGCACTTTCGGTGTCGACCTTGCTGCCCAGCCAAGCCAGTAGCCGGTCCTTCTGTTCATGGTAAAGACGCGTCAGGGCGTCAGGTTTTCGGTTGTCCATCAACTCCATAGACGCCAAGCGGGCAGTTTTTGTCTAGCAGGGTGTTGAAAAACGCGAATGCGGCTTTTTAACACTTCCAAAACAATCACAATTGCATAGCATATTCGCCAGAGTACTGGCGCGCAAGGTATGCGAGCGCCAGTACTCTGGCGAAAATTGTTAGGTTGTTGGAAAAGCAACCAGCTTTTTCAACAACCGGCTATCGGCTTTGGCGAAAGCCGGTTAGAATGGCGGGATTGCGCTACGGCTGACGCCGACTCCGGAGGTTCCCTATGACTAACAGGGTGTTGAAAAACGCGGATGCGGCTTTTCAACACTTCAAAAGCCGGTACAATTACGCAGCATAGCGCAAGCTATGCGAGGAATTGTTAAGGTTGTTGAGAAAGCAACCGGCTTTTTCAACAACCTGCTAATGGTACGATGATGCAGGCCTTTCACTGGTATCTGCCGGCTGATGGGTCGCTCTGGAAGCAGCTGACGGCTGACGCGCCAGCCTTGGCCGATGCCGGCTTCACCGCCCTATGGCTGCCGCCAGCCTCCAAGGGCTCCGCCGGGATTTACGATGTCGGTTACGGCCCCTACGACCTGTACGACCTGGGCGAGTTCAACCAGAAAGGCAGTATCCCCACCAAGTACGGCCGCAAGGACGACTACCTGCGCCTGATCCAGGCCTGCCACGGCCGTGGCATCCAGGTCTACGCCGATATCGTGCTCAACCATAAGGCCGGCGCCGATGCCACCGAGTCGGTGTGCGTCCACCGCGTCTACCCACACGACCGACGCATCGAATTTGGCGACAAAACCGAGATCGAGGCCTGGACGCGCTTCGACTTCCCGGCCCGGAGCGGAAAATATTCCGGCTTTACCTGGAACAAGCAGCACTTCGATGGTGTCGACTGGGACCAGCGGCGCGGTGAAGGCGCCATCTTCAAGTTCTGCAAGCCGGATTCGGCCTGGGAAAGCGTGGTCGGCGGCGAGGCTGGCAACTACGACTACCTGATGTTCGCCGATCTGGACTTCACCGAGCGGGCGGTGGTCGAGGAATTGAAACGCTGGGGCCTCTGGTTCCTGGCCGAGACTGGTATCGACGGCTTCCGCCTGGACGCTATCAAGCATATTAGCTTCGATTTCTTCCATGAATGGCTGCATGCCATGCGAGAGGGCACCGGCCGCGAGATTTTCACGGTGGGCGAATTCTGGTGTTACGACCGCACCGTGCTGGAACTGTACCTGGAATACTCCCACGGCGCCATGTTGCTGTTCGACGCCCCACTCCACCTGGCCTTCCACCACGCTTCGCGCCAGCCCAGCTTCGACATGCGCCAGCTGTTAACCAGTAGCCTGGTGGCTGAAAATCCCTGTCAGGCCGTCACGCTGGTCGACAACCACGACACTCAGCCACTGCAATCATTGGAATCGCCGGTGGACTTCTGGTTCAAGCCGCTGGCTTACGCCTGTATCCTGTTGCGTGAGGCCGGCTACCCTTGCGTCTTTTACCCCGACTGGTATGGCGCGTCGTACCGGGACCGCGGCGGCGACGGCAACTGCTATGATATCAACATCGCGCCAGTGCCGCAGCTGCCGGCCTTGCTCGCGCTACGGGCCAACCTAGCCTACGGCCGGCAGCGCGACTACTTTGACCACCCGCGCACCGTCGGCTGGACGCGGGCCGGCGATCCGGGATTCGCCAATTCCGGGCTGGCGGTGCTGATGAGCTCGGGCGACGCCGGCTGGAAATGGATGGAGCTGGGACCGGGCTGGGCTGGCCGGCGGCTGGTCGACCGGCTAGACCCGGCGCAGCCAGCGCTGGTGGTCAACGCCGACGGCTGGGCCTGCTTCACCTGCCCGGCGCGCGGCTTGTCGGTCTGGGTAGCCGGCTGATTACCAGGCTTTTGAAGTGTTGAAAAGCCACATTCGCGTTTTTCAACACCCTATTACTTGTCGCGTTTCCGGTTGCCGACCAGGTGGCAATAGCGCTACACTCAGGCTCATGGAACTACGAGACGAAGACGGCAGCCTCTACCAAGCGCTGCTGGAAAAGGACGCCCGTTACGACGGGTCGGTATATTACGCCATCAGCAGCACCGGCATCTTTTGCCGACCGGTCTGCACGGCCCGCAAACCGAAACAAGCCAATGTCCGCTACTTCGGCAGCGCCCGCGAGGCCATCAACGCCGGCTTCCGCCCCTGCAAGTTGTGCGCGCCGCTCGACTTCCCGGACAATATTCCGCCGGCCTACCGCGACCTGCTGCACGAGGTGACCAGCCAGAACGGCCTGCGGCTGCGCGACCAGGACCTGCGCCAGCGCGGCCTGGAGCCGGCCAGCGTCCGGCGCTGGTTCCAGAAACGTTACGGCCTGACCTTCCAGGCCTTCGCGCGTTCCTTCCGCCTAGCCGGCGCCTTCGACGCCATCCGCTGCGGCAGCCGGGTGCTCGACGCCGCGCTGTCGGCCGGTTACGACAGCGCCAGCGGTTTTTCCGCCGCCGTCAAGGAGTCCACCGGGCAGGCGCCGTCCGTGGCCAGCACTGGCGCTGGCGCCATCTACCTCAGCCGCTTCGAGACGCCACTAGGTACCATGGTGGCTGGTGGCTGGCAGGAACGCCTCTGCCTGCTCGAATTCGCCGACCGGCGGGCCCTGGAAACCGAGTTGGCTGACCTGGAGCATCGCCTCCAGGCGCGCGTCATCCCCGGCTACACCCCACTTCACGCCACCGTCGAGCGCCAGTTGCTGGAATACTTCCGCCGCCAGCGACGGGACTTCGAGCTGCCGCTGGCCACGCCGGGTTCCCTCTTCCAGAACCAGGTCTGGCAGGAATTGCGCGCCATTCCCTATGGTCAGACCCGCAGCTATCGCGCCCAAGCCACGGCCCTCGGTCGGCCGCAAGCCGTCCGGGCGGTGGCCAGCGCCAACGGCCATAACCGCATCGCCATCGTGATCCCCTGCCACCGCGTCATCGGCAGCGATGGCAAACTGGTTGGCTACGCCGGCGGCCTACCCCGCAAGCAGGCTCTCCTGGAGCTGGAAGGCGCCCTACCCGCCCGGATCTGAGCCAAGCCGCCGGGACGGGAATCGCCTGGCGTTGATTCAAGACTTGTCAGATTCGATAAACCGTGCTTTGATGAATCCATCACCAAGCCGACCCGGCCGGACAGCGGCCCAGACCTCAACCGGCGCAGGAGACCACCCATGATCCCGGAAATCACCCAGGCCGCCAACCTGGTCGGCAGCAGCCTTACCCAAGCCTCGGATACTATCTCCGGCATCCTCCAGAAGATCGAACGCTGGAGCAAGCTGCGCAGCGAGACAGCCTCCACCATCCGCCTTTTGTATCTTGAAGTCTGCCGCGACATCGAGCTGCTGGCGGTGCTCAGCGACGCCCGTGGCGAAGCAATCTCCTGGAACGACGGCCGCATCCAGTTTTTCGTGCGCAATTTCGACACCTCGGTAATGGAGATGGTGCTGCTCGGCACCGAAAAGGAAGAAGTCTACAAGAAGCTGTCCAACCGCGGCCGCATTACCGACAAAAACGACATTAAAGGCATCAAGGACCGCAACGTCCAGAAATACGAAAACGTGCTACAGGCCATCAAATTCATCTATGTGAAGATGGACCTGTTGCGCAAGCTGACCATTGAACCGGGTGAAAACGAGTTATTGGTGAAGGTTAAGGTGATAGAGCGCATGAAAAATATCGAGACCCGCCTGCTGTTGGCCCGCAAAATCCTGGGCGACCTGGTTGAGAATAAAGCTCTGGCCTGAGCGCCGGCCACGGCGAGCCCCTAGCAGGGTGTTGAAAAACGCGAATGCGGCTTTTCAACACTTCAAAAGCCGGTACAATTACGCAGCATAGCGCAAGCTATGCGAGGAATTGTTAAGGTTGTTGAGAAAGCAACCGGCTTTTTCAACAACCTGTTAGAACAGCAGCTGGACGCGCACCCCGGGAAAACGCAGAAAGTCACGGTCACCGGTAACCAGGCTGGCATCGTTTTCCAGGGCCAGGGCCGCCAAATGGGCGTCCGTTACCAAATTCCCGCCGGTACCAAGGACTAAAAGCAGATGCCGCAGGATACCGGCGTGCGCCTTGCCGGGATTGAGCGGCACCACCGCCGGATGCTCGCGCAGGTGATCCAGCCAGGCGCAGGCCTGGTCGACTGGCAAGGGCTGGGGAAAGACCCTGGCCGAGGTAGACAATCGCAAAAAACCAAGGTGGACCACCCAGGCCAGACCGAGTTCGTCGCTAGCCTCGTTGAGGCTGGACTCCAACCAAGCCTTGGCCGCCTCGTGGCGGGCCGACGTGGCATCCATGGCATAGAGCAAAATATTCAAATCGGGAATAGTCATTTGCGCAGGCTCATTTTTTCGGCGACGGCGTCAGCCTCCAGCTGGTCAATCAGATCCCAGGCCTTGCCATAATCAACCCGGGCTGGACCAAGGTCATGCACCGGGCAGACCCACTGTTCAACGGCCGGCGGTTTTGGCCGCTCCAGGCCAGCCAGGATGATCTTGTTCAGCACTTCCTTAATGGAGCTGCGCTCGGCCATTGCTAATTGCTGCACGCGAGTCATCAAGGCATCATTCAAATCACAAGTAGTTCTCATAGAGACATAATACTGCCGATTATTGAAAACGTCAATACACATTTAATATTAAAATATTTTATGCGATTATGCGCTTGAACCCATTCGAGTTTTGCGCCGTAACGACAACCGAGCCAAGCCGCCGGTCAGCGCCAGTACGCCGGAGGTGACAAAGAAGACCGCCGGATAGCCGGCTAGCGTGGCGACAGTAGCCCCCACCGCCGGCCCTAAGGCCATGCCGGCGCTGGAAATGGATGCCGACAGGCCATAGGTCGAGCCTTGCTTGTCCTTGCTGCACAAAGTGGCGATGAGGGCATTAATGCTGGGCATGGTGCCGCCCAGGAAAAAGCCCGACCCGAAACGCAGCAACAGCAACTGCCATGGCGCGGTCGCCAAGCCCTGCGGCAGGTAAAAAATGAAAGCGCCGGTCAGACACAGCACCAGCGTGCGGCCATAGCCGATCCGACCGGAGGACTTGCCGATGAAGCCAGCCGCCAGCGCGCCGGACAAGGCCCCCACCCCTTGGATAAGCCCCGACACCAGCCCCAGGGAGCGCGAGTCGCCGGCCAACTGGCGCACAAACAGGGTGAGCATCGATCCGACCACCGAGTTGGCGAACTGAACCGCAAAAATGGCGCCCATCAGCGGCAGAAGTGCCGGGATGCGGAACAAGGGTGAAAAATCCGGTATCGCGTTTTTAAGGAAGCTGGCGGTACGCGGCTTGGGCGTAAAATCCTCTTTGACGAAACGCAGGATAATGAAAGCGGCCAGAGCCAAGAGGCAGCTGGTAATGAGGAAGTTGGCGCGCGAACCGGCGACGAAGTGAATGCTGCCGCCTAGCAGCGGCCCAAGCGAATTACCCAAGTACACGGCCATCTGCATCAACCCTAAGCGGTAGCCGATCTCGGCGGCCGGGACGGTGGCGGCGGTCAGGACGGTAGCGGCGGCCACTGTCCCGGTTATCATGCCCTGCATGGTACGCAGCGCCAGGATCTGCCAGGGGGCTTGTACGAAGGTCATCAGGCCGACCAGAACGGTGCCGCCGATCATGGCCCGCAGCAGCATCAATTTGCGGCCGTAGCTATCGGCCAGCGCGCCCCAGATAGGCGCAAAAATGGCCATCGACAGCGAGGCGCCGACATTGACGAAGCCGGTCCAGAGGTTCAGCGCCGCCGTCTGGGTAACGCCCAGTTCCTTGATGAACAACGGGATGATCGGGTTGCTGGTGGCAAAGCCGGCGATAGCGATGAACTCGGCTATCCACATGGCGATGAAGGAACGTTTCCAGGTGGGCATGCCGCCATACTACACGCCGGCGCCGCAGCGCGGCAAGCTGGCTGGCCAGGTTACTGACCGGCCAGTAACTTGGCCCACCGTCAGGCCCGGGCGATGCGTCCGAACACCGATAAGCCCAGCAGGCGCTCGCGCACCGCGTCGTCGCGGCAGGCTAGGAGCTCGTCGTCCAGCAACCGCTTAGCCTCGGCGATGTACTCGTCGCGCTCGTCCTGGCGCAGGTAGTCGCCGCAGCTATAGCCTTCCGGCGAGCACTCCATCAACAGCCAGGCGAAGTAATAATAACGGGCTTCGGTCTTGCGCTCGCGGTAAATCGGAGCGGCGGCCAGCTGGCAGGCGTCGGCCACGAAAAAGCCGAAGCCGTCCGTCTCGCCGTCTAGTAGGCAAATCTCGGCCAGGCTAATCTGGCATTCAAACATGGCGGCGTAATGGCGGGAGCGCAGGCTGGCCTCCAAGCCATCGACGTAGCGCTCGCGAGCCTCCTGGCGGTCGCCAGCCAGTAGACGCGCCCAGCCTAACTCGGCGGCCGCGCCGGCCCGTTCCTCGTCGCCCCGTAACTGGGCCAAATGGTACTCGGCGCTGGCGAAGGACTTGGCCGCCTCGGCGCTGTTGCCGGCCAGACGCCAGGCCAGGGCCAGGGCGGCGTGGTAAAGACAGTTGGCTTGCCCATCCAAGCCGCAGTAAGCGCGCTCGACGGCGTCCACTGCCAGTGGCTCGTCGAATTGAAAGTTACGCAGGCTGGCGCTAACCAGCTTGGCGCGGTACTGGTACACCATATCGGCGTCGCCGCGCTGCTGGGCCTGCTTGAGCAGCGCCTGGAAAGCACTGCAGGCTTCGCGGTGGTTACCCTTCAGCCGGTGGTAGTCGGCCAGGGCAGTGGCAGCCAGGCCGGCGGCGTACTCATCATCGAGCGGTAAGCCGTCCAAGGCAGAGCGGGCGCGGTCGAAGCGCCCGATAGCCAGGAAGCACAGCGCCAGGAAGAAGCGGGCGTTGGCGGCCGCCCGCCGGTTGCCGGCCCCCTCGTAGGCGTCGAGCGCCTTGCTGCCGTAAAGGATGGCCGAGCGGTAGTCCAGGCTCATATAGTAAGTGGTCATCAGGAGGTGGTAGCAGCGCGCCAAGTAAAATGGCTTGCGAGCCCGCAGGGCCAGGTGGTACATGGCATGCACGATCGGCGCCAATCCCTCGTAGACCTTGTTGTTGTAATTGGTGGCGTATTTAATGAAGTGCAGCTCGATCAGTTCCCCCAGCTTGCTCTGCGGGCAGTGATCGATCAGTTTCTGGATATGACCCAGGCTTTCCAGCGGCAGGTGGGGTCTTTCCTCCACTAGGTAGTCGCGGGCGGCCTGCCAGGATTCTGACTCCGCCAGGTGATAAAACAATTCGGCCGGCCGATCCTGCCCCTCTCCGCGCAAATGCTCGGCCGCCAAAGCGTGCAGGATGCGGCGGTTGCGCAGCAGCAGCGACGACAAGATGGCCTCGCGCACGATGGTATGCTTGAAGGCCCAGCGGCCGTCGCCGGCCCGCGCTAGGATGCGCTCGTCTACCAAGCGATCCAGGCAGGCGGACATATCGGCGCAGCACTCCAGGTCCGGGCAGGCGTCGTTCTCTCCCTTGCCGTGCAGGGCCAGCGCCATGGCCTGCTCGAATGGATAGCGCAGAATGGACAAGCGCCGGGCCATGTCGCGGCCCACCGTATCCAGACGCTCCAACGCCGCCAGAATGGTGGTCTGGATGCTCTCCGGCAGGTGGCCGATGTTGCCGTCTTGGCGGGCCAGTTTGACGTACTCCTCGATGAACAGCGGATAGCCCTGGGCGCGCTCGACGATAAGCTCCAGCGAAGCCTCGTCCAGCCCGCCGCTATCCAAAGCCCGCGCCAGGGCCAGCGAATCGTCGTGTCCCAGCGGCTCCAACGCCAACTCGACCTGGACGTCGAAGACAACGGCCGCGGCGGCAGCCCGGGCGCGGTCGCACAGCACCACGAAGGGCCGACTACGGGCACTGCCCCGGTAGCCGCGGAAAAACTCCAGGCTTTTAGCGTCCATCAGGCGGGCGTTGTCCACGAAAACGACGTCCGGGTAGGCGTCGCCATCGGAGGCCAGGATAGCGTCGAACAGGCTACCCAGCGCGCCCAGAAAGCGGCTGTCGGCCGTCGGGCGATCGGCTGGACTGAACAGGCCCCAGCAATCGCGCCGGGCCTCGTCAGCCAAGTCGACGCGGTTGGCCAAGGCGCCGGAATACTCCTCGAAGCTGGCGTCGGGTTTGATGTCCAGGAAGTCGGTTACGGCGTTGAGGGCAGCCGCATACTCGAAGGTGCCGCACAGCGACGGGTTGATGGTCAGGAAGGTAGCCTGAAAATCGGGAAAGCCTTTCAGTCGCGCCCAAAACTCGGCCACCAGCCGGGTCTTGCCGATACCGCCGTCGCCCAGCACGTAGACGCCGCCGTACTGGCCGCGCATGTGCTTGATATATTCGCCGGTCAGGGTTTCCAGCGGCTGCTTGCGGTCGATGAACGGCGTGTCGTAGTCGAAAATGGCCTTGCGCCGCGACAAGGCTTGCCAGGCTAGCACCCGCTCCTCTTTGCCCTTGAGGGTCAGCTCTTGCGGATCGGAAAAGACGAACTGCTTGGCGCAGGCCTCGCGGGTAGAGCCCGACACCAGGATGCCGTTGACTGGCGCGGCCACCTGCAGCCGGGAAGCCACCGCCAGGGTATGGCCGGTAACCACGCCGAACTCGCCGCGCCGCCCGGTGGTCACCAGGCCGGTGTGGATGCCGGTGCGGAACGACAGGCCTGATGGCCCGACATCAGGCCCACCCTCGGGCAGTCCGCCGGAGGGACGACGCAGGGCGGCGATAAACTCCAGGGCGCAGTCGATGGCCCGGGCCGGATCGTCCTCGTGCAGCTCGGCGGCGCCGAACACCGCCACCAGGGCGTCGCCGATGTACTTCTCGACCGAGCCGCCATGCCGCCGGATGATGGCCTCGAACCGGGTAAAGACCCGCCCCATCAGTTGGTCCATCTCTTCGGGGTCGCTCTTTTCCGACAAGGCGGTGAAGCCCTTCATATCCGAAAAAAGCACCGTGACGGTGCGCCGCTCGCCGTCCTTGAGCACTGAGCCGAACTCGGAAGCTGGCTCGAGGACATCGTCCATGTCAGCCATGTGGTGGTTCCATAGCTCTCATTCTTGGCCGCCGACCGGGCTTTGTCAACCTGGCGGCGGCGCGTCGGTTTGACTCAATCCTCGGCCTTCGGATACAACCAGGTGGCGAATTCCAGATAGCCCAGACGGCGGGCAATGCCGATGGAAGCCGGCCGGGTGTTCTCGGCCCGGATCTGGGGAATGCGGCCACGCTCCAGCAACTGCCGGGTTAGCAGAGCGGCGGCTAGGCTACCGTAACCGTGACCACGCTCGGCTGGCAGGGTCACGTAGCCGATGTCCCAAACCGGTCCGTCGCTGGCCTCATCGTCGTCGTCATCGTCGTCGTCGTCGTCATCGTCGTCGAAGGCATAAGCACTGGCTTTGGCTAATAGCCGGCCGTCGCGCAGGCAACCGACCACCAGGTCGTGATCCAATTCCACATAGCCGGCTTCCAAGTCGGCTGCCGGGCAGGCCGCGTCCAAGGCGTCAAAAGCGGCCGCGTCGGCCGCCGTCAAGGTGCGCAACTCGATGCCGACCGCCAATTCCGGCAGCCGGAAGCCGGTGGCGCTAGTATAGAACAGATGGTCGACCGTCATTTCCATGCCGGTCATGGCCGCTAGCCAAGCCTGCAGGCCGACCAAACTCTGCGCTGCCGCCTGAACGGCCGTCGTGTAGGCATCGAACAGACTGCCATTCAGCACCGCACAGTCGGCGGCCGCGCCAGCCGGGCTGGTCACACCGGCCAACAAGTCACACAGGTGTTCGTCAGCCAGGCGGCGGCGGTAAACGGTAAAGCCGTCGGAACCGGAACGGCCGCTGGCCAGGTCGGCGTCCAACTTGGTCAGCCAGAAAGCCATCATATCAAAATGCTCATAGGCGTAGAAATCTTTTCCCGCCCTCGGATTGTCTGTCATTATTATTTCCTCCTGCCAAGCCGCCGCCCTGGGTCAGCCTACCCCGCTACCATAACCTAGTGCCAGCCGGCCGGCAAGGGAAGATTCGGGTAAACCCTGAAAAAACCGCCGCCCCAGGCGGGACGGCGGCGTACCTTGTCAACAGAGCAGAATATCAGGCGGAAGCTAAGCCTCAGTAGCAAAGCCCTGTATTACGGGGCCTTGGCCGACTTTTTAAAAAACGGCCAGAACCCAAGCCTCGGCCGGCTCCAGTCCATAGGTGTGGGACAGGACGTAGAGCTCGCTACCGGCCGCGTTCCAGAAGGCGTACTTGCCGTAACTGAAATAGGACTTTCCAGCCGAGCTAGCGGTGGGTAGATAGTAGGTACCCACTAGGCTAAAGTCGGCATCATCGATCAGATAAACCTGCTGGTTAAGCATGGCTGGCACTGTATCGTATATTGGATAACTCTGATACACCCAAGCCGTCAGCGCTGCAATGAGACCGGTATGGCTTTGCCGCGCGGCTCCGGCGGATTGGTCGGCCCAATTCAGGGTCTTGTTAGCCATGGCCGTACTATGCGACCCGCGGTAATTCAGATCGGTACCAGAAACCTGTGTGACGTTGTAGACTAATCCAGTCGCACTTATCAGGCCAGTACCGTCGACGTACCACCAGAGGCAGGGTTTGACATATTTAGTATACCCGGAGAAAGTCGCCAAGGCCGGTTGCGTTAAGTCGGTGCGGACCATGTAGGAGGTACCATCATTATAGTAAAGACCTGTGCCGGAAGGGTGCAATAGAGCCCTAGCACGGCATAAAGTGACGATGCGGTTTTATAGACATGACTGCCGTCGCTGACTGCGATCTGGCGCAGCTTGATCGAGTAATCGGCGCTATCGATGGCATATAGGTAACCGCGCGCCTTGTCGTAGGCGATACTAGTGATGCGCCCCTGATTCTGATTATAACCGCTGGTGAAAGGAATCGACCAGGTACTGGCCACCACTGGGCTGGCGCCGCCCAGGTTGACCACACCCACATAGCCATCGTAACCGATGGCCGCATCCAAACCATCTAGAGACAGGCCGAGGCTGTACGGCGTATGTGGCAACGTCACGCTGCTGAGCTGTCCGTTGGCCGGATTGACCAGCACCAGACGATCCGGCGCCTGGCAAAGCACAACGATGCGATCCAGGCTGCGGCTGTAGGCGGCCATGACCGGCGTGGCCAACTCCATACCATAGGTGCGCAGCGTTGGACTGGACAGATATTCCACCGTTACCTGGCATTCAGCAGTGATAACCCCATTATAATTATACGATAGGCTAATGGTGGCGGTACCTGGGCCGACCGCACTAACGGCACCATTACTATCGACGGTGGCGATGCTGGCATCGCTTGTCTGCCAATTGATCGCCCAATTAGAATAAGTGGCATTCGCCGGTATAGGCGTTATGGACGGGCTGGCGGTAGACGGCAAGGTACTCAAGCCCATGCCCAGAGCCAGCGTCGGCGGCAATTCCATCGCCATCAGAGTACCTTCAGGGTTGACACGCAGGTCACAGCTGGCCGAGTCCGAACCATAGACGGCGCGAGCGGTTATGGTACAATCGCCGGTTCCCGTTGGACGAATGGTACCGTTCGCGCTAACGGTCGCCACATACCGATTGGAACTTGACCAGGTCACGTCAGTATACTCGCCGGCTTCCGGCGGGAAATTGGCGGCCAAGCTGGCTGTCATTCCCATGTTCAAGGTTATAGATTCATAGTTCAAGCTAAAATCCCAAGCATAACCCTTGAGCTCATCAAAGGCCACCTTATCCAACAATGGCTCACAGGCCACCAACAGCCCCAACAGGCCGACCACACCGAGTGTCAACACTAAAAACGTGAACTTGATATTCTTCATGGGGCAGGATTCTAGCACAGACGAAGTCGACCCGCAAGCCGGGGGATCCAATGCTCCAGGTTCAGGAAAAAAGCCGCCGGCCCGGGTAGGACGGCGGCGGCATACCTGGTCACTTGTCAACAGAACAGAACAGAACAGAACAGAACAGAACAGAACAGTAACCGGAACGTCAGCCCCGGTAGCAGAGCACCGGATTACGGGCGGCGGACACCTCGTCCAGCCGGCCAACCGGTGTGTGGTGCGGCGCGTCGTGCAGCAGCTCGGGATTGGCGCGGGCTTCCTCGGCGATCTTGAGCATCACCTCCACGAAGGCGTCGAGCGTTTCCTTGTTCTCGGTCTCGGTCGGCTCGATCATCAGGGCTTCCGGCACGATCAGCGGGAAGTAGATGGTCGGCGGATGGAAGCCGTAGTCGATCAGGCGCTTGGCGATGTCCAGGGTGTGGATGCCGTCGACGAAGTTGCCCATGGCCACGAACTCGTGCATGCATCTTCGCGGATACTTGACCGGGTAGACTTTCTCAAGCCTGGCCTTCAGGTAGTTGGCGTTGAGCACGGCGTTCTCGGCCATCTTGCGCAGGCCGTCGCCGCCCAGCATGCGGATGTAGGTGTAGGCCCGCACCAGCACGCCGAAATTGCCGTAGAAGGCTTTCAGGCGGCCGATGCTCTTGGCCGGCTGGCGCATGACAAATTTGTTACCATCCTTGACCGCGATCGGGCCCGGCAGGAAGTCGGCCAGGCTGGGAGCGGCGCCGACGTAACCGACGCCCGGACCGCCGCCGCCGTGCGGCGTGGAGAAGGTCTTGTGCAGGTTGTAGTGCATGACGTCGATGCCCAGCTCGGCCGGGCGCAGGATGCCGGCGATGGCGTTCATGTTGGCGCCGTCGCCGTAGACCAGGCCGCCAGCGGCATGGACGATGTCGGCGATCTGTTTCATGTTGCGTTCAAACACGCCGATGGTGCTGGGGTTGGTGATCATGATGCCGGCCAGGCTGTCGTTGCAGGCTGCCTTGAGGGCCGTGAGGTCGATAGCGCCGTCTGAGTCGCTGGCGATGGTCACCACCTTCATGCCGGCCATGGTGCAGGTGGCCGGGTTGGTGCCGTGAGCCGAGTCGGGTACGATCATGGTGGTGCGCTGGGCTTGTCCGCGGGCCACCTGGACGGCGCGGATCATCAGCACCCCGGCCAGCTCGCCGTGGGCGCCGGCGGCCGGTTGCAGGCTGCCGGCCACGAAGCCGCCGATCTTGTTCAGGCTGTCCTGCAGGCGGTACATCAGCTCGATGGCGCCTTGGCTGAACTCGGCGCCCACCAGCGGGTGGGTGCTGCGCCAACCAGGCAGGCTGGCGGCCACTTCGTTCACCTTGGGGTTGTACTTCATGGTGCAGGAACCCAGCGGGTAGTACTGGGTGTCGATGGAAAAATTCTTCTGGGACAGGCGGGTGAAGTGGCGCACCACCGTCAACTCGTCCAGTTCCGGCAGCTTCAGCTCGGCGCGCAGCAGGGCGGTTGGCAGGGCGGTAACAGGAACGTCACAGTCCGGCAGGGCCACGCCGACGCGGCCGGGGCTGGAGAGTTCGTAGACCAGCAGTTCCGGTTGCAGGTTCATGCGGTCACCTCCTTGAGGGCGCTGGCCAGGAGGTCGATCTGCGCCTTGGTGGCCATTTCTGTGACGCAGACCAGCAGTTCGTGGCTGCGTTCCTTATAGTAGCGGACCAGCGGCAGGCCGGGCACGATGCCGCGACGCTCCAGCTGCTCGGCGATTTCGGCCGCCGGGCGCGGCGTCTGAACGACGAATTCCTTGAAGAACAGCCCGTCGGCCACTTTACAGCCGGGAATCTTGCCCAGCTCCTTGGCGGCGTAGTGCGCCTTGTGCCAACACAGCTCGGCTACCTGCTTGAGGCCGTTCTTGCCCAGCAGTTCCAGGTAGATGGTGGTCATCAGCATCACCAAGCCCTGGTTGGAGCAGATGTTGGACACGGCCTTCTCGCGCCGGATGTGCTGCTCGCGGGCCGACAGGGTCAGCACGAAGCCGCGCCGGCCTTGGCCGTCGACGGTTTGGCCCACCAGGCGGCCGGGCATCTTGCGCACCAGCTTCTGGGTGACGCCCATCATGCCCAGGAAGGGGCCGCCGTAGTTCATGGCGTTGCCCAGGGCCTGGCCCTCGGCGGTGACGATATCGGCGCCCAGCTCGCCGGGGCTCTTGAACAGCCCGAGCATGATCGGGTCGGCATGGACGATGAACAAGCCACCGGCGGCGTGCACCGCGTCGGCCACGCCTGAGAGCTCGTGAATGCGGCCCTCGAAGTCCGGATAGGCGGCCACCAGGCAGGCCGTCTTGTCGTCCAGCAGCTTGAGGCCGTCTTTGGGCGTACCGCCGTATTCGACCAGTTCCACCTCAAAAGCCTCGAAGTAGGTACGCAGCACTTCTTTATATTCGGGGTGCAGCGCCGCCGGCAAGAGGATGCGGTGGCGGTCGGCCGACAAGTTGTAAGCCATCAGAATGGCCTCGGCCAGGGCGGTGGAGCCGTCGTAGTGCGAGGCGTTGACCGCGTCCATGCCCAGGAGCTGGCCGGCCATCGACTGGTATTCGAAGATGGCCTGCAGGGTACCCTGCGACACCTCGGGCTGGTAGGGCGTGTAGGCGGTCAGGAACTCGCCGCGGCTGGCCAGGGCGGCCACGGCGGCCGGGATGAAGTGGTTGTAGGCGCCGGCGCCCAGGAACCAGGCCGTGTTGTTGGCCGACAGGTTGCGCGCGGCCAGCGACTCGATCTCGCGCATCACCTCCAGCTCGGACAAACCCTTGTCCAGGCCCAGTTGCGGGAAACGGTTGACGGCCGGAATGTCGCTGAACAGCTCGTCCACCGACTTGACGCCGATTGTATCCAGCATGGCTTTCCGGTCGGCGTCGGTATTGGCAATAAAGGGCACGGTTTACTCCTTGGCGGCTTCGGTCTCGTAGGCGGCGGCGTCCAGGAGGGCGTTGAAGTCGGCCGGATTGGCGGCTTTGAACTTGATCAGCCAGCCACCGCCGTGCGGTTCGCGGTTTACCAAAGCCGGGTCGGCTTCCAGGTTGCCGTTGACCTCGGTAATGGTGCCGGCCATGGGCAGGTAGACGTCGCTGGCGGCCTTGACCGACTCGATGACGCCAAAGGCCTCACCCTGCTTGAAGGTCTTGCCGACGGCCGGCAGCTCGACGAAGACGATGTCGCCGAGGGCCGACTGGGCATGGTCGGAAATGCCGACCACGAAAACATCGCCGGCCTTGAGGGCGTACTCGTGCGAGGCGGCGTAACGGGCGTTCTTGTCAATGTTCATGCGAATCCTCCATTATTGGTAGCTGTACCTGTCCGCCTACATGAGGCAGACCGTCGCGGGTGGCACCCTTCGCCTGTTAGCCAGGTGAACCGTGCCGGCTATGTAAAATCGGCCGCCGCAGCGCCCTGGAGGCGGCGCGACAGCCGTAACGTCCTTTAACAGAGTGCTGAAAAACGCGAATGCGGCTTTTCAACAACCTGTTAGCGCCGGTAGGTCGGCAGGTACAACGGCCGCTTGACCACCACCGCGTCCTTGCCGGCGCCGCGGATGACCACCTTGAGGGCGGTGCCCAGCTTGGCGTAGGCCGGGTCGATCAGCGCATTGGCCGCCATCTTCTTGACGCTGGGGCAGAACATGCCGGCCACCACCGTGCCGATGGTTTTGCCGTCGGCCGACTGGACCTCGAAGCCTTCGCGCGGGATACCGCCGGTCACGTCCAGCGTCACCAGCTTGCGTTTTAGCCCTTCGGCCTGGAGTTTTTCCAGGGCGGCCTTGCCGATGAATTCCTTGTCAAAGTCGCAGGCCCACTTGAAGTTGGATTCCAGCGGGTAAATGGCTTGCGAAATCTCGTGGCCGTGCAGCGGCATGCCGGCCTCGAAGCGCAGGCTGTCGCGGGCGGCCAGGCCGATAGCGGCCGTCTCGATGCCGTGCTTCCGGCCGGCGGCCAAGAGGCCGGTCCAGAGCGCCACCGCCGCTTCAGCCGAGAAGAACAGCTCGACGCCGTCCTCGCCGGTGTAGCCAGTGCGGCCCACCAGGCAGTCGACGCCCAGGATAGACGTGCGGCCAGAAGTAAAGCGCGGATAGGCCGAAATCTTGTCCTTGGCGCAGAGGTCTAAAAGCTCGATGGCGCGCGGTCCCTGCACCGCAATCATATAGGTTGAGTCGGAGTGGTCGACCAAGCTCACGCCAGCCGGCTTGTGCTTATTAAACCAAGCCAGGTCTTCCAGGCGGTTGGAGGCGTTGACCACGATCCACCAGCTGGACTTGAGGCGGTAGATGAACAAGTCGTCGATAACCGTGCCGCGTTCGTTCAAGAGTAGCGAGTAGCGGGCGTCGTTGGCGGCCATGTCCAGGATCTTGGCGCTGGCCAGGCGGGAGACGAATTCGTCGGCGCCCGGCCCCTGGACTTCCACCTGGCCCATGTGGTCAATATCGAACAGGCCAACCGAACGGCGGCAAAGATTGTGTTCCTCAACCGCGCCCAAAGGATAGGTAATGGGCATGTCGTAACCGGCAAAAGGCGCCATTTTGGCCCCGGCGGCCACATGCCAGTCGTGCAAACGGGTTGTGTTCAAGACAGGTTCCTCCCCAACAGAAGTAAGACAGGCCCACGCCGGCCAGTATCGCGGACGCCGCATTGTAGCGCAATAGCGGCCGGTACGACAAGCCGGTTAACCCGGAATTTGTTTTACCAATTGAAACTTTCATTCGGTAATCAAAACAAGGGCTAAAGGGGGAGCAAGGTGAAAGGTTGGCAGGCGCACTTCCAGCCCTAACGCCAGACGCGGCACCCGACGCGGCTCCCCCTCGGCCAGGCTTCCGGCCCCGCCTTAGGGCTACCGGCCCGGCGGTCTCCGGACGGAGCCCGCCGCCGAGCGGCCACCCACGCGGTGCCGGCGATCCTGGCCTGCCCCTACACGTCACACGGCGGCCGGCCGCTGGTAAATTCCCCCGACTTGCGTTAGGCTGGCAGTCAATGGCTCCGGCCGGAAAGAAAAACCGATGCCGTACGCGCCCTGGCTGGTGCCTCTGTCCTTGATCAGCTTCGTGGCCTTCGGGTGCCTGATGGTTGTACTACTGAGCTTGCCGAGCGGCTGGCACAGCCTGGCCCGGCGCTATGCCAGCCAACGCGCCGACGAAGTAGTCACCGTCGGTTTCCAGAGCGCCGGTTTTGGCCTGGTCAGCTACCGCTTCTGCCTGACCATCGGCGCCACGGCCGATGGCCTGACCCTGGCAGTGGCCGGTCACTGGCCCACCACCATCAGGTTCTATCACGGCCTGTCGCCAGAACTGCTCAATGCCTGGCCGCAGCCGGCGGCGGGCAACCCGCGGGAGACGCTGTGTCAGTTTATTCCCGGGAACATGCCGCCATTGAAAGCAGCGCAGTACCCGCCACTAGCAGGGTGTTGAAAAACGCGGATGCGGCTTTTCAACACTTCAAAAGCCGGTACAATTACGCAGCATAGCGCAAGCTATGCGAGGAATTGTTAAGGTTGTTGAGAAAGCAACCGGCTTTTTCAACAACCTGCTAGTAGCGATACTACCGAAGGAACACCATGGATTACCAAAAAAACTACACCGCCATCAATGCTAAAGTCTGGGACGCCTGGTCAGCGGAAGAATTTGAATGGACCATGCCGATTTCACACCAGGACTTCGCGCAAGCCTTAAACGGCAGCTGGGCTATCAAACTCACGCCAGTCCGAACCGTCCCCAAGGAATGGTTTCCGCCATTGAAGGGTTGCCGCGTCTTGGGACTAGCTGCCGGCGGCGGCCAGCAGATGCCGGTTCTGGCGGCGCAGGGCGCGCTATGTACCTTAACAGGGTGTTGAAAAACGCGGATGCGGCTTTTCAACACTTCAAAAGCCGGTACAATTACGCAGCATAGCGCAAGCTATGCGAGGAATTGTTAAGGTTGTTGAGAAAGCAACCGGCTTTTTCAACAACCTGCTAGTAGCGATACTACCGAAGGAACACCATGGATTACCAAAAAAACTACACCGCCATCAATGCTAAAGTCTGGGACGCCTGGTCAGCGGAAGAATTTGAATGGACCATGCCGATTTCACACCAGGACTTCGCGCAAGCCTTAAACGGCAGCTGGGCTATCAAACTCACGCCAGTCCGAACCGTCCCCAAGGAATGGTTTCCGCCATTGAAGGGTTGCCGCGTCTTGGGACTAGCTGCCGGCGGCGGCCAGCAGATGCCGGTTCTGGCGGCGCAGGGCGCGCTATGTACCTTAACAGGGTGTTGAAAAACGCGGATGCGGCTTTTCAACACTTCAAAAGCCGGTACAATTACGCAGCATAGCGCAAGCTATGCGAGGAATTGTTAAGGTTGTTGAGAAAGCAACCGGCTTTTTCAACAACCTGTTAATGGATATCAGCCAAGTACAGCGCAACCATGATCAGATGGTAGCCACCCGCGAGGGATATACCATTAGCATCATCGATGGCGACATGAGCCAGCCCTTCCCCTTCCCTGCCAATAGTTTTGATTTGATCGTGCACCCCGAATCAAACAACTGGATCCGCGACGTCCGGCACCTGTGGCGCGAGTCATGCCGGGTCCTGAAACCCGGCGGCATCTTGCTGGCCGGCTTCGCCAATCCCCTGCTTTACCTGTTTTCAGGCGATGAAACCCCGGCCGATTTACGGGTTACCAATAAATTACCGTACGACCCCATCGCGACGCTATCCGAGGAAGCTCTGTCCAAAATGGCGGAAAACTCCATCCAGTTTTCGCACTCCCTGGAATCGCAAATCGGCGGCCAGCTGGAGGCTGGCCTCCAGCTAACCCATTTACTGGAAGACGTCCACCACGAGGGGGCCTTGGCCGCCTTCACGCCGGCCTTTATCGCTACCCGGGCCGTCAAACCGGCCTGACACGTTGACGCCGCCCGGCCGGCGCACTATGCTGGATGGCGAGGACACAGCATGCGGGTAGAAATCGCCCTGGACAGCTACGACGACCTCTTCTCGGATTTTGACATCCGCAATTACCGCGACCGCCAGTTCTCGGTCGACTTCCTCGACGAACTGAAAATCCGCACCCGCAAAGGCTCGAGCGGGCACGGCCTGGACATCGTCTTGCTATTGCCCCAGCCGGAACGGAAAGCGGAATTCGAGGCACTGATCGCCGCCAGGCTGGCGCGCTTCATTGCCGAGCGCCGGAAACGAAACCAGGACAAACTCAAAAAGGCCTTCATCCAATCAGCCATCTACATTGCCATCGGCATCGCCATCATGCTTATCGCCAACCTGTTTTCCGGCCAGGTCACCCGCCTGGTCAGCGATTTCATGCTTATCCCGTCCTGGTTCTTCATCTGGAACGGCCTGGAACGCTTCATCCTGCACCGCCAGGAATTCCGCGCCAAACTGCGCTATTACGGCCTGTTGGCCAAGGCCAGTTTCGTGTTTGAAGCCCTAAAACGGGGACTGTCCCCAAAATTGGTAGGAGCGGTCCCAGCTGCCGAAGTCGGCGCTGGTCACGCCATAGCGGGTGGAGCCTGCAAAGCTGGCCTGGCCGCCCAGGATCTGGATGGTGACGATGCCGCCACGGGTTTGCCTAATAATTCCGGCGTGGACGGCCGCCCAGGCGATGGGTGAATCCGAACTGTAGACATCGCTGCCCCAAATGGAGGCCGGTGTGCTGCCGTACGGCGCCGGCGGGATCATCAAGGTGACGATCAGATCAAGTTTGTCACCAAAGCCCAGATCGTCGGCCGTCTGGCTCCAGTCAATCGCGACAGGTTCGTTGGCCCCGGGTACCGTCATGACCCCATCGGGTGACACGAAGCTGAAACTGAGATTCCAGCTGCCAAAGCGTAGCGAGGTGACGCCGTTGCGGGTGGTGGCCATGTAGCCGCCGCGTCCGGGCAGGATTTCCACCACCACGACGCCGCCTTCCGCCGGATTCAGGTAGCCATCATGAACCGCCGCCCAGCCGATGGAGGAATCCGAGGTGTAAATCTCGCTGCCCCAGATGGCGGTTGGCCGACCCTTGGTTGGCTCAAGGTAAAAGGCAAACAGTTCGCCCACCGCCGGCTCGGCCTCCAGGGCATCATGCAGTGAATCGGCCCAACCGATGGTGGGCACCGTAGTCACGTCGATCTGGGCCGCCAGGCTGGTTGTGGCCAGGCAACACAGAGCCAGGCCGAGCAGTAAACAATTCTTCATACGACGTCTCCTTTGGCAACAACTATCAGTCTTAGCGCTTGTCAACCGGCTGTCAAGGTTTTTTACCGGATTGATCGCGGAACGATTGGACAACCGGCTTGATAGATTGCCCAAAGGGCAACCGAGGGCTACCCTTTCACGCAGAAGCCGTCCGCCAGTAGCCGGCGCCCGAGGAACTGCTGAACAATCTCGATTGGTTTAATATAAATTAGCATATATATCCATAGTTTGACTTTCGTCTGAAATATTGATAGTTTTCAAGGACATCGCAAGATTATTTCAATACTACTAGCGGCTTTTGAAGTGTTGAAAAGCCGCATCCGCGTTTTTCAACACCCTGCTAGACACGAAGGCACATTGGCGTTCATGGGCCTTTTTCTAAACCTCGCCAAGCCTTCTGATGGCAGTTTCGCCAAGTTGGCGAAGGGAGGGATTAACATGGCTGAAAGGCAAAAAATCATACCGAGTTTGTGGTTTGACCAGCAATGCGAGGAAGCGATGAACTTTTACGTTTCCGCATTTTCAGGCTTGTCGGGCAGTAAGCAAAAATCCGGTATTATTTCGATCCAGCGCTATGAAAAAGGGATGGAAACGCCCGGGATCGAACAGATGACCGGAAAAATTCTGACCGGAATATTTGAGTTGGAAGGCTTCCGGTTTATGGCCCTGGACGGAGGGCCTATTTTTAAGCTGAATCCTGCCATCTCCTTCTTCCTGAATTTTGATCCCGCCCGGGATACGGACGCCAGGAAGCACCTTGACGCTTTATGGGAGAAACTGGCCGAAAGTGGTCAAATATTGATGGAAAAACAAAAATATCCGTTCAGCGAACAATACGGCTGGGTTCAGGACAGATTCGGCGTCAGCTGGCAGCTGATTTTAACCGATCCGCTGGGGGAACCCCGGCCGTTTATCGTCCCCTCCTTGTTGTTTGTCGGCGCGGTGGCCGGGCGGGCCGAAGAGGCAGCCGAATTGTATTTATCAATATTTAATAACGCTAAAAAAGGAGCACTATCCCGCTACCCCGCCGGCATGTCGCCGAATAGGGAAGGGTCTACCATGTTTTCCGATTTTAGGATCGAAAGCCAGTGGTTTGCGGCCATGGACAGCGCTTACAAGCATGGATTCGCCTTTAACGAGGCAATTTCCTTTTTAGTGAACTGCGCGAATCAAAAAGAGCTCGACAGGCTCTGGGAAAAGTTATCCTTTTCTCCCGAACACGAGCAATGCGGCTGGCTGAAAGACCGTTACGGCGTTTCCTGGCAGATTGTTCCCGAACGGCTGGGTGAACTGCTTTCCGATCCTGACGAAGAAAAGGTGCTTAAGGTAGCGAATGCGATGCTCAAGATGAAAAAGCTCGTCATCGCCGATCTGGAAGCGGCCTACAGGGAATGAGCTCACCACGAGCGCGAGCAGGGGGTACAAAGTGAGAAAGATCATTGTCTTGTCGTTTATTTCGCTGGATGGCATCATGCAGGCGCCGGGGGGCGCCGAGGAAGACACCGCTGAAGGATTTCAATACGGTGGCTGGACGGTACCGTTTTTTGATGAAACATTGGGTGATATCATGGGAAATCAGATGAGCAAAAAATCCGACTTGCTTCTGGGTAGAAAGACTTTCCAAATATTCGCGTCCTACTGGCCGGATCATGAGGAAGAGTGGCCAGGAATCAACGCCATCACCAAGTACGTCGCTTCAAACACGCTTTCCGCCAGCCAGTGGAATAACACCGTATTTCTTAAGGGCGATATTCCTGGTCAGATTGGAAAACTCAAACAGCAGGAAGGCCCGGAAATACAGGTGCATGGAAGCAGCGGGCTTATCCAGACGCTGCTCGAACATGACCTGATCGACGAGTTCTGGCTGAAAATATTCCCCGTGACGCTCGGCAGCGGCAAGCGGCTCTTCGGTAAAGGCACGATTCCGGCGAATTTCAAACTACTGGAAAGTCGCTTGACGCCAGCCGGTGTGATTACCGCGGCCTTTGCCAGGGATGGTGAGGTGAAGACCGGGGCATTCGGGACTTAGAAAATACGGGGATCAGTCGGACGTTCCGCCACGACCTAGATTCGGCAAAGTCGCACCGAAGTAAAAGAGAGGCGCCTGTAAAATTTTGTCCAGGAATTTTACAGACGCCCAGGAAACTAGTTGCAGCCGGTACACTCCAAGCGCCGCCGCTAATCAGTATAAGGCCTGGCCAGTGGCAGTGTCAAAGAAATGAGCTTCCTCCATGTCCGGATGAAGGAAAACCGTATCGCCGATTTCTCCCCAGAATGACATCTCCGCCCTAGCGACGACTTCCACTGCGCCTAAACGGCAATAGACATGTTTTTCGGAACCCAAGGGTTCGACTAATACGATTTTCGCCTGCACTGTACTAGCTGTGGCTTCCCGCACAATTTTAAGATTCTCGGGTCGAATCCCCCAGACCAGTTGCTGACCAGCCTTGAAAACTCCAGCGTAAGCCAGGCGCTGCCCCTCAGCCTGTAAAAATTTCTGGCTGTCAACCAGCACAACGGCGGCCTCGGCGAAGTTCATGGGCGGCGAACCAATGAAACCAGCCACAAACTGGTTGGCCGGATGGGTATAGAGCTCGGCCGGCGTCCCGACCTGCTGCACCAAGCCATCTTTCATGATGACGATACGGTCGCCCATGGTCATGGCCTCAACCTGGTCATGGGTCACGTAGAGCATGGTGGCGCCCAGCTTCTTGTGCAGAGCCGCCAGCTCAGCCCGCATCTGGACGCGCAACTTGGCGTCAAGATTGGATAATGGCTCGTCGAATAAAAACACCTTGGGCTTGCGCACAATGGCCCGACCCACGGCGACGCGCTGACGCTGGCCGCCGGAAAGCTGCTTGGGCTTGCGCTGCAACAGCGGCTCGAGGTCCAAAATGCGGGCAGCCTCCATGACGCGAGCCTCGATTTCCTTTTTGTTGGTGCGGCGGATGGTCAGGCTGAAAGCCATGTTTTGAAAGACATTCATGTGCGGATACAGGGCGTAATTCTGGAAAACCATTGCTATATCCCGGTCCCCCGGCAGCATCTCGGTCACATCGTCATCGTCGATGAGTATATTGCCGCCGCTGACGTCTTCCAGACCGGCGATCATCCGCAGCGTGGTTGACTTGCCACAGCCGGATGGTCCGACGAACACCACGAATTCGCCGTCGGCGATTTCCAGATTAACGTCCTCGACCGCCTTGACCTTGCCATCGTATACTTTACAGACGGACTTCAGCGTAATGCTGCCCATTTTTTCCTCCTCGGTTAATGCTCAGGCTCATGGCGTCCGATCGCAAGGTCAGTAGCACTTCGACTACTGACTTTCCTTGCATAGATGAAACAGGTATCAAACTTGATGGCTGCTCGACTCCATCGACCCGCAGGCCAGGCTTGTCCCACGCGCTGCGCCGAACGCTGATGCGCAGGCGGGTACCGCGAAAGACCCGATCCGCCTCATAGCCTAGCCAGGTGGACGGCAGACAGGGCGCTATCGAAAGGCCCCCGTGTTGTGCCCGCAACCCCAACAGATAATCCAAGGCGGCGATGTAGGCCCAGGAGGCGGTACCGGTCAGCCAGGAGTTTCGCGCCAGGCCAAACTGCGGATGCTCATCGCCGAGGACATTTTGCGAAAAGACATAGGGCTCCGCCTCGTAGCGCTCGATGTCGGCCAAATAAGTCAGGGGATTGATGCGGGTAAAATAGGTCATGGCAATATCGGCATCGCCCAACAGACACTCGGCCATAACCGCCCACGGATTGGTATGCAGGAATATGCCGCCGTTTTCCTTGGCTCCCGGCGGATAGGTAGACACGCCGCCAACATCCGGATCGTAGGCCTGGTAAGATGGCCACATTAGCTTGATGCCGCGCGGAGTGGACAATAAGCGTCGGAGCTCGGACATGGCCATCCTCCCCCGCTCCTGGCCGGAAAAAGCGGCTATTACCGGCCAGCTCTGGGCGTATGAAAATATTTTCCCATCCGTGCCGTGTGACCCCAGGGCCACACCGTCAACTGTAAAGTAGGCCGCATACCAGCGGCCATCCCAGGCGGCGTCCGAGAAGAGGCGCTTCATGTGTTCATGCCGCAGCCGCAATTCGGTAGCTGACTCGGCCTGGCCTGCCGCCTGGTAGGCTGCCGCCAATTCCAAGACGGCATACCCGTACAGGCAGGCGCAAAAACAAGACTCGGCTCCGCCGGCTAGGTTTATGGTGTCGTTCCAATCGGCAAAGCCAGCTAGCGGCAGACCGTGCCGACCAACCTGTTTTTCGCTGAACAGTAAGGCTCGTTCCAGATGCTGGGCGACACTGCCCGAGCCGGTCAAGGCGTCGGCCTGGTCACGGTACGGCACGATCCGCTCCAGGAGGGCCAGGTCGCCGGTTTCGCGCAGATAGGCGCAGGCCGCTATTACCGCCCATAGGTGATCGTCGCCGTAGTATTGCGGCCGGTCAGGCATTTCGGCGGCGTCACCCGACGATGCCTCAAGAGACAGCGGATTGAATTGATGCCAAGCCGATCCGTCACTGCGCTGAAATGATAGCAAGAGTATCAGGAACTCGGCGGCATCGACCGAATCCTGCGCCATATAGGCCAGCAGGTCCTGGCAGGAATCGCGGAAGCCAATGCCGCGGCTGCCGTAGCCAGTCTGATAAATCGACAAGTAGCGTGACCAAATCCTGGTTACCCGACATTGCCGCGGCGCCAGAACATTAATCAGGTTCTCAAAGTCCTTGTCCGGTGCTTTTATCGAAAAATAACCACGTCGCCTGCTGTCGTCATGTATCAACTCGGCCACGGCGGCTTTCTCGGCGCCAGGCTGCCGGTACTGCCTGAGTAAGCCCAGTCCAGCCTCGCGCGTTTCGGCCTGACCCAGGAAGGTGCTAAAATTGAAGCACATGCCCGGCTCCAGCCAAGACGAGCGCAGCAGCAGGGCCCCGATATTGTCGCCCCGCCTGGCCAAGCCGTTGGGCAGGGAGTCAGCCAGCAGGGCAAAAGGTTTCTCCCAACTACCGTAACCGCCATCGCCGAGAAACTGGTCGCGCCGCGTCTCGAAGGAATCGAACGGGACCGATGATGAATAAAAATTCACCGGGCCATTACTGCGCACGAAAGGAAACTGCCAGAGCACGCCCGGTTCGCTGCCGGAGTGCTTCATTCCAGTAACAGACCGAACGGTCGGTAATAAAACTTCGCTCATCATCGTTTGCGGCACCCAGTCGGCATTCGTCAAATGCTTGCTGGCGTCGAAATGCGAATAGGCTACTACCGGAACGGCGTCAATTCGCAGACACCGATTGCTTTCGTTGCGCACGCTGGTTGCCCTGATCAATACTTGGCCATCCTTGGGCACAAAAACCAGCGCCTCGAAGCGCAGGCCGCCGAAGCGCGATACAAAGCGCGAATACCCCGGCCCAACCCGACACTGATACTCATCGAGCGCCATCATCGACGGCACCGAGTAGGGACAAGCGAGGCTCATGGCGCCGGAGCGATCATGGATACGCAGGTACAAGGTCTCGCCCTTGAAGGCGCCTTTGGTGGCATTAGGAGGATAATGAGTTATCCGGTTCAGCGCCGGATCGCCCTTGCAGAGCAAGACACCGCCGGTTTGATCGACAAACCCGCCGAAAGACAACGTACCGACATAGTTTATCCACGGCGCCGGCGTCCTGGGTGTAGTAATAACAAATTCGCTTGCTTCACTATCAAACCAGCCGTAATTCACCGTTGCCCACTTTGTCGATATACCCGCACCAGATGCGTCAGGCCATCCCCCGGCGGCACAATCAAGTTGTCGGGCAACTCCACCCCATCCAGCTCAATGACCAACCTGTCTTCAGCGCCCAACCCGACTTCATAACGGATATCGAAGCAGTCACCGCGGAAGCGGCGTTGCACCCGAAAGTCGCCTAGCTCGGCCGGCAAGGCTGGACTGATCCGCAAGCCATCGAAATCCGGCCGAATTCCCAGTATCCATTGCGTAACCGCCACAAACGACCAGGCAGCCGCTCCGGTCAACCACGAATTCTTGGCTTCACCGAAGCTGGACGCATCGCGTCCTGCCACCATTTGCGCGTACACGTAAGGCTCCAGGCGGTGTTGCGCTGTCTTCTCGCCCAGGAAGGTCGGACAGAGACGCGAAAATAGACTGTAGGCACGCTCCGGCCGGCCATTGGCCACTTCGGCAATAATGACCCACGGGTTGCTATGACAGAAAATTCCGGCATTTTCCTTATATCCCGGCGGATAGCTAGTTATTTCTCCCAAAGCTTTGTTATATTTAGTAAATGCCGGTTGCACCAACATCACGCCGCGCTCCGTATCCAGGTACTTGGCAACCGAATCTAAAGCCCGAATCGGGTAGGCTTCAGCCTTGCCGACTCCCGCCCAAGCCAGGAAAGCCTGCGATTCGATAAATATGCGGCCTTCCGCGCTTTTAGCCGTTCCCACCGGCTGGCCCGAAGCATCAAAAGCCCGCAGCCACCACTCGCCGTCCCAGGCATATTCCAGCAACCGCCCTTCGATACGCTGGATGGCATTGCCCACCTGAGCCTCCAGCGCCGTATCGCCGACCAGAGCGGCCAATCTGGCGAATTCGCGACCTAACAATACGATCATTCCGGCTATCATAACGCTTTCCGCCGTATCGCCGCTTGCGTTGGTCGCCGTCTGAAACGACTCATCCGGCGTCATCGAGAAGCAGTTCAAATTAAGGCAATCATTCCAGTCGGCCCGACCTATCAGGGGCAAGCCATGCAGGCCAATCTTGTCTGCCGCCTTGAAGAATCCGCGTCTCAGATGCACCAAGAGGCTGTCTGCCAGGGCAGGATTATTATCAAACGGAACCGATTCTTTGAGAATCGACCAGTCGCCGGTTTCTTTGATATAGGCGACGGTAGAATAAATTAACCACAGTGGATCATCGTTGAAGTCCGAGCCAATATCGTGGTTACCCAACTTGGTCAGCGGCTGGTATTGATGGAAAGCGCCACCATCGCGCAGCTGGGTCGCCGCCACGTCCAGGATACGTTCCCGGGCCCGTTGCGGCATTAGGTGCACCATCCCGCCGATGTCCTGATTCGTATCCCGAAAGCCCATGCCGCGCCCTATGCCGGACTCGAAGGAAGATGCACTGCGCGACACCCGGAAGGTTGTAAAACATTGATATTGGTTCCAGATATTCACTGAACGATCGAGTCGCTTTTCCTGGCTCTGTACGCTGAATGACCCGAGCATGGCATCCCAGAACAACGCCAATTCGCGCAATGCCGCATCAACCTGCTCGCTAGCGGCATAGCGCGTAAGCATGGACATCATGGGCGCCGGATTGGCTCGGCCACGTTCGTCCCATTTATTAGGCTCGTCTTGTTCAACATAGCCGAGGACGAATACCAAGACTTTTTCCTCACCTGCCGCCAGTTCGATGTCATGGCGCTGGGAAGCTACCGGCGCCCAGCCATGGGCTTCAGACTGCCAGGAACAACCCTGCAAGACAGCCTCGGGAGCGGCCAATGAGCCGTACTGGCCACAAAAAGCAGACCGATCCGTATCGAAGCCATCGGGTAGCTGGCTGCTGGCATAAAAGGCATAATGGTTACGCCGCTCGCGATACTCGGTAATGTGCATGATAGCCCGGCCTGATTCCTCGATCTGCACTTCACCCGTTGACCAGTTGCGCTGGAAATTGGTCATGTCGTCGTAGGCATTCCACAAGCAAAATTCGGCGTACGACCAGAGGGAAAAACTCTTGCGTTGGGCGGAACGGTTCACCAGCCGGAGTCGATGAACCTCGCAAGCCTCACCGACCGGCGAAAGCATGGTCAACTCGGAAGCCAGTTGATTCTTGAGCGCCGTAATCACCGTGTAGCCAAGCCCGTGCCGGCAGGAATATCCGTCCAGTTCCGCCCTGACCGGAGCCCAGCCCGGGCTCCATACCATTCCACCTTCCCTCATGTAAAACCAGCGGCCCAGCGAATCAACCGGCTGATCGTTGTAGCGGAAACGGGTCAGGCGCCGCAGGCGGGCATCCTTCATATAGCTGTAGCCGGAACCGGTATTGGAAACAATTCCGGTAAAATCTCCCGTACCCAGGTAGTTTATCCACGGATAGGGTGTCCGAGGCGTTGTTATTACATATTCGCGCTTGTCGTCATCAAAATAGCCGAATTCCATGATCTTCCCTTTATTGTTGCGTTGCTTACCAGAAAACAATTTACACCTCCGACCAGCCTTACCTCATTCTTTGACCGCGCCTTTTATCAAGCCGTCGATGATCTGCTTTTGCAGGGTAGTGAATAAAATCAGTACCGGAATAGAGACGACGATACAAGCCGCCATCATGCCGCCCCAACGCGCCTGGTTGGTAGTAATATATTCCATCAGTCCCAAGGAAACGGTTTTGGTGTCACGGCCGGTCAAGACCGAGGCAAAGAGCATTTCGTTCCAGGCCATGATGAAGGCGAAAATTCCAACCGACACCAAGCCTGGTTTGACGAGGGGCAGAATAATCCTGAAAATAATGGCCGGACGCTTGCAGCCGTCAACCAAGGCCTGTTCATCGAGCGATTTCGGAATGGAGTCAAGGTAACTTTTCATCATCAAAATGCAGAAAGGCAAGGCAAAACTGGTATACGTCAGAATCAGACCGTAATAGGTATCCTTCAGTTTTATGCCGGTAAGGCGGGTTATGGCCGTAAAGAGAATAAAATAGGGAATCAAAAAGGCTATGCCTGGAAACATCTGGGTCGAATAAATCGTCAATTCATAGAGGCGCTTGAAGCGGAATTCGAGGCGCGACAAGGCATAAGCCGCAAACAGGCTAATGAACACGGCCAATATCATCGTACCAATCGAGATTATAAGGCTATTGCGCAGATAACGAAGCATCGGCACCGTGCGGTTGATGCGCTGGTAATTCTCAAGCGTAGGCTGACGCGGAATCAAGGACGGTTCCTGGCCAGGTTTGGTGTAATCCGCGGACTGGATTTCTATGGTTCGCTTAAAGCTGCCGGAAATCATCCACAGGTAGGGAAACAAGACCGAAGCGACAACCAGAATGATGGCCGCAACGAACAGTACATTCCAGAATTTTGAGTTCGCGCGACGACGCTTGACGATATTGAAATTCATTCGACGCTCCTCTCGCGCTTAGTAAAAACTGCAATTGCGGTTAGTAACAATATTATCGCCAACATAATGACAGCCATGGCGCTACCCGAGCCAAAATGCAGAGTTCCGAAAGCCTCGCGCAGGATGACTACGGAAGGGACAGCCGCTTTGCTGGCCGTATCGGCGCCGAGCATGACATAAAACTGGTTGAAGGCGTGGAAATTCCAGATCACCGACAACATCAGCAAAGTCCGCGACACCGGCCAGAGCATGGGCAAGGTTACATAGCGCAAACGTTGAAACCAGGAAGCGTTGTCAAGACGGGCGGCCTCGTATAGATCCTGGGGTATAGTCTGCAGGGCAGCGAGCAACATCAACGATGTAAATGGCCAACCCTTCCAGATACTGGCCACAATGACGGCGATCAGGGCATTGTCGCCCACCAGCCAAATGATCGGCTCCCGTATCAAGCCCAGTCCTGATAGAATCGAATTGACAATCCCGACCCGCGACTGAAAAATGAAGCGCCAGACATTGTACATGACTGCATCGGGCGTTATATACGGCAGCAATATCAGGCCGCGCACGATGGTACGACCCTTGAACTCACGGTTCAATAACATGGCAACCGCCAAGGCTATCACGTAGCCAACCGGAATGGTGACCAGACCATAAATCAGCACATTGCCGATGGAAGACAAGAACCGTTGGCCGACACCGCTGCCATCCGTAAACAGATACTTGAAATTGTCAAAACCGATAAAAGGCACCCGCGGAAAGTCCGAAAGATTTGAAACATCAATTCTCAGGAAAGCCATGATAATACCGAAAAAAATCGGGATCAAATGGACGACAAACATAGCCGTTAAAGCCGGACCGATCAGGAATGCCGCAGCCCTATTATTTAGCCGTGTTATTTTCACGAAACCTCCAATCGGCCAAAACAGCCCAGTCGTTTTTTATAAGCGCGGAACGTGCGGAAAAATAGATTGCGGGATTGGCTGAGGAGGCCACCAACCCCGCATTATTGTTATTTCTCTTTGGCCAAAGCAGCGTTCACCATGTCAGCGGCGGCGTCAAGATGCGCTCTGACCGCGGCCTGGTCAGAGCGACCGCCAATGGCATCGGTAATGGAAGCCTTGAACTCGTTCACGATGGCGTTTTCAATATCGCCCCACACGCCCAACGGCAGATAGGCGGTCGCGTAAGATAGAGTATCCTTGAAAATTTTCCAGATTCCACTTTGATAGTAGCTGTCGTTGTAGGCGCTCAATGTAGCCGGCATCATGTGGGTCAGCGTTTTGGTATACTCGATCATTGAAGAATCGGATACCAAATACTCGATCCAGGCCAAGGCGGCGGCCTTGTTCCGGGAACCCTCGAGCACTACCAGGTTTGAACCGCCCGAGAAGGAGGCTTTGCCAGCGCTGCCGGCCGGAGGCTCGACCACACCGTACTGCAGCGTCGGGTTTTCCTGATCGATATTGGCGACGTTCCACGGCCCCATGAAACACATGGCGACATTGCCATTGATGAACGCCGAGTCAGCCTGAGGCTGGTTATATTCGGCGCAGGCATTGGCGGCATAACCGCGCTCCAAAAGCCCCAAGTACCAGGAAAGCGCTTCAACGCCGGCGGGACCGTTAAAGGCTGCTCGACCAGCATCGGTCAGTTTCCCGCCATTCGCCCACAGGATGATGGCCCAGTTGTGCAGCAGATCCCAGGCCGAAGTACCGGCAATGGCGATGGCTGAACCGGAACCAAACTTGTCAATAATGCGAGCCGACACTTCATACAACTCGGCATAGCTGGTGGGCGGCGTTACACCGGCTTCGGCGAACATGGTTTTGTTATAATAGAGGGCGCGGGTTTCCGCAAACCACGGCACGCCATAGTACTCATTCTTGTAACTGGTAGATGCCAAATTGGCCGCCATAAATGATGAGGAACCGCCAAACTGGTTCATGTCGATCTTCGCCAGGCCACCGGTAGCGGCAAACTGTGGATTCCAGGTGGTGCCGACCTGGAATACATCAACCCCTTCACCCGTAGCAATCGCGGTGCTGATCTTTGTCCAGGCATCGCCCCAGCCCACGACCTCGAAATTTACCTTAACACCGGTCTCTCGCTCAAAGGCGGCGGCCTTGGCGGACAACCACGGGTTATGGGTTTCATCAGGCGCGTTCGGCATCAGCCAGAAGGTAATCTCGCCTCCGAGCCGGGAGTCAGCTCCGGCGTCGGCAGCCTTGCCCTTACACCCAGCCAACAGTACCATCGCCAGTAAGGCGACAGCCAGCCATGTTAGTTTCTTCATTTCCTCTTCCCCCATCTTCGTTTTCTACACAGGGTCATACGACCCTATGTTAAGGCCTGCCTTTTTCTGCAATCAGGCTCCTTCAGGACGGACAGCAAGTCAAAGCTGGTATCGTAAAAGTCGAAAGAACCCATCAGGCATTCGAGATAGGCCGCCGCCGCCCCTTTGGCGACCATGGGTACGGCGCCATCCAGCTTGACCGCGATAGTGCGGCTGCGACGATACGGACGATTGCTTTCCATGGTCTTGGCAATAGCCTCAGCCAGCTCAACATTAGCCAAGTTGTTATCACCGCCCAGACGCACCGAAAAGACGTCAAGCGAGTTGACGAACAGGGCAACGTGGGCGGCTATCTCACCAATCAGGCGCTGCCGAATTCCCGCATCCTCATCCATGCGGGCAAGATCAACGTCGTTGATCGAAAACTGCGAAGTATTGCCTGGTTTCCAGAGCATGGACCGGAATTCGCCTGCCGAGCCCGATGCGCCGCGGTGCACTCGCCCGTCGAACACAAAGGAAAAGCCAAGGCCAATCGGTGAATAAGAATTACTATCAACCACCGCGTGGCGCTCCAGAAGGATATAGACAAAGTCCCTCGCCTCTTCAGTCATATCAAAGGCCACGATATTCAGGGCGCAGCACCGGGCATCGTTTTCAACAATCACGTCGATACCGAATTCCTTGCGCACCAGATCCGCCAAAGGCAACGCCGTTTGGACCCGCAGCGGAATTGAGGAATGAATTACTCCAGCTATTGAATCGATGATACCAGCCAAGCCAAAGCCGACACCGAGCAGACGCAAGTTTCGCTCTCCAGATAGCTGAAGCGCCTTCCTGACCATCGCAAATACCGTTTCCTGCAAGCTGGCGCGACGTTTTTCCTCATAATGGCACAATTCCTTGCCATAAACATCAATGAGCTGGATGCGCGCCACATCGGGCTGAATCTCGATGCCGGCTACCGTGCCGACGGTGCGGGAAATCGCCAAAGCCACCGGCCGTCGGCCGCCAGCCGGTCCGGACCTGCCAAACTCGACTTCCTCGATGATCTTTTTTTCGAGCAACTCATTGACAATCGCCCCGACGGTAGACTTGTCCAAACCCAGCGAATGAGCCAAGTCGACCCGCGAGACCCCCGAATATTTCCAGACGGCATGAAGCAGGCGCAGATGACTGCTCAGGCTTGGCAAAACAGAAGTTATATCAGCTTTATTTAGTTTGGTTTTCATACTAACTAAAACTTACACCGGCTTTTTCGATCTGTAAAGCCCTATTTTTAAGTTTTACGGTTTTTCTACCACGGTTTAGGCGACTGAGTGCCTGCGGACTCGGTCATAGCGGATGAAGGCCATCAGATGAAGCGGTGAAGCTCAACTATTAGCGAAGCGGCAGCGACTGCCCGGTAGACAGCCAACCGGCGCGCCGGTATGGTAGGCTCATGCTCACTCTTCCGCCCACCGCCACCTGTCCGCCCTGCGCCGACCTGGCAGCCATCCCCCGCGTCTCAGTCCTACCCCACTGGGCTGAGGCCTGCGTCGCCCTCAGCCAGGCCGACCCAGCCTTGCGGCCGCTTTTGGAGCGCTACGCAGGCGACCGGCTGCGCGGTTCCGGCTCGGCCTTTACCACTCTGGCCAACGCCATCGTCGGCCAACAGATTTCGGTCAAAGCCGCCGCCAGCATCTGGAGTCGATTACGGCAACTGCTGGCCGGGGCGCCAGACGCGGCCGGCTTTGAACCGGCCGCCATCCTAGCCGCCAGCGACGCCGAGCTGCGTGTCGCCGGCCTCTCGACCCGTAAAGTGGAATATCTGCGCAGCTTGTCTTCGGCCTTCGCCGGCGGCCAACTCCAGCCGGAGCTCTGGCCGGGCATGGACGACGACGCCATCATCGCCCAGCTGTCCGGACTGCGCGGCATCGGTCGCTGGACGGCGGAAATGTTTCTTATTTTTCACCTACACCGGCCGGACGTGCTGCCGCTGGACGACATTGCCTTGTTGCGGGCCGCCGGCCGGGCGCTGGCCGCCGATGGGCAACCCTTTACGGCCGCGGCATTGCGCGAACGGGCCGAGCGCTGGCGCCCCTGGCGGACGGTGGCCACCTGGTATCTGTGGCGCCTGCTGGATCAAACGGCCGTGGTATACTGAGGCGGCCGGCGGCCCCAGGCCACCGCTGCGGTATACCTGATACCCCGCGACCGATCATCGGTTAACCGCTTTTATGGCAGCAGCAGCAAACCGTCGTTAGTAAAGCTATCCAGGCCGGTAGGTAGCAGCTTGCGCGTATCGAAAGCGGTCGTAGCGAGGTAGGCCTGAATAGCGGCGGCATAGCCATCAGGGTCAGTCAGCAAGCCTATGTCGGTAACGCCGACGGCGGCCTCGAAATTACCCTCGGTAGCCCCGGCCTCCAGGCGATAATAAACCGGCGTCGTGTCGGCTTGGCACAGGATAAAATAGCCCGCCCCCAGGGAGATGCCCATACCGACCACTGGCGAGCCCTGACCGGTGACGAACTGGATAAAGAAGCTGTGATCGAGCATGTTGCCCTCGACGTAGGCCCGGCGGCCGAAATCATCGGCCGTACCAATCGGCTTGTCGTCGAAGGTGCAGAAATCCAGCGCGATATCGCCGGTAACCTCGTTAAAGGTGGTCTCAAAAATCTGGCGCTGCGTCTTGGTGCCGCCATCGACGGCTTCGCGAACGGTGTAGCCATAGCAGGCTTCGACCGTATCGCCGTTCATGGCGTAGGCCAAGGTATAATCGTAGTTACCGCCCCCCTCCTCTATGCTGTTAAAGGCATTGGTGAAGGTCTTGACCGAATTCCCGAAATCGAAGGGCGAGGCGATAGCCGTTGGACTAATGGCCGCGGCCTCTATCCGCCGATTCACGAAAATTTGGGAGGACTCGAACAGCAGCTTGTACAAGTTGCCGGTATCGACCACTCCTTCATCGTCCGGATAGACATAATCCTGAAAAATATAATACAGGTTGTACATCGGCTGGCCGTAGGTCAGGGTGCGCGCCCCGGACGGGCCCGAGATAGACCGGGCCGCCCCGATGGCCACCACGGGCGTGGTCGTCTTCATCATCAGGAAGAGCGAACCCTTATTGGGGTCCAACAGGTAGAACAGCTGGCAGCCAACCAGCACCAAGGCTAAAGCCACTACGCCAATAGTCAACTTCTTCATGATTCGCCTCCTGAAAGGATAATAAGCCTCCAATAAATCTAGCTTGTGGCTAACTGGCTTACAAGTCGATTGAAAGCCTTATTTGATTTTATTAGGTGTATCACAGCTCTGGATACCAATATTAATTCGATAAACGGTGCCTAGCCCGAGTCGCACACCTTGACAAGCAATACAGTTACCGATACAGTTCTACTAGCAGGAACAACACACTTTCCGATACAGGTACGATCAATAGAGGAGTCATAGTATGGAAGATAGACAGCAAGTGAACCGTGATTTAGCCAAGATGCTGAAGGGCGGCGTCATCATGGACGTGGTCAATGCCGATCAGGCGCGCATCGCCGAGGCGGCTGGCGCGGTGGCGGTAATGGCTTTGGAGCGCGTCCCGGCCGACATCCGCAAACAGGGCGGCGTGGCCCGCATGTCCGATCCCCGGCTAATCAAAGAGATCCAGGCGGCGGTCAGTATCCCGGTCATGGCCAAGGCCCGCATCGGGCACATCGTCGAGGCCCGCGTCCTGGAAGCCCTTCAGGTCGACTACATCGACGAATCCGAAGTGCTTACCCCGGCCGACGACCGCTATCATATCGACAAGGCAGCCTTCCAGGTGCCCTTCGTCTGCGGCGCGCGCAACCTGGGCGAAGCCCTGCGGCGTATCGGCGAGGGAGCGGCCATGATTCGCACCAAGGGCGAAGCCGGCACCGGCGACATCGTCGAGGCCGTCCGCCACCTGCGCACCCTCTTCGAGGAAATCCGCCAGGTAGCCAAGGCGCCGCGCGAAGAGCTGATGACCATGGCCAAGGAAATGGGCGCCCCCTACGACCTGGTGTTGTATGTGCACCAGCACGGCCGCCTGCCGGTGGTTAACTTCTCGGCTGGCGGCGTGGCCACGCCGGCCGATGCCGCCCTGATGATGACGCTGGGCGCCGAGGGCGTCTTCGTCGGCTCGGGTATCTTCAAGTCGGCCGACCCGGCGGCGCGGGCCCGCGCCATCGTCAAAGCCGTCACTTGCTGGCAGGATCCGGTGGCTATCGCCGCGGCCTCCGAGGGTCTGGGCGAGCCGATGGCCGGTATCGACACGCGGGCCATGGACGAGGCCGCCCGCTACGCCCCGCGCGGCGTCTGAGCCATGACCGCCATGCGGGTCGGGGTGCTGGGATTACAGGGTGGCGTCGCCGAGCATCTGGCCATGCTCCGTCCTATCGAGGGCGTAGTGGCCGGCAGCTTCATGCGGGTAAGCGAACTGGAGCGACTGGACGCCGTCATCCTGCCCGGCGGCGAGAGCACCGCCATGGGTAAGCTGCTGGCCGAATTCGGCCTCCTCGAGCCACTAGCCGCACGGATCGCCGGCGGTCTGCCGGTCTGGGGCACCTGCGCCGGGCTGATCCTGCTGGCCAAGGACATCAGCAACGACCAGCGCCACCACCTGGCGGTCATGGACATCACCGTGGACCGGAACGCCTATGGCCGCCAGCTGCACTCCTTCATCGGCGCCGAGCTCATCGCCGGCTTGCCTGGTGGCCCCTTCCCGCTAGTCTTCATCCGGGCGCCGCGCATTACCCGCCTGGGACCGGGCGTCCAGGCCCTGGCCAAAGTAGCTGGCGAGCCGGTGGCTTGCCGACAGGTCAACATGGTCGCCACGGCCTTTCACCCGGAGTTATCCGGCGACGATCGCTTCCACCGCTGGTTCGTGGAGCTGGCGCGAACCGCCCAAACCGGCATCGCAAGCCGCAAACCTTGATACGGCTCTTCAGGTAAAGGCCGGACGCCTTGCCCACCCAGGGCCTGTATATCGAGGCAGAGGTAGGCCTGGTCGTAAAAGCCACAGTCGATAGCCTACTCGGAACAGCTACCGATAAGCCGCAAACCCGATGGCTAGCCGGCGCAGACTGCAGTGCGAAGAATTTCTTGCAGCTGGCCAAGGCTGCCTAGCAGGCTGTTTAAACTCGACGCTGCGCGAGTATACTTGCCATCACAACCGGCAGTGCAATTCCTGGCTCGAGTACTCTCGTAAAAAAACCTTGCGGTTTTCTACGTAATTGCTGAAGTTTAGGATTGTTGAAAAACCGTTTGCCAATCACAGGTCTCCAGATAGAGGTTTTTGAGTCAGTATCGATGTTTATCCTGGGGCGTATTAATCCTGATCCACAATTTCATGCCACTTTCGCCTAATTCCAATCCAGAATTAGGCGACTGCGCATTTTTGGAACTCAGGAGGGATTTGACCAAGGAGAATTGGGATTCATGACCGCGATGGTCAATCTCGTCGCTGACGTGCAGGATAAAATGATCAGAACCCATTCTCTCAGATTTAATCGTTATCGCGGAGTTTTCCGCGCAGGCATTGAAGGCAGCAGTGAAAATATCGCATAGGATGAGCGCAAAATCCGTAGAGAGTTCGAGGGGAATTACGATTTCATCACCTTGGCAATCGAGCCGAACACTTGGTTCGCTTGTGCAAAATTTAATCACTTGATTGGCGAACAGGCTTCTTATAAATTCAAACAACCTGATAAAGGAATACCCGCCAAAGTCGTAGAGCGTTTCCTGAATCTCGGCGAGCGCGGAAATTCGGGTTTCAAGGCGAGAGACTCGAGCCGTCCAAACCTCTCCAGTTGCATCATCAGCCTCGAGTGAGATGAGCACCCGAATAATGCTGAGATTGTTCATGACGCGATGATGCAACTCGCGCACTAATTCCTCTTGATCCAAAAGGCTTTTCCGCATCCGTAACTCGCTGCGGATTCTACGGAGCGTACTGGATAGAATGCCAGTGACTTCTTCGATGAACATCGAGCTGATCACCGAGTCTCCACAAGCCTGGGCAGCCAGAATAATGAGAAGGCTAGGCTGCGCGTCCGAATCATGCAACCTGAATGTCTGAGCGCTACCTCTGGTCTGGCCATTTTCAATTGAATCATCTATGTGATATAAGCCAAGCGAGTGACAGTCGAGCGATATCGATCGGACATCCGGGCAAAGTCCTGAATCCCGGATAACCTGCAGCAAAGGCGTCATGTCATGTTTCTCGGAATTCAACTCCTGAGCGCACCGAAGCACGGCATTGATCGTTTTCTGCACGCTCAAGCTAAGCTTAATCTGGTTTTCGGCGATTATCTTGGCATTTTCCGCCGCGGCCTGTTTAACGGCAGCCTTGATTGCTTCCGCGATTCTGACCATTCGATCCTTTAGCAGGTAGTCTACCGCGCCATGTTTTATACATTCCGCGGCCCGCTCGTCGTCAAGGGCGCCAGTAATCACAATTACCGGCACAGTCGGTGCCAAGATGTTAATTTGATCGATGATATCGAGGGCGGTAAAGCCGACAAGGTGGAAATCGGCTATGACCAAATCAACATTCTGGCATAGTGCGCCGCGGAGATCCTCGAGCTTGTCTATTAAAAGCCAATCTACATCCAAGTCGCCACGACGAACCGCGGATTGTACCAACTTAATATCAAATGGGTCATCTTCAGCCAAAACTATTCTCATAATGGAGAAACCATGCTTCCCTTCAAGTAGTATGTATCGGCAATCCCTTGAACCTTAAACGGTAGAGCCTGAAATCAGCCAGTATTCGCGGCGTCTCATCAATTTCCCTTATATAGACAAAAAGGCTTGACAATCCAATAAGCGCACCTAAAATTGTAGCATGGACACTTCTGAAACGCAAGATTTATGTGTGCTTTTTGTCGATGACGAGCTAAACATCCTGCATGCCCTGGAACGAGAAATGCGTGGCTGGGCGCGTCAGAATCAGCTATCAATTCTCACTGCCGATTCCGGAGCGCTGGCGCTTGAGGTATTAAGGAAAAACCCCAAGCAGATTGCCTTAGTAATTTCAGACCTGAAAATGCCCGGCATGCTCGGTTCTGACCTGCTGCTGCAGATCAAAAAGGAATGGCCTGACATCGTTACCATGCTTTTAACTGGTTATTCCGAAACGCAAGAAGTGATGAAAGCCGTCCAGGCGGGCATCTTCAGCTATATACTGAAGCCCTGGGAATCTGATTACCTTCAGGCCGAACTATCCAAGGCATTGGTTGTATATAAAACCCAGCGTCAGAATGAGGCTTACAAAACATTAATGGAGGAGGAGCTCCGCTGGGCTGGGGAGATGCAGCGGGCCTTATTAAGGCCAGCATTAGTCAAGACCGAAGGAGTGGAGTTCAGGGTTAGCTACCATCCTGTCGAGGGCCTCTATTGTGGTGGTGATTACTATGACGTCATTAACCTGCCCAACGAAAGGTACTTGATGCTGCTGGGCGATGTCGCTGGCCATGGCGTAAAAGCCGCCTTCATCACCGGGATACTCAAGGCGGTCATCTATTCCGAATATGTGAGGAATGCGCTCTATTCCACATTCTCACCGGCCGCCTTCCTGAGTTGGCTCAACGACCGGATGAATTTTGAACTGAGGCAGACTTCCGGTTTGATCCTTTCCTTCCTTGCCATCGTACTGGATCGTAAAAATGGCACTATTGTCTATTCAAACGCCGGCCACAATAAGCCGCTCCACATTTCTGGCTCCAGATTGTCGGAGTTGCCGGTATCAGGGCCGGCTATCGGCATGAAAAAAACAGTCATGTATGTCGATAATAGCGGCCGCCTTCTGCCTGGAGACGTAGTGCTAGCCTATACTGACGGGCTGACCGAGGTTGGCGGCGCTACTGGCGAGTCTGGGCATGATTTTATGGTAAAGTTATTCTCTTCGACGCCTTATAGCACTGATTATCACTCCAAACTGATGCAGTCCGCTCTCCAACTGGCTGGTCAGAAAACATTCCAGGACGACGTCACGCTCTTGAGCGCGAAGCTACTATAATGGACATTGATCAGCAAAATCGCGGCGCCCAAGAATTATTCCCGCCCTCCTCTGACCTTCGTGTCAAGGTTAGCGCCGCCCTGAAGCCGGTTGGAGTATTGGTTGCCTTGGGCGGAAGTCTAGACACCACGCAAAGCAAGGCCTTGCTTTGCTATCTTGAACAGTTGGTTGATCAGATTGGTCCGGGTGATTCGCTGATCATCGGTCTAGACAGCTTACATTATATCTCGTCTACCGGCATAGGCTGTCTTACGCACATTCTGTCGGTTACCACCAAGCGGGGAATCTCTTTTTCGCTTTACGGAATGACTATAAAAGTCCGTGAGGTGTTTTCGCTACTAGGTTTTTTGGATTTTTTTAATTTTATTGATGAATTAGAAATCAACCATGATTGAATCTAAAGAATCACCTATTCACACCAACAACCTGTTTGCCCCGATCCTAAAATGCTTAGAATATTTGGCAAGTAACCCTCCTCCATCTAAACTGGTTGCGGAATTTCTTACATTATTAGCGCCACTTTGCATCAATGACAAGGTACTGGTATCCGCCCGGGTAACTCCTGAAGATTGGCATTTTGGAGCTAATCAGAAAGAAATTGAACCGCAATATGCTAAAAAAGCCTTTCAGGCGGCAAAGAACCTCGATTATGCACCACTTGCCAATTCTCAAGCCGAAATAGCTACTACGGCCCATGGCTTGACCATTAAGATCGAGGATAAGGCTGGTTCATTCATGATCTGCGTAGTTGGGGCGCAGGAGGACAGAGCCGATAATACCACCGCTGCGATCAAGAAGGTCTTTTCCATCCTGGCCAGTAGTATCCACAGCTATTTGCAGCGGACTATGGAGATCAATAAAAAACGGATGGTGGAAAAGACCTTGCGGCGGAGCGAAGAACAGCTTCGAACTTTTTTTGAAGAGTCGAAAGACATGATCTATATGTCCAACGCCGATGATATCATCGCTTCCATCAATAAGGCTGGAATGCAATTATTAGGCGCGAAGGATAAGTTCGAGGTCTTGGGACACTCGTTTTCAGATTGGGTTGTCTCAGGCGAAGACAGAAACCATTTTCTTCAAAAAATCAAGCATAACGGTTTTGTAATTGATCACGAAATTTTACTGAAAAGAACCGATGGCAGTACGGCGTTTTGTCTGGAAACCGCCCAGTCAGTAAAGCGGATTGATGGGACAATCATCGAAATCCAAGGAATCGTACGGGATATAACTGATCGCATCAAGACGGAACGCGATCTATGGGCTAAAAACCTTGAACTAGTCGAAGTGAATAACCAACTACAGACCGCGCACCTCAAGATGTTCGAACAGGAGAAAATGGCATCCATCGGGCAACTGGCGGCAGGAATCGCCCATGAGATCAACAATCCGGTGGGCTTCCTAAAAAGCAACCATGCTACGCTGCATGCCTATCTCGAAACATTGCATACTGCCTGGAAGCAGGCCAGCATCTTGGATCCTGCCGCCCACCGGCTCATCGCCGACGGCCTTGACCTTGACTATACATTGAAGCAAATCGATGAATTGGTGTCCGAATCCGATGAAGGCTTTCAACGGATTATCGCTATCGTGAAGAACTTAAAAAGCTTTGCCCGTATCGACCAAGCAGAGCCTTTCGGGAGTTATGATCTGGAAAAAGGCATTGAGAGCAGTTTGATGCTGGCCAGAAACGAATTGAAATACGCGGTGGATGTCAGTTGTGAGTTTGGCCACATCCAGCCAATCATGGCAGTCGGCGGAGAAATAAACCAAGTCCTACTGAATATCATAGTCAATGCCGCGCAAGCGATCAGCGGAATGGGTAAGGCCGAGCGCGGCCGGATCGTGATCCGCACCATTGAGCGCAAAGCCATAGCTGTCTGCGAGATAGAAGATAATGGTCCAGGAATAAAAGATGAAATTAAAAAACTGGTATTTGATCCATTCTTTACCACTAAACCGCCGGGCAAAGGTACCGGTCTCGGCTTAGCCCTTTCGTACGATATCGTCGTGCAAAAACATCATGGCCACTTATCCTTCTCCCGCAATCAGGCCGGCGGGACAACCTTTCATATTGAGTTGCCGTATCGACAAGCCGAAAAAGCGCAATCATGATAGTCCCACAAACTTAATATTTCGACTTGCACTGTAATCCCCCAGCCCAAGCCCCTGACCCTGGTGGCCTCATAGGCCGTACACCGTGATGCGGCCTTTCAGGTAGTGGCCCGGTGTCTTGCCGCCCAGGGCTTGAATCTCGTGACAGAGGTGGGCCTGGTCATAGAAGCCGCAGTCGGTGGCCAGCTGGGCCAGGCCCATGCGCCTGGGTTGGGCACAAGCCCACAGGAAACGCCGGTAACGCAGCACCCGCAGATAGGTCTTGGGCGAGCAACCGATGGTATCGGCGAAGACGCTTTCAAACCGCCGCCAGGAAACCGGCAGCTGCTCGGCCAGCTTGATTTGGGGGACGAGCCAGCCGCCCTGATTCATTACGCTGACCATGCCGAACAGCCAGTCGGGCAGCTCAGGCCGCTTGGCCAGGCCGAGGTACAACACCGCCTCGGCCCGTTCTCGGAAGGCCGCAAAACTCGGAGCCTGACCGGCGCTGGCCATCGGCGCGAAGATTTCATTACAACCGGGCAGCGCCAGGCCATCGTTGACGACCATTTGCCCTAAGGCTTTGAAGTCGCCGTCGAAAAAGCGGGCCATGCCTAACGGATGCAGGACGATACCGTAAACCACGCAGCCGTTGCGCAGACCATTGCGGTACGACGAGGACAATTGGGTATAGGCCACCAAGCCGCGGAACGGCCGCAGGCTGGTTGGCGGTACGGTGGCCGGCTCGCGAATATAGGTGACCTCGGCGGTGCCGGTTGGGGTTAAGCCAAGAAAACCGATGCCATCGGCCGCGTACTCGAAGCGGTAATACGACTTGACATAAGGCGCCAAGTAGGCGGAGGGTGGAGACGATTCATACAACTGCACCTTGCCCACGCGCTGATCCTCCCTACTTAGCCTAGCAGGTTGTTGAAAAAGCCGGTTGCTTTCTCAACAACCTTAACAATTCCTCGCATAGCTTGCGCTATGCTGCGTAATTGTACCGGCTTTTGAAGTGTTGAAAAGCCGCATCCGCGTTTTTCAACACCCTGCTAGTGGAGGCGCCATCAGGTCCACTGGCGCCTCCACTGGTCAGTCTACCCCTGTTTGCCAGGCTCGTAAATGATTATGTGCCCCTAAAACCGCCCGGATTTCGTTTTTTTACAATACGTCTACCTGGCGACGAGGTAGAATGAGCGCGGGATGGCCGCAAAAAAACGTCCTTTTACGCAACTTACTAGCTTCTTTTTTCCAGGTGGCTGCCTACCCAAAACAGACGAGGTGTGAAATGGATGTACTGTTTGTCAATTCGATCAACCTGGAAGCTTCCGCCAGTCTAGATTGCCTTGGCACCCTCAGCCTAGCTGGCGTGCTAGCCTTCGCCGGCTACCAGGCCGACATCGTGGACATCGATTCGCTTTTTCTGAGCCGTAATTTCCAGATCGACTCGCCGGCCGGCTTCGTTAACGCCGTGGTAGCCGAATTGGCGGGACGAAGGCCGCGCATTCTCGTCTTCCACGCCTTGGGCAATTCCTACCCTCTAATGCTCAAGATAGCGGCCGTCGTCAAGGCGGAATTGCCAACCATGATAATTTTATTCGGTGGACCCCAGGCTTCTTTGACCGCCGTCGACACCATGGAAGCCTTTGACTTCGTCGACGCCGTCATTATTGGCGAGGCCGAGGGAATCATAACCGAACTGGTGCGTTGCTACCTGGCTGGCCGAGATCCTAGTCACCTGCCCAACCTGGTATACCGGCGGGATGGCGCGCTCCGCACCTCCCGACGAGACTCGACGCCACTGGTTCTGGAGGCCATTCCGCACCTCGACTACGCCCGCTTGCCGGCCAGCCAAAACGCTCGCAACGTCAGCATCGAGGCCGGACGCGGCTGCGCCTTCGCCTGCCGTTTTTGCAGCGCCAGCGTGCTATGGGAGCGCCAGTTCCGCGTCCGTTCACCGGAGGATCTCGTAGCCCAGATGCGCAATCTTTTCCAACGCTTCGGCACCAAGTCGTTTTCGCTAGACCACGCCTTGCTTACCGCCCAGCTTGAGCCGCTGCACCACTTCTGCCGTCTGCTGATCGCTGCCGACCTACCCATAGAATGGAGCTGCAGTGCCCGAGTGGATAGCCTCGACGCGCATACCATCGAACTCTTAGCAGTAGCCGGCTGCAAGGAAATTTACCTAGGTATTGAGACCGGCTCGCCACGGATGCAGCGGCTGGTGGGCAAAGGGCTCAAGCTAGAAAACGTCCGGCGGGTAGCTCGCCTGCTGCGCGCCAACGGTATCGACATCATCGCCTCCTTTATCCATGGCTTTCCCGAAGAAACCAAGATCGACCTGGACGCTACCTTGCGCATGCTGGCCGACTTTATCTGCGATTACGACGCCATCGCCCAGCTGCACACCCTTAGCTTCCAGCCAGGCACCGACTATTATCGCATGGTACGCGGCACCCTCTTCGCCGACCCAAACTACTTTAACATGGACAACTTGTGGTACCAGGACGTAATCCGCCACTGCGCCGACCTGATCGGCGACCGCAGCGCCATCTTCCCCAACTACTTCAACTGCCAAACCGGTGTCTCGCGCGATGCGCCCTTCCTGGATTTCTTTTTCATGCTGCTCAGTAGCTATGCCAAGAAATTCCGGGCCACGGTGACGCGCCTGTTGACCAAGCACCGCGGCGACCTCTTTGCCTGGTACGGCCGGGAATGCGCCCGTGGGCTGACGGCCGAAATTCAGTCGGCCTTGGATGCCAATCTGTCAACTGTCTACATCAAGGCTAGCGGTCGACGCTGGCTGGCAAAGCTTTTCTTCGGCATCGTGGAACGCGACCTGGCCGACCAAGCCGACGCTTTCGCCGATGAGGTCTACCGCTTCGAGAAAGACGCCTTCGACTACGGCTGCGCCAAACCGGACGCACCCGAAATAAAGAATTACGATTATAACGTCCTCAACGCCTATCTGCCAAGCAAGCGCCGGTCGCGCCGTGGCGCCGAGAAAATATCGCTGCTGATGTACCTACACAAGGATTTGGTTCGGGCCAAGCGCATACCTTACCAAGAGGGGATTAGATGAAGGTGGGTACGGTCGTCAACCTGACGGAACCGATCACCGACCTTGCAGATCAGATTGTCTGAGTTAGCAACATAGCTAGCCCCAAGGAGAAAACCATGAAAGTACGAAAGCCACAAGCCCAGCGGGTCGCCGGGTTGGCCCTGCTGTTTCTGGTAATCGGCCTGGCCATACTGGCGCCGTTATCGGCCGGCGCGGAAACTACAAAATCGAATGCCGTGCGGCCTACAAGCTGGATCGACGATCCGGACGAACCTGACAATCCAAACTGAGGACTTAGCCTTTTAAGCCAGAGCGCCCGCGCGCCAACAGCCTGGCCACGATGGTTTCCAGCTCGTCTGGCCGGAAGTTTCCTTTCTGGAGCAGGGCGTTAGCTTGTTCGCCTAGGCGTTGGCGCTCGGCGGCGGTCAATTCTTTGGCGGTCACCACCACTACCGGGGTGGCCGCCAAGGCTGGGTCGGCGCGCAGGGCGGCAAGCACCTCGAAGCCATTCATGTCTGGCATCATCAGATCCAGCACCACCACGTCCGGCCGCTGGGTGCGGATCTGCTCCAGACCGGTGCGGCCGTCACCAGCCTGGAGTATGGACAGTCGCGTCGGGCTCAGGATGCGCTTGATGATGTCCAGCGAGTCGGGATCGTCGTCGATAGCCAGTACCGTGCCGCCAGCCGGCGCGTATTTCTCGGCCAGCTCAATTAAGCTGAGGGCGTCGAAGGGTTTGGAAAGGTAGTCATCGGCGTCCAAATAGAGGGCACGCTGGTTCTCCTGGGTTATCGAGCAGATGATAACCGGGATGTCGCGCGTCTCGGGCGTGTCCTTGAGCGACTTGAGGACGCTCCAGCCGTCGGCGTTGGGCATCAACACGTCCAGGACGATGACGTCGGGCCGGAACTCACGCGTCTTTTGCAGCGACAGCCGGGAATCGGACAGCGTCAGCACCCGGTACTTGCCTTGCCGGAGCATGTGCACCATGAGGGCGCAGGACGAGCTGTCGTCGTCGATGACCAGCACGCAGGCGTCGGAAGGTTGGTCGGCGGTCGGCGCCGTATCGGTCCAGGTTTCGCGCTGGCCGGCTGCGCCTGGCTGGCCGGCTTGGCCCGGCCGAGCCTCGGCCAAGGGCAGCGTAAAACTGAAGGTCGAGCCTTCGCCTACCACGCTGCGCACGCTGATGCTGCCGCCGTGCATTTCCACGAAGTGCTTGGAAATGGCCAGGCCGAGGCCAGTGCCGGTGGTGCCATGGGCATTCTCGCCCTGGACAAACTCCGAGAAGATGGTCCGCTGCTCGGTGGCTGGGATTCCCTTGCCGGTATCGACGACCGAGACTTCCACCAAGCCAGCGGCGGAACCGTCGGCCAAGCCGATGGTGATAGAACCCTGCGGCGTGAACTTGACGGCGTTGGCCACCAGGTTGAGCAACACCTGGCGGATGCGTCCATGGTCGACATGGACCAGGCGGTCGACGGCATCGGGCGCTACGGCCAGGGTAAGCGGCTTGCCGGCCACCAAGGCTTGGGCGGTATGCAGCACCTCGTCGACGATGGCGCGCAGGCGCACGTCCTCCACCACCAGCTCCATGCGGCCCACCTCGATCTTGGCCAGGTCGAGGATGTCGTTAATCAAGCCTAACAAATGCCGACCGGCTTCCTCCACCCGGCCGATGATCTCGGCCTGGCCGCCAGAAAGCGCGCCCTCGGTGCCCTGGTTCAGGAGGTAGGCAAAGTTGATGATGGCGTTGAGGGGCGTGCGCAGCTCGTGCGACATCCTGGCCAGGAAGGTGGACTTCATGCGGTTGGCGTCCTCAGCCTCGGTGCGGGCTTGCTGGGCGGCCTCAAACAGGCGCACGTTCTGGATGGCCACGGCCACTTCGGTGCCGATGAGGGAAAAGAATTCGAAGTCCTGGTCGTCATAAAGCTCGTAGATCTCATAGCTCTGGATGGCCATGACGCCGACGATTTCGTTGCCGGCCAGCAGTGGCACGCCCATCCAGCTCTTGGCCGGTTCGCCGCGCTGGGCGATGCCCGAACTTGAATAAAAGGCGTGCTGCTGTTCATGGTTGCCGAAATGCACCGGCTGGCGCTGGCGCAGAATGTAGCCGGTGATACCCTTGTCGATATCGCGCCGGCTTGGCTCCAGGCGCGAACCATGATCTACCTGGATGGCGAACTCGTAGTCCGGGCTGCCTTCGACGAAGGTGACGATGTAGAAATTGGTAGTGTCGAACAGGCGGCTGATCTGAACCAGCACGGTCTCGAGCACCTCGGACTGCTTGTGCATGGTGGCCAAGGCGCGCCCGATTTCGGCCAGGCTGGCGAAGCGCTCGATGCGGCGGCTGGCGGCTTCGTAGGAGCGGGCGTTCTCGATGGCGATGACGCCCAGCCCGGCCAGGCCTTCCAGGTAATCGAGATCGGCCTCGACGAAGGCCGGCTCGTCGGCGTCGCGCCAGACGGCCATGATGCCGACGCTGCGGCCGCCAGACAAGAGAGGCACGGCCATCAGCTTGTCGTCTTCCTGCGATTCCGGCGTACCGGCGATCTCGATGCCGCGCTGGTCGTTCAAGGTATCGTTGATGATCTCGGCCACCCCGGTCTGGGCCACCGTGCCGAGGATACCGATGCCATACTCGATACGCTCGCCCAATAATTCGCCGGCGAAGGCGCCTTCGGCGGCTACTCCGTACATGACGTTCCGGCTCTTCTCGACCAGATACACGGCCGCCGTACTGCGGGTCAACGCCGAGCGGGCCCGCGCCACGATGCGGGCTAACACCTCGTTCTGGTCGCGCGATTCCAGCAAATCACGGGCGGTATCGAGGAAGCCGGCCATGTTATGCGAATCGATCTTGCGGTGCAGCCTTTTCACGAGCGCGTCCTCCCCGAATAACCTGGACAATTTCGGCCATTGTAGCATGGATTGCCGAAAAGCGGAATTTTTTTTGGCGCGGACTTGTCTGGGCCGGCCCCAAGCCCCCTCCCCGGCGAGGGCCGCCCTCAAGGCTCCTCTTGATCGTCGTTGGCCGGCTCGGGGATGTCTGGCTCGGCCACGGCTTGCAGGGCTTCGCTCAGCTCGGCGATGCTGTATGGCTTCCAGATATAGTGACGCAAGCCGAGTTCGGCCAGTTTGACCAGGGTTTCCTCTTTGATGTACCCGGAGGCGATGATGAAGCGGGCGCCGCTGTCCAGGGCCAGGATGGCCCGCAAGGCTTCCAGCCCGTCCATTACCGGCATCACGATATCCAAGAGCACGGCGTGCACCTTACCCAGATTGGCCTGGTAGAGGCGCACTGCCTCCTGCCCATCCACCGCCAGCAATACTTGGTAGCCCAGCTTTTCGAGCATCTTGCGGGCCGTCAGCCGAATGATTTCCTCGTCGTCGACCAGCAGCACCAAACCCGAGCCGGATTTGACCGAAACCGTGGCCGCCGCTACCGCATTGACCTCGCCGGCCGGCAGATAGACGCGGAAAGAGCTACCCTTGCCCAGTTGGCTATCAACCGTAACGGCGCCATGCAGTTCCTTGATCAAGCTGAACACCGCCGATAAGCCAAGGCCAGTACCTTGGCCAGGATCCTTGGTGGTGAAGAAAGGCTCGAAAATCCGGCCCACGCTTCCCGGATCGATGCCGCTGCCCGAGTCGCGCACCTCGATGCTGACATAAGCGCCCGGCTCGATACCATACGACGAAGAGCGGCAGAAGGCTTCATCTAGTTCCAGCGACATAGTCAGGAAGGAAAGGCTACCGCCGTCGGGCATGGCCTGCGCCGCGTTGATACCCATGTTAAGGAGGGCGTTGCCCAGCTGGGCCGGATCGCCGTGAATCCAAGGCTGGGTGGCCCGAAAACTAGTGCTAATGTCGATATTGCGATCCAGGCTGCGCTTCAGGATGGATACCGTGTCCTCGATAACGCCGTGGACGCTGAAATTAACGCGGGTGATTTCAGCTTTGCGGCTGAAGGCCAGCAGGCGCGAGGTCAGCGCCGCCGCCCGCTCGGTGGTCTTGAGTATCAGGTCGGCGTAGCCACGCACTTCGCCGCCCAGCGTGCTATCCAGACTGATAAGCTGGGTCGCCCCCATGATACCGGCCAGCATGTTGTTGAAGTCGTGGGCCACGCCGCCGACCAGGCGGCCTACCGACTCCATTTTCTGCGACTGCATCAGCAAGGCGTGCAGGTGGCTGCGCTCCTCTTCGAGGCGGACGCGCTCGGAAACGTCACGCACCACCGCCAAGACCTCGTTGACACCGAACAGCACGTAGCGGGCCTCAAACCATTGCGTCTGGCCGCCGCTTTCCATGCTGTAGGTAGTGTACTCGGCCTGGCGCGAGCCCAGAACGGCCTCCACCTTCTGCCTGGTCAACCTGGCCAACTCCGAGGGAAACACTTCGCTGGCCAGACGGCCGACCAACCCCATCGCGGGGCGCAGTAGCTCCTGGATCCGCCGCTGCGGATAGCAGTCGACGATACGGCAGTCCGGCGAAAAAACAAACATCAGGTCCGGGTTGGCATCCAGCAAGGCTCGGTTCTGTTCCAGGGCGTGTTGCAGATCGAGCTGGATCTGCTGGCTCTCGGAGATGTCACGCACGTTGGACAACACTCCGCGGATGGCCGGCTCGTGCAGCAGGTTGCGGGTCACGGCTTCTAGGTAGATCCAGCCCTTAGACTTGTGCTTGTGCCGGTAGCGCACCTTGGCCACCGCGCCTGGCCGGCGGCACAGATCCGCCCAGAGGGGGGCGAGAGTCACCAGGTCATCGGGATGAATCATTTCGAAGAACGGTACGGCCAGTTCGGCCAAGCTGTAACCGGTTATTTCCTCGGCCACCGGGCTGACGTAGCGCTGCCGGCCGTCGGCGTCGATGATGACGACGATGTCGCTGGAATTGCCGACCAGCAGGCGGAACTTGTCTTCGCTGGCCTGCAGGTCGGCGCCGCACTGGCGCAACGTTGCCCGCAGCCGGCGGTTCCTGGCCCAGACGGCTAGTATCAGAAGGACAAGGCTAGCCAGAACGGCCAGGGGCACCCAGGCAACCTGCCGGTCGCCACCGACCAACAGGCCGCTAGCGTGAAGACGGTAGGGAATAAAGCCGGCCACGGTCAACAGGCACCATACGCCCGGCAGACAAATTCGCTCTTTCAAACTCGACGCTCCAGGAATCGCTAACTTGGCTGATATTGAGGGGCTAATCCCGTTCCCTGCCAACTATAGCCACCCTGGCCGGCTTGTCAAGCATAACTGACTAGGCGCGCGAACCATCCGTGCTGGCTAACGGCCCGGTATGATGCTGCCTGACCATGGCGGCGTAAGCCGACCAGAACAAGGGCCAGGCGTCGGCCGGCAACAGGTCCACAGCGGCAGCCATATTGGCTTCCACCAAATCGGCCCAACCCGCGGTTCGCGGTCGCTCGATGAAGGCCTCGATGCGGAAAGCGACAAAGCGGCCGGCCGGAACGAAGCGGCCGTAGCGAGCCTGGCGCGTAAACACGGCCATGTTATAGTTTTGGCACAGGGAGGAATAGCGTTCGGTGAGCGCTGGCAGGTCAGCCAAATCGACTAGGACAGTGCGGTCGGCCAACCCGTCCCAGGCCGGCCCGGCAGCCGGCGCCGGCGTTTCAAGGGCCGCGATGGTACGCCAGGCTACCGCGCAATAGTCGTCGCCATAGCGTTCGGATAAGGATCGGCCCAGGGGTTTCCAGAAACCGGGCACTTCGCCGGCTACCGATTGCCATTCCTGGCGCTGCCGGCTAGGCCGGCGGCCGCTACCGTCCAGCCGGCGAGAGCCAGGCCGAGGCGGGCCGCTGCAGATGATCGGCGCTTGTGCCCGTGATGCATGGCCAGCTTGTGCGCCAGCATGTTATTTACCATTAACCGTCTGCTCGATCAGCCCGTCGTCCACGGTATAAGGCAGCGTGATGTGGCCCAGTTGGCGGTAGCGGCTGTTGTACTCGGCGCAAACTTCCATGGCGTGCGGGTTGCGCGCCCAGGCGCGGCGGGCCACGCCGCCCATCACGTCCCAGGGCATGGCCATGGCTAGGATGGTGTCCACCCGTTCCGAGCCGTCCAGCAGCATGCCGAAGCCGCCGTTGACGCTCTTGCCGATGCCGACGCCGCCGCCGTTGTGCAGGGCTATCAGGCTCATGCCGCGGGCCGCGTCGCCGGCGAAATTCTGCACCGCCATGTCGGCCATGACGTTGGAGCCGTCCTTGATGTTGGACGTCTCGCGGAAGGGGCTGTCGGTGCCGCCGCAGTCGTGGTGGTCACGGCCTAGCATGATCGGCCCGACAACGCCTGAGCGCACCATATCGTTGAACTTGAGGGCGATCTTGGTGCGGCCCATGGCGTCCTGGTAAAGAATGCGCGCCTTGGTGCCCACCACCAGGCGGTTCTTCTCGGCGTCGCGGATCCAGACCCAGTTGTCGCGGTCCTGGCCGCGGCGCGTCGGGTCGATGCAGTCCATCGCCGCCCGGTCAGTGCGGCGCAAATCCTCGTCCTTGCCGGACAGACAGACCCAGCGGAAGGGTCCGTAGCCATAGTCAAACAGCTCCGGCCCCAGGATATCCTCGACGTAGCTCGGGAAGATGAAGCCGTCCTTCTCGTCGACGCCGTTGCGCGAAACGTCCTTGGCGCCGGCGTCATAGACGGCCTTGAGGAAGGAGTTGCCGTAGTCGAAGAAGTAGGTTCCCTGGGCGTGTAATTTCTTGATAACTTCAAAGTGGCGTAGCAGGCCTTCGTCCACCAGCCTGGCGAATAGTAGCGGGTCGTCGCGCAGCAGGCGGGTGCGTTCCTCGAAGCTGATGCCGGCCGGGCAGTAGCCGCCCTCGTAGGCGGCGTGGCAGCTGGTCTGATCGGACAAAAGATCGATTTTGATGCCATGTACATCGGCATATTCCAGCAGGTCGACGACGTTGCCGCGAAAGGCGATGGCGATAGCCTCCCCGGCGGCCTGGGCCTGGGCGGCGTGGTCGAAGGCGCCGGCCGGCGTGGTTTCCACGCAGGACACCCAACCTTGGGTGTGCCGGGTTTCGACGCGGCTGGGGTCAACCTCGGCGATGATGCTGGCGGCGCCAGCAATGACGGCAGCCTTACCCTGGGCGCCGGACATGCCGCCCAGACCGGAAGAGACGAACAGCCGGCCTTTGAGGTCGCCGTCCTGGGGAATGCCCAGCTTGAGGCGGCCGGCGTTAAGCAGCGTGTTGAAGGTGCCGTGAACGATGCCCTGCGGCCCGATGTACATCCAGCCGCCGGCCGTCATCTGGCCGTAATTGGCCACGCCCAAGGCGGCGGCGTGGTTGAAGTCCTTGAGGTTGTCGAACATGCCGATCATCAGGCCGTTGGTGATGGCCACCCGCGGCGCCAGGCTGTGGCTCTTGAACAGCCCCAACGGATGGCCCGACTCGATGACCAGGGTGCTGTGGTGGTCGAGCTGCTGGAGGTATTCGCGGATCAGGCGGTACTGCAGCCAGTTTTGGCAGACCTGGCCGGTCTCGCCGTAAGTGACCAGCTCATAGGGATAGAGGGCGATGGCGAAGTCCAGGTTGTTGTCGATCATCACCTGGAAGGCGCGCCCCTCCAGGCAGCGGCCCTCGTAGTCCTCGATGGGCCGGCCGACGATGGATCCGGCCGGCCGGAAGCGATAGGCGTAGATGCGGCCATGTACGCGCAACTCGGCCAGGAATTCCGGCGCCAGTTGGGCATGGAATTGCTCGGGCAGGTAGCGCAGGGCGTTGCGCAGGGCCAGCTGTTCGTGCGCGGCCGTCAGCTTGGCCTCGCGGCGCGGGGCGCGGCGAATGCCGGCCTGAAAGATCGGAGCGGGAGGGAGCTGGTCAAAATCAAGCCGGATGGTCATGGCGCCGGCGCTTTCCTGATTGGTCATCGTGATCCTCCTTGAGTTATGCTTTACTTACTGTTCATCGCGGTTCAGGACGTCCTCGGCGGCGCGCAGGATGGCGCCGTCAGCCACCAGGCTGCGGGCGGCCTCGATATCCTGGTACATCAGGCGGTCCTTGTCGACCATGGTGACGGCCGAGCGCAGCACGCGGTAGGCGGCTAGGGTGGCCGGCGACAGGCTGTCCGCCTCGCCCAACAGGTCGATGGCCTGGCAGGCGGCTAAGAGCTCGAGGGCCACCACGCTGCGGGCGTTGTCGATGATCTCGCGCGCCTTGCGGGCGGCGATGGTGCCCATCGAGACGTGGTCTTCCTGGTTGGCGCTGGACGGGATGGAATCGACGCTGGCCGGGTGGGCCAGCACCTTGTTCTCGGAGACCAGGGCGGCGGCCGTGTACTGGACGATCATGAAGCCGGAATTAAGGCCGCCGTCGCGCACCAAAAAAGCCGGCAGCCCGTTGGACAGGGCCGGGTTCACCAGCCGCTCGATGCGGCGCTCCGAGACGCTGGCCAGCTCGGCGGCGGCTATGCCTAAGAAGTCCATGGCCAGAGCCACCGGCTGCCCGTGGAAATTGCCCCCGGAGATGATGTCGCCGCCGGACGGGTCGTCGGGGTTATCAAATATTAGCGGATTGTCGGTGACGGCGTTAACCTCGCGCGAGACCGCCCCGTAGACATAATCAATGGCGTCGCGGCTGGCGCCGTGGATCTGGGGTACGCAGCGCAGGGCATAGGCGTCTTGGACGCGTTCCTCGCCCTGCCGGGTGGTGGACAGCGAGCCGTCCAGCAGGGCGCGCAGGTTGGCGGCGCAGTCGATCTGGCCCGGTTGGCGGCGCACCTCGTGCAGGCGCGCGTCAAAGGCGTCGGTGATACCGTGCAGGGCCTGGATGGTCAGGCAGGCCGCCAGGTCGGCGGTGCGGGCCAGCTTCCAGGCGTCGAAGGCCGCCAGGCAGCCGATGGCCGTCATGCACTGGGTGCCGTTGATCAGCGACAGGCCTTCCTTGGCGGCCAGCTCCACCGGCTGGAGGCCGGCGCTGTCCAGAGCCTCGGCGGCTGGCAGGCGGCAGCCACGGAAAAAGACGTCGCCCATGCCGCATAAGGCGATGGCCATGTGCGACAGCGGCGCCAGGTCGCCGGAAGCGCCCAACGAGCCCTTTTCGGGGATGACCGGCACGATGTCGGCGTTGAGCATGTCGATCAGGGCCTGGATGGTCTCCAGTCGGGCGCCGGAGTGACCGACCGCCAGGGCGTTGGCGCGCAGGAACATCATGCCGCGCACCACTTCCAGCGGCAGCGGCTGGCCGACGCCCACGGCGTGGCTCATGATCAGATTCTTCTGCAGGAGGGCGTTGCTGTCCTCGTTGATGACCACGTCGCAGAATTTGCCGAAGCCGGTGGTGATGCCGTAGCGCACCAGCGAGTTCTCGACGCAGCGGTCGACCACCTCGCGGGCGGCCAGGATGCGTTCGGCCGCGGTCTCGTCCAGCCGCGCCTCGGCGCCGTAGCGGGCCACCAGTACGACATCCTTGATAGTGGCTTCCAGGCCGTCGATCAGCACGATATCCATGGTCCATACCTTTCAGGACCGGCCGGAAGCGGCCTAATCCGGGGTTGATTTCTCGTTCAGCGCGCCAGACCGCAGTGGCCGGCGCGACAGGCCAGATGGTAGCATAAAAGCGCCGCTAAAGCGAGTCCAAAAAACTGAAGTGACGTTTCAACTATTGACCAGGTGACCAGGCAGGCAGGCAGCCTCGGGCTCAGCCAGCCCCTGGCCCAACTGGCCGGCGCGATCCCGGCCTACAAGCCCAGAATCGAGAACACCGCCTGCCAGAAGGCGTCCTCGGCCAGCCGGTTTTCCAGGCGGGCCTTAATCAGCGACTTGAGCTGCGGATCGAAGCTGATCCAGTATTTATCCTGCCAGCGCGGCATCCAGTCCCACAGTTCCTTCTGGCGCGACGGCGGCATCAGGCCCAGCGAGTAGTCGGCAAAATCGCGCACCATCATCATGACCGCGTCCGGCGGCAGACCGGCGGTAACGTCGCCGCCGTCATAGTCCACCAGACCGGGTGGGCTTCCGTCCGCCGGCGCGCTGTTGGCACTGCCGGACTGCCCGAGTACCGCCGCCTCGGCTTGGCCGACGTAGTGGTCCAACAGGGCGGCTACTTCAAGGTCGCTGGCTTCCGGCGCCTGGCGGCGGATGATATCCTCCACGTACTTGCGCACCGTGCGGCGCAGGCTGTCCATGCTGCCTTCGATGCCCTGGTTGATGGAACCGGCCATGCGCTCGGCCATGGCCGCCGGGCTGAGGCCGCCCAGGCCCTCATAGCGGCCGGCGTCCTGGCGGCGACGCTCCAGAGCCTTAGCGACGACCTCCAGCTCGGCCACTGGGGCGCGGTTGAGGATGTAGTCGAGTACGGCCGGAAGATCGGCCGGCTTGACGGCCATCAAAGGCCGGCCAGACGGGTTGAGTAACTCATGCCAGCAGTCTACTACAGGCCGGGGGCTTGCTCAAGTTGCCGGCCTGGTCGGGCTGGTCAGACCCGAAGCGCGGCGCGGAAGCCTCGGGCGGCATAGTACGACGGCGCGCCATTATGATAGACGAAGACCGTGTCGTAGCGGCGGTCGCCGAAGATAGCGCCGCCGAGTTTACGGATGGCAGCTGGCGTCTCCAGCCAACTCGAGGTTTTTAAATCGAATTCGCCGAGTCGCTGCAGGTCGCGATACTGCTGTTCGGTTAAAAGCTCGACACCCATGGCGGTCGCCAGACTAAGGACACTGTTCTCCGGACGCGCCTCCTTGCGTGATTCCAGCGCCGCGCGGTCATAGCACAGGCTGCGCCGTCCAGCCGGGCTCTCGGCCGCGCAATCGACAAACAGGTACTCGCCCGCGTCCGCATCATACGCGATGACATCGGGCTCGCCGCCGCTGGCTTCCATTTCGGCCAGCGAGCGCAGCTTGGCCGGGTTGGCCACCAACTTGGCCTGCACGTCGGCCCACGCCAGACCCGGATGGCGTTTTTGATGCTTATCAAAGCGGCCTTTCAGGGTCTCCAGCAGTTCGTCAAATGGCTTTGCTTTCATGTGACTTGCTCCTTACAGCTCCATCCTGGCGAACCAGCTGGTCAGCCGATCCGCCTTAGCAGGGTGTTGAAAAACGCGGATGCGGCTTTTCAACACTTCAAAAGCCGGTACAATTACGCAGCATAGCGCAAGCTATGCGAGGAATTGTTAAGGTTGTTGAGAAAGCAACCGGCTTTTTCAACAACCTGTTAGGAGTCTGTCGGGCTTTGGAACGCGAAGAATGATTGTCAGGAAAAATTGAGAAACAAATCTGGAGAATCCAGAATCTCGGGAGATCTTTCACGCTTTTTGGCCGAGCTCAGCGCCTCACGGCGTAAAATCGGCTCGTCAATCGGGCCATACAGGAAGTATGACCCTCAATCCTCACCAATTTTCCACTCGTGGCTCGCTTTCGCTGGGCCAAAATCCAAAGCCCGACAGACTCCTAGCTTTCAATATACTACCGCCAGGCGGGCACGGCCAGTCGGGGGACAGCCCCCGCTGGCTTGACAGCGGCCGGCCTAGGCCGCCACTATGCTAGATGCCGGCCGGTGCCACGCGAGCTGCCGCCGCATCCAAACCAGGCGGGACGAGATGTCGCAATACATTATGGATTTACAGGTTGTACTGAGCCTCGCCTACCTGACCAACGCCTTGCTGTCGGTGCTGCTGGCCGGTTCCGGGTTGAACTTCAAGGGCGCCTGGTGGTGGGTGCTAGCCCAGAGCCTAATGGCGCTGGGAACCCTAGGCGATGCCCTGGCGCCACTGCTGCCGCCCTGGTTGCCGCTGATCGTGGCCAACACGGCCTACGCGGCAGCCAGTATCTTCTACATTCATTCGGTCTGGGTCTTCCGATTTCAAAAACCGTTCCCGCCCTGGCTCTACCTGATAAGCTTGCTGCAACTGGCCAGTTTTAGCTTCGGCTTCTTCCAGCCCTACCAGGCGCGGGCGCTATTATTCTCGGCCTGGATGAGCCTTGGTCCCTTGGCCACGGCCGGTTTGCTGCTTTGGAAGGTGGAACGCCGCTTCTGGCTGGCTAACAGTCTGACCGCCCTGCCCTTCTTGATTCTCGGCCTGGCCTCGGCCAGCCGGCTGGCGCTGCTCGCTTCCCTGGCGCTGCAGGGTGAGGTGCTGGTGACCAGCACCCAAAATGTCTGGTACACCGCCGGCGCCATCCTGTTGTCCACCATCATGCTGTTCGGGTATTTCATGATGAGCTCCATCCAGACCGTCCAGGTGCTCAATGTCAAAGACGGCCAGATCGAAGCCCGCAACCGCAAGCTGGTGGAGGCGGCCAAGGCCAAGGATCTGTTCTTCGCCATCATCGCCCACGACATCCGCGGACCGATTGGCGGGGCGGCCCGCTACGTGCGCAAGCATCTGTTCGGTCATGCCTCCGGCCTGGAAGCCAAGTCGGCCGAGATGGACACCCTGGCCTCGTCGCTGGAACGCACCAACGAATACCTGGAGAAGCTGCTGTGGTGGTCGCGCACCCAACTGCAAGACTGGGTGCCGGCCAAACTGGAGATAGCGCTCGATCACTGCCTGGACCACGCCGTCAGCTTGCTTAAAACCCGCATCGAGTTGAAACACCTGAGCGTCGAGCTACCCGGGTCACCTTGCTCCAAGGCTTGCGCCGACCCGGAATCGATTCAACTGATCCTGAACAACCTGCTGTCCAACGCGGTTAAATATAGCCCGCCCGGCCGGGTGGTGACGGTGGCGGCCGACCGTGATGGCGCTTTCTGCCGCGTCCAGATCCGCGACCAGGGCATCGGTATGAGCCAGGAAACCCTCGGCCGCCTGTTCCGCATCGAGGAGAAGATCAGCGTCCTGGGCACCGCCGCCGAGACGGGCAACGGGCTAGGGCTGATCCTGGCCAAAAGCCTAGCCGAGCGCAACGGCTGCCGCATCGAACTGGAAAGCGCGCTGGGGGTAGGAACCTGCGCCCGCTTGTGGTTGCCGCTGGCGGCTGATGCCTGAAAGCCGGCCGGCAAACCCACCTGGGCGTGCGTCGGCAACGCGCCCGCTGGAAAAAATCCGCGCTATGGTGTAGGCTTGCAGCATCCCTGTTGCCCGGGAGGCTTCCATGCCCATCAAGCGCGATTATGGCCTGAAACTGAACCGCAACGATCCGGCCGAACGCAGCCGCCTCATTTCCTACATCAACCTAAAGTTGGCCGGTATGGGCCTCCCGGTCTATTCCCAGGAGGGCACCGCCTTCCTGGACATCGCCCAGGAGCTGATTACCAACTACCGCGAGAAGACCCGTCTGCTGGCCGATTACCTGCCGCCGGCCGACGCCCGCATCCAGGCCTTCCTGGACGGCTATTGCTCCGACCTGGCCGAGGCTGACCGGGCCAAGCTGCCGTCGCACAGCCTGGTCCTGGACCGCTACGGCATGGCCCGCGAGCTGTCGCTGCCGCCCGACGCCCAGGAATACGTCTCGCCCACCCTGTCGTCGTACCGCGTCCGCAACGGCGTGCTACACAATCCGGCCAACGACCGCCGCACCACCGAGGGCGTCTTCCACGTCGCCGAGGGCGGGCTGCCGGTGCCGCCGGACAAGAAGGCGGTGCCCAAGCTGGCCTTCGCCCGCCTGCTCAAGGCGGCTTTCCAGCCGCCGGAAGACATGCTAGTGCTACCCTTCACCGCCCATGAGGCCGAAAGCGCCTGCACCTTCCTGTCGCTACTGCTGCGGCCGCTGGTCCGACCCGAGGTGCCCGGCCTGGCCCGCGAGCTGGCCATGGAGCTGCGCTTCTTCGCGCCGGCCTCGCTGGCCGCCAACCTGGATTTCGTGGAGAGCATCTTCGGCAATTCCGGCGACCCCTACATCGCCGAGAACGATGCCGCCCTGGATCCGCTGTACTGGACCGGGCATACCGGCTGCATCGTCCTGGCTACCCACCTCATCAACCTAACCAAAAAAGACCTGGGGCTGCCCAACATCAAGGACGCCACCGAGCGCCAGAAGCTGGACGGCATGTGCTGGAAAGCGGCGACCGAAAAGTACAACGACGGCAAGCCCTTTAAAATCTGCGCCCGCGACGAGCGCGGCGTCATCGTCACCGTCATCGCCGACAACTACTTCGGCTACTCCAAGAAAGAGGTCAAGACCCAGATATCCTACTCGTCCAACCTACTGGGCCTAGCCGAGGAGGAACACGCCGGCGGCGCCCTGGTCATGCCGAGCTTTAACCTGGGCACCCGCTTCATCCCGGACACCAACCTGCGCTCGCGCGGGCAGACCTTCGACCACGTCATCCGCCTCTTGGGCAACCGCATCAGCCTGCAGCCGGAGGGCTACGCCATCGACTGTACCTTCGACAAGGTTATCTACTTGCCGGAGGACGCGGTGCTGTCGCTGGTCGACCAGGCGGCCACCTGGAGGCATGAAGGACAACAGCAGTCGCTGCGCATCCTGCCGGACGAGGTCTACATCCATCCCACCGGCTTCCGCATCGTGCTGTCGCAGCACCCGCAAAGCGGCTCGTGGCGGCTGGTGGGCACTTCGGCCGACGGCATCCTCTGCCATAAACCCTGCACGGTGTCCGGCGGCGGCAAGTCCGAGATATCCAAATCGATCACCGACGCCATCACCACCAGCCCGCTGGTCACCGGCGACTTCAACGCCGACATGGCCCAGGTCAAGGCCGTCATCGAGCACCGCTACGGCGGCCGCTTCCAGAATCAGGCCGAGAACCACGGTGAGGCCAGCCGCTCCATCCTGAGCTCCAACCGCTCGCTGGGAAGCGTTATTAAATTATTATCACCTTCACCACTCAATACCGGCGAGTTCAACGCCTGGCTGAGTTCAATCCCGGAGCGGGTCAAGGCGCTGGTCTTCCTGGTCAAGCGCTTCTACCGGCCGGAATGGGGCGACGACTGGCAGAGCCATTTCGACACCGACGTGGTCAACGGCAGCCAGGGCAACGTCATCAAGTACGAGGGCCGGCCCATCCAGGCCTCCTACCTGCGCGTCGGCTTCACGCCCGAGGGAGCCAGATCGATCCACAAGCTACGCCAGGATTACATGCCGGCCGCCAAGATCCAGTGGGAGGACGACATTACGGCCAGCGTGGTAGTGCCCACCGCCCGCCTGACCGGCTTGCCCGAAGGAACGCACGGCCCCGGCATTAAGTTCGCCCGCAACTGCGAGGCGCGCTTCTTCCAGCGCCCCGACGACGCCATCCACCGCGGCTACGACAAGCAGGCCGAGGCCGACATGTCGCGCCTGGACAACTTCATCTCCAACTTCGAGCCGCTGTCGCGCAGCCGGGCCGGCCAGATGCTGGAGCGCACCGTCGAGCTGACCGAGTACACCCGGCCGATGCAGCAAATGATAATCGAGGCCGAGCGGGACAGCCACTTCCGCTGGTTCGTAGCCTCCAGCCACCCGCGCATGGTCGACGGCAAGCCGTCCAAGAACCCGCGCTACCTGCAGCTGGACCGCAACTACCAACTGCCCATGGACCGCTACCTGGCCGACGTCGGCGCCCGCCTCTACCGCATGATCCCAGCCGACCAGCCCATCCACCACCCGGTGGTGGCCCTACTGCCCGGCCGGCGCAACAATCCGCCGGACCGCGAAGCCGGCATCCGGCCGCTGGCGGTCTACAACCCGATCCACTTCCAGGAATTGCCCGAGCTGTTCATGGATTTCATCTGCTCGCTGACCGGCAAGAGCCCGTCCACCACCGGCGCCGGCTCGGAGGGAGCCCTTACCAAGGGACCGTTCAACGCCTTGGTGCCAACCACCGACCTCAACAACGCCCTCCTGGGCTACATCCTGTGCGGTTACGACGGCTTCACCAGCGCCGCCGGCTACATCGGCCACAAATACAAAGTGGACCACGACGTCTCGCTCTTGATGCCCGAGTTGTGGGCGCGTATGACGCCGGAGGAGCGCAGCGCCCGCTTCCTGATCGACAACGGCTACCTGGAGAAGGTCGAAGACTTCGAGTACCAGGGTACAACCATCCCGGCCAGCCGCCTGGGTTACCGCGTCACGCCGCTGTTTGCCGCCCACATGCTGGGCCGCCTATTCGACGCGCCGTCCTCGGTCTTCCCGAACGAGGTGCTCAAGCCGGAGCTGCAGAGCCTGGAAAACTTCGCCGACGGCATCCTGAACATCGCCGAGGCTCAGCGCAAGGCGGCTAGCCAGTATCTGGCGGACGGCTCGGTCAACGCCGCCATCCCGCCGCTCAAGGCTATCCTGCACATCATGGCCAAGGGCGATTACGAAGGCAAGACGCTGGACGACCCGGCGGTTCGCCAGCTCTTCGAGCTGGACTACGTGCTACGCTCGCCTTGGTACATCAGCCGCCTGGCTAGCTACGCCATCAGCGAGAAGCAGCGCCTGGAGCGCGGCAAGATGCACATGGAGCAATTCCTGGCCAACGCCAGCCATTACGCCGACCGCGAGCTGCAGCCCATCCGGCGCAACCTGCAGCAGGTCGAGGAATTGCTGTCCGAAGTCAATCGCCCGGACTACGCCGACAGCCTGATCGGCACCATCGGGAAGGACCCCTTGTTCCATGCTTGACCAAACCCGCCCCCTCAAGGCTACCCTGCTGGTGACCAACATCGGCGAGCTGGCCACCCCCAACGGGCAAGATGCCCGCTTCGGAGAGGCCAGCCAGCAACTGAGTATCATCCCCAACGCCGTCATCGCCGTCGATATCGAGCGCATCGTCTGGGCGGGACCGGCCGAGCAGCTGCCGCCGCTGGAAGGCCCGGCGCTGGAAGTAGTCGACGCCCGCGGCCAGGCCGTCATCCCCGGCTTCGTCGACTCGCACACCCACTTCGTCTTCGGCGGCTGGCGGGCCGACGAATTCCTGTGGCGCGCCATGGGCGTGCCGTACATGGAGATCCACGAACGCGGCGGCGGCATCGCCAACTCGGTGCGCGCCACCCGCGCAGCCGGCCGCGATGGCCTGCTGCCGGTCGGATTGAAGCGCCTCAACCGGATGCTGGAACTGGGCGTTACCACCGTCGAGGGCAAGTCCGGCTACGGGCTAGACTTGGAGACCGAACTCCTGCAGCTAGAGGTCATGAAACAGCTGGACGGGTTGCAGCCGGTGGACATCGTCGCCACCTTCATGGGCGCGCACTCCATCCCGGTCGAATACCAGGGACGGCCGGCCGCCTATATCGACTGGCTGATAGCCGTGGTGCTGCCGGCCGTCAAGAAGCAGGGCATCGCCGAATTCTGCGACATCTTCTGCGAGAAGGGCGTCTTCGAGCTGGCCGACAGCCGCCGCTACCTTCTTGCGGCCCGCGAGCTGGGCTTCGAGCTCAAGCTGCACGCCGACGAGATCGTCCGTCTCGGTGGCGCCGGCCTGGCCGCCGAACTGAAGGCCGCCAGCGCCGACCACCTGCTCAAGGCCGACCCGCTGGATCTGGCCGCCATGGCCGAGGCCGGCACGGTGGCCACCTGCCTGCCGCTGACGGCCTTCGTGCTGCGCGAGCCCTACGCCGACGCCCGGGCGATGCTCGACGCCGGCTGCGCGGTGGCCCTGGCCAGCGACTTTAACCCCGGCTCGTGCTACAGCCAGTCCATTCCGTTGGCCATCGCCCTGGCCGTGCTCTACATGCACATGTCCAGTGAAGAAGTCCTCACCGCCCTGACCCTGAACGGCGCGGCCGCCCTCAAGCTGGCCCACGACCGGGGCAGCCTGGAGGTGGGCAAGCTGGCCGACATCCTGATCCTGGACGCGCCGTCGTACAAGCACCTGGCTTACCACTCGGGCATGAACCTGGTGGAAACGGTCATCAAGCGCGGTAAAGTGGTCAGCCGGCTGGACTGAGCTGGCTGAGCCGCCGCTGCCGCTCGGCCTGTTCAATCAACCCGGTCAGGTAGCTGGCGCCCAGCGCCCGGTCGTAGAGGCCGTAGCCGGGCTTGCCGGTCTCGTCCCAGATCATGCGGCCGTGGTCGGGGCGCGCCGGGCCGTCGAAGCCGGAGTCCACCAGGGCGGCGACGATGGCCGCCATGTCCAGGCTGCCGCAACTGGAGGGATGGGCGCTTTCCTCAAAAGAGCGCGGGCCGGTCAGCTTGACATTGCGCAGGTGCATGAAGGCCAGGCGGTCGGAGAACTCGCGTATCAGGCCGACGATGTCGTTGTCCGGTGAGGCGCCCAGGCTGCCGGAGCACAGGCAGAGGCCGTTGGCACTTGACGGCACGGCCTTGAACAGGTCGCGCAGCGCTTTGGCGCCAGTCACGACGCGCGGCAGGCCAAAGACCGGCCAGGGCGGGTCATCAGGGTGTAAGGCCAGGCGCAATCCAAGCCGCTCAGCCTCCGGGCAGACGGCCTTAAGAAAATATACCAGATTGGCGAAGACCGCCTCTTGCCCGATGCCGCGGTAGGCTTCCAGCAGGCCGGCCAGTTCGGCCGGGGCATAGTTGGTCAGCCAGCCGGGCAGTTGACGGTCGCCAGCCAGCGGATCCAGCCGGGCTACGGCGGCGGCGTCGTAGGCCAGGCAGGTCGAGCCGTCCGGCAGTGGCTGCGCCAGGTGGCTGCGCGTCCAGTCGAAGACCGGCATAAAGTTGTAGGTGACCACTACCGGGCTGGATCGTCCCGCCCAGTCCGCTCCGTCCTGTTGGGGCGAGGCCGGGCCGAGGGCGGCGGCTACCGCCCGCAGGCTGTCCAGCCAAGTACCGATGTCCCGTTCCCGGCCAGGCGCGCCCAGCTTGACCGACTCCGGCACCGGGATCGACTCCACCACCCGCCAGGCCAAAGAGGCCGCCTCGGCCTGCGCGCGCAAAGTCTGCAGGCGCTCTAGCGGCCAGACCTGGCCGGGGGCAAGGTCGTAGAGGGCGGATACAACCGAACGCAATAGCGGAATCTGGCGGATATGGCGCAGCGGAACGGCGTCTTGCGGGCCGAACCAACGAAAGCTCATGTACATCGGCGTCTCCTGGCTTATTAACCAGCGCCCTAAAACGGCGCTGGTTAATTGTTATTTATTCTTCAGGCGGTCGATTTCGTCGCGCAGCAGGGCGGCCGCCTCGAACTCCAGGTTCTTGGCCTTCTCCAGCATCTCGGCCTCCAGGCGCTTGAGCAGGCCCTTGCGCTGCTCGGGCACCAGCAGATTGTAGGACGACTTGATGGTCTCCAGATCCAGGGTGGCCACTTGGACTTCCTCTTCCTTGTGGCGCTGCAGGATGTCCTGCACGGCCTTCTTGATGGTGATGGGCGTGATGCCGTGGGCGGCGTTGTAGGCCAGCTGGGCCGCGCGCCGGCGCGCGGTTTCGCCGATGGCCTGCCTCATGGCGTCCGACTCGCGGTCGGCGTACATCACCACGCTGCCGGCGGCGTTGCGGGCCGCCCGGCCGATGATCTGGATCAGGCTGGTGGCCGAGCGCAGGAAGCCGACCTTGTCGGCGTCGAGGATGCCGATGAACGACACCTCGGGCAGGTCGATGCCCTCGCGTAACAAATTAATACCAACCAGGACGTCATATTCGCCCATACGCAACTGCTTGAGTATCTCGACGCGCTCGATGGTCTCCACCTCACTGTGGATGTAGCGCACCTTGAGCCCCAGGCCGGTCAGGTACTCGGTCAGCTCCTCGGCCATGCGCTTGGTCAGGGTCAGGATCAGGCTGCGTTCGCCGCGACTGTTGCGCAACTTAATCTCGCTGTAGATGTCTTCCATCTGGCCCTCGCTGGGACGCATGATGATCTCGGGGTCGACCAGGCCGGTCGGCCGGATCAGCTGCTCCACCGGCGGCCCGGAGCGCTCCAGCTCCAGCTCGCGCGGGGTGGCCGAGACATACAGCACCTTGCCCACCAGCTTGTCAAACTCGTCGATCATCAGCGGCCGGTTGTCCATGGCCGAGGGCAGGCGGAAGCCATAGTCCACCAGGTTCTGCTTGCGCACCCGATCCCCGGCGTACATGGCGCCGATCTGCGACAGGGTAACGTGGCTCTCGTCGATGATGGTCAGAAAGTCCGGCGGGAAGTAGTCGAGCAGCACCGACGGCCGCTCGCCGCGCTTACGGCCGGACAGGGGGCCGGAGTAATTCTCGATGCCGGGGCAGTAGCCCATCTCCTCCAAGAGCTCGAGGTCGTACTCGACGCGGGTCTGCAGACGCTGGGCCTCGACCAGGCGGTTGGCGGCGTTCATCGCCTCCAGTCGCTCGGTCAGTTCGGCGCGGATGCCGGCCAGGGCCGACTGCACCATCCGCTCCGGCATGACGAACTGCTTGGCCGGGTAGATGACGGCCGCGTCCAGCTCCTCAAGGAAGTCGCCGGTTAGTGGATCGAAGCGGCGGATGCGCTGCACGGCGTCGAAGTCGAACTCGATGCGGTAGGCTTCCTTGGCGTAGGCCGGAAAGACGTCCAGGGCCTCGCCGCGCACCCGGAAGCGGCCGCGCTCCAGCACCATGTCGTTGCGCTCGTACTGCAGGCTGATCAGCTCGCGCTTCAGCTTTTCCGGGTCAAACTCCTGCCCTACCGCTAGCGTAACGTTCATCTCGCGGTAGATTTCCGGCGTGGCCAGGCCGTAGATGCACGACACCGTGGCGATGATGATGACGTCGCGCCGCTCCATCAGGCTGCGCGTGGCCGACAGGCGCATGCGCTCGATCTCCTGGTTGATGCTGGCGTCCTTCTCGATATAGAGGTCGCGCGTCGGCACGTAGGCCTCTGGCTGGTAGTAATCATAATATGACACGAAATATTCCACGGCGTTGTCGGGGAAGAAATCCTTGAACTCGCGGAACAGCTGGGCCGACAGCGTCTTGTTGTGGCTAATGACCAGGGTGGGCATCTGGACGGCCTCGATCAGCTTGGCCATGGTGAAGGTTTTGCCCGAACCGGTGACGCCGCGCAGCGTCTGGCAGCGCTTGCCGCCGACAAAGGCCTTGGTCAGCGCGGCGATGGCCTCCGGCTGGTCGCCGGCCGGCTCGAAGGGGGAAACCACTTTGAATTCGCGCATCGTGCATCCTTCCAGCCATTATTATGGCTCAGCCGCTAGTGCGGCCTACCCGTTATCCGATCAGGCGCGCCGCGGCGGCCGCCAACAAGTCGATGCCGCAGCCGATGTCGGCCAGGGGCACCGAGCCGTAGCTGAGCCTGAGGTGGCCGTCGGGCCGGTCGGCCGTCTCGTGGCGGAAGCGGGCCTCCGGCGCCACCAGCACGCCTTGTACCGCCAGTTCCGCCGCCAGCCGGCTGGCCGTCAGCCGCCCGGTGGCTGCCGCCGGCAGCCCCAGCCACAGGTTGATGCCCCCCGCCGGCACGACATACGGCCAGTCGGACAGGCCGGCGCTGCCGAGGGCCGCCAGGCAGGTATCGCGCGCCTGCCGGTACCAGGTCCGGGCCGCCGCCAGATGGGCGTCGTAAGCCGGACCGGCCAGGAAGCGTTCCAGCAGGCGCTGCATTAAGCCATTAGAGAACAAGTCGACGCTCTGCTTGGCGGCGCTCAACCGCTCCTGCAGGGCTAACGGCGCCAGCAGGCAGGCGATGCGCAGGCCGGGCATCAGCGATTTGGAAAAGCTCTTGATATGAAAAACCCGGTCATGCACGTCGTAGTGCTTCAGTGGCCGATAACCGGCATCATCATACAGAAAATCGGAAAAAAGATCATCCTCGATGACGTAGAAGCCAAAGCGCCCGGCCAGCTCGGCCAGTTGCCGCTTCTTGGCCTCTGACCAGCACAGGCCGGTCGGGTTCTGCAGCACCGGGTTGGCGTATACCAGACGCAGCGGCCGACTGGCGGCCAGCCGCTCCAGGGCGTCCAGATCCAGGCCGTCGGCCTCAAGCGGCACGGCCTCCACCCTGGCGCCGGTGGCCACGAATACGTCGCGGGCGCCACGGTAGCCGGGCGACTCCACCAAGGCCAGGTCGCCGCGGCGCAGGATAACGCGGGCCACCAGGTCGATGCCCTGCTGGGCGCCGGAGACGATGTGGACAGTATCGGGGTGCGGCGGCTGTGGCAGCTGACGCGACAACCGGCCGGCGATGGCCGCGCGCAGCGGCTCGTAACCGTTGGCGGTCTGGTACTCGAAGGCCTGGCCGCCATCGCGATCGACCGCCTCCACCAGGTAGCGTTTGACGTCCTCGAGCGGGAAAAGATGGCGCGGCGGCGCGTTGGCCGAAAAGTCGATACGGCCGCTGGTACTGCCCGCCTCGGGCTGGCCGGGCTGGCCGAGCGGTTCGGCTGGCAGGCCGGACGCAGCCGCGCTGGCGCTGATGTAGGCGCCGGAACCCGGACGCGCCTCCACCAAGCCTTCCTTGGCCAGGATATTGTAAGCCGAGACGATGGTGGCGGGGTTGACGCCCAGGGCGTCGGACAACCGACGGACCGACTCCAGCCGGTCGCCGGGACGCAGCTGGCCGTCAGACAGCGCCGCGCGCAGGCTATCGGCCACCTGCACGTACAGCGGCGTGTCGATATCTTTGTATAACTGGATGAACAAGCGTTCGGCCATGCGTACGGGCGCTATAAACCGGGCGTCAATTGCGCTTGACCAGAGTTTCGGCTCGGTCGGCCAGGACCAACTCGACCGTCACGCGGCGGCCGCCCCGATAATACTCGACGCGCACCCGGTCGCCCGGCTTGTTGTCCTCGAGGGCGGCGTACAGGTCGGCCACGCTGGCCACGGCCAGGCCGTCGATGGAGACGATGACGTCGCCGCCGATGTTGAAGCGGCTCTGGTAATAGCGCACCATGGTGGAGCCGCCTTGGATGCCGGCCCGATCAGCGTTGCCGCTGCGGCTGGCGCTGGAAACCAAGAGGCCTTGGCTGACCGGCAAGGGCTGCCCCTGGGCCTGCATGTACTCCACCAGGGCGGGGAAGATCTGCACGAACTCGGCTTCGATCCAGCCGCGGCGCACCCGGCCAAACTCGATCAGCTCGGGGACGACGCGCCGGGCGGTGTCGACCGGGACGGCGAAGCCGACGCCGACCGATCCGCCGGTGGTGGAGTAGATGACGGTGTTGATGCCGATCATCTCGCCGCGGGCGTTAAGCAGCGGGCCGCCGGAGTTGCCGGGGTTGATCGACGCGTCGGTCTGGATCATGTCGCGCAGCACGATATTTTCTTCACTCTGGATGGGCCGTCCCAGGCTGGATACCACGCCGGTGGTCAGGGTACGCTCCAGGCCGAAGGGGTTGCCGATGGCTAGCACCTTCTGGCCGACGCGCAGGCCGCCGCTCTGGCCGAAGGGAATGACCGTCAGGCGCGTTCCGGCCGGCGGATTGAACTTGATGATGGCCAGGTCATTCTCGACATCGGAGCCGATAACCTGCCCCTCGTAACGGTTGCCGTCGGCCAGGCTGACATAGACCTTGACGGCGTTGGCGATGACATGGTTGTTGGTGAGGACATAGCCGCGGGCGTCGATGATCGAGCCGGAACCGGAACCGCCCTCGCGCGGGATGGGCTCCAGGAACCAGTTGAGGGCCACCACCTCGGTGGTGACGTTGACGACGCCGGTGTTGAGTCGTTCGTAGACGTCGATGTTCTCGCGCTCGCTGGCCGAAAAGCCGCTGACCGGACTGTCGACATTCAGGGCCAAGCCGTTTGCGCCTTCCGGGGCGTAGGCCGGGGCGGGGTCAGTCTCGGCGCCGGCGCTGGCGGCTGGACCGTCCAGCTGGAAGGCGTCATTGCTGCCGGCGACGTTGCCGGAGCTTGGGTCCGCCACCTGATTGGCACGGGTCAGGCCGGTGGGCAATAAACCGAAACCGATAGCCAGCAACAAGCCGGCGATAATGGAACAAAGGGCCACGATAGCCACCTGGGCGCGTGAATAGAGCCGCATATTTCTACCTCCAGACACAAAACTCCATGATAGGCCGCCGGTAACGCCTGATTCGGCGGCTTCCGGCAGGTTTCAATATAATAGCTGGGAATCAAAAAGCCAAGTGCCGACTTGACAGGCTTGGTAGGGTGGTCAGGCGCTACCTCCCGGGGCGGACAGCGGCAGGCTGACGCGTAGTAGGCTGCCCCGGCCGGCCGGGTTGGCCTCGGCCGTCAGGCTGCCGCCGTGCAGGCGCACCAGCTCGCGGCTGATGGCCAGTCCCAGGCCCGAGCCGCCGGAGCGGCGGTTGCGCGAACTATCCAGGCGATAGAAGCGCTCGAAGATGCGCTCGCGTTCCTCCGGCGCTATGCCGACGCCGTCGTCGACGCAGAGCACGTCCAGCCGGTCGCCGGCCGGCGCCACTGCGGCGCGCAGCTCGATGCGGCCGCCCTCGGCGCAGGCTATCAGGGCGTTGGCCAGCAGATTGTTGAAGACCTGGGCCAGGCGCGCTCGGTCGGCCCTCAGGATGGGTAGGCCGTAGTCAGGCAGTACCAGGCTCAGCTCGAGCCGCCGGTCGGTGGCCTGCGGCCGGAAATCCTCGACCAAGCCGGCCAGCAATTCGCCGATAGCCAGCGGCGCCAATTCCAAGCGCAGGCGGCCGCCCTCCACCGCCGACAGTTCCTGGAGGTCGTGGATCAGGTGCCCCATCAAGAGCACGTTACCGTGCAGGGCCGCCAGGTGCTCGCGGCTGACCGGGTAGACACCGTCCAGCATCAGTTCCAGGCGGGTTTGCATCAGCCCGACCGGCGTGCGCAATTCGTGGGCGGCGTCGACCACCAGCCGCCGCTTGCCGGCGTCGGCCTCGGCCAGGGATCGGGTCATGCCGTTAAAGCCGGCGCTCAGCGCGCCCAGCTCATCACTCCGGTCGGTGGGCAGGCGGACCGCCAGGTTGCCGGCCGCTACCTGGGCAGCGGCCGCCGCCAAGGCCCGCAACGGCGACATGATATTCAGAAACAGGATGGAGCCAAGAGCCAAGGCGACCAACAGGCCAAGGGCGGCGGCCAGCACCGTGGAGCGGCCGACCTGGCGCAGGAATTCGGCCTGCCAGGGCCCGAGCATCGGGTCCAGCATCGAGCCGACGAAGATGTAAGCCTGCACCTGGCCGCCGGAGCGTACCGGCCAGCCTCGTTGTGGCCGCAGCTGCGACAGGGTCAGCGCCGCCGGTCCTTCCATAGTGTGAAAGAGGACGACGCCCGCCGCGTCGGCGATAGCCAAGTGGGTGAAGGCCGGCTGGCCGCGCGGCGGTACGGCCGCGCCCGGTATCCGGCCCGGGCCCATCATACCGGCGCGGTGCTCCGGCCAATTGCGCATGAACATAACGCCGCGCGGCACGGCGCCGATCAAGCGGCTGAATTCCTGGATAGTGCCGCCCTGGTCGATAAAGCGTTCGGCCGCGCCGGCCAACTCGGCGGCCTGGGCCCCGTCGGCCCGAGCCAGCATGGTACGCATGCCGCTGGCCAGGGACAGCCTGACCAGGACAACCGTCAACAGCGAACTGACCAGAACCACCGCCGCCAACGAGGCAACCAGCTTGAGCCACAACCAGGAGCGGCCCGGCCGCAAGACTTCACTCATGACGGCCTCCGGTATCGGCCGCCATCACCGGCAGTTCGGCGAACTTGTAGCCGGCGTTGCGCATGGTCAGTATATAGCGGGGGTTGGCCGGGTCCGGCTCGACGGCCTTGCGGATGTTTTTGATGTGGGCGTCGATAGTGCGCTCGTAGGCCTCGCTGTTAAGGCCCTCGGCCACAGCGTCCAACAAGTCGGCGCGGCTGAAGACGCGGCCAGGCTGGCGAATCAGGCGGGCGACGATTTCAAACTGCACCGCCGTCAGCGGGCAAGCGGCGCCGGACCTGGTAAGTTGGCGCTTGCCATAATCGAGGATAAACTCGCCATGGACCAGCGGCGCTGGCCCGGCGCTTTGGGCGGCGGCGGAATGCATTGCCACGCGGCGAAAGATGGCCCGGATGCGGGCGGCCAGCTCGCGCACGCTGAACGGCTTGACCATATAGTCGTCGGCGCCCAGCTCCAGGCCGATCAGCTTGTCCGCCTCCTCGGCGCGGGCCGTCAGCATGATAATCGGCACGGTTGACTGGCGGCGCACTTGGCGAGCCACCTCAAAGCCGTCCATGCCCGGCAGCATGATGTCGAGCAGCACCAGGTCCGGCGGCTCGGCGGCGAAGGACTTGAGGGCGGCCAAACCATCGGCTGACCCGCGCGCCGCGTAGCCAATGGCCGTCAGGTAGTCCATAATCATGCCCCGCAGGCTGTTTTCGTCCTCCACCACCAGAATCGACTGTGCCATAGTACCCTCACTATAAGAAACTAGGAGTCTGTCGGACTTTGGATTTTGGCCCAGCGAAAGCGAGCCACGAGTGGAAAATTGGTGAGGATTGAGGGTCATATTTCCTGTATGGCCCGATTGACGAGTCGATTTTACGCCGTGGGGCGCTGAGATCGGCCAAAAAGCGTGAAAAAAACCCCGAGATTCTGGATGCTTCAGATTTGTTTCCCATTTTTTTCCTGACACTCATTCTTCGCGTTCCAAAGCCCGACAGACTCCTAGCAGGGTGTTGAAAAACGCGGATGCGGCTTTTCAACACTTCAAAAGCCGGTACAATTACGCAGCATAGCGCAAGCTATGCGAGGAATTGTTAAGGTTGTTGAGAAAGCAACCGGCTTTTTCAACAACCTGCTAGGCGCGGCTGTCACCCACCAGGGTCGACGGCCGCGCCTGACAGCTAGGCTGGCGGACGAGCCACCAACTAGCTGTTTACTCGCCTGAGCCGCAGTAGGGGCAGGTGCCAGTACCGGGCTGCGGGCGCCAGCCGCCCATGCCGCCCTGGGCAGGCATGCCTTGGCCGGGCTGCATCATGCCGCCACGACTGCCGCGGCCACCCCGGCCGCCCATCATGCCCGGCCCACCGGCGAACACGTAGACGGTGCCGTCGATGGTCGCCTTGGTAACATGGAGCAGGCGGTAGGCGCCGGCCGGTGCATCAGTCGGCGTGGGCAACAGGAAGCCCTCGACCGAGACGGTCTGCCCCTGGGAAAGAGTCAGGTCCGCCATGTTCCGCAGCGGCAGCATAATGGCGTACTCGACGCCGTCGACGCGCAGCACTAACGGCTTGCCGATATCTTGGTGCAGAGTGCCGGTCAGGGTTACCGACTCAAGGGCCACCGGCGCGTCGCCGGGCGCCTGGCCGGGAACGACCGCCTTGTCGCCGGCCGCGAAAAGTAGGCCAAGCGGCAACAGCACCAGACTGACCACGATAAGCAGATTGCGTTTCATATAAACCTCCGGTTCGGAATTTCCGCGACGGTATGGTCCGGGCCAGTCAGCTTGGGCGGCGTCGCCGCCCCAACCAGTCTGCCGTGCTCCTTCCGTCACGCCCATGAATCTACGCCCCGGATGTGAACGCTGCGTGAACGGCAGCCATTGTTGGCGTGATTCGAGTGTTTGTTTATAATCACGGAAGCAGGCCCAAGGCGCGCTTTGGCCGCCGGCCGCAATCAGGTCGCCTGGCTGGCCAGCAGCGGCCGATCCGAAAGGCTTGCGTCGCCAACAATGCCAGCGTTGCCGGCATTACTAGGGTCGCCATAGACGCAAACCCTATTCTTGCCGGTTTTTTTTGCCCGATACAGGGCTTGGTCGGCCAGTTCAATCAAGGTCTCGAATTTATGCTCGCGATCCGGCTTGATACCGGCTAGGCCGACGCTAATGGTGACCACCCGCCCGGTTGAGCCGGCGGCGTGCTCCAGGGCCAGGCTTTGCACAGCCAGGCGCATCCGCTCCGCCAGTTGGGCGGCGGCCGCTTCGCTGGCATCGGGCAGGATGCAGACGAATTCCTCGCCGCCCCAGCGCGCCACCAGGTCGTGCGAACGCTTCGGCACCTGCCGGATGGCGCTGGCCACGGCCTTGAGGCAGTCGTCGCCGGCGATATGGCCATAACGGTCGTTGTATTGCTTGAAGTCGTCGATGTCGATGAACAGAATAGCCAGCCAGGTACTGTAGCGGACAGCCCGGAACCACTCGGCGCTGAGCGCTTCCATAAAGCGGCGGCGGTTGGCCAGCGCCGTCAGGCTGTCCATCATCGACTGGTTGCGCAACTCGTCGCGCAAGGCCTTGTACTGCAGGTGGTTGCGGATGCGGGCCTTGAGGATGACGTGGTTGATCGGCTTGGATACAAAATCGACCGCCCCCATCTCGATGGCGGCCACCTCATTTTGCGCCTCGTCTAGGGCGGTGATGAAAATGACCGGAATGTCCCGGGCGCAAGGCAGAGCGGCCAGGCGGCGAAACACCTCGTAGCCGTCCATTCCCGGCATCAGCACATCGAGCAGGATCAGGTCGGGACTCAATTCGGTCTGGATCAGGCGCAAGGCTTCAGCGCCGGAAGCGGCCTGGCTGATGACATAATCGTTATTGAGGTGACCGGCCAGAATTGCGAGATTGTCGGGTGAATCGTCGACCAGCAAGAGCGTTTGCAGCGGTTTGCCGGGGCGGGAATCAATCATACCTGCCATCCTTCACCCCAGCATAGCACCGACCGGGCCGAAAAACAATGGCCGGATTCAGGCGCCGCCAAGCTTGACCAAGAGCGCCGGCCTGTGGCAGGCTGGCGGTACAGGCTCCAACGGACCGCGCCAGGTGTAGCTTACCAGGCGCTCGGCAGCCCGCGCTTGTCCACCACCCCCGAAAGAGGTAACAATGAAAGAATCCCGCGCGGCCACTCCCCGCAAGATGCTGGTAATCAGCCCGGCCGCGTTTATCTCCAGCCTGGCCATCGGCACCGTCAACCTGGGCCTGTTGTTCATCATCAAGGATCTCTACGGCGCTTCCGCCAGCCAGATCGGCTGGCTAGGCGCCCTGTGGTCGATCGCCTATTTCGTCGGCTGCTTCGTATTCAAGAAGCTCACCGCCCGCCTGACGCCACGTCTGTCCATGGGCCTGATGCAAGCTGGCAGCGCCCTCATCTTGACCGGCTTCCTGCTCCGACCAGGGCTATGGCAAGCCTTCGCCGCCATCATCGCCTACGGTTTCATCACCGCCTTCTTCTGGCCGCCGCTGATGGGCTGGCTGTCGCGCGGCGCCGAAACCACCGCCCTGTCGCGCGCCACCAGCCAGTTCAACCTGTCCTGGAGCCTGGGCAGCGTGGCCAGCCCCTGGCTGGCCGGCCTCCTGGCCGAGCGGGGCAAGTTCCTGCCGGTGGCGGCGGCCATCGTCTTTTTTGCCGGCAACGCCCTGTACATCCTGGTGTCGCGCCTCTTCATCAAGGACGACGAAGAACAGCTCGGGCGCGGCCCGGCGGCGCGCGCCGGCCAGATTGACCGCTCGACGCCGCTGCGTTTCCCGGCCTGGCTGGGCATCGTGCTGACCTACATGGTGGTGGGGGTCAGCCTGAACGTCTTCCCGGTGTTTGCCCGCGATGTCCTCAAGATGAGCGAGTCGGCCACCGGCTTCGTGCTAACCCTGCGCGCCTTAACCACCATGATTACCTTCGGCCTCCTCGGCCGCTACCACTTCTGGCAATTCCGCCGTCGCTTGCTGCCGTTTATCTCCATCCTGATGGCTGGCCTACTCCTGGCGCTGGTCTTCGTCAGCTCGTCGCTCAGCTACATGATCGGCTTTGGCCTGTTTGGCGTACTGATGGCGGTGACCTACAACAACTCGCTGTTCTACGCCACCTCCGGCGCCCTGGACCGCGACAAGCGGGTCAACGCCCACGAAACCTTGTTAACCTTCGGTAGCGTTACCGGCTCGGTCTCCGGCGGCGTCCTGTACCAGGGACTGTCGCTGCCGGTAGTATTCATCATGCTGGCCAGTCTGCTCGGCCTAGGCGCGGTGGCGCAAATGGCTATGCTGCGCCGTTCCGGCCGGACCAACGCCGGTCCGCCGGTAACCTGAGGCCAGCGCCGGCCGCCGCTATCAGCTGCCTTGTTTCACGAAGGCATCGCGGAAGCCGGACGAGCGGAACTGCATCAGGACCAGACCGCTCTCATCGCGGTTAAAGGGACCGGCGTACAGGCGATACATGGCGTTACCGCGCACCATAATCGGCTCGATGATGTACACGTAATTTTGCATCAGGCCGGCTGCCGCCGAACGGGCGGCGACCTCGGTGCCGTACGAGGCCAGTTGGATATAGAAGCGACCAGGCAACAGCGTCTGGGCATTCACCGCAGTGACGCTGGTCGGAACCGTGCTGACCGGCGGGGCCGTCACCAGCGGCCTGGTTGGTGCAGTGGTCACCGGCGGTTGCGGGTTAGTCGGCTGCAGGCTAACGACGGGTGGCGTGGTCAGCGGCGCAGTAGTCACCGGCGCCGTAGTTTGAGGCGTGGTTTGCGCCGGCTGCGGGGCGATTATCAGCGGCGCGATGGCCACTGGCGCGGTCTGCATCTGGGCGTCGGCCAGGCTGGCCCGAGCCGGGGTTTCCTGACCGGATAAGCCAGGCAAGGTTGCCACTTCCGGCCTTTCTTCCGGCCGGGCAGCGGCATCCGCCAACTCCACCCTGGTTTCCAGGGCCTCGAAATACGGTGTCTCGCGGCCGATAGCCGTGGGGGCCTCTTCCTCTTCAATAATGCCGTCTACCAGGTCTACCGCCGGCATGGCCGGAACCGGCTGCTCGAGGCGGCTCAAGTATAGTGTCGGCAACTCTTCCGGCCTCAATTCAGGCTGATCCAGCATCAGGCTGGCCAGTCCGTCCGACCCGGCCACCGGCGGCCGCAAGCCGGACATATCCGCCAGGCTGGGAGCATAAACGGCCGGCTCAGCCAAATCCATGCCGGGCAGTAGCTCGGCCATGCCAGGTCCGCGCTCAAAGGCTTCGGCCCGCTCAAAGGTCGGGTCTAGCGGCTCAGCCAGGGCCAGCGCCAATTGCTGGCTACGGGCTTGCGCCAGCCGGGCATAGGTAGCGGCCACTTGTTCGGCCGGTTCGTCCAGGCTGATGGTCGGTACGCTGGTATTGGCGCGGCCACTGCGCAGGTAAGCCTCGGCCAGTTGTTCTATCGGGTCGACCAGGTCGGCGGCGGTGGCATCCTGGGGTGAGCGCAAGCCACGCTCGATAGCCAGGGCAGCCTCGCGATTCTGCATCACCGGGTCGGTCAGGCGGATGCCCGACGGAACCTGGCCGGAAGCCGCGCTCAAGCCGCGCTCGTAGGCCGTGGCGCCTTCGCGGGCCTGCAAATTCGGGTCGGCCAGGCTAACGCCGGGAATCTGACCCGGCGTGGCGGCCAAGCGACTGTCGGAGCTGCCAACTGACTGCGGCGCAGGATCAACCAGTCCGGGGTTGACCTGGCCGGGTTGAGCCGTCAGACCGCGGTCATAGGCGATAGCGCCTTGACGGGCTTGCATAACCGGATTGGCCAGGGCAGCCTGCACCGCGGCCTCGACCGCCCGGCGGTTCGGGTTTTCAAATATTTCTGGCGTAATGGCCGGCGCCTCGAAGCGGCGCGGCTGGCGTTCCGGCGCCAAGACCAGCGCTTGCTCGTCCGGTGTCGGCAGGCTGCGAACCAAAACTTCCGGTGTTTCTGGTGTCTCCGGCGCGGTAACCACGGTAGGCGGAAGGGTTTCCGGGATGGGCGGCGCGGTAACCGGGGCGGGAAGCGGCGTGGTAACCGGAGTCGTCTGGACTGTGGCCGGGGCCACGGCCGGAGCGCTTGGCTCGGGCAAGGCCGTGATGATGAGGGTCCGCACCGGGCGGGGTTTGCCGGAGCCTTCGGCCGTGCCGGCTGAAGCCAGGCTGATCGGCGGCGTGACGGGCGTAAGCACTGGGCTGACAGGAGTCGACGGCGTCGTTGTAGGACGGGCCACCACCGCTGGGCTCAGCGGATCCGGCGTCTGGACTCGAACTGCGGCGCGCGCCGCAGCCGCCGGGCCTGGTGTCAGCACACTGCTGACTTCCGGCCGCTCGACTGGCGCAATGGCGACCGGCGGGGTGATAGCTGGTTCTGGAGTAGTCACGGGGGTAGTCACCGGCGTGGTAGTCACCGGCGTGGTCGGGCTGACCGCTGGCGTGGTCGGGCTGACCGCTGGCGTGGTCACCGCCACGTCGACGGTCGCGACCGGTTCCGGGAACAGGTAGCCAAGGCGCTGTAGCTCGGCCTCGGCCAGCTGCCGGGGATTGAAATCAGGGTCCGCGCTGCGCGAGCTAGCCGGGGCGCTACTCTGGACCGCGCTGGCTGGCAGGTTAGCGCGCACCCGCACCAGCGCACCAGAGCGGATGCCGAGGGCGCGGGCGGCGTCGGCCGACAGCTTCATGAACACGCCAGGGGTATCGAGGTTGCGGGTGACAATCACCGTGGTCTTCTGGCTATTCTCCAGATTCACCACCTCAACCAAGGTGTTGCGGGCGAAGGAATTACAGGCTGCGTAGTTGCCGCTTTCCGGGAAGTCGCCATAGTTGCCGATAGTGGCGCTGCCCTCCCAGGTGGAGGCAAACAGCAGGGTTGAGCACACCAGAATCAAGGCGCCAATTCCCAGAATCCGTCCAATCAGTCGTCTCATAGTCGTCCTCCGCTCATAAATCCAATCCGGCCAAACCGGCCAGAATCAAAGTAGCTCCAGAATCAGTGCAGGCTTTTTCGATGGCGGCCTCGTTTTGGCCGATAGCCGCCACGGCTTCTAGGCGGCCTTCGCGCAGGATTTCACGCGAGTTGACCGCCATGATGCGGTATTCCAGACCTGGCGCCTGCAGCACGGCGGCTGGTTCATACGACGCATAAAAGATGACCAGGTAGTCCACGTAACCAGCCAGGGTATAATAATCCGGCACGACGTCCAGCCAGTCCTGGCGGCTGCCCAGTACCGGCCGCAGATTGGTGCCAATATAGCCGGCCTGGAACAAGCCATCCAACGCGCCACCCAGGATGGCTTCCGACAGCACCAGACTGCGCGCCGAATCGATCGCCTCGTCCTGCACCAGGATAACCCCGATAGTTTGGGCTGAGATCTGGACGCTCATTGCCAGGACCAGTGCCAGGCTCAGGGCCAAAAAATGCTTCATGCGCTTTTCTCCACCTCTATTTGTCCCTTTGTGTATCGGCAGGTGACAAGACCCTGTTAACAGGTTGTTTGTGGTGGCCTATGGCTTTTTACCAACACCACCGCCAGGTTATTGCTGACATCCGGGCCCCTTTCGTGCTATTCTCGCGCCATAACGGTTGGCGCCGACCGGCGCGCATCCAGGCTGGAGGTCGTAACCAATGCATTACTTCGCCGTCCAGGTCTGGACCGGCCATGAGCAAGACTATATTCGGCAACTGGAGCGCGATCAGGGCTTCGCCGAAAACTTCCATATATATCTGCCGACCCGTAAACTCAATCTGCGCAAGCTCGGCAAGCTCAAAGCGGTTGAACAGCCGGTTTTCCCCGGCTACGTTTTCCTGGAAGCGCCCGACGCCGTCCTGGACCGCAACCTGCGTTGGCAGCTACGCACCTGCAACCACTTCATTCGCCTGCTGCCCGCCACCAACCAACCTCGCCCCCTGGTCGATAAAGACCGCCTCCTATTGTCGCACTTTATCTCCCTGCATCGTCCAGCCGATACTTCAAAGGTATACTTTGACGAGAACGACCGCATCGTGGTAGTCGAAGGCGCCCTTAAGGGCCTGGAAGGCTGCATCGTCAAGGTCAACCGCCGCAAGGGTCGGGTCAAGGTACTGCTGGATATGTGCGGCAGCGCCTTCAGCCTGGACCTGGGTTTTGAGACCATCGAGCGCGCTGACAAGTCCAGCGCCGACAAGGGGAGCGCGGAGCAGCATGAAAGCACGTAAAGGCAAGAACGTCTACATTATCGGCGCCGGCCTGGCCGGCCTAGGCATAGCCAGCGAACTAGCCGAAAAGCCGACGCTGGGTAAGGTCCAAGCCCTGCTGGACGACGACCCGGCCAAGATCGGCGGCAGTTTTGCAGGTATCCCAATCATCGGGCCGGTCGCCGCCGCCCTCAAAGGCCTCACCGTCCAGCCGCAAGACCGGGTCATTATCGCCGTTCCCTCGGCCAGTCAGGCCGTCCTGCAGACCCTGCATCAGCTGGTCAAGGCGACTGGTTTTGCCTCGGTGCACATCGTGCCGGCGGTAGCCCAGATCATCGAGGGCGACGTCCACCTGGCCCAGACGCGCAGCATCGACCCGCTGGACATCCTCGGCCGCCCGCCGGCCGCCATCGGCCTTAAGGACAGCATGGACTGGCTGCGCGGCAAGCGGGTGCTCATCTCCGGCGCCGGCGGCTCGATCGGCTCGGAACTGGCCCGCCAAATGCTGGAGGCCGACGTCGAGCGCCTCTACCTCCTGGGCCACGGCGAAAACTCCATCTACCAGATCGACCGCGAACTGCGCCGGCTGCAGGCCGACGGCGTCGGCTCGCTCTGCGCCATCGTGCCGCTGATCGGCGACCTCAAAGACCGCGCCTGGCTGCATTTCGTCATGCCGCGCCTGCGGGTCGACGCCGTCTTCCACGCCGCCGCCTACAAGCACGTGCCGCTGATGGAAGCCAACCCGGTGGCCGTCGTCGAGAACAACGTCTTCGGTACCCGCAACCTCTTGGACGCCAGCCTGGCCAGCCGGGTCAGCCGCTTCATCCTGATCAGTACCGACAAGGCCGTCCAGCCGCTGTGCAGCTACGGCGCCAGCAAGTATCTGTCCGAGCGGCTGGTGTTGGCCAGCCAGAGCCGAGCCAAGGCCCAGGACCCCGACAGCCGCTATTGCTTCGTGCGCTTCGGCAACGTCCTGGGCTCGCGCGGCTCCATCCTGCCGCTCTTCAGCCAGCAGATCGAGGCCGGCGGCCCGCTGACGGTGACCCATCCGGATACCAGCCGCTTTTTCATGACCATCCCGGAGGCCTGCTCGCTAGTGCTCAAGGCCGGCAGCCTGGCCGACCAGGCGCCGGCCTTCCTCCTGGACATGGGCCAACCAGTCCTGATCCGCGAACTGGCCGAACAGTTGATCCGTTTCTATGGCCTGGAACCGCATAAGGATATCGCCATCCAGTACATTGGCCTCAGGCCTGGCGAGCGCCTGCACGAGAGCCTGTCCAGCCCGGACGAAAGCTTGAGCGCCGGCAGCGACCGCCGCATCCAGTTGCTACACTGCCCACCGGCTGGCTTTAGCCTCGACGAAGTGCTGGTACAGCTGACTCCGGTCTGCTTCCACCAGCCCGACCGGCCGGAAGCCTACCGCAATCGCCGGCTTTTGCGCCAGATCCTGCGCCGGTACATCCCCAGCCTGGAGGAGAACCACGATGAAAGCGAATACTGACCTCGCCAGCCTCGAGCCGATCCCCTTTGCCCGGCCGGACATCGGCCCGGAGGAAGAAGCCGCCGTCCTGCGCATCATGCGCTCCGGCTGGCTGACTACCGGCGCCGAGACCTTGGCCTTCGAGCAGGCCTTCGCCGCCTTTGTCGGCAGCCCACACGCCCTGGCCGTCAACTCGGCCACCAGCGGCCTGCACCTGGCGCTGGAAGCCCTGGGCATCGGCCCCGGCGACACCGTTATCACCAGTCCCTACACCTTCACCTCCAGCGCCGCCGTCATCCTGCACCAGCGGGCGGAAGTCGTCTTCTGCGACACCGCCCCCGGCTCGGCCAACCTGGACCCCCTCGCCCTGGAACAGGTGCTGGCCAAGACCCGCAACGTCCGCGCCATCATCGCGGTGCACGTCGGCGGCCTACCTTGCGACATGGACGCTATCCTGGCCTTGGCGGCCAACTACGGCTGCGCCGTGATCGAGGACGCCGCCCACGCCTTCCCGGTGCGCTCCGGGTCCGCCGGAGCTCGCGACGGCGCAGCCGGAGCTCACGACGGCGCAGCCTGGGCCGGCACGCGCGGCACCATCGGCGTCTACTCCTTCTACGCCACTAAGACCATCACCACCGGCGACGGCGGCATGGTAGTCACGGCCGACCCTAAGCTGGCCGCCCGCATGGCCTTGATGCGCATGCACGGCATCGACCGCACGGTCTGGAGCCGCTATACCGACACCAAGGCCAGCTGGCAGTACAACGTCACCGAGGCCGGCTTCAAGTACAACCTGCCCGACATCCTGTCGGCCATCGGCAAGGTCCAGTTGGGCCGGGCTCTCGGCTTTGTCGCCGAGCGCCAGGCCATCGCCGCCCTGTACAATCAGCGCTTCGCCGGCCTGCCCGGCCTATCCCTGCCACCGGGGGCGGAGTTTGCCGGCAGCGCAGCCGGCCCGGACATCCGCCATGCCTGGCACCTCTATGCCCTGCGCGTCGGCGATGGGCAGAGCGACCAGCCGCGCAACCGACTGGGCGGGTACTTGCAAGCCGCCGGTATCGGCGTCTCGGTCCACTTCATACCGTTGCACTTGATGCCCTTCTACGCCGTGCGCTATCAGCTGACGCCGGAGGACTTCCCGAACGCCTTGCGCACCTACCGGCAAAGCCTCAGCCTGCCCATCTGGCAGGGCATGGGCCTGGAACGGGCCAGCCGGGTGGCCGACGCCGTCGTTGCTGGGACCAATGGATAAGCGCGGCCGCAGCGCGGAAACCGGACTACCCATCCTCTCCAATTTCCGGGCCGCCGACCTGCTGTACGTCGTCACCCTGCGTTCCCCGGTAGCCCGCGGCCGCATCAAGTCAATTCACATACCGCACCTGCCGCGCGGTTACCGCAGCATCACCGCCGACGACATCCCCGGCGAGCCCTACCTCGAAGTCTTCGGCGCCCGCCTACCGGTACTGGCCTCCAACCAGGTAGCCTACCAGGGCGAGCCGATCGCCCTCCTGGTCGGTCCCGACCCGGCCCGATTGCGCGAGGCGCTCGAGCTGACGCACATCACCGTCGAAGCCGAGGTACCTGACTTCAACTTCAACCAGTTCAACTCGGAACGCATCGCCGCCCGCGACAGCCGCCAGTACGGCGACGTCGAATTGGCCTTCTCGATCGCCCAACAGGTGGTGGAAGGCGATTACCGCGCCGCGCCGCTGTACCACGCCGCCCAGGAAGCCCAGGGCGCCGCCGCCTGGTTCGATTACGACAAGCTGATGGTGCGCACCGGCTGCCAATGGCCCCATCTGGTACACCGCCAACTGGCGGCCGTGCTCAAGGTCAAGGACGTTGAAGTCGTCGTCGAGGCGGCCGATCCGGGCACCCACCTGGACAGCCGGCTCTGGTACCCTGCCCTGGTGGCCTGCCATGCCGCCCTGGCCGCCGTGCTCTGCGGCCGGCCGGCCTTATTGGTCTTGAGCCCGGAAGAAGATTTCCTGTACACCACGCTGCGCTCGCCGGTCTTCTGTTCCTACCGCGCGGCGCTCGATAAGAACGGCAACTTCAGCGCCTTGGACGCCCGGGTCATCATCAATACCGGCGCCTATGGCGTGCTGGCCGACGAACTTTCGCGCCAGGCCATCAGCGCCGTAGCCGGCGCCTACGCGGTTCCCAACCTGCGCGTCCAAACCTTCGCGGTGCGCAGCAACCTGCCGGCCATGGGCCCCCTGGCCGGTATGGCCATACCGCAAGTGCTCTTCGCCATGGAACGCCTGGCCAACGACTGCGCCCGCCAATGCGAACTCGACCCGGTGCGCTTCCGCGCCGCCAATCTGCTCAAGCGCGGCGTCGACGGCCCCCAAGGCAAACGCAAAAAAAATATACCCTTTAGCCAACTCTGCGAGGCCGTCTGCCAGGCCAGCGACTTCTACCGCAAACATGCCTCCTTCGAGTTGGTCCGCAAGCGCCATAGCGACCCGGGCAGCAATCCCGGCCGCGGCATCGGCCTGGCCCTGAGCTGGCAGCCGCCGGCCGGCCTCAGCGCGCCGGCCAACGTTTACAGCGCCGCCGTCGAAGTGGAACTGACCAAGGAACTAAAAATCATCATCCGCGCCGGCCTGGTGCCCGGCACCGGCGGCACCGTCGCCATCTGGAAGGCGCTGGCCGCCGAGATCATCGGCCAATCGCCCGACACGGTGCGCATCGAGCCGGTAACGACGGCCGACCTGCCGGACTCCGGGCCGTCCACCCTGTCGGCCGGCATCACGCTAATTCCGCAGCTCATCGAGTCGGCCTGCCATACCATCCGATCGCGCCGCTTCCGCGAGGCCCTGCCAATCAAAGTGAAAAAAAGCTTACGCAACCGGCCGCGCGAGGCTGTCGGGCCTGGCGACGGCTGCGCCTGGGGCGTAGCCGCGGTGGAACTTGACCTGGACCGCTATACCGGCCAACCAGTCATCCAAGGAATCTGGCTGGCCATCAACGCCGGGCATATTCTGGACGAAGGCAAAGCCCGCCGCAGCCTGGCGGCCAGCACCGCGCTGGCCTTGAGCCAGGTGCTCAGCGAGCGCATCCAGTTTGAAAACGGCCAGGTCGGGGCGAATGCCTGGCAACAATACCGGCTAGCCAGGTTCATGGAAATTCCGCCCATCCATATCAGCTTCTGCGGCAACGAGCCCGGCTCCCCGGCCGCCGGCCTGGGTGACCTGCCCTTCAGCCTGGTCGCCCCGGCCCTGACCAACGCCCTCAGCCAAGCCCGCGACACCGCCTGGCTGGCCGATTTCGCCGGCGACATCCCGCACGGAGGCGACCGGTGAACATCCAATTCATCCTCAACGGCGACGACATCCAGATGACCGTGGACCCGGCCGACCGGCTGGCCGACCTGCTCAAACGCAAGAGCCTGGCCGATTCGGTGCACGTCAATTGCGGCCTGGGCAGCTGCGGCCGCTGCATGGTCATCTGCAACGGCCGGCCGGCCAACGCCTGCATGATACCGGCCTTCCAGCTGCGCAACGCCGAGATCATCACCTACGAAGGCTTGGTGCAGACCCCGGAATTCCTGCTGATCGAGAAGGCCTGCGCCCAACACGGGCTGGAGCTCTGCCAGTTCTGCAAACCGTCCGTCTACCTGCTGCTGGCGGTGCTGCTGGAACAGCACAACCGGCCGAGCGGCGACGATATCCGGCAACTGCTCTCGGCCGTCAATTGCCGCTGCAGCGCGTCGGAAGATATCTTTACCGTCGCCGCCGCCGTTTACCACCTGAAGGAAGGGAGATTCAATGGCCATGCGGGTAAATGAAGTCGCCTCCCCCAAAACCCTGGCCGAGGCTGTCGCCTTCCTGCGCCGCCATCCGCAAGCCTTGCCCTGCGGCGGCTGTACCAGGCTTTTGCCCGACCCGGCCTTCGCCCAGAAAAACCTGTCACTGCTCAGCCTGGGCTGGATCAAGGAACTGCAGGCCATCAACCGCACCGACCGCTACATCGACCTCGGCAGTTGCGTCAGCCTGAATGGCGTGCTAGCCTTGCCCAACATCCCGGCCCTCGATCCGCTCAAGAAAGCCCTGCTGACCATCGGCAGCGCCAGCATCCGCAACCGCGCCACCCTGGGCGGCAACATCTGCGGCCGCGACAGCTTCGGCAGCGCCTTTCCGGCGCTAAGCGCCATGGAGGCCACCGTCGAACTGCGCAGCGCCGCCGGCACCCAGTGGCTCAGCATCCACGACCTGGTGGGCCAGGACAACCTGCCGGCCATCCCGGCTGGCAGCTTCCTGGACCGGGTGCGCGTCCCGCTGCGCGACTGGGAACACAACTGCATCGTCCGCAAAGGCCCTGGACTGCTTCCCGGTGATACCAATATCACGCTGACCATCGTGGCCAATATCGAAAAGGACGCCATCTCCGAAATCCACATCGTGCTGACCGGCCGCCAGCTGGTGCGCAACCGGGCGCTTGAGATGAGGCTGACCGGCAAGAAGCTGCCGCTGCCGGCCAAGGAATCCGAGAACTGCCACCACGATTTCCTGGAAAGCGCGGTGGAGGCCGGGTTACCCGCCGGCCAGGCCATCGCCGTGGCCGACAGCGTACGCGCCTTCCTGGTCGACCTGTCCGGCGGCGCGTCATGAAGGGGCGCCTTTACCTGGTGCCGGTGCCCATCGGCAGCGGCCTGCCGGACGTTGAGCTGTCGGCCGGCGTCCTGGCCGTCATCCGCTCGGTACGCGACTTCGTGGTGGAAAACGAGCGCACCGCCCGAAGGCTCTTGTCACGTACTCTGGACGCCGAGGCCATGGCCGCCGTCAGCCTGGCCGAACTGAACGAGCACACGCCGCCGGAAGACCTTGAACCGCTCCTGGAACCGCTGCTGGCCGGCCGCGACTGCGCCATCCTGTCGGAAGCCGGCAGCCCCTGCATCGCCGACCCGGGCGCCGGCCTGGTCCAGTTGGCGCACCGCGCCGACATTACCGTCTGCCCGCTGCCGGGGCCAGTCTCGCTGATGCTGGCCCTGATGGCCTCGGGCCTGGGCGGCCAGCACTTCAGCTTCGCCGGCTACCTACCGGTGGAGGAAAGCGCCCGCCGCCAAGCCCTGCAGGACATGGAGAAGCACTCCGCCCAGACCGGCTGCACCTGGCTGTTCATCGAGACGCCCTACCGCAATGACGCCATGATCAGAACGGCCTTGGCCAGCCTGCGCAACGGCACCCAGTTCTGCGTGGCGGCCGGCCTGCAGAGCGCCGAGCAGCGCATCGTCAGCCAATCCATCGCCCGCTGGCAGCGACAGCCCTACCTGCCCGGCAAGGTGCCGGCCGTCTTCGTACTGTCGGCCGGCGACGGCAGTACCGCCGGCCCGGACAAAGCGGCTGGCGGCGGCAGCTTCCGGCCAACCGACCGCCCGTCAAGCGCCCCCGGCAGCCAGCGGCCAAGCCGCCCAGTCCGGCCGGACAGCCAGGCCAAACGCCCAGCGCCGCGGGGGCAGCACCCCCCAAAACGGCCAGCCAAGCCAAAAAAGCGCGGCTCGTAAGCGGCGGGAAGGCAACAGCCCTTGACTAATCGCCGAAATGGGCTAGATTGAGAAGATATGGCAGCACTCACCCCCAAAGATTTCTACGAGCAATATCAAAATGAGGAAATCAGCGTCAGCCCGTTCACCTCGGTCAAAATGGGGCTACTGCCGGGTCAAACCAGCCTGCGGATAGACACCTATACCATCGCCTGCGTGCCCTATCGCCTGGCCATGAGCAATGCCAAATACCTGGCGTCGTTCTCGCGCGAGGAAATGGCCTTCTTCCAGCGCTACATGAAGGGCTTGATCGGCGTCACCCAGCATATCCAACCAGCCAACTCGCTGCAGCCGATCAAGATATTCGCCCGCTGCACCATGCAAAACCTGATGCCGATGCCGGGTCGCGAGACGGTGGGCATCATCAGCGTGGAGTGGAAGCCTTGCCCGCCAGACCTTATTGCCATGATTGGCGACTACCTGATGCTACTAGAGCGCCTGAAGCAGGAATATGGAAACACCGAGTACCAGCCGGTTCCCATTAACGGCCCCAACACCCAGCTGCTGGGCTACAACAATTTCGCCGAATTGACCATTGATAAGGCTAAACACCGGGTGGCGGTATTCCTGCTCGGCACCAACCGGCTCGATTTCCTGATCCCCCTCAACGGACCGCCCCTGGACAACGGCCAAGCCGTCATGGTCAAGCTCTATTTCAAGAGTTTCCAGTTCATGGCGCGCGGCAAGGTGGCCGAAGTTCTAAAACTACCGAACGGTGCCCAAAAAATCCGGGCCGAGCTCGATTTCTGCGTCGAGCTGGTCGATATCCTCGAGCGCTTCCGTTTCGCCGCCCATTTCGACGTTAAACCGGATGGCGACCCGGCCTGAACACGGACAACGCCGCATTGCCAAAAGCCGGCGACAGGTTTACAATGCCGGTATGCAGGACAAGACCATCGTCAATACCAGCAAAATCGGCCAACGCCTCGACGCCATCGTCAAGCACGAGCAAGTTTCCTACCTGATGTTCAACAACGCCAAGGTGCCGTTGGTGGCCGTCATCAATATCGGCCGGGCCGCCGACAGCGACGTCGTCATCGACGGCATGCTGGCCAGCCGCCACCACGCCGTCATCCAAAAAATCAAAGACGCCTATTTCCTCAAGGACATGGGTAGCACCAACGGCACCCTGCTGAACGGCGAACGCATCCCGCCGGACCTGTACGTCAAGCTGTCGCGCGGCGACACCATCACCATCGGCAAAACCAGCCTGGTCATGCAATAACAGGTTGTTGAAAAAGCCGGTTGCTTTCTCAACAACCTTAACAATTCCTCACATACCTTGCGGTATGTTGCGTAATTGTGACTGTTTTGGAAATGTTGAAAAGCCGCATTCGCGTTTTTCAACACCCTAATAGCCGGGCGACCAGGCCGACCAAACGGTCAGCGGCGGCCCGCCTGGTCGACTAGTCGGCTCAGTCGGCCTCGCCGGCCTCGTCATCGCCAGACGCGGCTCCAGCCACCAGCGCCGGGTCGAGCTGTCCGGCCTTGGCCTTGAAGGCCTGGGCAAAGCTCATCTTGGGCACCAGGCAGGCTGCCTTGGCCGGCACCAACACCTCTTCGCCGGTCTGCGGATTCTTCATCACCCGGGCCTTGCGGGCGGCCTGCGGCTTGAGCGACAGGCTGCCCAGCCGTCCCAGATTAACCTTCTCGCCCAATAACAGGCCACTTTCCACGGTGGCCAGGTAGTCGTCCAGCACCGCCCGGGTCTGCACCTGGGTCAGGCCGTTCTTTTTTGCCAGGTACGAGACTATCGATTTTAGTGTAAACTGATCCAGGCCGGTGTCCATGGCCAGGCTGATGCCGCGGTTCAACTTGACGAAGGCGTTGGTCAGAAAGATCGTCGCCTCGCGGATACGCTGCTCCTGGTCGACGTCTGGCGTGCCCGGCGGGCAGGCGGCGATGCGATAAATCAGCGACGAATGTTTAAGGGTTGAGCCGCTGAAACCGGCCACGGCGTCCTGGCGCAACGGGCCGACCAGGCTGACCGCCGAACTCTGCACCAAATCCGGCACGTCGGAGCGGAACTTGACCGAGGCGTATTCTAGCCAGCGGCCGGCGGTCTGCACTGTGCCCAGGCTGATCAGCGAGCCGGAATAGGTCAACACGATGGCGCCGCGGTAGTCATCGGCCGACAATTCCTCGATCATGGCCATGCCCAGATTGTGGATCTGGCCGCAGAACATCTGGTATTTGTCTTCCCACACGCGGGCAAAGCGCGCTCTCGCCTCGTCCAGAGGCAAGCCGGCCAGACCCGAGGCCGGAATCAAGGCATCAATCTGAGTCCGGATCACCTCCGGCAATTCCGCGAAACACTGGGCACTTTCCTTACTGCTCATACGCATCCTTCCATGATACAAGGCTCGATTCCAGCAAAGTATAACACTTGACAGCCACGGTCGCCAATTTATGCCGACCGCTTGGCGCTTTATTTTGCAATTGCCGGCTATTTGAGCTACAATAAGACAGCGATACGCTACTAGGGAGGTACTTCATGGAAACATTCAACAGCCTATCCGAGCCGATCCGCAATCATATCCGTCAGATCAGCAAAACCTCCGGCTTGCCGGCGGGCAACGACAGCCTAGAAGCCCTGGCCAAGGCCTGGCTGGAAAAAAGCAACGCCTTTGCGTCGATCATCGCCCAAGGTCCGCTCGACGAGGTCAGCTTTTTCGGCAAGGACGAGCAGCGCGGCGCCCTGGCCCTAACCTGGTCGGGCTCGCTGCTGACCATCGGGCCGCTCCAGAACGGCAAGCGCCGCTGCGAATACCAGTCGATTGGCTTGCGCACCGACGTGCCGGCCTCGGCCGTTCATGAAGGCTCCGAACTGGCCGCTGACATCGAAAGCGACGCCGCCGTCGAATTCAAGCTTGGCCCCATCCAGCAAAGTTCGCCGGTTTACAAGATCGCGGCCACCCGCCTGCAGTTGCCGCCGGCCGAAGAGGCCGAGCTGCTCACCAAAATGAACCAGACTATCGTTGCCGAGTTCGTCGAAGTCAACAAGACGATCATTGGTTAAGCCTTTGGAGACGACCCGGCGACTGCGCGAGATTTTCAGGCGACCGGCCACGGCCGGCTCCGCCGCCTGGTCGACCCTACTCGACGGGCTGGTTAGTTGCCTGGAGGGGGAAGCCCCATCCCGGCGTCCGGCCGACCGCCACGCTCTGGCCGGGGGCCTGTTGCGCCTGGAGCCGTCGCTGCCCACCCTGATCATCCCGGATCTGCACGCCCGAATGGATTTCTTCGCCAGCATCTTCGAATACCGCATGACGCCAGAGCAGACCGTAGCCGAGGCTTTGACCGAAGGTAGCATCAATATCCTCTGCCTGGGCGACGGCTTCCACGCCGAAAAGCGGGCCTACGTCCGCTGGCAAACCGCCTTCCAGGAATTCGTCGGCGGCTTCCGGCAGCACCGGGCCATGGACGAGGAGATGCGCGAAAGCCTCGGCCTGATGGAAATGGTCGGCACCGCCAAACTGGCTTGGCCGGAGCGCTTCCACTTCCTGAAGGGCAACCACGAGAATATCCTCAATGAAACCGGAGGTGGCAACTTCGCCTTCCGTAAATTCGCCTACGAAGGCGACATGGTAAGGGATTGGGTCAGCCACTTTTATGGCGAGGACTTCCTGCAGCGCTACGCCCACTTCGAGAAGAGCCTGCCGCTCTTCGCCATCGGCGGCCGCTTCCTGGCCTCGCACGCCGAGCCAGCCGCCTTCTACCCGGCCGAGGACATCGTCAATTTCCGCGACCACCCCGAGCTGGTCAGCGGCCTGATCTGGACCGATAACGACGCCGCCGCGCCCGGCAGCGTGGCAGCCATGCTGGCAGCCCACCTGCCGAACCAGGTTGATGCCGTCTACTTCGGCGGCCACCGCACTATCAGCGGCCGCTACCGGCTGCGGGCCGAAGGGCGCTTCGTCCAGATCCACAACCCGGACCGCTTCAACGCCGCCTGGGCCATGCCCGACCGGCCCTTCGACCCGGCCGGCGACGTTGGCGAGATCGCCGACGCCAGCGGCACGTTCTGAGAGCCGGGGGCTAGTGCCCGCCCCGATGCAAGCAACCTGGAGGAATTAAATATGGCCGAATTACCGGAAATGATTGGCAAGTACAAAATCGACTCGCTGGTGGCCAAGGGCGGCATGGGCGCCGTCTACAAGGCCATCCATCCCAGCCTGCGCCGCTGGGTGATCCTCAAGAAACTGACCATCCGCGGCAACGCGGCTATCATCGAACGCTTCAAGCGCGAGGCGCGCATCTTGATGGATTTCAAACACAACAACATCGTCCACTTCTTCGATTATTTTAAGGAAGGCAACGCGCACTACATCGTGCTGGAATACATCGACGGCATGTCGCTGGACGGGCTCATCAAGAAACGCCGCTTCCTGTCCAGCCACCTGGCCCTGACCATCCTCCTGGACGCCTGCAAAGCCCTTAAGTTCGCCCACGACAACGGCGTTATCCACCGCGACATCAAGCCGGCCAACATTCTGATGTCCAAGAAAGGCGACATCAAGCTGGCCGACTTCGGCATCGCCGCCAGCGAGGACGAGACCGATGACGGCCTGACCAAGGAAGGCATGACCCTGGGCACGCCTTCGTACATGCCGCCGGAACAGTTCGAGAACACCCGCAATGTCGACAAGCGGGCCGACATCTACGCCATGGGCGTGATGCTCTACGAAATGGTTACCGGCAAGCGGCCCTACCCCGGCAGCTTCGCGGCCGACACCATCCGCCTCATCCAGAAGGGCCGCTACACTCCGGCGCGCAAGCTTAACCCGGAGATTGCCCCGCTGGCGTCCAGGCTCATCAAGAAAATGCTACAGCCTAACCCGGCGCGGCGCTTCCAGGACATGGGCGCCGTCATCCGCCTCATCGAACGCTGGCTAAAAAACTATAACCGCGAGGCTATCAAGGCCACCCTGGTGGACTGCATCAATACCGACCTTAAGGACGAGCCGGCCTTCCGGCCTCGGCTACGCAAGCGCTTGGTGCTGATACCCGCCGCCCTACTGGCGCTGGCCGTCGGCGGCGGCGCCTGGACCCTGCACCGCTCCGGCCAACTTTACCGCTGGTTTACCCCGACGGTCTACGGTCCGGTCAGCATCCGCCTGCGCCTGCCCAAAACCCTCAAGGACGCTGGCGACGTCTTGCTGCGCGCCCGGGTCTTCCGCAACGACGGCCAGGACCTGCCCGAGGTGACCGGCCTAGACCTGGGCTTCAGCCTGGAGGCGGTTGACCCAGCCGACCCGTACTTGAGCTTCGTCAGCCGCCAGCTGATCCTGGAACCAGGCGCCTACCGCCTCAAGCTGCTGGCCGAGCACCGGCTGTACTGGGAATCCTTTCAGGTAGAATCCTTCAAGCGCCTGTCCGATTCGGGCCGGGAAGACACCCGGTTGGAGCTGCGCTTTGACGATGTCGAACCCCGGCCGCTACGCGTCTGGCATCGGGCGGTCGATGCCGTATCGGGTCAGGCGCTGGCCGACGGCGTCCGCCTGCTGGCCCAGGTCAACGGCAGCTGGGTGTCGGAGGAAATCTTCGCCCGCTCGCCGCGCCTGACCGATCGCGTCTGGCGCTTCCGCGCCGAGGCCGACGGCTACTACCCCGAACTGTTCTCGCTCTTGGTCGGCGCCTACCAGGACGAGCTGGTCATCCACTCCAACCTGGTGCCGCTGCCCGGCCACCTCAGCATCGTGGACGCGCCGGAGCGCCTGCGCCTGCGCCTCAACGACAGCGACACGGTCATCGCCGGTGGCCAAACCATTAGCTATGTCTCCTTGCGCGACTACCGGGGCGGACCAGCCGACTGGCTGCTGCCGGCCGGCAGCTACCGCCTGGAAGCCAGCCTGGGCAGCCGCAGCGTCGCCCGCGACCTGACCATCCGGCCGGAAGGCCAAACCCGCATCACCATAAACCTGGCCGCCGACGGCCTCTCTATTAACGAGGAGTAATACCAATGTCACTGTTCACCAAACGAATCCTCATGTTGCTGATCGGCTTCCTGGCCGCGCTGATGCTCTGGCCCTGCCTGCTACTGATACAATATTGGCAAGCCGCCTTCCCTGGCTATCTTCTATTTACCATGGCCCAGGGCCTGATTTTCGGCCTGGTTTTCGGCGCGGCCTTCGGTTGCTTCGAGGGCATCGTCGTCTCCTCGCGCCGCAAAGCCCTGCGCGGCCTGGCTTTCGGCGCAGCTTTCGGCCTGGTATCCGGCAGCCTGGGCATGCTGGCTGGCCAGGCGGCCCTGCTGCTGGCCGGCAACGCCCTGTTCCGCAGTCAGGCCGGGCGCTTCGGGCCGGGGCTGATCCTGGCCAATGGCCTGGGCTGGGCGCTGGTCGGGCTGGCGGTGGCCCTGGTGGAAGGGCTGCGCGCCCGCTCCGGCCGCAAGCTGCTGATCGGCCTGCTAGGCGGCCTGTGCGGCGGCTTATTGGGCGGCGCGGCCCTGCAGGCCCTGCTGGCGGGCTTCCCGGGCAACAGCCTGGCCCTGCTGGCCGGCCTGGTCGCCTTCGGCCTGGCCCTGTCCTTCTTCTACTCCTTCTTCGAAAACCGTTTCTCGGCCGGAAGCCTCAAGCTGCTGAACGGCCCGCTCAAGGACAAGGAATACCTGATCGCCCGCCAGCGCATGATTATCGGCAGCGACGCCGCTTGCGACATCGTGCTGGCCGGCTACCCGGAGGTGGCCGCTAGGCACGCCGTCCTGTCCATCAAACAGCGTAAAATAAATATCGCCAGCCTGGAGCCCAAGCTGCCGTTGAAGGTAAACGACGTGACGGTGGCTGAATCAGGCCTGCGCCGCGAGGACGTCATCGCCGTCGGCAAGGCCAAGTTCTTCTTCGGCGTCTTCCCGGCCGTGCTCTGCGCTCTATTGCTAATGGCCGGCCGGCCGGCCGTCGCCCAGGAGTCGCTGCTGGTCACCCAGGTGGATGCCAGCCGGCTTTTGGCCACCCAGACGGTACGGCTGTACGTCGACGCGCCGGCCATCGCCGACCCGGCCCGGCTGCAGGCTGGCCTCTCCGTCAGCGAATCGGCCGACGGTACAACCTGGCTGGAGCGGCCCATCCTGTCGGTAGCCCGCGACCGCAACCGCGACGAGGGAATCTCCTTCTTCTTCCTGCTCGACAACTCCGGCAGCATGTGGGACAACCTGGCCGGCCAAGCCACCGACGACCCGGCGTCCCAGCGCATCGCCCACGCCCGTCAGGCTATAGAAACTTTCCTCACCAGCGTTTCAGAGGTAGATCGGGTAGGCATGGCCATTTTCAACAGCCGCTACTGGCAAGTCCAAGCCTGCGCGCCGACCGTGGCCGGCATCAGCCGCGCCCTCCAGGAAATCGGGCGGCCGGAAGCGGAGGACGCCTACACCGAATTGTACGGCAGCGCCGACCTGGCCCTGCGCGGCTTCGGCGAAAGCGGCCGGCGCAAGGTGCTTATCGTGCTGTCCGACGGCGAAAATTATCCTTACTTCACCCACCGCCACGAAGCCAGCCCCCAATTCGGCGAAACGTTGGCCCTGCCCGACGAACTAGCGGAAACGGCCAGCCTGGAAGGCATCAGCCTCTACTCGGTGCGCCTGGGACCGGAGCGCGACGACGCCATCGGCCGGGTAGCAAGCTCTTCCGGCGGCCGGGTCTTCGACGCCGCCAACAGAGCTGACATGGAAAGTATCTATCACGAAATCCGGCGACGTGTCCTGGCCGAATACACGGTCAGCTACCGGGCCGCCATGCTGGCCGGCGGCAAACGCCACGTCCGCTTGGTCTGGCGGCCGGCGGCAGGGCAGACCGCGGGCGCACCGGCCGGACAGGCCGAGCGCTTCTACTTCGCCGGCAACATCCTCGGCGCCTCAGGCTGGCAGCCGGCCTGGTACCATCCCCTATTCTTCATCCTGCCGCTTCTGGCCATCCTGGCCCTGATACTTTTCCGGCTGGAGAAGGAAAGCGACCGCGCCGGATTGCGGCTGCTCTACGGCTTCAAAGGCATGTCGACCAAAATCTTCAACCTGGACAGCCCCCAGACCATCATCGGCGGCGCGGCCAACGCCGACATCACCATCGCCGGCAACCCGTCGCTGGCCGGGCAACACGCCACCATCCTCTTCGACGACAAGGCCGGCACCTACACCGTAGTCGGCGGCGGCGAACTGACCGTCAACAACCAGACGGTGATCAAAAAGAAACTCGAACCGGGCGACGTCATCAACATGGCCGGCACGGTCGTGGTGTTCGACGACAAGCTGGCCGGAACGAAAAGCACCAAAGGCAAAACCCGACCATGAGCCGACGCCACGGCCCGACCGGTTCCCTCAAAGCGAACCTGGCCCTGCTGGCTATCGCCGTCGGCCTACTAGCCCTTTACATGTACACCCTGGCCGGCTTCCTGGCCGCGCCGCCCTCAACCGGCATGAGCCGCGAAATCACGCTGGCCACCGTGGCCTCCGGCTTCGTCGAGAACGCCCGCAACCCGGTACTGACCATCCAGGCCGGCGCAGACCAACTGGACATCGTCGCCATCGACGGTCAGCGCACCCGGCTGCTGCGCGTCAGCGCCCAGGGCCAAGTCCTGGCGGACCGTAGCCTCGACCTGAATCTGTATAAGATCGCCCAGCTGGATGGCTACCGCTCCGGCCCCGACCAGCTGACACTGTACTACAACCAAGCCGGGCTCTTCCGGGCCATCGTCGATACCCGCAACCTGACCTGGCAGGTCAGCCAAGTGGCGGCTGATACCAGATGCTTTGCCAGCTATGGCGACTCGCTGGTCTACGAGACAACCGGCGGCCTGTACGGCCTGACTGATGTCGCCCTGAATGACGCCACGATACAGCGCCAAGCCAAACTGCTGCTGGCCGGCCGGATACTCTCCTGGGATGCCGCCTTCGACGATGGCGCCTGCCGCCTGCTGGCCAGCGTCGGCACCGCGGCCGGCCAGGATCTGGTGCTGGTCGCGGCCGAGGCGGGCTTCGGCGACGTCCGAAGCCGCGTCCTGGCAGCCAGCAGCAACAGCGATTACCTCAGGCGCATCGAGGACGTCTACTGGGCCGACGGCCAGCTGACTAGCCTGCACGTCTGGACAAACCGGCGCGACAACGTCAACCACTTGACGCTGCGGACCTTCAGCCTGGCCGGCGATGACCTGGCCGCCGGGGAATTGACCGCCGGCGAACAGGCGGCCGAGTGGCAACGCACCTTCGCCATCCACCGCGGCCCCTTCACCATCACCCGGGCCGCCGGACAGACAGTCGAGGTGCTGATGCAGGCGCATACCCTCAACGGCGTCAACTTGGTGCTGGCTGACCTCTCGGCCGGCCAGCCACTCAGCGTGTACCAGCTGACCAAGACCAGGCATTACAGCAAGCCAGGCCGCTACTTCCAGCTGGACGGGGAGAACTGCCTGGTATTCTGGGATTTCGAATTAGCTAGCCGAACCATCCAGTTCGCGTCATCCCATCCCGCCCTGATAGCGCAGACCACCCGCCTCTGGACCATCAATCCCGGCTACCTGTTGATGCTGACGGCCTTCGCCATCCTGATGGCCTTCTTCACCGGCGGCATAGCATATCTTTTATTAACATCATTAATACCGCTGATGCTGCTAGTAGCCACCAATCGCCTGCCTAGCCGCTTCGGCCGGCATCCCTGGCTACGCACCGCCTTGGCGGCCGGCTTACAAACCGTCCTTAAGACGCTGCTCACCTGGCACACCATCAACATCATGGGCAACGATCTACTGCTGCCGCCGCTGGTCGGCCGAGAACCCTGGCTCTACCTGGCCATGGTCGCCACCAGCGCCATATCCTACCTCTTCCTGGCCGCTCGCCTTAAACGCCATCCGGACAACCCGGAGATTGCCAGCGAGGCCTATGTCAGCTTCATCGGCGTCGAGTACCTGCAATACAGCCTACTGATTCTCGTCTACGTCTGTACTGGTCTCCTAATAGGAAAATTATAGACATGTACCATAAAATCATTGCGGCCAGCTTGTTGGCCCTGCTGCTACCCGCGTCGCCAGCCTTCGCCTAGCTGACGATGCCATGCAACGCTTCCGTCTCCAGCCGGAAGGCAAAGTAGCCACTGGCTTCTCCGGGGCGTCGCGCATGTCCTCGCCGTTCGTGCAGTTGCGGCCCGGATTCCGCGCCCTCATCCTGCAAGGCGCCGGGGCGGCTCAGCTCGGCGGCGGCTATATCCTCGATGAGACCAGATCAAACCCGGCCCTGCGGGTGGCCATGCCGATGGGCCGGGCCGACCAGAACTGGGAAGAAACAATTACCATGTCCGGCGCGCTGACCGATGGCGCGCGCTTGCGCGTCTTCCCCTTCTCCGGAACCCATACCTAGCAGGGTGTTGAAAAACGCGGATGCGGCTTTTCAACACTTCAAAAGCCGGTACAATTACGCAGCATAGCGCAAGCTATGCGAGGAATTGTTAAGGTTGTTGAGAAAGCAACCGGCTTTTTCAACAACCTGCTAGGCCCCGGAGGCCAGCTTCGTCGCCGCCGCCAACTGGGCGGTGCGACCTTGAGAACCCGCCGCGCCTACTTGATCAGCGCGGCGAGTTTCTCTCTAATAAATTCGCTCTTCTCGCGCAGGCCAATCGGCCCGGTGGCAATCATCAACACGTTGGGGCGGTGCGGGTCGAGCTTGATCTTCTGGCCGCTTTCTTTCATCATGCGCAGCAGGCGCTCGATGGAAATATTGGCCACCTTGGCAAACTCGACTGTCACGTAACCGGCACGCTCCTTGAGCGAAGCCACCGACAGGCGGCGGCAGAGGATGCGGATCTCGGCCAATGCCAGCAGGCTGGCGGCCTCTTCCGGCGGCGGGCCAAAGCGGTCGTCCAGCTCGCGCAGCAGGGCATCCAGGTCGTCCTGCCCAAGTATCGAGGCGATCTTCTTGTAAATCTCCATCTTGACGGCCGGTTGGCCGATGTAGGCGTCCGGTATGAAGCCGGAATACTCCAGCTCCAGGTACGGCTCCTCGGCCTCCTTGTAGCCCTCTTGCGACAGGCGGGCCACGGCGTCGTCCAGCAGCTTGAGGTACAAGTCGAAGCCGACGGCCATAATCTCGCCGGACTGCTCGCGGCCTAGAAGATTACCGGCGCCACGCACTTCGAGGTCCTTCATGGCGATCTTGAAGCCGGAGCCCAGCTCGGTGAAGTCGGAAATGATCTGCAACCGCTTCATGGCCAGCTCGGACAAAGCGCGGCTATCCGGGTAGAACAGGTAGGCGTGGGCCAGCCGGTCGGAGCGGCCCACCCGGCCGCGCAGCTGGTAGAGCTGGCTGATGCCGTAGATGTCGGCCCGGTCGATGATGATGGTGTTGACGTTCGGGATGTCGATGCCGTTCTCGATGATGGTGGTGGACACCAGCACGTGGAAGCCGTGATGGATGAAGCGGTGCATGATGTCTTCCAGCTCGTGCGGCGACATCTGGCCGTGGGCGCTCTCCACCATCACCTCCGGCACCAGGCGCTGGATGAAGGCGCGGGTATCGTCCAGGGTCTGCACCCGGTTATGCAGGAAGAAGACCTGGCCGCCGCGCTCCACCTCGCGCCGGATGGCCTTGGCCACCAAGTCGGGCTGGAACTCGTCCACCACCGTCTGGATGGGATGGCGATTCACCGGCGGCGTGGTCAACACCGACAAGTCGCGAATCTTGAGCATCGACATGTGCAGGGTGCGCGGGATGGGCGTGGCGGTCAGCGTCAGGCAGTCGATGTTGGCGCGTATTTCCTTGAGCCGCTCCTTGTCCTTAACGCCGAAACGCTGCTCTTCGTCGACGATCAAGAGCCCCAGGTCCTTGAAGCGGATATCCTTCTGCAAAATACGGTGCGTGCCCACCACCACGTCGACGCGGCCGGCTTCCAGGTCGGCCAGGACCTTCTTCTGGTCCTTCTTGTCGACGAAGCGCGACAGCATGCCGAAGGTTACCGGCAAGCCGCGGAAGCGGTCGATGCAATTCTCGTAGTGCTGTTCGGCCAGGATGGTAGTCGGCGCCAGGAAGGCCGTCTGCTTGCCGCCCATGACGGCCTTGAAGGCGGCGCGCATCGCGATCTCGGTCTTGCCGTAGCCAACGTCGCCGCAGACCAGGCGGTCCATCGGCCGCGAGCTTTCCATGTCGCGCTTGACGTCGTCGATGCAGGTCAGCTGGTCAACCGTCTCCTCGTAAGGGAAGGCCGCCTCGAAGCTGGTTTGCCACTCGCCGTCCGGCGGGTAGGCGAAGCCGGCGGCCATCTTGCGGCGTGAATAAATCCTTATCAGGCGTTCGGCCAAGTCCTCGACGCTCTTCTTGACGCGGTTCTTGCGGTTCTCCCACGACTTGGAGCCGATGCGGTCCAGGCGCGGAGCCTCGCCCTCGTTGCCGATGAAGCGCTGCACCAGGTTGGCCTGCTCGATGGGCACGAAGATGTTCTCGTCGTCGGCGTACTCGATCTTGACGTAGTCGCGATCATTGCCGAGCACCTTCATGCGCTCGATACCGGTGAAGCGGCCGATGCCGTAGTTGACGTGCACCACGAAGTCGCCCGGATTGAGGTCGACGAAGGTGTCGATGATGCGCGAACGGGCGCTCTTCAGGCTCTTCAGGCTCTTAGGCACCTTACGCCGCCGGCCAAAGATCTCGCTCTCGTGGATTAAAAGCAGCTTGACGTCCGGGATGGTGAAGCCGGCCGAAAGGCCAGAGGGGTGCACCGTCACCTGATCCTGCTGCAGGAGCGAGGCGATGCGCTCGGCCTGCAAGGGATTCTCGGCGAAGACGTGCACCTCGTAGCCGGCTTTCAGTTGGGTGGCCAACTCTTCCTTGAAGTAGTTGATGTTGCCGAAAAAGGAGCGCGGCGGTTCGGCCCGTAAAGACAGGCGGCGCTCGGCCAGCGCATCCTTGAGCGACCAGGAGGACAGCAGCCGCGGCAGTCGGTACAGCGCGGCGTCGAAGTCGACCAGGATGCGCTCCGGCGGCGGCACTGGCCCGTCCAGCAGGGCCTTGCGGTACAAGCCACCGTATTCCTTGAGCACGGCGTCAGTTTGACCCAGCAGGCGCTCGCGCTCCAGGGCAAAGACCACCGCCTGGTCATCCAAGTAGTCAAACAGACTGGCCGGCTGGTCCCAGGCCAGCGGAAAGTAGTTTTCCTCGCCCTTGGCCTCGCCGTGGGTAGTCAGCCGCTCGACGATAGCCTCGATGGCTAGTTCCGGATGGTCGACGGCCGAACGCGGGCAGGCAGTCAAGGCCTGGCCCAGCCGCTCGGCCAGAGCGGGCGTCCAGATCAGCTCGCGGGCCGGCCGCAATAAGGCGGTCAGCGGCTTGTCCGGCTGCGAGGCCTGCGACACCGGCTCGAAGCGGCGCAGTTCCTCCACCACATCGTACTCAAAGACCACCCGCAGCGCAAAATCGTCGCCCGGCATAAAAATATCCAGCACCTCGCCGCGCAAGGCAAATTCGCCCGGCAGGCTGACCCGCGGCACGCGCAGGTAGCCCCAGGCGGCCAGTTTGTCGGCCACGGCCAGGGCGTCAATAGTATCGCCCTTGGAAATACGCAGCAGATTGCGCTCGAACTCAGCGCGCGGCGGCAGTGGCGTCATGGCGGCGCGCTGGCTAGCCACCACGATGCGTGGCCCGTCGTCGGCCAGCAAGGCGGCCATGGCGGCGGCCCGTTCGCCGAAAATGCTGGAGCGCGGCTCGACCGGCCGGTAGGCGGCCGCCTTCCACCACGGAAACAGCAGCGCCTCCACCCCGCAGGCCGCGCAGTCAGCGGCGAAGGCCTCCGCCTCGGCGTCTCCCGGCAGCACCACGCAGACCCGCCGCCCGGCTAGCCCACCCCGGCCCGCCCCGCTGACGATGGCCGAGGCTAAAACAGCGGCCAGCGGCAGCTCGAGGTCGGCGCAGTCGATCGGGAAATAGCCCCCGGCTACCAAGTCAAGTAACTCGGCGCAGGCTTGATGAGACAACAATCGTTTGGAAAAAGACTGGAATTTCAAGGTCTTCATGTAATATACCGATAATAGTCAAGGAGTAGTGGCTGCCCGATACCCGGGCTTTTATTATGGCTTGTTACTGGCAGCAGCGCGCCAGCGCGAGCCCGACCGCCATAGTACACGAATGCCACCCGACAAACAAGGAGCCGATCCGTGCCCGCACGCAAGATGATAATCAGCCTGCTCGTCCTGATGCTAGTGGGCGGCAGCCTGTTCGCGCAAGTCCAGCTGTCCATCCAGTTTTTCGACCGGAGCCTGTACTCGCCACAGAGCGACATCATGGTCCGCGTCACCATCCGCAACAATTCCAGCCAGGAATTCCGCTTCAAGCTGGCCGACGAGCGACGCCGCTCGCTCAGTTTTGAAGTCCGGTCGCTAACCAATCGCCAGTTGCCGGCCAGCCCCAGCTGGATCCGCACCATGTCCGGCAACGCGCCGGCCTTTTATCGCGAACTAAACCTCCAACCGGGCGAGGAATACTCCTTCATCGAGAACCTGCACGACTACGTGGCCATGACCGAGGCCGGCACCTATCTTATGCAGTGCAATTTCGCGCCGGAATTGATCGGCCGCAGCCCCAACCAGACGGTGCTCAGCTCCAACGTCCTCACCCTGCCGCTGCGACCCGCCCCGCCCGCTCCCGGCGTGGCCAACCAGTTCGTGGCCAACACCACCGAAATCCTGCGCGCCGAGCGCATCGCCCCCGACGAAGTGGTCCGCCGCACCCTGGCCGCCCGCCAGCACTCGCACTGGAACGAGTTTTTCCTGTACCTCGACCTGGAAGCCCTGCTGCGGCGCAACCCGGACCGCAGCCGCATCTACGACCGCGAGTCGGACGACGGCCGACGGCGCATGCTCAACGAATTCCGGGCCGAGATGATGGCCGGCACCATCGACAACGACATCGTAGTCATCCCGGCCAGCTTCGAAATCGTCGAAACCCGCTACGGGTCCTTGCGCGGCACGGTTGAAGTTATCCAGAAATTCGCTTATGATGGCTTCTTCCTGGTCAAATTATATATTTATGAGCTTGAGAAGCGGGATGACATCTGGAATATCGTGGCCTACACCGTTCAAAACAAAGGCAGTGAATGAAAGCACTCCTGATTATCGATGACGACACCACCAGCCAGATCGCTTCATTCTACCTGAAGCCAATGGGCATGGACATTATCCGCTACCGCGATCCCCTCAAAGCCCTCGATAATCTGGACGAAATCCAACCCGAAGCCATCATCATGAGCGCCTGCGACTTCCCGCGCCACTGGAAGCCGATCGTCGTCAACATCCGCAGCCTCTATTCCAAAAACGAGTGCGTCATCGTCCTGCTCAAAGGCAAGTACTTCCCCTTCGAGGAAGCCGCCAAGGCTGCCCACCTGGGCGTCAACGGCGTCATCCGCGAGGATTTAGGTGACGACCAGGAACGCACGCGCTTCCAACAGCTGTTCAAGCGCTATATCCAGGTCGACGAGGCGCGCAGCACCGACCGCCGCCCGGTGGCCCGCTGGGACAAGCTTGATTTCGTGTTCACCCATCCGGTCAGCCAAACCCTGCTGACCGGCCGTGTCGAAAGTATTTCCTCCAGTGGCCTGTCGATGAGCCCGGACCACGCCGGCCTATGCGCCGACCTGGAACCGGGCCTGGTCATAGAAGACGCCAGCATGCGCATTGGCGACCAGGTAGTCAGCCTGAACTGCAAACTGCAGCGTTCCGGCGCCATCCTGGCCTTCAGTTTCGAAAACCTGAGCGCTGAGACGGCCGACACGCTGCGCCGCTACCTGGCTGCCACCCCGGAACGCCAAATGAAGACCCTGAAGGCCGAGAACAGTTGAATAAAAAACCGTAAATAGGTATTATCATATATTATGGCGCCGACACAAAGCTGCAACGAAGAACGACTACTCGATTATTCCCGAAAACTGAAAGCGGTCGGCCATCCGATACGCCTCAAGCTGCTCTGCCTGATCGCCCGCGATGAGGATCCCTGCGTCTCCGACCTCTGGCAATGCCTCAAGCAGCCCCAGCCGGTGGTGTCACAGCACCTGTCCATCCTCAAGGACAACGGCATCGTCGACGCCGAAGTCCAAAAGACCCGCCGCGTCTACTCTATCGTCGATCCCTTCATTAAGAAAATGATCAACGACATGCTCAAGACCATCGCGTTGGAAACCAAAACCAAAGCCTAACTGCCAGCGCGCCGCTTCCTCACGGCTGAACAGTCGGTGCCCGGCGGATAGCCGACTGCGGCTGGCGCAGCCGGGCGGCGGCCTGCGCCGACCACGGTGCCTGATTGGCCGCCAGAATCATTTGCCACAGGTAATTAGCCGCCAGCCGGTTGGCATAGGCGCTGTCGGCGTACAAGGCGTCGGCCAGCGTGAACAAGGCCGGGTAAAAAACTTGTAACGACAGGTACTCCTGCACATCCGTCCGAGTGCGTATAGTCGCTAGAAAATGGGCTAAGCCTTGCCAGGTGTAATCGCGGTCGCGGCTAGTGACCATTTCAATCGCGCGCGACAGAATCATGCACGCCGCCACCGCCGCGTATTTCACGGAACTGCGGCCATGCTCCAGCAGGAAGGCCGCCAACTCGCGGTTAGCCTGCAGCGAGAACGATGGCTCGATGCGATAGAGCGTCATGAAGCGGTCAAAACCGTCGCGGGCCAGCGTATTGAGCATGGCGTCACGCTTGAACGGGTCGATCGGGGGATTGCCGGTGATGGGGTCGTCCACCAGCAGGCGCTCCATAACCTCCAGCCAGCGGCTGAAATTGGCCTGCACCCGGTAGAGTTCGGCCAGATCGTACATAAAGCGATAGCGGTCTTCCGGAATTTCCAGCGACTCGCGCTGATCGAAGGCCCGCTGGTACTGCAACTCGGCCAAATAGGTTTCGCCTTCCACCTGAAAGACCCGGCCCTTCCAGTACTCCGCCTCCGGATAGGCGCTCAGCAACTCCGCCTGACGGGTCAGCCGCCGCAGTGAATCGTCGAAGGCCGCCAAGGGCCGGAAGTCGATCATGGTCAGCAGTATTTCCAGAAACAGGCGATGGTAATCGGACACCCGGACCTGGCGGCGCTGCAGCAGCAGGCTGCGGAAGGAGCCAGCCGCCACCCGTTCCAAGCTGGCGTACTCCTGGGGCAGGAAATCCTCGCCGGAAAAAATAGCCAACAGGTCGGCAATAGAGTCATCGGCCGCCTGGTATTGCTGGCTAGCCGACAGACGCTCCAAGCCGACCGCCACCTGGCGGAATACCTCGCGCCGGAAGGCGATGGCATTGTCGAAAGCCATCAAGGCGTCGCCGAAATCGCGCTCCAGGAACAGGCGCTTGCCGCGCTCGAAGCTCAGCCAGGACGGATCGCCGGCGCTGTTCTGGTTGAAGTTGGTATAGGGAAGGACAGCACTGCCGGACAAGCCGGCCTGGGCGGACAAGCTGGCCGCCAAGAGCAGCATCAACAGCAGCAGGGTCGGGCCGGCGGCCAGGCGTAACGAATCGCGCATCGCTCTGTGGACTCCTTCTCCCAGTATATCGGCAGTAAAAAACCGAATTTCAGTCCCAAAGACGGGGAAACTAGCGTCAGAATCGATTTTTCGGCATTGTCGGCTTGCCAGACACTTGCCGCCCGACTGCCTTTTTTAGTATCTTCCTTCAAACGAAGCAACTCTGCTGCGTATTCCGTTACAATTGAACCGCCCAGACGCGCCACGCGCGACACACCGTGTTACGGCAGGCATAGGGCGGCACCCAACGTACGAAAGGGAGATACAAGAGTATGGCAAAGCAACTAATGTTCAGCGAGGATGCCCGCAAAAAACTGCTGTCCGGCGTCGAGCAGATGTCCCGGGCCGTCAAGGTCACCCTCGGCCCCAAAGGCCGCAACGTCTTGCTGGACAAGAAATTCGGCGCCCCGACGGTCACCAAGGACGGCGTTTCCGTCGCCAAGGAAATTGAGCTGGAGGACGCCTATGAAAACATGGGCGCCCAGCTGCTCAAAGAAGTGGCCACCAAGACCAACGACATCGCCGGCGACGGTACCACCACCGCCACCGTCCTGGCCTACAGCATGATCAAGGAAGGCGTCAAAGCCGTCGCCGCTGGCCTGGATCCGATGGGCATCAAGCGCGGCATGGACAAGGCCGTCGAGCTGGCCATCGCCGAGATCCGCCGCATCAAGAAAGACATCAAGGAAAAGGACGAGATTTCGCACGTCGCTTCGGTGTCCGCCAACAACGACAGCGAAATCGGCAACCAGATCGCCGAGGCCATGGAAAAGGTCGGCAAGGACGGTGTCATTACCGTCGAAGAGTCCAAGACCATGGACACCACCATCGACTTCGTGGAAGGCATGCAGTTCGACCGCGGCTACTTGTCGCCCTACTTCGTTACCAACCGCGAGAACATGACCGCTGTCTTCGAGGATAATCCCTACATCCTGATCCACGAAAAGAAAATCTCCACCATGAAGGACCTCCTGCCCATCCTGGAGAAGGTCGCCCAGACCGGCAAGCCGCTGGTCATCATCGCCGAGGACGTCGACGGCGAGGCCCTGGCCACCCTGGTGGTCAACCACATCCGCGGCACCATCCGGGTCTGCGCCATCAAGGCGCCCGGCTTCGGCGACCGCCGCAAGGCCATGCTCGAAGATATCGCCATCCTGACCGGCGGCGAAGTCATCTCCGAGGATCTGGGCATGAAGCTCGAGAACACCGAGATGGCCCAGCTCGGCCAGGCCAAGACCATCAAGATCGACAAAGACAACAGCACCATCATCAATGGCGCCGGCAAGGGCAAGGACATCGACGCTCGCAAAGCCCAGATCAAGGCCCAGATCGAAGAGACCACCAGCGACTACGACCGCGAGAAGCTCCAAGAGCGCCTAGCCAAGCTGGCCGGCGGCGTGGCCGTCATTAACGTCGGCGCGGCCACCGAAGTCGAGATGAAGGAAAAGAAGCACCGCGTGGAAGACGCCCTGTCGGCCACCCGCGCCGCCATCGAAGAAGGCATCGTCCCCGGCGGTGGTATGGCCCTGATCCTGGCCTCCAACGCCATCAGCAAGGCCGGCACCGACAACCTGAACGAAGACGAGAAAGTCGGCTTCAAGATCGTCCGCCGCGCCCTGGAAGAGCCGATCCGCCAGATCGCCGAGAACGCCGGCGTTGACGGCGCCATCGTGGCCGACAAGGCCAAGAACGACAAGAAGGGCCTTGGCTTCGACGCCGCCAAGATGGAATGGGTCGACATGATCAAAGCCGGTATCATCGACCCAGCCAAGGTCACCCGCTCCGCCCTGCAGAACGCCGCTTCCGTGGCCAGCCTCTTGTTGACCACCGAATGCGCCATCTGTGACCTCCCCGAGCCGAAATCCTCCGGCGGCATGCCCGGCGGTGGCGGCGGTGGCATGGGCGGCATGGGTGGTATGGGCGGAATGGATTACTAACCCAGCTACTGTTTTACGCTAAAACGGCCGCGCCCTTCGGGGCGCGGTTTTTTTGGGGCTCGGCCCGCCCATTCCACCCATGCTCCGACAATAGTCCGCGCCGCATCAGCGGCGCGGGCGCGGCGCAGACGCGCTCCAATGGGCGGTACCCCCAGCGCGCCATCCAGAGAGAGCCCGCGCAGCGGGCGAATCTCGGGTGCGCGCCGTACCATAAATTTCCATTCGGGGCCACAAAGCCGTTAGCAGGTTGTTGAAAAAGCCGGTTGCTTTCTCAACAACCTTAACAATTCCTCGCATAGCTTGCGCTATGCTGCGTAATTGTACCGGCTTTTGAACTGTTTTACGCTAAAACGGCCGCGCCCCAAAAAGGGCGCGGTTTTTTGTGCCCGGCCCGCCCATTCCACCCATGCTCCGACAATAGTCCGCGCCGCATCGGCGGCGCGGGCGCGGCGCAGACGCGCCCCAATGGGCGGTACCCCCACAAATAGAATTGGCTTAAGAAACCAACCAGCTGACATTTTTTTTTACTTATACTATACTGCTCAATTTTGGAAGTGTTGAAAAGCCGCATTCGCGTTTTTCAACACCCTGTTTAATAGCCAACCCAAAGGCTAGCCCATGACCGCCGCGTTAGGTGATAGTTTCTAAAAATAGCGCTTTTCCCAAACTCGCCTGGTTATCGAAGAGAAGAGGCTTGGCAAGTTTGTTTTAAGAACGGCGGATCCTAGGCTCTGCCCAAAATTTATTCGGAGGAAATATGAAAATCAAAGGAATCATCGGCTTGATCATCGGCATCGCCCTGATTATGTCCAGTTGCGCAACAGGGGTATCGGTCCGCGTCATGCGGCCGGCCGAGCTTGACCTCGGTCACGCCCAGTCCATTTCGGTTCTGCCTTTCGGATTGACCACCGACGAGGCCACCCGCGGCCTGTCGCCTTCGGAAATCTACCTGGCCCGTTTCCTGGGCTATGCCAATAGCCCTAACCGCGACGAACAAAATATCGCGCGCCGCCTGGCTGACGGTATTACCCAAGGTCTGGTCAACGCCAACTTCATGCAGGTTGTTCCGGTTGAGCAGGTCATCAATTATCTGCGCTCTCCGAACGGCCAACCGCCGGTCGATGTCTACCTGTCCGGCAGCTTCACCCAGTTCAACACTATCGTTGATTCCGTCGAAGTGATCCGCAAGATCAACAACGTCGACACCAAAGTGCGAGTTTATTTCCGAAAAGTCGAGTTCAACGTCGACTACCAAGTGGTGGATGCCCGGACCAATCGGATAATCGCCATGAAGAGCAAGTATACTAGTCGCCAGTCGAACCAGTATGACAGCTATGCAGCGGTGCCTGCGGTCATAGATGTAATCCAGTCTGAGCTCGCCAGCATGACACAGGATATCCTGCGCTCCTTGCAGCCCTACGAAGTGACGCTCTTCTTGACCATGGTAGCCGACGAAACCAAGGATCCGGCCATGGCCGAGGCCGACGAGATGGTCAAGGACGGCCAACTCCAGCCAGCTCTGGACAAATTCAAGCAAATCTACGCCGCTACCGGCAATTTTGCGGCTGGTTACAATGCCGCCATTCTGACGCAAGCCGCTGGCCGGCTTCAGGAAGCCCTGGAAATGATGCAAGCGCTGGCTACAGCCACTGGTGACCGCCGGGCCAGCGGTGCCGCCGTCGCCATCCAGACAGAAATCGACAACGCTAACCGGGTTCAGCAGCAAACCACTCCCTGATCCAGGCTAACCTAACAGCAAGGGCTACCCAGGCAAAAACCGGGTTGTCCTTTTTACTAATGGATTGTTTCCTAAAAGCGCTACGCTTGGATTATTTACCTCGATGGGGTTGTACGCGCACCCATTGAAAAAGGGGCTGTCAGTGTTCCTGACAGCCCCTTGCAACAACTGAAACCGGAAATCAGTATACTATGTAATCAATAACGATACTCTCCAAGGTTAAATTGTACGGCGTTGACGTTTCATGGTTGGTAATCGTCACGATCCAATTGCCATCGGCTGCGGTATCCTGAAAGGAGGAAAGCATCTGAGCGGTTCTGCCGTGGATTGTCGAAGTATCGTCGTAAACATAGATCGTGTTGTAATTGAGATTGACATTTTCGGCAATAATGACGGTGACATCATCATGACTGAGAGAAATATCGCATGTCGCGTAGGTGCCAACATCGGAAACATGTAAAATGGATTCTACCGAGGTTTCCGGCCAAAAACAGCCAGATAAAACCAGCGCAGCTAGCGCCACTATAAGCAATGCCGAAATCTTTTTCATGTGATAGTGCAGCAACGCCAGCCCAATACTCTCCCCTTCCCCCGCTTCCATGTCAAAATGCTTCTCGCTGAATTTATGGCCCAGAAGGGCTCGACCATCCAGCCAACGCATCCCGGCCGCGGTTCTACCCGACTAGCAGGTTGTTGAAAAAGCCGGTTGCTTTCTCAACAACCTTAACAATTCCTCGCATAGCTTGCGCTATGCTGCGTAATTGCACCGGCTTTTGAAGTGTTGAAAAGCCGCATCCGCGTTTTTCAACACCCTGCTAGACTTGACTCGACGGCGTCACCGTCAGTACTGCCGGTGCTGCCAACACCACTGGCCCGAGAAAATCGGTTTCGCGGTAGGCGACGCTGACCAGGCGCAGGCCGTAGGCGGCCAGGGGGCCAGGCAAGCCGGCGCGCTCGCCGCTCTCCAGCGCCCGGCTGACAGCCTTGACCGGCTGGCGGTCCTGGCCGATCTCGGCCAGCAAGGCGGCCATGGCCCGGGCCTGGCGGTTCAAGAAACCGTCAGCCGTGAAGAATATATCCAACAGGTTAGCTTTGCGTTCCAGGCGCACCTCGGTCAGTTCGCGCAGGAAATTACGGCTGTCGGCCTTGACGGTGGTAAAGGCCCGGAAGTTGCGAATGCCGGTGAAGAGGGCAGCCGCCTGTTGCAAGCGGGTTTCGTCCAGGCGGTGGGTCACGTGGTAGGCCCGTTTACCGGGATGCGGGTCGGCGGTGGGACCGTCGTGCAGGCGGTAGGCGTAGGTCTTGGCCACGGCCCGGAAGCGGGCATGGAAGGTGGGCAAGGCTTCGCGGGCCGCCAGTACCTTCAGGTCGGGCGGCAAGATGCCCGCCAGCTTGGCCAACAATTCAGGCAGCTCGATGGCCGAGGCCAGCCGGAAATTGGCGGCCTGCCCCTCGGCATGGACGCCGGCATCGGTCCGGCCAGCGCCGATAACGTTGACGGTTTCGCCCAGTAGGCTACTGAGGCTGGCTTCCAGACTGGCTTGCACGGTGCGCTGGGCATCGCCCAGGCGTTGCCAACCGGAAAAGGCGCTGCCGTCGTATGACAGGGTTAAAAGGATATTGCGTTGATCACTCATGAGACCATCATACCGCCTCTGCCGCAACCTGTCGAGGCCTGTCGAGACCTCGAACCGGCTAGCCGTCAGCCCCACAGGGTGGTCTTTTTATCACAACCTTACCACCAATTGCCGCAGACCGGGTTTTCCCAGGCATTCAACCAGTCCGTGGTGAGCATAGCCGTCTGGCCATCGAAGGTCTGCCAGTCTGAGTACGGCTTGGCTGGCGCGGGGAAGGCCTTCACGGTCAGGCCGGTAGCATTGCCGTCCATGGCCAGATGCTTAACAGGTTGTTGAAAAAGCCGGTTGCTTTCTCAACAACCTTAACAATTCCTCGCATAGCTTGCGCTATGCTGCGTAATTGTACCGGCTTTTG
>MIAR01000011.1:114600-123641 GCA_001829185.1 Spirochaetes bacterium GWB1_60_80
TATGCTGCGTAATTGTACCGGCTTTTGAAGTGTTGAAAAGCCGCATCCGCGTTTTTCAACACCCTGCTAGAAACGGAGCGTCGGGCAGCCAGCATGCTTCCTCCAAGTCGACGATACACTACCTTATTGGCAGGAAATCAAGCTGCCGCTCAGGCGCGCTCTACCAGCTTGTACAGCTTGTCGGCCCGCCGGATGCGCCCCTCCACCTTGAAGGTGATACTCTGGCCGCGTTCGGCCACCGCCAGGGCCACACCGTCCAGTTGCAGCCCGGGCAGCACCAACTCGTGCACGCCGGTGGTCGGCCCCAGAAACATGACCTGGTCGCCCGGAGCTACTGGCTCATTCTCCACCAGCAGTTCGATGGTCCCGGCCTGGTGATAATAATTAGTAACCTTGCCGACATAGACCTTCTCGATGGTCGACGCCGAACCGTAGACGCTGCTCCACTCGCCCAAACATTGCCCCAGGTAATAGCCGTCCCAGAAGCCGCGGTTAAACACGCTGCCCAAGCGCTGCCGCCAGCCGGCTAGCACCGGACTGTCCGGCGCCGCCGCCTGGCCGTAGCTACCGTCAGCCAAGGCGCGCAGCGCCTCGTCGTACACGCTACAGACCGTCTTGACGTACTCCGGCGCGCGGGCCCGCCCCTCGATCTTGAGGACGCTGACCCCGGCGTCGATGATCTTGTTCAGGAATTGGACGGTGCAGAGGTCCTTAGGCGACATGATGTACTCGTTGTCGATGGCCAGGACGTCGTCCGAATCGCGGTCGCGCACCTCGTAGGCCCGGCGGCAGACCTGGACGCAGCTACCGCGGTTGGCCGACAAATTGTACTCGTGCAGGCTGAGGTAGCACTTGCCGGACACCGCCATGCACAAGGCGCCATGAACAAATATTTCCAGACGCACCAGCTGCCCACCTGGCCCGCGGATAGCCTGCTCGCGGATGGCGGCGGCGATGCGACTAACCTGCTCCAGCGTCAACTCGCGGGCCAGCACGGCCACGTCCACCCACTGGGCGTAGAAACGCACCGCCTCGATATTCGAGATGTTCAACTGGGTGGAGGCATGGACGGTCAGGCCAAGGCTGCGGCAGTACTGTAGGGCAGCGATGTCGCTGGCGATGACGGCGTCGACGCCGGCCGCGGCCGCCGCGGCGGCCAGGGCGCGCAGCTGGGGCAGATCGTCGTCGTACAGGATAGTATTGAGGGTCAGGTAGGCCCGCCGGCCAGCCTGATGGCTGCGCCGCACCACGGTGGCGATATCATCCGGCCCCAGGCCGCGGGTGCTCTTGGCGCGCATGTTCAGGCGACCGGCGCCAAAGTAAACCGCGTCGGCCCCGCCCTGGATGGCCGCCGCCAGGCTCTCCAACGAGCCAACCGGCGCCAGCAACTCGATAGAACCCCGGTCAGGTCGACCGGAGGTCAGGGAACTTGGTTCTAAATTCATGCCTCCACCATACCAGCCCAGGCCAGCCTGTGGGAATAGGCCACAACAATTTCAAATATTGAAACATGATTTTGACTGTTGCTACTTTACCATTCGGCCGTTTCAGACTATGATACAAACAGTGCCGGTGTAGTCCGGCCCATCCGGTCAATTGTCACCGAGGAGACTGCCTGTATGATGAATTTTGAGTCGCAATTTTCAGCCAACGCCAAAAACATGAAACAGAGTGTCATCCGCGAGTTGCTCAAGCTGACCGTGCGGCCGGAAATCATCTCCTTCGCCGGCGGCCTGCCCGCCCCGGAAACCTTCCCGGTGGAGGATCTGCGCGCCGCCGCCAACACCGTCTTCGACAAGCACTCCGCCAAGGCCATGCAATACGGCACCACCGAAGGCGACAACGACCTTAAGGACGAGATTATCAAGTTCGAGACCCGCCAGGGCGTCAAGCTGGAAAGCCAGAACCTGCTGGTGGTCTCGGCCAGCCAGCAAGCCCTCGACATGGTGGCTAAAATATTCCTCGATCCCGGCGATTACGTCATCGCCGGACGCCCCACCTATGTCGGCGCCATCCAGGCCATCGTTTCCTACTCCGCCAAGGTGCTGGGCATCCCCTTCACCCCGGAGCAGGACGGCTTCGACATGGACGCCCTGGTCACCAAGTACGACCGGGCCATCGCCGGCGGTAAGAAGGTCAAGTACATCTACGTTATCCCGGATTTCCAGAATCCGGCCGGTTTCTGCTGGAGCCTGGCCAAACGCCAGGCCCTGCTCGAATTCGCCTACCGGCGCGACCTAATCATCATCGAAGACTCGCCGTACCGCGAGATCCGCTTTATTGGCGAACACATTCCTTCCATTTATCTGCTGGACCAGAACGGCCAAAACCGCGGCATCGTCGTCAACCTGAAAACCTTCTCTAAGATCCTCATCCCCGGCGCCCGCGTCGGCTGGATCATGGCCCACGAGAAGCTGATCGCCAAGTTCGTTATCGCCAAGCAAGCCATGGATCTGTGCACCAACGTCTTCACCCAAAAATGGCTGGCCGAATACATGAAAACCGGCAAGCTGTACGACGTTATCAAAAGTACCTGCGACAATTACCGCGAGAAGCGCAACCACATGGTCAACGCCCTCGAGAAGTACATGCCCAAGCGCTGGGAAATCAAGTGGACCAAGCCGGAAGGCGGCCTCTTCCTCTGGCTGTCCCTGCCTAAGTTCATCAATACCGACGACCTGATCTACAAGGCGGTCGAGGAAGAAAAAGTGGCCTTCGTCGTTGGGTCGGCCTTCTACTTCGACGAGCCGGAGCGTAATGCCATGCGCCTGAACTTCTCCTTCTCTTCCATCGACCTGATCGACGAGGGTATCAAGCGGCTGGCCCGCATCATCACCCGCGAACTGGAAGCCTACGAGGCCGGCCACCGCGCCAAAACCGCGCCCGAAGGCGTCTGACCACCCAAACAGGTACCCTAACCACCGCCCCCGATCAAGTCCAAATCGACGGGTGGCTGACTGCTGGACAAAAAGGAGAAAGGACCGCGGCCCCGGCTGCGGTTCTTTTTTTCCTCTGGCGACCTGGCGACCTGGCGACCCGGTAATCCGGCCATGCGCGGCCTTGACTGCAATCAGCCATCCGCCAGGCAGCGCCATGACTTGCATATCGGGTCCGGCCGAACTACAATACATGGCATGAACACGAACGCGATAAACAAGCCCCGCTGGCTGCTGCTCGGCCTGCTGTGCCTGATTGGCGGCCTAACCATCGTCGCCCAGGACCTGGTGGAGCGGACAGTCTGCGTCTTTGATCTAGCGCCTCTGGGCAACACCGAGCAGCTGTACTCCAGCCTGTGCAGCGATACCATCGCCATCGAGCTGGAGCGCCTCGGATATACGGTCATCGCCAACGAGCAGGTGCGCGGCAACTACTCCGGCTCCTTGCAGGACGAGCCAGCCATGCTGGCGGCGGCCAAGGCGCTGGGCGCCGACGTCGCGGTCAGTGGCTTCTACGTCATCGACGGCGCTGGCATCCACATCGGCGTCAAGGCCATCGACATCATCACCGGCCTGCCGGCGGTCGCGGCCACCGAGTCCGGCAGCGCCGGCTTCGAGGTCTTCGACACTATCGACGTGGTATCGGCCTCGGTGGCCGCCCGCATCCGTGAGGCTTTGCAGCCGCTGCCGGCCAGCGAGGTGGTTGTGGAACGCGAAGAGATACGCATCGAAACCACCTTCGTGGAAGAGATCGTCGGCCTGGGCATCGCCATGGAGCTGCGCCTCGAGTCGCCGGACGATGGCGCCGCAGTGCTGGCCGGCGATACTGAACTGGGCGTCATCGCCGACGGCTTCCTGGTCATCAAAACCACCGAGGGCAATCGCCTGGAGCTGGTCATCCGGCGCGACGGCTATTTTGACCGCGCACTGACCATATCAGCCAGCCCCCGGCGGCCGACCGTCGCGGCGGCCGCGTTGGTGTACCGGTCCAGCCAGCAACTGGTGGCCACGCTATGCATGCAGACGCCTTTCAGTCTGGCGGCGCGTTACGAATATTTCTTCCTGAATGGCATCGTTTCGGCCGGCGGCGGTTTAGGGCTGGCCTACATCCCGCTATCCTATCCCTGGTCGGAGGACAGTTACCCTCAGGTCGGCTTCTTCCTCAACTTGCCGGTTCAGGTGCGCGGGCACTTCTACCCGCTAGCCCTCTTTGCGCCGGCCTCCGGGCTGCAACCCTATTTGGCTTTGCAAATCCTGGGCGACCCCTACATGATCTTCGGCGATATCGGTTTCAGCCGACTGGCCTTCATCGCCAACGGCCGGGTCGGCCTGGGTTTGAATCTTGTTTTCGGCCGAATTCTGGTCAACGCCGAATTCATGGTCAGTTCACCGGCTATCCTGGCGCTAGGCACGACCGATTCCGCCAATAGCATGCTGACGCTGTCAGCGGGGGCAGGTTACCGATGGTAAACAGACAATCCCTTCACGGCATCGGCCGCTTGGTACGCCTGACTCTGGCCGCTAGCTGCCTGGCCATCACCTTCCTGGCCTGCGACGACATCCACCTTCTACCGGAAGACTACGCCGCCGGCCTGGCCGACCTCATGGATACCCAGGTTACCCGTCAGGTGCGGCTGGACATGGACGAAGCCTTTGGCTTGGCCCGCCTGGGCGACGAGTTACTGGTCATTGGCCGAGACCGCGTGCTGCGCTTCCCGGCGGATCTCAGCGAGCCGGTGGTCTACCTGGCCACACTGGGGCAACTACTAGACAACGCCGGCCAGATCAGCGGCATGAGCTGGCAGGCTAGCGCCTCGACGGTCGGCGATGACCAGGTAATCCTGCTGCTTAACCGTTTCAACGGCCAGCAAGTATTCTTGTTCGACTCGGGCCATACGGCGCTGGCCAGCGCCTTCCCTTCTTTTTCGATTCCCCTCGATAACTTAACTGGCGTCCATAATTTCTTCTATCCACCGGCTCCGCCCGCCGCCGCCCCCCAACAGGCTCCCTGGGTACTTAAGATTACGCCGACCGGCGAGGCACAGCGCTGGAACGAAGTCGACCCGCCAGGAACCACTATACCGCTCCCCTTGCCGGCTGGGGCCATGGCCCTGGCCGGTACCGCCACCAGCCAAGGAATCCGCGTCCTCAGCCAGCTGGCAAGCGACGGCATCCGGCGTGACCTGGTCATTTCCGCCTATCCCACCAACGTAGTGATCGCCGGCATCGCCATCGAGATGGAGGCCAGCCGCGTCGACTCCCCGACGCTGCGCCTGCCGCTAAGCATGCCGGAAGGCCAAACTTTAATGCCGTTCGCGGTCTTTGAGGAAGCGGACTTCTACCTGATCTACTGTTACGCGAACACCGCCTCGGTGGTGGCCGTGCTGTACCTGAAAGGTCAAACCGCAACCGCCGCCTATGACCCCTCAGCCTACCTGATGACCAATGAGCGAATCAGCGTTCATGGCACCGACCGTCTCTATTCTCTACTGGCGCATAACAACCAGCTGCTGCTGTGCGAAGCGAGGTGGCCACAATGAAGCACCTACTGTTGGTATCAGGCTTAGTCCTGGCAGCCAGTCTGCTAAATGCCCAGATCGCGCCCGACCCGGACATGGCCGAGGCGGAAGCCAACCTGGTGCCCCAGAGTTTTTATGTGACCGTTTCGGAGGACAGCGCTGAGCGCGAGGCTCTCGCCATTCTGGCCGAATACCTTAAACTGGCCATCATCAGCCATAGCCGCACCACGCCGGCCGCAACTCTGGAGGCCGCCGAGGTTCAGGTCTTCCTGTCCGCCGAGGCGCGTGGCGGCAACCAGGTCCTGCGCGTCCTGGTCTTCCAGGAAGGCAACCCGACCGCCCGATTGGACCGCACGGCCGCTGTTAATGGCCTGGAAGCCGGCGGCAACCTGGACTTCCTGGCGGAACTGGCCAAGGCGCTGGACCGCAGCTTCCCGCCGCAGCCGCCGCGGGTGGTGGAAGTGGTAACCGAGCGCGTCGTCGAGGAAACCGAGGTGGTCACCATCGTCCGCGGCGTGGTGTTGAGCATCGATGCCCCGCCCGGCACCCGGCTGACCAGTCGCGGCCAGCCGGACCAGATAGCCGTGGCCGACCAAACCCAGAGCTACGAATTGCCGGCCAACTCTACCTTCACCTTCACCGCCAGCCGCCACGGCTACATGCCGGTAGAGCACACCGTTTTTGTTGGCAACCAGGATTTGGCCGAAACAGTCACGCTGGAAGCCCTGCCGACGCTGGAACTGGTGCCTACATTGCATTACCTCAATCTGGTGCCCGGCATCGGCCTCAACTGGTACTTCTGGCCAGGTTACGCCTACGCCGGCGCTAGCCTGGAGAGCAGCTTCCTGGCCCTGGTCCCGATAGTCGACGATAGCGGATTCCTGACCATCCATTACCTGGAGCTGGAAATCCGCGGCGGCCTGCACTTCGGTTCGCCGGCCGACTGGTTGCGCTTCGGCCTGCAGCTGGCCGCGGCCGGCCGCCTCGAAATCGGCAACGGCCGAATCGGCCTGGCTGACTGGGGCGCCTTCTCGGTGGCCGGCGCACCGGAAGTCGAGGTCCGCTTGGGTCCCGGCTGGAGCTTGTTCCTGGCCGCCAAGACGCGCCTGCTCCTGGTGAGCTCACCGTACGGCAATACCTGGGATCCCACCGGAACGACACCCTTGTTGATTCCCTTCCTGAGCGACTCTGGCGACCTCGGCTTCTGGCTGAGCCCGATCTGGTTCATCCAGAATTTAGAAATGATGCTGGGAGCGAGGATAGAATTATGAGGTATACCCGCTTCAATTGGCCGCACCATGGCAGCGGCCGAGCCATCCTGGCCAGCCTGGGCATGACAGCCGCCTTGACCCTGCTAATCGGCTGTACCTTCTTTATGCCCACCGCCCATTACACTATATCGCGTCAGGACGACGCCTTCATCCTGGTCGATTCATTCAGCACCATGAACTGGGGCGATGGGAGCGACAGTGTGCGCAAAACAGTCATGAACACCGCCAGCGGCACGCCGGTCATCTACCTGTGGCCAAGCCAAAGCAGTGCCGCGTCCTGTTTGGTACTGCACGACGGAATCCTGGAAAGCCGGCCCTTCCGCAGCGATGCAAGTGGTGAAAATGACACGATCGACATTGACAGCATCTATGTCGATGACCAGCCGGGTTTCGTCGCATTCGGCACGGTCTATATCGCCGGCAATCCTCAAGAAGGCCTGATCCGCTTCAACCCGCTAAGCCCCCTGGAGCCGACCCTTGTTGTCAGTCGATCCATGGTCACCAGCCTGAATCCACTTTTGGACAGCCGCCTCATCGCCGGGATCCGACAGGGACCGCCACTGGCCACCGGACAGCAATACCGCTACCTGTGGGCTAACAACCAGGACCTTGCCATACTGCCGCGCGCCAATGCTGACCCAACCTTGAGTGGCGAGGCGGCCGTCACTTATAGCGGCGCCATGACCACCATTACCAATGCCTTTACCGACCTGACTGCCGACCAGTATCCCGGCACCTTTTTCTGGAACCAGAGCTCCACCAACCTAACCTATTTCGGCTTCTCGTTGGACGGCCAATTCAGCTGGCTACTGGCTTCGCGCTATGCCAGCGGCGCCGTCGAGAGCGAGCTGCGCCTGATCATCCTGCCAGATAACCCAGCCATCACCTTGCCAGCCGGCCGAATCAGGCAAATCGCCGGCCAAGCCGGAAGCGGCGTAGTGGTAATCCCGGCCAACGACGTCGATACGGACCAAATCCACGAATTCGTCGGCTTCGGCGCTGACGGCCAAGCTTTCGGCTCCTGCCGGGTAATCGGTGAAACCGTAGCCTTCCTCGGTGATTACGAGCATGAAGGCGTCGACTGCCTGGCCTTCCTGAGCATTAACCAATTAAATGACGCCAGTCAGGAAAAGGTCTTGTACATTTCGCTCTTCGCCTTGCCCCTGGCCGACTTTACCGGAGGATACTGACATGAGCTTCCGCCCCACCCGCTCCGTCTGGCCGCCGCTTGGCGCCATTCTGCTGACTTTGGTCATTGCCGGCTGCCAGGGAAACTACGTCCGCAACTCCGATCTCAGCATCGCTGCCCTGCACTACAGCGAGGGTCACCAGCTATTCATTGCCGTCAACGAGTATCCAAATTACGGCAGCTCCTTCCTGACCTATGGCCAGGCCGTCGCACCTGGTACCACCAGCGTGACCATCGATGGCATCCTCTGGGACACCGAGAATTCCGGCCAGCGCAGCCGCCAACTCTGGCTGCTGGTGGCCGAGGACACGAACGATGATGCCGTACTCAGCCCCGGCGACCGCCTGCTACCGATCATGCCCATCGTCCTGGTTGACGGTGAGGTCACCACCATCAGCGACTTGATTTTTACCTACGCCAACAGCCTAGTGCTGGACAACGACTTTAATGGCTTCGTCCAGCTGCAGGTCTTCATGAGCACGCCCGGCCTGGTCACTTTTGCCAACCCCATCCACGTGGTTATCGGCAGCGCCACCGATCTGAGTGGAGGTAATGTCACCGTCAGCTATAGCTTCGCCGACCCCAACCTGGCCATCGAATTCTACGCCCGGACTGGTCTTGCCACCAGCCCGGCCTACGCCTATGCCTGGTGGAGCCCGAATGGTAACCTCAGCCCGGTAGCCGGCGACTGGGTATCGCACCAACCGGCCAACGCCGCCGAAATCGGAAGTGCTGATGGTAAAGTCCTGATACTGTCGCCCTACACTACGTTCTAGCCTGCGGACGAACATTCCCAGCCCCATGGTCACAGACCGGCCCCGGCCTCCCGCCGGGGTCGGCTTGCCTTAGGCCATCCGGTATGGCTATATTTAGCTGCGATAACTTGGCGTCCGGAGCCATACCATATTAACCAGACCGCCGCTTCCTGACGACCAGGAGGCGGGCTGTCGCCAAGCGGTGGCGGCGGTTTCCAGCCCAACCAGCGGAAGGTTCGCGCGCAAAAGGAGCACTCATGGCTATTGTCGAGTTACGGGACGTCCCACTAGTGTCCAAAATAAATTAAAATAAAAGTCTGATTTCCATGGTATAATTTGAGTCACCACAACCAAATCATTACCAGAGAAGG
>MIAR01000012.1 GCA_001829185.1 Spirochaetes bacterium GWB1_60_80
TTTGACTGGTTTTCAGAAATTCCACCACCGCCTCGGTTGATGAAAAATACATTCGGTCAGCTGGAGCTTATATGAATTTTATTTTAGACACTAGTGGGGACGTCCATAAAATCTATCAATTGGGAAAAGTCGAGGTTCCGGCCGTAAAAGGCGTCAGTTTCAGCATCGAAAAGGGCGATTTCATATCCATCGCCGGTCCGTCCGGCTCGGGCAAAACCACCATCCTGAATATGATCGGCCTGATCGACCAGGCCAGCTCTGGCGAGGTGCTGATCGACGGCCGTCCGACCCGCGAGCTCAAGGACCGCGATCTGACCCGCCTGCGCCACGAGACGCTTGGGTTCATCTTCCAGAGCTTCAACCTCATCCCGGTGCTCAATGTCTGGGAAAACATCGAATTCCCGCTGCTGCTCGGCCGCACCCGCATCACCAAGGAAGAAAAGGCTGACTGGATCAACCACCTAATCGAGGAGGTTGGCCTGGCCGACCACCGCAAGCACAAGCCCAACGAGCTGTCCGGTGGCCAGCGCCAGCGCGTCGCCATCGCCCGCGCCTTGGTCACCAAGCCGCAAATCGTGCTGGCCGACGAGCCGACCGCCAACCTGGACTCAGCCACCGGCGAACAGATCATCGAGCTCATGAAGCGCATCAACCGCGAACTGGAGACCACCTTCATCTTCAGCACCCACGACGCCAAAATCGTCAATATCGCCGACCACATCATCCGCCTGCGCGACGGCCTGATCATCGAGAACGTCCGCCGCGGCGAGCCGGTCGGCGCCGCGAGCGCTCTGGCCGGTTCGTCAGCCGGGGCCTGAGATGCCCGTCCTCATCAAAATCGCCGCCAAGAATCTGGCCCAGCACAAGACCAAGAGCCTGATCATCGGCGTTATCATCGCCGTCGGCGTAGCCATCTTCGTCATCGGCTCGAGCCTGATCAACACCGCCAGCCTGGGCATCGAGCGGGCCTTCATCGACAATTTCACCGGCCACGTCATGATCTCGGGCCTCTCGGCCGACAATGTCAGCCTTTTTGGGGTGCAAACTCCCGGTGGCATGGTGGAAACGCCACTGGTGGAGCGCTTCCCCGAGGTACTGGACTGGGTCAACGCCAACAACTGGACCGACTCGGCCACCAGCCAGCTGACCGGCTTCGCCATCATCAAGAGCGAGGATCAGACCGCCCCGGACAAGCAGTACTTTTCGCTGCTTTTCGGCGTCGACTACGACAGCTATCAGCAAACTTTTCATAACATGTCCCTCGTCGAAGGCGAAGGCCTGGCTTCCGGCCAGACCGGCATCCTGCTGGAGCGCAACAACCTCGAGGACATCAACGAAAAACTCGGCACCGAGCTGGGTATCGGCGACGAGGTGCTGCTCACCGGCGTCGGCGCCGGCAGCTTCAATATCCGGCGGGTACCCATCCGCGGCATCTACATCTACCAAAGCTACTCGGAAACCAGTTCCTTCATCTCGTACGTTGATCCGCAAACCCTGCGCTCCCTCAAGGGCCTGACCCTGAACACCGGCATGGTTACCGTCAGCGCCGAGATCCAGTCGCTCTTAGACACCACCGATATCGACAGCCTGTTCGGTGAGGACAGCCTGTTTGCCGACGACAGCCTGTTTGCCGAGCCCGCTGGCGCCGCCAGTATATCTGGCGCCGCCAGTAGGCCTGGCGCCGCCGCAGCCGTCGAAACGGCGGTGGCCGCGCCCGCCCTGGAGCCAGCCATAGCGCCCGAGTTGGAGCTGGACGCCGGCGCCTGGGAATACATCCTGATCCGGCTCAAGACGCCGCTGGCCGCCGGCAGCTTCATCCGCGCCGCCAATCGCTGGTTTGCGGAACAGGGCATCCCGGCCCGCGCCGCCGACTGGAAGGCCGCAGCCGGCCCCTTCTCCACCACCTCCGACGTGGTGCGCCTCGTTTTAACGGTCGCCATCCTGATGGTAGCCATCGTCGCCATCATCATCATCATGAATACCTTGGTCATCAGCGTCATCGAGCGTACCGGCGAAGTCGGCACCATGCGCGCCTTAGGCGCGGAGCGCGGCTTCATCCGGCGGATGTTCACCATGGAAATCCTGGTCATCGCCACCGTCTTCGGCCTGATCGGCCTGGCCGGCGGCGTCCTCATCCTGTCCATCGTGCGCCTGATCGGTTTCGAGGCGGTCAATCCCTTCCTGGAGATCCTGTTCGCCGGCAAGGTGCTCAAACCGGTTATCAACCCCTTCAGCCTGTTGGTAACCCAGCTGGCCATCATGCTCTTTTCTGTCCTGGCCAACGGTTACCCCCTGTCGCTGGCCCTTAAAATCCAGCCCATCCGGGCCATCCAGAATGACTAGCCACACCCTCTCAGGAGCCCAGGCATGATACAGGAAATGAAAATCGCCTTCCGCAACCTGAACCGCCAGAAGAAGCGCAGCTTCCTCCTGGCTGGCGCCATCGGCTTCGGCATCATGATAGTCACGCTCATCAACGGCTTTTCCGGCGCCTTCATCGAGAACGTCTCCGAGAATTTCTCGCACCTGCTGGCCGGCCACATCTTCGTCGAGGGCGTCGAGAAGTCGGACCGCGGCCGTAACAATTACTTCATCCAGAACGACCAGGTCCTCATCGAGGGCATTGAGAGCCTCGACCTGCCGCTGCGCTTCCTGACCAAGCGCTCGGACTTCGACGGCAACCTAGTCTACAACGGCCAAACCATCCGCCAAACCATCGTCGGCGCCGACTGGAGCCAGGAAAACTACTTCCAGGACCGCATGATGCTGGTCGACGGCAGCTTCGCCAACATGTCCGACCCGCAGGGCCTCATCCTCAGCCAGGACATCACCGAGCGCCTGGGGCTGGGCATCGGCGACCGCATGCTGGTCAAGCTGAAGACCTATACCGGGCAGCAGAACCTCGGCGAGTTTGTCCTGGCCGCCGTCATCGCCGACCCTGGACTCATCGGCTCGATGAGCGGCTACGCCAACCTCGACTATGTCAACGAGCTTTTGAACCTGGGGCCCGGTGAATACAAGATACTAGGCCTCTATTTAGAAAATATGTCGAGCATCGACGACAGCGTCGCCAGCCTGTACGCGGCGCTCGAGGAGCGTGACATTAACTTATTCCCGCGCGACGCCGACGCCGAGGACGCCAACTACATCGAGGCCCTGATGAACCAGGGCGAGGAAGAAACCTGGGAAGGCCTGCGCTACCGACTCTACACGCTCAACGACATTCTGTCCGAGGTCCAGGACCTGGTCACTGTCTTGAACGTCGCCTCGCTGATCATCCTGTTGGTTTTGTTCATCATCATTATGGTGGGCATTACCAACACCTTCCGCATGGTGATGTTGGAGCGGGTGCGCGAAATCGGCACCATCCGGGCGCTGGGCGTGCAGCAAGCCGGCGTGCTCTGGATGTTCCTCTACGAGGCCTTGTTCATCGGCCTGCTGGGCTTTGCCGCCGGCCTAACCCTGGCTGGCCTGATCATGGCCGGGCTTCATACCATAAACTGGGGCATGGACATGCCAATCTTCATCTTGCTTAAAAACGGCCACATGACCTTCCGGCTGTTTGCCTGGCAGCTGTTCATGAACCTGGCCATCGTCGCCGGGCTCACCCTATTCGCGGCCTACGGACCGGCCCGGAAGGCCGCCGCCCTGGAACCGGCCCATGCCCTGCGCATCCAGGGCTGAGCGGCGCCCGCCCGGCGGCGCATTCAGGCCGCCCAGCTGCCCGCCGCCGGATGGCGGCTGGATCGACCGTCCTGTTAAAGGAGTATTACCGTGAGGAAATTGGCTTTCGCCGTCCTGTTCCTGGCGCTGCTATACGTACCGCTGGGAGCCGACCCGGACTTCACCCAGATATTGACCGCCATCGACCAGATGGGCAACTTCGAGGACAGCGATTTCTACTGCGAGTACACGCTCACCAGCCAGAAGCCGGGCGAGCCTCTGTCCGTCACCCGCGGCCAGATGTTCCGCCGCGACCGGACCGACCAGTTCGTCTTCATCATCCTGGAACCGGTCGAGGAGCGCGGCAAGGGCTACCTCAAGGTCGACGACAACGTCTGGATCTACGACCCGCAAAGCCGAGCCTTCAACCACTCCTCGCTGCGCGAAGAAGTCCAGAACACCGACGCCAAAAACTCCGACCTGGGACGGTCCAACTTGGCCGATGACTATACCGTCACCCGCAGCGCCCAGTCCACCCTCAGCAATTTCCCGGTTTGGATACTGGAACTGACGGCGCGCCACAACGAGGTGTCGTACGCCAAGATCATCATTTGGGTGCACCGTTCCAACAACCTGATCCTCAAGGAAGAAGACTACTCGGTCTCCAATCGCCTGCTGCGCTCGGTGGCCTATACCCGCTACATTCGGGTTGGCGCCCGGTTCCTGCCGTCGCTGATCACCTATATCGACAATGTCAACGTCGGCGAGACCACCATCACCGAGTTAGCCAACCCGTCGGTGGCACCGATACCCGACGACCGCTTCACCAAGAGCTTCCTGGAACGGGGAGCCGACTGACCATGCGGCGTCCCTACCTGCTCCTTTGCCTGCTAGCGGCGCTGCTCGCCCCCCTGGCAGCCCAGGAAGGCGGCGACACAGGGGAAACCGGCAGTACGGGTGAAACCGGCCAAGGCGACCAGGGCGAGACGGTCGCCGATCCCTTTGCCCAAGCCGTCGGCGACGGCCAGGCCAACGGCAACGATGCCCTAGGCGACGCCTGGGGCGAGCTGTCGGACGACGAGCTGGTCCAGGAAGTGGACGACGCTACAGCCCCGGCCACCGCTGCCGCCGCCGTCCTGGTACAGGAGACCATCAAATGGGGCGGCCTCTTTTCCGGCTCGCTGGAAGCCGGCTTCTCCTGGGAAAACCCCTTCAGCCCCCAGATGGCGGCGCTCTGGAATCCGGACGGCGAAAGCTTGTCGCCGCTCACCAGCACCGACCTGTACTTCTCGGCCCGGCCGGCCGCCGACTATCGCGTCTTTGGCAAGTTCAAGCTGACCACCGAAGGCGACGCCCTCGGCTTGGGCAACCTCGACCTGTCAGCCCTGCAGTTCGTCACCAACCCGGATGGCTCCTTCACCATCGGCACGCCGCCGGCCGACGAGTCCGGCGAGGAAGAAGAGGAACCAGTCGACGAACGCCTCAACGAGGCCAACAACCTCAGCCTGACCTTCTCGGTCTATGAGCTATTCGCGGACTTTTCCTGGAATGACCGCCTGTTCTTCCGTTTCGGCAAGGCCCAAATCGCCTGGGGCGTCGGCTACTTCTTCAGCCCGGCCGACGTCCTCAACTTGGCGGCCATCGACGCCGAGGACCCGACCGCCGACCGCTCCGGCCCGCTCAACCTGAAGATCAACTTTCCGATCGGCATCAACAACCTCGACCTGTTCATTGTCACCGACCGCGTCACCTATATCGACGACATCGCCATCGCGCCGCGCTTCAGCCTGGTGCTGGGCGGCACGGAACTCGGCTTTGGCGCCTATTACCAGCGCGACCTAAGCCCCCGCCTAGTGACGACAGTCTCCAGCTCCTGGCGCGACATCAGCCTGTTCGGCGAGGCCGTCTTGGCCTGGGGCTCCGACCGCGTCTACGTTCGCCAGTCGGCCATCCAGCCGGTCTTTGCCGAGCCGGAGGCGGGCGAGGATCCGTCGGTCAGCTATACTGCGCTGGACACCTTCCAACTTAGCGACCAGCCCTTCTTCCAGGGCACCGCCGGCTTTATGTGGCGGCGCAGCGACCCGAACCTCAGCCTGAGCGGCCAGTACTTCTTCAACGGCACCGGCTACCCCGATTCAGCCTTGCTGGAGGACGCCGCCTACCTGTTCAACAACCCGGACAGCAACGGCCAGGCCATCGCCGACGAGGCCGACCAGCCCGACGGCTACCAAGCGCCGCTGGAACTGGAACGCTCCGACCTCAACCAATGGGGGCAGCACTACGCCGCCCTCAGCGTCGGCTGGCAGGAGATTATCGGTAGCGACCTGTCGCTGAACGCCTTCCTGCTGATGAACCTGGCCGACCTGTCCGGCATCGCCAATGCCAGCCTAAGTTACCGTTTCTTTGCGCGGCTGTCGGCCAGCCTGGGCGCCCGTCTCAGCTTCGGCTCGGTTGGCAGCGAATACGCCAACCCGGCCGGCCTGTATAACGGCCCGAACGACCCGGAAATCTACAAAGGCCCGCTCTTGGACCTCAACCTGACCATCAAGCTCGGCGGAGGTAGCTTCTAAATGAAATACCTGTTTGCGCTCCCATTAACCCTGGCACTGCTGGCCGGCTGCTTTGGCGCCTTCCCGGTACAGCCCGGCGTGCCCACTAACCTACAGGCCAGCGAGGACCAGGGGGACGCCATAAACCTGACCTGGATAGCCGTACCGGCCGCTGGCGCCTACCTCATCTACCGCGACGGCGCCGCCGCAGCCTACGCCACCAGCCAGATTGCCGCCTACCGCGACACCGATGTCGAGGCCGAACGCCAATACAGCTACCGCGTTTCCGCCCTGGATATCTATGGCCAGTTGGAATCGGCCCAGAGCGACTCAGACATCGGCTCCACCTATGGCTTCAGCTGGCAAGCGGCCCAGTCCCTGGCCTCAGGCGTCCTAACCTACAGCGCGGCGGCCGGCGGCGGCTCGGCCTACGCCGCCTGGAGCCTGACCGGCGGTAGCATCGTCATCAAGCGCTGGGACGTTGATCAGAAGGCCTGGCTGGACTTCTCCAGCCCCGGCAGCTGGGTTGGCGGATCCCGGCTGACGCTCGGCTTCCAGAGCCAAAGCCTGCTCTGCGCCTACACCGGCACCAGCGGCCTCTGCGTCATGGTCTATAACAACACCGACAAGGTTTGGGAAGCGCGCGGCACAGCCGGCTTTGCCACCCCGGCTAGCGCCCGATTGCTCCTGGCGGCCGACAACACCTATACCTACCTGGCGTTCAACAGCGGCGACCCGGCCATCTGGCGCTACGGCACGATCGGCGGCTGGGCCGAACTGGATCTGAGCCTGCTAGCTGATCCAGCCCTGCTCAACCCCAGCCTGGAGGCGCTAGCCCTCAATTCCGGCGCGCCGTTCATCGCCGTGGCACACGATACAGGCGTTAACCGAGTGGTGTCGACCTACCGCTTCGCCACCACCTGGCAAGCCACCGGTTTCATGACCGGCCTGGTCGCCGGACCGGTCGCGCCGACCGTCGGCCTGGTCGCCCAGGGCTCGGCCATCTACGCGCCGCTGCGCCTGGCCGACAACACGGTGCGACTGGCGGTCTATGACCAAGGCGTCTGGGCCGACTTGACACCTACCGGCTTCGCCGGCGGTAACCTGGATCCAGTCCTCGTCTATCACCGCCAGGCGGCGCACCTGCTACAGGCCGCCCCGGCTGGAGCTGTGCTCGGTCGCCGCTACCAGGACGAAGCTTGGTACTACGCCGGCGCCAACGGCGCTACCGGCATCGCCGCCGCCGATAGCCTGCAAGCGGTATCCCTCAACGACCGGCTCTTTGTCCTGTCCGCCAAGGACGGGGCCCTGTCGGTCAGTATCTACGAATAACCGGCGCTTCCTCAGGAGCGCCCGTGCCGCAAATTTGCTGGCGCAGGCGTCCTTTTCTCTGGTCGCGGCGCCGATTGTTTGCTATAATCAGCCCAACGGTACCGCTGCGGCACCACTTCCAAACCGAGGAGCAACGTAGATGAAAGCAGTCAAGCTGAACCCGAAAGTCTGGGTGCTGCACGCCGATATCGAGTCGAAGGATCTTTTTGAGGGCATTTGGCCGATACCGGAGGGCGTTTCGCTTAATTCCTACCTGGTGAAGGGCCAGAAAACCGCCCTCGTCGACCTGATGCGCGATTGGTGCTCGGCTCCCGAGGAGCTCAAGAAGCAGCTGGCCGACGCCGGCGTCGACCTGACCAAGATCGACTACCTGATCCTGAATCACCTTGAGCCGGACCATACCGGCTGGCTGGCCGAATTCAAGAAAATCAATCCGACAGTCGAAATCATCGCCACCGCCAAGGGTGTCGAATTGGTCAAGAGCTTCTATAAAATCAACGACGGCCTGCGCGCCGTCAAGTCCGGCGACGTCCTGGACCTGGGCGGCGTGACGCTGTGCTTCGAGGAAGTGCCCAACGTACACTGGCCGGAAACCATGGCCACCTTCGAACCGGAGTCCGGCGTGCTCTTTTCCTGCGACGCCTTCGGCAGCTATGGCAAGCTGGGCAACCGGGTCTTTGACGACGAGTACTACGCCGAGGACCATGCCCTGTTCGAGGAAGAAAGCCTGCGCTACTACGCCAACATCGTGGCCAGCTTCAGCCTCTTCGTCAAGAAAGCCATCGAGAAACTGGTCAAGCTGCCCATCAAGGTGGTCGCCCCCAGCCACGGCCTCATCTGGCGCGAAAAACCCCAAACCATCATCGACCGCTACCTCAAATTCGCCAACTACATGGAAGGACCGCAGGAGAAGGAAATCTGCGTGGTTTGGGGCAGCATGTACGGCAACACCCGCCTGGCCCTGGAAGCCCTGTTGCAGGGCATCGAGGACGAACTGATACCCTACTCCATCCACCGCGTGCCCGACGAGGACGTCGCCTTCGTGCTGGCCGACGCCTACAAGAGCGCCGGCATCGTCATCGCCATGCCGACCTACGAATACAAGATGTTCCCGCCCATGGCCTACGTCCTGAATATGTTCGAGCGCAAGCACGTCTGGAACCGCCAGGCACTGCGTATCGGCAGCTGGGGCTGGGTGGGCGGCGCCAAGAAGGAATACGAGGCGGCCATCGCCCCGCTGAAGTGGACCAGCCTGGAATCGATTGAGTGGGCCGGCGCCGCGAACGACGCGGTACTGACGCAGTTGCGCGAGCAAGGCCGCGAGCTGGCCCGGGCCGTCAAAGCCGGGTGAAGCTGGAGTCAAGCTGGCGCGCCCGGCGGACCGACTGCGTCGAGCCGCCGGCTGGCAGCTCGACGCGCCGGCTCTCAGCTCGACGCGCCGGCTCTCAGCTCGACGCGCCGGCTGGCAGCTCGGCCAGCTGTTGGCGGGCCAGCCTGTCCGATGGGTCCAGGTCCAGTACGATGCGGAAAAAGCCGGCCGCATCAATCAGGCGACCTTGACGACGCGCCACCACGCCCAGGTTGGACAGGATCTTGACGTTGTCGGTCTCAAGGCGTAGCGCTTGTTCGAGGTGGCGACGACTATCATCCAGCCGACCCAGTTCCAGCTCGCAGATCGCCAGCTCGTTGCAGATATCCACCTGGTCGCCGCCCAATTCCAGGGCCTTGGCAAAGGCCTCGGCGGCCGGACCAAAGGCGCACAGCCGGCGCTGCGCCCAGCCAGCCAGGAACCAACCGTTCCAGACGCCGGGGTCCAGCTCCACGAAACGGCGGGCCTTGTCTAAGCCATCGGCCTCATGCCCCAGCCGGATGGCATCAAAAGCTTCCTTAAACAAGATATCGCGGTCGCGCCGCTCGCCTAACGTAGCGCTGATCTCGCGCGCCTTGGCCAACTTGGCCTCGTCATCACCGATATCCAGGTAAGCTTCGAACAGCTCGATGGCCCGATCGAAATTGCGTTGCTTGAGAAAGAAAAAGGCGGCGTTGAAACAGGCTTCCGGGGCCGGATCGTCGGCCGCCAATAAATTGCGGTAAATGGCAAAAGCCTTGTCGTGCACCGCCTCAGCCAACTCGGTCTTGCCGATCTTGTCCAACTCGTCAGCGCGATCCTCATGCAACACCGCCAGGTTGACGAAAGGCCAAGCCGACTCCGGCTGCAGGCCGCAGAGCGCCAGGAAAATTTCTTCGGCAATGTCGAATTCCTTATTGCGGGCATTAAGAATTCCGGCCTCGGACAGTTCATTAAAGATGCCTGGCTTGACGGCGAAAATAAAGCGGCGGTAATAGGCGGCGTGCTCATGCTCGCTCTGATAGGCCAGAAAGCGCAGCATGCCAGCCACCAGCATTTCCCAGCTCAAGTCGGCTAAGTCGGCCAGGTCGGCGACGTTCGCGGCGTTGCGCCCCAGCTCCACCGGCAGCGGTATGGCCGGGTCAACCAGGAAATCGCCAATCGGTCGGGCGAAACTGTCGGGAATCTTTATGAAAACGATATTGCCGGGTACTTTGGCTTCAGCTACCACCATCAACTCCTTGTCCGATGATCAACTTCCGAATTGTACCTGAATCGCCGAACTTGGTCGAGCCAGGAAAAGACGGGAACTAGGTTATGCTGTCTTGAGAATAGGTCGGCCGACCTCAGCCGGATCGACCTGCCCTCGGGCCGGCCAGCCCGGTGGCGCTTGAGGCGCCGTTTTTGGGGGCGGGGGACGGCGCGGAATCAAGCTCCCCGACTTCGTCAAGCTCGGCAGCTTCCTTAGTAGCGGCAGCCGGCGTGGCGGCGGCCAGTTTAGCGCTGGCTGGAGCCTCGTCATCGGCCTTGCGGCGCAAAGGATTGTAATTGTTGATGTGCATTTTATAGCTCATCGGGGTGCTCGCCGGCTCAAATTGCAGGGCGATGGCCGTCAGGTCCTTGCGGCCTTCGACGTCTTCATAGCGCACCACCTTTGCGGGTATGTCGATGGTCTCGCGCGGTTCGTCGAAATCGACCCGGACGACGGCTTCCTTGCCCACCAGGAACTTAGCCAACCCGACGATAATCAGTTTGGTGCCACCGAAGGACAAATCGCGGATGATGCAACGCCGGGGCACGCCCTGGATAAGGACCATCGCTTCCTTGTGCGGCAAATTGATCTTGCGCATAGCCTCAGCCGAGAGGATGATACGCTCGTCGCGTCGCCGGGCCGCGTTCATGTTGGCTTCGAGTATGGTGCCAATGATTTCCACAAAGTCATCCGGCGGACGCTGCGAATACTGGATGCTGATGAACTGCAGCGTCCCGTTGGACTGAACGTACGGCGCAAAGCCACTCGCCTTGGCCGACACGAAAAAGGATACCGGATCCTGTTTGTACGGTACTTTAAATGAGTAACGCAGGCTGATCAGGTTGTTGGACTTCGCGATTTTCTCGTTCAAGCCCGGCTTGGTAGTGGCCAGGACCTTGGCTCCCTCAAAGGAGCTGGAATAGACAACGCATGGCCATTGTTCACCCAGGCATTTAATAAAGACATTCTGCGGTATCAGGCCGCTGGCCTTGGCCACCTCCTTGGTGAAGGTGACATCAATGCTGCGGTACGTGTTGTAGAGCAGATTGATTTGTTGGCTGGTGGCGCTAGACATTGTAGAGATTATTCTAGGAGAAATGCCGGCTTTGGTCAATGATATAATCTGGCTAAAATATAAAGATAAAATACAGGCGCAAAGCGCATTCGAGCCGTTAATCGGCCGAGGTCTTATTGACAAAGCAAATAGATTGGCCTATTTTTAGCCCCAAACCGGCAAACGCGCCTCTCTGGCGGCGCGGCGGTCGAAGGCCACGGCGCACGCCTGACCATCATGATACCAGCAAGAGAGGTAGCTGCAATGAAAGAAGAGTATCAGTTTCCACTGGAAGACTACATGTCTTCCGAGCGCTTTAAACGCATCAAGCGCTTTGCCGAGGACAAACCGACCCCGTGCCTGATTCTGGAAACTGACATCGTAAAAGCCAAATTTGAAGAGTTGCGCATGCACCTGCCCTTCGCTAAGATATTTTACGCGGTCAAGGCCAATCCGCACGACGAGATCGTCACCCTCTTGCACCGCCTGGGCTCGAATTTCGATGTAGCCACCCGTTATGAACTCGACCAGCTACTCCGGCTGGGCGTCGAGCCGGACCGCATGAGTTTTGGCAATACCATCAAGAAAGAACGCGATATCGCCTACTTTTACGACAAGGGCGTCCGGCTCTTTGCCACTGACAGCTTCGAGGACGTCGACAAGCTGGCCCGGGCGGCTCCCAAGGCCAAGGTCTTCTTCCGCATTTTAACCGAGGGCTTGGGCGCCGACTGGCCCCTGTCCAAGAAATTCGGCTGCCACCCGGAAATGACGCGCAACCTGATGCTCCACGCCCGCGACCTGGGTCTGGAACCCTACGGCCTGTCGTTCCACGTCGGCAGCCAGCAGCGCGACATCGGCCAGTGGTCGACGGCTCTCGGGTCGGTCGGCAGCCTGTTCAGCTGGGCCGAGGACCACGGTATCAAGCTCAAGATGGTAAACATGGGCGGCGGCTTCCCGGCCAACTACACCGACCCGACTAATCCCATTGAGCACTATGCTGGTGACATCACCAGCTACCTCAAGAATTTCTTCGGCGAACAATTGCCGGAAATTATCATCGAGCCGGGCCGCTCGATCACCGGCGACTGCGGCGTCATCGTCACCGAGGTGGTCAATATCGCCAAGAAAAGCGCCCATGACCTGTACCATTGGGTGTTTTTCGACATCGGCAAATTCGGCGGCCTGATCGAGACCCTGGACGAGGCCATCAAGTACCCGATCTACTTCGAGCGTTCCGGCCCGTCGCTGGACATCATCCTGGCCGGTCCAACCTGCGACAGCATGGACATCCTCTACGAAAAACACAGCTACGAAATGCCGGCCGGCACCAAAATCGGCGAACGAGCCTTCATCCTCACCACCGGCGCTTATACCCAGAGCTACAGCTCCATCTATTTCAACGGCTTCCCGCCGCTTTCGGCCTATATCCTGAAATAAAACCGCTTGGACGGAACGTCCGCCTTCCGAAATGGCTGATGCCCGGCGACTGCGCGGGTACATCAGCCTTGTTTTTTTGGCCGATTATCGCTATTTTATGTGGTTGTGAGCATCGATACCATCATTTTGAACGATACTGTCCTTGATGAGGACCTAGACACCAGCGAGCCCGACGAATACCGGGTCATCCTGTTAAACGACGATTTCACCACCATGGATTTCGTCGTGGCCGTGCTGATGTCGGTTTTTCACAAGAACATCATCGAGTCGACCAAGATCATGCTCGATGTCCACAAGAAGGGTCGTGGCGTCGTTGGCGCCTACACCTACGACATCGCGCTCACGAAAATAAACCGGGTTCATTCTCTGGCCAAAGAGAATGGATTTCCCCTCAAGTGCATCATGGAGAAGATCTGACAATATGAAGGTGAGCAAACTGGTCCAGGCGATTTTCAACGCCGCCTATAATGAAGCCAAGCTGAAGGGTCACGAATACCTGACCCCGGAGCACATCCTCTATGCCTCGCTGTCCTTCGACCCGGTGCGCGCCATCCTGCTGGCCTGCGACGCCGACATCGAACACATCAAGTTGGGCATGGAAAGCTACTTTGAGCAGAAAATTCCGGCCGTCAAGGATCAGGAGCCAATTCAAACCGCCGGCTTCCAGAGCGTCATCGAGCGGGCCATCGGCCAATCGCAGAACGCCGGCAAGAAAGAAGTCGGCGTTTCGGAGCTGATCGTCTCCCTGTTCGACGAGGAACGCAATTACTCGGCCTACTACATGCGCAAGTCCGGCATCAACCGGCTGCACCTGCTGGAAGTCATCTCGCACGGCGACCTGGCCGACAGCAATTATAGCGAAAACAATGCCGCCGAGGGTGAAGGCGAATCCGAAAATAGCCCCGGCGCCGAGTTGCCACCTTTCTCCGACCCCGAAGAACCCGGACCGGAACTCCGGCAGCGCGGTACGGCCCCCCGGGCCGGCGCCCTAGAGAAGTTTACCACCAACCTCAGCAAGTTGGCCGAGGAAGGCAAGCTGGAACCGGTCATCGGCCGCGAAATCGAGATCGAGCGCACTATCCAGGTACTGTGCCGCCGGCTCAAGAACAACCCGATCCACGTCGGCGACGCCGGCGTCGGCAAGACCGCCATCACCGAGGGGCTGGCCCAACGCATCGTAGCCGGGCTGGTGCCGCCGCGACTGCAGGGCTTCACCATCTTCAGCCTGGACATGGGCGCCCTTTTGGCCGGCACCAAGTTCCGCGGCGATTTTGAGGAACGCATCAAGCGCGTGGTCGACGAGCTCCTTAAAAAGGAGAAGGCCATCCTGTTCATCGACGAAATCCACTCCATCGTCGGCGCCGGCGCCGTGTCCTCCGGGTCGATGGACGCCTCCAACCTGCTCAAGCCGGCCTTGACTTCCGGCAAACTGCGCTGTATCGGCTCCACCACCTACGACGAGTACAACAAGTTCTTCGACAAGGACCGCGCCCTGTCGCGCCGCTTCCAAAAGATCGATATCGTCGAGCCGACCGTCGCCGAGGCCGTCGAAATCCTCAAGGGCCTGCAGTCCAAATACGAAGAATACCACAATGTCAAATACTTGCCCGACACCCTGGAACTGAGCGTGGCCCTGTCCAGCCAGTACATCAACGAGCGCCGCTTGCCGGACAAGGCCATCGACGTCATCGACGAGGCCGGCGCCTTCGCCCGCATCAAGGCCTATAAGGCCGGCAACGACAACGCCGGTACCCTGGATATTGGCCGACCCGAGATCGAGACGGTGGTGGCGCGCATGGCCCGCATCCCGGAAAAATCGGTGCACCAGGACGAGCGCGCTCGCCTGGGCCGCCTGGAACTTGATCTGCGCCAGGCCGTCTTCGGCCAGGACGACGCCATCGCGGCCGTGGTCAAGGCCGTCAAGCGCAGCCGGGCCGGCTTCCGCGCCGCCAACAAACCGGTGGCCAACTTCCTATTCGTCGGCCCGACCGGCGTCGGCAAGACCGAGCTGTCACGCCAGCTGGCTGAAACCCTGGGCATCGCCCTGCACCGCTTCGACATGAGCGAGTACCAGGAAAAGCACACCGTCTCGCGCCTGATCGGCTCGCCACCCGGCTACGTTGGCTACGAGGAAGGCGGCCTGCTGACCGACGCTATCCGCAAGACGCCGCACGCCGTGGTGCTGCTCGACGAGATCGAGAAGGCCCATCCGGACATCTACAACATCCTCTTGCAGATCATGGACTACGCCACCCTGACCGACAACCAGGGTCGCAAGGCCGATTTCCGCAACGTGGTGCTAATCATGACCAGTAACGCCGGCGCCCGCGATATCGGCAAGGCCATGATCGGCTTTGGCGAGCGCGCCCAGACCGAAGCGGCCATCGACGATGCCATTAAAAAAGCCTTTACGCCCGAATTCCGCAACCGCCTGGACGCCGTGGTACGCTTCGGCCGCCTACCGCGCGACATCATCGAACGCATCGTAGTCAAAGCCATCGACGAGTTCCGCCTGCAGCTGGCCGAAAAGAAGGTAACGCTCGACGTGACTCAGGAGTGCGTCGCCAAACTGGCCGACCTCGGCTACAGCGATGAGTTCGGCGCCCGCAACGTCAACCGGGTGGTGGAAGACCGAATCAAGAGCTGGTTCGTGGACGAGGTGCTCTTCGGACGCCTCAAGGACGGCGGCAAGGCGCTAGCCAGCCTAGTCGGCGATACTATCCAGCTGGATGTCGTTCAAGCCTAAGCGGCCGGGGCGGTCCGATCCGGGCTTTCCCTGGCTGAAGGCCGGCAGCCGATTCCAGTTTCCGCCACTGGCCACCGCCACCCCCGACGGCATCCTGTGCATCGGCGGCAACTTGTCGCCGGGTATGCTGCTGTCGGCCTACGCCCAGGGCATCTTCCCGTGGTTTAACGACGAAGATCCGCTGCTGTGGTGGAGCCCCGACCCGCGTTTCATCGTCGACCCGACACAAACCCACCTGTCCGGCACCATGCGCAAGCTTTTACGCAAACAACCCTTCCATCTGACCCTGGATACGGCCTTCGACCGAGTTATAAGCGCCTGCGCCACCCGCGCCCGACCCGGTCAGCAGGGCACCTGGATCTGCCAAGACATGATACAGGCTTACCACGAATTGCACCGGCTCGGTTATGCCCACTCGGCTGAAGCCTGGCAAGGCGAGCACTTGGTCGGCGGCCTGTACGGCATCAACCTGGGCATGGCCTTTTTCGGCGAGTCGATGTTCAGCCTGGCGGACGATGCCTCCAAGGCGGTTTTCTTGCCCCTGGCCTGGTGGCTGGCCGAGCGCGGTTTCCGCCTGATCGACAGTCAAGTCCACACCGACCATGTCGAGAGCCTGGGCGGCTTTGCCGTCAGCCGGGCCGAGTACCTGCTGCGCCTCCAGACTTGCCTGACTGAACCAACCCAGCCAGGCAACTGGTCGGCTCAATGGCCGGAGTATCCGTATTCAGCCCGCTACCGGACGCTTTTGACCAAAACCGGCTGAAATTTGCTTGCCGCTCCAAACAAATTCCAGTAAAATGTAAAAATAAACTCCCGGCCCGCAGCGGGACCGCCAAGTTCATGACAGGAGAACACCATGGCAGAAACCATTCCTCTGCTTTTTCTAGATACCGTCAGGCAGATTCCCCGTTCGGTCGCGCAATACAGCAAGCAGGGCGGCAACGGCTTCCAGCCCACTAGCTATACCGACCTGGCGGTCGAGGTGGCCGCCTTCGCCGCCGGGCTAGCCGCCGTCGGCGTCAAGCGCGGCGACAACATCGGCCTGATTGCCGACAACCGCAAGGAGTGGCTGATCTGCGATTTAGCCATCCTCGGCCTGGGCGCCGTCGACGTGCCGCGCGGCTGCGACGCCACCGACCAGGAAATCAGCTACATTTTGTCCTTCAGCCAGTGCGCCACCGCCATCGCCGAAACCGAGAAGCAGGTTGACAAAATCCTGGCGCGCCGGGCCGACCTGCCACGGCTGCGGCAGATTATCGCCATCGACAAATGCGGCGAATCAATGCAGGCCAAGGCTGACCAGGCTGGCGTCAGTCTGCTAGCCTACGCCGAGGTTTTCGCCAACGGCCAGCCGCGCTTGAAGGCCGACCCGAGCTTCTATGAACGCGAAGCCGCCCTGGGGAAGCGCGACCAGATGGCCACCATCATCTATACCTCCGGCACCACCGGGGAGCCTAAGGGCGTCATGCTGTCGCACGGCAATTTCCTGCACCAGGTGGAAACCCTGCCGGAGCGGCTAGCCCTGGTTCCCGGCATGATCTGGCTGTCGGTCTTGCCGGTCTGGCATTCCTACGAGCGCATGGTACAGTACGCCATCATCGGCGTCCACGACACCATCGCCTACTCCAAGCCGATCGGCGCCGTCATGCTACCCGACTTTCAGGCCATCAACCCGCAATGGATGGCCAGCGTGCCGCGCATCTGGGAATCGGTCATGGACGGCGTCAACAAGAGCATCCGCCAATCCAGCGCTGCCAAGAAGGCCATCTTCGCCTTCTGTCTATCGGTCGGCCGCAACTACGCCAACTTCCGCAACATGCTGTTAGGCCGCTACCCGAACTTCGGTGACCGGACCAGACTGTTCGATAGCCTGACCGCCTTACTGCCACTGCTGATTCTATTACCCTTCCGCGGCTTGGCCGAGGTTCTGGTTTTCAAGAAGATCAAGGTCAAACTCGGCAACAAATTCGTGGCCGGCATTTCCGGCGGCGGCGCCATCCCGCCGGCGGTGGACGATTTCTTCGACGCCATGGGCATCCAGCTGCTGGAGGGCTACGGTTTAACCGAGACGGCGCCGATCGTCGCCCTGCGCCGCCAAAAAAACCCGACCATGGGTACGGTCGGCGCTCCCCTGGTCGGCACCGAATTCCGCATCGTCGACGACGAGGATCGCGACCTGGGCCTGTTCGCCAAGGGCCATGTCCAGATTCGCGGCCCGCAGGTGATGCTCGGCTATTACCAGAAACCCGAGCTAACCGCCAAGGCCTTTACCCCGGACGGCTGGCTGCGCACCGGCGACATCGGCCTATTGGCCGCCAACCGCGCCCTCAAGCTGACCGGCCGGGCTAAGGACACCATCGTGCTGCGCGGTGGCGAAAACGTTGAGCCGATACCGATCGAGCAGAAACTGGTGGAGAGCGTGTACATCAAGCAAGCCGTAGTGCTGGGGCAGAACCAACGCCACTTGGCCGCCCTGCTCGTTCCGGACCAGGACGTGCTGACTGGCTGGGCAAAGGAAAACAACGTTCCCTATATCGACTACGAATCCTTGCTGCTACAACCGGAGACCCTGGAATTGTTCGACTACGAGGTCAGCCAGCTGGTCAATCCGCGTAACGGCTTTAAAATTTTTGAGCGCATCCTACGCCACGAACTGTTACCCAACGCCTTCGCCGTCGACCGCGAGCTGTCGGCCAAGCAGGAAGTTAAGCGTCACGCCATCAACGACCTGTACGCCAGGCAAATCGCGCGCCTATTCCGGGAGTGAACCTGAAGCAGCGGCTTCAGGGCGCGGCAGGATCAGCCAGTAGGGCTTGCAGCTTGTCGACCTTGGGCCGTACCACCACGCGGCAATAGCTGTAGTCGGGATTGCGCCTGAAAAAATCGCGATGCTCGGCCTCAGCCGGCCAGAAGGCCTGGAGTGGCAGCAATTCGGTAACGATAGCGCCCTCGAAATTAGCCGCCTGGTCATGCAGCACCCGTTCGGCGGTCAAGCGCTGGCCTTCATCGGCGTACAGGATGATGGAACGGTACTGCGGGCCGCGGTCGGCGCCTTGCCGGTCTGGAGTGGTTGAGTCGTGCAGGCGGAAAAACCAGTCCAGCAGGCGGCCGTAGCCGATCAGCGCCGGGTCATAGCTGACCCGCACCACCTCGGCGTGGCCGGTCAGCCCGCTGCCAACCTTTTTGTAGTCCGGATTGGGCAGCGCGCCGCCGGCATAACCCGGTTCGACGCCGCTGACGCCGGGAATCAGCTGGAAGGCGGCCTCCAGGCACCAGAAGCAGCCGCCACCCACTACCATGCTTTCCGTCAACGCCATAGGCCTTCCTCCCCGCGGCGTCCCAAGCGCCGCCAAAAACCTGCTAGAATAAAATACTGCCATGGCTCCGCGAAGAAAAGCCATGGCAGCGGGAAGGCGGCGCTAGGTCAGTCGTCGTATTCGATGTCGATGTCGCCAGATAAGGTATTGATGCGCAACTCGACGTCGCCGCCGGAGATTTCGCAGCTGCTGCGCCCGGGGCGGCTGCGCACCCGACCGTCCGGCACCGAGATGTCGCCGGAGACGGTCACGGCCACCAGGCTCGGCCGATCGTCGCTCGGCAGGTTCACCGAGATGTCGCCGGAAGCCGTAGATATGACGGCGTCAGCCGTCACCACCTCGAAGGCCGCATCGATGCCACCGGAAGCCGTGACAGCCTTAAGCCCGGCCTGCAGGCCGACCAGGCTGACGTCGCCCGAAGCGGTCCGGATGGTGGCGTCGCCGATGACGCCCTCCAGATCGATGTCGCCAGAAGCGGTGCTGATGTCGACCAGGCCGGCGGCGATAGTCAGGTTGACGTCGCCGGACGTACTTTGCACGCGGACGGCGGCGCCTTCGTTAACCTCGCCCTCGACATCGCCGGAAGTGGTCTTGATGACCAGCTCGACCAGCTCGGGCGGCAGGCTGAACTCGGCTTCGTCGGCATTGGGCCCTAGCTGAATGCAGAGACGGCCACCCGACACCTCCAGCCGAGGGGCGGAGTCCTCATCCCAGTAGCCGTTAATACGGCAAGCGCAGGCGGCGCCGGGACTGAGGTTGATGTCGGCCGAAACGCCACTAATCTCCAGACGCTGGATGCCGGCGAATTCTTCCTCGATCTCTTGCTCTTCGCCATCGGTGTAGCGGAAAAACTGCTTAAACAAGCGGAAGCCGCGCGGGCCATCGTCATGGTAGCGCTGGTTGCCGGAGCGTTCCGCCGAGCCGTCGCTAGGCTTTTCCTGATCACTGCCGCACGTGTCCCCTGGCAGCCGCCCGGCTTGGCCGGCCTGACCGGCACCGGTCTCGGACCGATACTCGGCGGCAATCACCGACGGATGCGGCAAGCTCTGCAGTATCTCGGCCTCGCCCAGTTCCGGTTTACGGGCCACGGCGTCGTCGATATGGCTGGCAAACTCCAACAGCACGTCCTGTGCCTCGTCGGCCGGCAGGAAAGCCAGTTCCCTGGCCAATTCGTCAAGATAATTCTGTCTGGTCATGCGTTCCTCCCCTTGGCGGACAACTGCACGTAGACGTGATGGTCCGCCAGATACAAGCGCTCAATCTGGTCCAGGAAATCAAGGCCAAACAAGCTGAGTGTGTAATACTTGCGCGGGTGGCCTTCTACTGGCGTTTCCCAGGCAGCCAACAGGCTTTTTTCCTTGACTAGCCTAGCCAGCAAGGGATAGAGCGAGCCTTCGCTCATGTCCATGCCGATCCGCTGCATCGCTTCCATGATGGCAAAGCCATAGATGCGCCGGTTATTCTGGACGCAGCGCAGGATGCACAGCTCCAGAAAGCCTTTTCGGCTCTGGCCTCGCCATTTGTCGACGGCTCGAGCCAGATCCTCCGCCGTATACTCCGAGTCTTCCATAAGGCCTCCTTGGCAAGCGGCGGGCAGCGCTACACTAACGAGCGGCCCGCCTGATTGCAACCTGCCCATGGCTTGGATTGCAATAACAATAGGTTATGACTTTACATCGTCATAACAATATACAATGTATTGCATAGTATTATTATTGTCAACCTCAAAATTCAAAAAGTATAAAAAAACACGCAGATCGGACTGCGTGTTTCTCTGACGGCAAACGCCACCTGGTGGTACTTATTCGATGTCGATAATCAGGGTACCGGTCGGTGCCTCTGGCGGGACGATGGTTCCACCGAAGTTGAAGTTGGTCAGCAGGCCGGCTACCACCGACGCGTCGACCGAACCGGACAGGTCGGAATTTAAAACTTCCAGCACCAGGTTACCGATATTCGAAAAGCCCGCCCCCTGGGGTACGGCGGCTGGCGTGGCTACCTGGCCAGTCTCGGCGACATAGGTAAATTCACCAGCGGCGACCAGCCGGGTCTGGGCCAGCGGCGTGCGCAGTTCGACAGCCCCATGCCCCACTAATAGGTTAACGCCGTCAAACTGGAAGCCGGTACCGCGCACCGATGCGGTGGCAGTCGGACTGGAGACGCGGAACTCGGTGGTGGTATTGGCCTGCGGGGTAACCTCAGCCGAAACGCGGCCGGCCAGCAAGAAGAGCTGGGCTTGGTTGCTGCCGGAGGTCTGCACCAACTGTTCGATGGTCAAGCGGGTCACCGGATTGACGGTGATGACGGCGTTGGCGACCTGCAGCTTGGCGCTGCTCTTGAATCCGGTCGAAATGACGGTACCGCGCGGCAGGGCATCGCCAACCCGGGCTGGCCGCCAACTGGCGCCGGGCAGCTGGTATTCCACCCGGCCGGCGATCTCGGTAATGCGCGCTTCCTGGGCTACGGCCAGGGAACAAGCCAAGGCCAGCAGAACCAGGCCAAGGATCAACTTTCGCTTCATAATCAACTCCTCCGCGCGTCGCCGCGCAACTAGGCTGCTTTCAACAGCTGCTAAGGCTTACAAGTCCAGCGCCAGGCCGAAGGTAGCCTTCAGGCTGGGCAGAGTATCGGTCGGATAGCCATCGACGGTATTCGGCACGAAAATGCCGCCACCCAGGCTGAGGCTCAGGTCACCGGTGGGGCGGTAACGCAGGTTAAAGCCGCCCTCAAACCCGGTCAGTAGGCTGCTGCCAGTAAAATCAGCCGGCAGCTCGCTACTGCCGCGCAGATACAGGGCGCCGTTGGCCGCGACAGAAAAGCCTTCCAGCGGGGTCAACGAGGCGTCGAGGCCAGTCATTAGGCTATTCTGGAAGAAGAAGGCGCTATACGACCCCATCATCGACTGGCGGATGGGCGTGAAGGCGTCCAGACCACCGGCGAAAAGGCCACCGGACCACTGCACATTCAGGTTCAGGTTGAGGGCGGCCACCTCGGGCACCGCCAGGCGCAGACGGCCACCGGCGGCCATGGCTACGGAAACGACGTCGTCGACTATCATTTCGGTCACCTGCCAGGCGTTCCAGCGCAATAAGCGGCCGAGACGGCCGGCTATGTACGGCTCGGCGTAGAAGGTGTGGGTAGTTTCAGCCCCGCCAGCCAACAGATCCAGCTGGCCCCACAACTCGATACCCGCATCATGGCTGGGGAAGATTTCAGAGGCGCGAAAGCCGGCGCCGAAAAAGAGGCGCGGCAGGGCGAAATAGGACGACGGGAAATCCGGGTCGGTAGCTGCGGCCTTGTCGTCGCCACTCAGGCGGTTCTGGTCGTCAGTATCGATCATTACCAGAGCGGTAACCTTTTCCTGCAGCCCCAGATAGCCGCCGAGCAGCTTGATCTGGTTGTTGCCAAGGGTAAGACTGACCAAGGCGCCATCGTTGAGGCCGGACAGCACGCGGGCGGAAAAATCTTGAACCGGGATGCGCCCCAGCGAGAAGGCCACGGTACTATTCTCGCCCAACAGCCTTGGAAACAGGCCGTTAAGGGCGATCATGCCGGCGTCGAAACGATAGGGGCTGATGGCCGGATCGGCAAGCAGGCTGGCGGAGAACTCGTAGAAGCCGGAAACATAGAGGCTGAGCTCAGCCGACAAGGGGGTGGACAGCCAGAGCACCGCCCGGTCCAGCTGGTTGAGGCTCCACTCCGTTTCCGGCGCAGGCAGTTCGGTCGAGAAGGCGCTGACGTTGAGCAACTGCAGGCCAAAGTCGGCGGCCGGCAGGGCCAAGGTACAGGCCACCAACAGCAGGGCCAGACCGAAGATGCGCTTATTATTCATAGGAGACTCCCTGGATGTCGAAGATGCGGCCGAGCAGGCGGATAGCCAGGTTGCCGTTGATGGTATCGGCCGGGTCGGAACGACCCTGGATGACCATCTTGTAGCGCAGTTCGCGGTAAGCGTAGCGCGCCGACGGGAAAATCGTGTACAGCAGGCCGCCGGGAACGTCGAAGGCCCGCATCAGGATATAGGCGTACTCGCCGAGGCGGATCGGCGTCGAGGCGTCATTACCGCCCGACGCCCAGCCCAGACTCTCCAGCAAATCGAAGGAGCGCTGGATATCAGCATCCTCGCTCAAGTTTTCGGACGCCACCAGCACCAGGTAGGCGGCCTGTCCGACACTGATGCTATCCTGCTGCAACAGCTCATCCATGAACTCATTGGATTGACCAAACACAGCCAGCGGTACAATGGCCAGCACCAGAACCAGAAGTACTTTCCGATAAATACTACTTATACGCATTGTTAGTCCTTGAAAAAAGCTTATGGTATAATATAGTACGAAGTGACCAAAAAATCTGCCACCATCAGGAGTTTTCAGATGAAAAAACTAAAAACCGGCATCAAGCTGGGCAAGCGCCTGATTTTAATTCCACTGATTACCGGCCTCCTCTTTGCCAGCCTGTACCTGGTGCCCGGCTGGCAGGCCATTGAATACCGCATCTACGACTTTTTCCTGGGTCTCAAACCAGCCGTCGTGGAAGACCCCAACCTGGTGCTGCTTAACATCGATGAGAATACCATCGTGAACACCGGCGCCTGGCCGCTGCCGCGCGGCCTGATCGCCCGCGGCCTGGAGGTGCTGGCCGAGGTCGACGCCCGCTACGTGGTCTTCGATATCGAGTACCTAGAAAACAGCCCGATGAGCGCCGACCGCCAATACCTGGAAGGCGCCCTGCAATCCGAGTTTCAGACGGCCTTCGGCTTGATCGCCTCGGACTTCGCCGAGTTGTTCAACTCCCTCAACAACGGCATGCTCAGCCTGGAGGACGCCAACCAGTACGCCGAATGGCTGGTGGACAGCGTCAACCAGACCCAGACCGACCTGTACGGCAAGACCGGCCGGGTGGCGGTGGAGAACGATAGCTACCTCGGCCAGGCCATGCGCCTATTCGGCAACGCCTACAGCACCCTGAATATGCAAAAAGAAGATACCGCGAACGTCTACCCGGAGCGGCAGCAACTAGCCCGGCAACGCTTCGCTTATCAGAAAATCGAAAACCGCGGCATGAGCCCCTCGGAATTCGCCGGCTTCCTAGTGCCGATACCGGAAATATCGAGCCTGGCCAAGAACGCCGGCTTTACCAATGTGTATATCGACCCGGACGGCGTGCGCCGGCGCATTCGCCTGGTGGACATAATCGAAGACCAGTATTACCTGCAGCTGGCCACCGCACCCCTCATCGACTGGATGGGCAACCCGGCTATCGTTCTCGACCGCCGCCAAATTACCTTGAAAGGCGTTAACTGGGCGGGGCGCGTCCAGGATCTCCGCATTCCGCTCGACGCCAACGGCATGATGCTCATCCGCTGGCCCAAGACCGATTTTGACCACAGTTTCCGATCGGTATCGTTTTTTGATTTACTGGAATACCGCAATGCCGAAGATAGCCTGTTCAGTGACCTGCGCAAACTGCGCACTAACCAGGTCTGGGGCTGGGGTATCGGCCTCTCGGCCATCGACAGCTGCATCACCGCCTACAGCGCCATGGACGAGGCCCGCCTGGTCGCCCTGGCCAGCGGCGTAGCTGAAGACCGGGCGGCCTGGCTGGAACTGAAAGACAGCTTCCGGCAAAGCCTGGCAGATTTTCTAGCTATCGGTTACGGCACCGGCATCCCGCAACAATTGGCCGAATTGGCGGCTACCCAGGCCGATCCAGCTACCGCCGAGATCGTCCGCAGTACCAGCGCCGAGTTCAGCGTCCTCTACGATCGCGTCGAAGAGCAGGTAACCTTCCTGCAAACCCGGCTGGCCGAGCTGAAAACCAAGCTAGCCGGCTCCTTCAACGTCATCGGCTGGTCGGGCACGGGCACCACCGATATTGGCGTCAACCCCTTCTTTGAAAAATACGTTAACATCGGCACACATACCGCCGTAGTCAACACCATCATCCAGCAGGACTTCCTGCAGGAAGCGCCGCTCTGGTTCTCCGGCTTGTTGTCGCTGGCCCTGGCCTTCGGCATCGTGCTGGTCATCAGCCGCCTGCAGATGAATCTGCAGATCGTGGTCGGCATAGCGGCAACCGTGGCGGTACTGGTCGGCATTTATCTGGTGTTCCATTTTACGGGTGTCTACATAGCCCTGTTGTCGCCGGGCTTGGCCACCTTCATCGCCTTTTTGGCCTACACCCTGATATCCTTCCTGATCAGCGAGCGCGAGAAAAGCTTCCTGCGCAAGGCCTTCAGCACCTACCTGTCGGGCGACATCATCAACGAACTGGTCAACGACCCGGCCATGCTCAAGCTGGGTGGCCAATCCAAGTACATCACGGCTATGTTTACGGACGTGCGCGGCTTCTCGACCATTTCCGAGGCCATCAGCCCCGAACAGCTGGTGGACCTGCTGAACCTGTATCTATCCGGCATGAGCGACATCATCCTGGAGCGCCAGGGCACCATCGACAAGTACGAGGGCGACGCCATCATCGCCTTCTTCGGCGCGCCGCTGACCGACGAAAAGCACGCCTACAAGGCCTGCGTCTCGGCGCTGCGCATGAAGCAGATCGAGGCCAGCCTGAACGAACGCTTCATGGCCGACAAGATGACGCCAAACCCGCTGGTGACGCGTATCGGTCTCAACACCGGCGACATGGTGGTGGGCAACATGGGCACCAAAAAAAAGATGAACTACACCATCATGGGCAACGCCGTCAACCTGGCCGCCCGCCTGGAAGGCGTTAACAAGCAGTACGGCAGCTGGATCCTAGCCACCGACGCCACCCTGCAGGCGGCCGGCCCGGACGTCGTGGCCCGCGCCCTGGACCGCGTCCGGGTAGTGGGTATCCATACCCCGGTGCAGCTCTGGGAGGTCATGGCGCTGCGCGCCGAGGCCGACCGGGCGATGACCGAGCTGCTGTCCGGCTTTGCGGCGGCGCACGAACTGTTCGAAGCCCGCCAGTACCCGAAGTCCGAGGCGGCCTTCCAGGAACTGGTGGCCGCCTACCCGAACGACGGTCCGTCGACCACCTATCTGAAACGCAGCCAGAACTTCCAGCAGAAGCCGCCGGCCGACAATTGGGACGGCGTCTTCAACCTGACCGAGAAATAGGTTTCAGGGCACCTGCCAGGCGCCCGGCGTCCAGCTGGCGCCGCGCGGCGTGCCGTGGATGTCGGTCGCGGCCGCCCCGGTCAGCACCTGCCCGGCCGGCCAGCCATGCTCGGCCGGCGAGCGGTAATCGGGCGCCGCGCCGGGGGCGATAGCCGAAACGGCGTTCTGGCGGGCGATGCTGCCGGCGAAGGCCGCGCCCTCGGCCGTCACCAGGTTGCCTTCGCCGTTGACGGCGGTGTAGGCGACTCGGCCGTCCACCACGTAGTACAGGGCCGAAGCGCAGCCAATAAAGACGTTATTCTGCAGCTTGGCCGGGGTGGAAGCGCCGTAGTTGCCGATATAGCCATAGGATTTGCTGACGCCCTGGGCGGTAAGCAGACAATTGACGAGCGCTGGATTGCTGGCTGAGCTGAAGACGGCGGCGGCTTCCCGGCCGCTACCCCCAACCAGGCTGCAATTCTCCAGCTCGGAGCGGCTGGAATTGTAGAAAGCCACGGCGTAACTGGTATTGGCGGCATTGCCAGCGAAAACCGAGCTGGAGGCCTTGATGCGGGCATCGGTCAGCGCGGCGCCGTAACCGCCGACGCCGCCCGAACCGGCCAAGAGCCAGCTGCTTTCCACCGTGGCCTGAGCCGAGTCGACCGACAGGCCATAGGCCGTGGCGCCTTCGCCGCCGGACAGCCGGCAGGCGCGGAACAGCGGGCTGGCGTTGGCGGTTACCATCGCGCCGTAGCCATAGCTGCCAAAACCGCCGGCGCTGGCCACCTGGCGAACCAGCGGGGCGGCCCGGTTGGTAATGAACAAGCCGACGCTGTACGACGAATCAGTACCGCGCAGGTCGAAGTATTCCAGATAGGCCGCGTTGGTCAGGGCGGCGCCATTGTACTTGAAGACGAAGGCCGGTTCCTGCTTGGTAGAGCGCGCCGCCTCCTGCCCCCGGACGATGGACAGGCCGTTGGAGCGGGCGACGAAATTGGTCTGCCAGCCGCCGGACAGCGAGACCGCGAAATCGATTTCCAGCGAGGCCGTATACATGCCGGCCGCCACCTTAATCAGCGGCAAGTTCTTTTCCTTAGCCGTGGTCAAGGCGGACGCGAGGCTGCCTAGCGGCGAGCGCGGCGTGCCAACGCCGTTGGCCTCAGCCGCGACGTAGACCTCGTTGATGGCGTAGTCGGCCCCCACCACGGCGGAAATCTTGCCGCCGGGGACGAAGGCGACGGCCCGCAGCCAACTGGTGGCGGCAATGGCGATCGGCCCATTGTAGCGCTGACCACGGTCGCGGCTGGGCGCGCTGCCGTCCAGCGTGTAGTTGATGGCGGCTTCGGGCTGAGCCACGCTCAGGCTGACGCTGATGGCGGCGTTGTGGACGCCGCTGGCCTGGCTGAGGCGCGGATCGGGCACCGGCAGGTTAGCGATGCGCCGGATTTCAGCCTGGCGGGCGGCTTCGGCCTGTCTAGCCGCCTCGGCCAGACGATTGGCAGCGGCGTTGGCTGCCAGATCGGCCTGATTTTCGGCCGCCGCCGCCGCGATGGCCGCCTGCTGGGCCTCGGTTAGGGGTACGCCCGGCGTGTCGGAACCAGCCGTGGTTGCGGCACCGGCGCTGCCCTCAAGGGCAGTGCCATCAGCGGCCGTGCCGTCAGCCAGAGTACCGTCCGCCAAGCTGCCGTCAACCAGCGTCCTATAAATCGGTGTACCGTCAGGATTGGTACCGATGACCACCAGGTTGGCTGCCCCGCCACCGCTGGCCGCCAAGCCTCCGCTGGCCGCCATGCCGCTGGCAGCGTCCGCACCGGCCGCCGCGTCATCGCTGGCCTTGCCGGCTTTGGCGCCGCAGGCCAAGAGCGAGCTGGCCAGACCAAGCGCCAGGCCAAGCATCAGGCACCAGGCAGTCAGATTGCGCCGCTTCCCAGAAAAAAAAGTTGTATTACGCACTACGAGCATACTGTCCCCCGCACCAAAACTTGGAATACAATAATAAAAGGCGGCTACATCGGCCGAACCGGCTGCCGCCGTGGTTCATGTAACCGCCGGGCTTCAATCACAACCTTCGGTCAGTCGGGCTAAAAGCCTGTCGGCGCGCGCCCGCCAACGCTCCATATCCACCTTGACATCCTTAACGAAACCGGCCTGTTCCGGCGTGCCCAGCACGGCCTGCATCTCATTTTCGCCGCGGAAAGTACATTTTCGGAACTTATTGGCGTAGTCCTTGTATCGCGTCAGGTAGACCTGCTCCTCGATAAAGCGGCTGGTGGCCATGAACTGCTCAACCTCGTGCGTCAAGGCTTGGCAGGTCAGGGTTTTGGCGCCGAGCAAGGCGCAAAGCGTCGCCCAGGAATGCTGGGCCTTGTCGACCGGATACTCCTTCCACCATTGCTGGTAGCGGTTCTGGATGGTATCCCAATCGTTGACCTCGTGAGCCTTGATCTCGGCCACCAAGCTTTCCAGCTTGTCGCGCGGCACCAGCTGGCCGCCCAGGTTTTCCCACTCCCGGCGCCGCTCGCCGCTCAAGACCTCGGCGGCGTCGTCGAAACAGATATCGCCGCGATTGGCGAAGTAGTCGATCAGGCTGCCGACCGCATACCAGCGTAACATGTGGCGATAGGCCTTCCAGGCTCGCCGTGGCTTGAGTAGCACGGCCGGTCGCCGCGAATTCTCGAGATCGTCGCACTGGACCACCAAGGCATCGACCAGCTCGCGCGACCCGGTCAGCAGCTCGCGGCCTTTCTTGCGCAACGATTCGACGCTGCCGACGGCCACGTTGGCCTGCTTGACCCAGGCCAGCGCCGTGCAGTGCTCCAGCTTGGCCATGGCCAGGAACATTTCTTCGGCCGTGTCCGGCGCGAAAGGCGAGAACTCGATCTGTTGTTTCTTGGTGTGGCGTTTATCACGGGCCAGGAATTTGGCCTCGTTGCGCATCAAGGCGTACATATTGTACATCCACCAGTAGGCGGGCATCACTTCCAGCACATCCTGGGCGACGTTGTTGCTCACCAAGGCAAACGGGAACTGGATGTCCAGCTCGTTGACGTAGTCGCCTTTGGCCAGAAGACAATAGCTGGCAAAGCGCGAACTATGCTTGACGGAGGTGGACAAGCCCGGCCAGAAGCCGCGGCCAGCCTCGATCTCGCCGTCGTTGGCGCGCGAATTGTGGTTGGAGCCGATGGTGGCGCCGGCTGCCATGTTCGACTGGCCCTTGACCAGGGCGGCCACCAGGAAACTGGTATTGTGGTGCTGCTCGTGGGCTGGAAAGATCAGGTTATTGAGGATCTCGCAGCAGGAAACGGTCGAATTGTCGCCCAGCACCGAGTGGATGAGGCGGGCGCCGTACTTGAGGGCCGAGTTGGTGCCCATCAGGAAGCGGACGGCCTTGCAGCCGTAGAACACCCGGCAGCCGTAACCGATGATGCCGTTGACCAGCTCCACGCCTTCGCCGATCTGGGTACGCGCCAGGTCGGTGGACTTGATGGTCAGGTTCTTGAGCTTGTTGGTGCCCTTGATATAGGCCGCCTGGCCAATCTTGACATCCTTGATGATGCGGTTGCTTTTGAGGACGCTGGCGGCGCCGATAACGCCGTACTCGCCACGCTGGCTGCCGAATTTGGCCTGCGTCATGTCCTTGAAGCGCTCCATCAGTTGTACGTCCTCGCGGCGCCGGGCCCACAGGGCGGCGTCGGCGCAGATCATGCCGTCGAAGGCCAGGATGGAACGGCCGCCGGCCTCGTTCATGACGTCCAGCCAGACGCGCAATTCCTCGCCCTCGCCATCGCGCAGAATGCCGTTGCCCCACTTGGCGTGGCTGGTAGCATGTATCTCGTTATTGTTAAACAGGATGCAGTTATCGCCAATGATATAGTGGGAAATGTAGCTGCAGGCGTGGATGGCGCAATCGTCGCCGATATCGCAGGAGATAATGGTACTGCGCGACAGGCCAACGTTGATCATCATGTCGTGATGCTCGAGTACCTTGTGCTCCAGCTTGCCGATGCGCACCAGCCCGGCGAAGCGGCAGTGCTGTACCAGCAGCGGATCGAAAACAGCGCTGACCAGTACATGACCCCAATTGTTGCTGGTATTATGGCGGGCTTCCAGCGTGGCGATTTCGGCGGCTGTCAAGGCTCGCCAGGAACTGGCCGGCCGGGTTTGCTGGAGGTTGCGCAGGCTATATTCATCCTGGCCGGGAGCCAGGAATCGGTCTGGCACAAAACCGTAACCGACTATTTTGTCGTCGTGTATGCTGATATCGTTCATCGGGGCCACCTGTCCGGCAACCGGACGCGCATCGCCACCTGGTCACCTCCTTAAATTATAGCAGACAAACTACGATTGCGCCACGGCCGACCCGGAATACCTTTTGTATTGACAAAGACGGCGACTGCATGCAATGGTAAGCCCATGAGCGAAATCGCCTACCCCGCAGAACTAAGTATCGAAGCCGATTTACTGGATGCAGCGCGCGAAATCTATCCGCGCCTAACCGAAACAGAGAATCAGCTGCTCCGAAAACAGTATGCCTGCGCCTTCGCCAACATCCTCGGATCGCCCGGCGAGTTTGAAAAATACGTCCTTGGCAACCAGGGTGACCTAGAAGACCGCCGTCAGCGCCTGCTGGCTATTTTCCGCCAGAACGTCGGCCTGTTGCTCGGAAAAACTTGGGTGGAAGACCATGATACCCACAAAAAAGACGATGCCGAGAGCGAATTGGCCAGTTTCACGGCCGAAGTGTCCCACGGCGAATACGACCGCGCCCTGGTGCACCTGGTCAATATTTGCGACCTGATAGCCCGCCTGCTGTTCGGCGAAGACCCCGCCAACCACGATTTCCTAGATTACGTGCTGCGCATCGACCCCAAACTGGGCGTCTTTTATTGGTACATGGACCAGCTGCGCCACCCCGCCCATCCCCTGATGCCCAGCTCGGAACTGGCGATGATTCAACTGTTATTAGCCATTTATGCACTAGCAAGCTACTGAATAACCTACCATAAAAAAAAGAACCCGCCGGCTCAGCCAGGCGGGTTTCATTTTTTACAGCAACGTCTTATTGAAAACCCGGGATGAGATGCCAGGAGCCGACTGATTCGGGGCCGAAGCTGGGCTTTTGCCCTGCGAGCGTCACGAATCAGTCGGCGACGCCGCAGATCGCCCGGGGTTTCAATAAGGTTACTTTAATGCGCCCAGTTCCTTGCCCACCTTGCCAAAGGCGGCGATGGCCTGGTCGATCTGGGTTTCGCTGTGGCCGGCCGAGATCTGGACCCGGATGCGGGCCTTGCCGCGCGGCACCACCGGGAAACTGAAGCCGATGACGTAGATGCCCTCCTCCAGCAGCTTGTCGGCCATGGCGTGGGCCAGTTTCTCGTCGTACAGCATCACCGGGCAGATTGGATGGGTGCCGGGGCGGACGTCCAGCCCGACCTTATTCATGCCCTCGCGAAAGCGCTTGGTGTTGCGTTCCAGCTTGTCGCGCAGGGCGGTGGACTCGGTCAGCATTGCCAGGGTCTGGAGGGTGCCGCCGACGATGGCCGGCATTAGGCTGTTGGAAAAGAGGTAGGGCCGGGCCTTCTGGCGCAGGTACTCGATGATTTCCTTATGACCACTGATGCAGCCGCCGGAGGCGCCGCCCAGGGCCTTGCCGAAGGTGGTGGTAATGATGTCCACCCGACCCATGACGCCGCAGTGCTCGGGCGTGCCGCGGCCGGTCTTGCCGATGAAGCCAGAGGCGTGCGAGTCGTCGACCATCACCAGGGCCTGGTATTTCTCGGCCAGATCGCAGATGGCCTTGAGGTCGGCGATGTCGCCGTCCATGGAGAAGACGCCATCGCTGACCACTAAGCGCAGCCGCTGGCCGGCGGCCGCCTGGAGCTTGGTCTCGAGGTCGGCGAAGTTGTTGTGCTCGAAAATAAAGCGCTCAGCCTTGCACAGCCGGATGCCGTCGATGATGGAGGCGTGGTTCAGGCTGTCGGTGATGATGGCGCAGTCGGCGTCCAGCAGCGGCTCGAAAACGGCGCCGTTGGCGTCAAAGCAGGAGCCGAACAGGATGCTGTCCTCGGTGCCCAGGAAGCGGCTCATGGCGGCCTCGAGCTGCTTGTGCGGTTCCTGGGTGCCGCAGATGAAGCGAACCGACGACAGGCCGTAGCCCCACTCTTCCATGGCTTGGGCGGCGGCGGCGCGAACCGCCGGGTCGTTGGACAGGCCCAAATAGTTGTTGGCGCAGAAATTGAGCACCTCTTTTCCGTTCTTGACGGCGATGAGGGCGTCCTGCGGAGTGGCGATGACCCGCTCGTGCTTATACAGTCCGTCCTGGCGGATTTGTTCGAGTTTAGTCTTGAGATCGACTTGCAATGCACCGTACATGGAAACTCCTTATGTTGGGTAAGCGAAACATCGTGGCGGATTGGCTTTGACGCGGCCATTGTAGCCTGAAGCCCCGCATCTGGCAAGCCGGAGGCAATTTCCGACGCGGTCAAACTTGCGCGCCGCCGGGTTCCGGCCTATACTGGGCTGGAGCCTGGCAGTGCCCGAGTCGCCAAGCAACCCTCAAGGCAGGACTACCCATGACCGACAACAAGCGCTTTCTTGGTAAAATCGCCCTTTCGCTGCTGCTCACTCCGGTCATCACCCTCTTCCTGGGCGAGGCCTTTACCCACCTGTATAACATCATGCTAGACGTCCCCATCAGCACCCGGCTGACCTTCACCTTCCAGAAGCCAATGATCTTTGCCCTGGTGGCGGTGCTGATCGTGGTCATGGAGGCCGCCATCCTGCTATTGCTGCAGCCCTTGGTCAGCTACCTGCGCCGCCCCGACCGCAACGACGAAACGCTCTACGCCAAGGCCCGCAAGGCAGCGCTCGGCCTGCCCTGGTTACTGATCATCGTCACGGTCGGCTTCTGGACCCTCGGCACGGTCATCTTCTACGCCCTCAACGACTGGAAAAGCCCGGGCGGCACGCCACTGGGCTGGGTGCTGGCCTTCAAAATCAGCGAAGGCATGCTCTCGGCCACCCTGAACGCCCTGATCATCAACCGCATCCTGATCGGCGCCAAGCAAGCCCTCCATATCGAACAGGTGCGCGCCGGCGAAGTCGACATCTTCAACAAGGCGCGCGACATCATCAACGTGTTGGCCACCATGGCGGCCACCATCGCCCACCTGGCTTATGTGGCCCGCTACTTCGTGGACCGCAACCCCGCCTGGCAGGGACCCCATAACGCCGTGCTAGCCCTCTTGCTGGTCGGCTTAGTCATTGGCGGAACCAGCTTCGCCATGGTTCTGCTGGCGCGCGACGAGGACAGGACCCAGACCGGCCTCTTGCGCAAGCGCATCATGGAGCTGACCGCCACCAAGGCCGCCGACCTAGCCGCCCGCGCCACCATCATCAATTTCAACGCCATCGGCGACCTGGCCGACAGCTTCAACCGCTACACCGACTCGCTGCGCGGCATGATCCAGGAAATCGTCACCTCGACGCGCAGCCTGAGCGACACCAACCAGGCGCTGTCCGGCGGCAGCAACGACCTGAAGCGGGCCGTGGCCGAGATCGCCCGCTCGGCCGGCGACATCGGCCAACTGGTGCAGGACGAGGTGCGGGCCGTCGGCTCCACCAGCGCCAGCATCGAGCAGATCGGCCGCGGCATCGACGGCCTGCAGGATTCGATCGGCGAGCAAGCCGCCATGGTCACCCAGTCCAGCGCCGGCATCGAGGAAATGATCCAGAACATCGCTTCGGTTTCCGGCAACGTCGAACAGGTCCAGAATTTCTATGTCGAGCTGCAGCAGGCCGCCGGCACCGGTCGCAAGAAAATCAACGAGGCCAACGGCTTGATCACCCGGGTGGCCCAGATGTCGGGTCTGCTGGCCGACGCCAACAAGGTCATCGCCGCCATTGCCAGCCAGACCAACCTCTTAGCCATGAACGCCGCCATCGAGGCCGCCCACGCCGGTTCGGCCGGCGCCGGTTTCTCGGTGGTGGCCGACGAAATCCGCAGCCTAGCCGAGAAATCTTCCGTCCAGTCCAAGGAAGTCAGCCACCACCTCAAGGAAGTCAAGAATTCTATCGACCAGGCCGTCACGGCCGCGGCCGACGCCGAGCACGGCTTTGAGGCCGTCAATCAGCTGATCGACACCGTCAGCCGCTACGAAGACGAGATCCGCAACGCCCTGCGCGAGCAGACGGTCGGCTCTAAGCAGGTACTGGAAGCCCTGACGGCCATGAACACGGTCAGCGAGACCGTCAAGAACGAGGCCGGCGAGATGACCGGCGGCGTGCGCATCATCGTTACCAATATGCAGCAACTGCAGCAATTGTCGCAACGCATGGCCAGCGAAATGCAGACCATCGACACCGACGTGCGCAACATCAACCAGACCGTCCAGCACATCCTGAGCATGATAGCCAGCAACACGGCCGCCATCGAGCAGGTGAATGGTCAAGTCCAGCGCTTTGCGATATAGTCACTAACGGAGGCGGTTGGCCGCGCGTCGCCCTGCCTAGCCCGGCCCAAACCCGGCCGCCTCCGGGAGTTTCATGCATGATTTTCAAACGCTTCGCGCGGACAGCCTTGGTTGTCCCGCTCTTGTTGTCGCTCATCAGCCTACTCAGCGCTTGCCCGCAACCGCCTGTTATCCAGGAACCCACCGTCGAGGCCGGCCAGCGCCTGTTCTGGGTGAACGACCTGGCCGACTACGATGGTTGGCACCAGATCGGGGTCGACAAGGTCTACGAAGGTGACCGCTGCGTGGTCTGGGTGCGTCGCCTGGACGCCGCCGACATCAGCGTCAGTCTTTTAGAAGAATTCGGCCAGCATTTCGATGATGTCTCCTGGAATAATGTGACCAGCTATGTGCACCAGCCGACCGAGTTCTTCGACGACCCGAATGGTCAGGTGGTCAACATCGTCTTCTATCAGGCCGCGGATAATATCGCCGGCTACTTCTGGTCCAAGGACTTTTACTCAACGGAGACCTACGCCTACAGTAACGAAACCAATATCTTCTATATGAACATCGGGGCGGCCGTCTACAGCCAAAACCAGGCGGCAGCCACTCTCTTTACCAAGGGCACCCTGACCCACGAGTTCCAACACCTCTGCAACGCCCACTACTTCACCTTTGGCGACGGCGCCAACCGCAGCGAAATGGATACCTGGGCCAACGAACTGTGCTCCACCACCGCCGAGAGCGTTTTCTCCGGCCAGTTCCCGGTTTATGTCAACGTTTTTGAAAACGACCAAGACAACGATTTCAAATCCGGCCGAACTGATTTCCTAGCCTGGGACAAGGGCACCGCCCTGTCCGGCTTTACGCCCTACACCGTGGCCGCCCTGTTTGGCGGCTACCTACTGTCCCGACTGCCAGAGGCGGCACGGCCCAAGCTTATTCAGACTTTCCTGGCCTACACCGGACAGGACGACCAGTCGACCAATTCGGTCAGCGACCTCTTGCTGGCCCTGCAAGACCCCGAAGTCGCTTATGCCGGCGGTGCCGACTGGGTGACGTTAGATCCACTCAACCTGACCAACGCCGCTGTGGCCACCGACTGGGCCATCGTCATGGGCGGCTTTGTCCACGCCCTGACCGGTAAAGACGCTGCCTACCTGACCTACTTGCAGACGGTAGCCCCAGACGTCAGCCATATCGACGACGGCCTCGACCCGCCGACCCTGGCCGCCGGCACCACCAGCCTCAGCCTGGCCATGTCGGGCTTCGCCATCGGCCGGACCAAGGTGGCGTCGCTGGACAGTACCAGTCTGGCCGATGCCAGCACGAGCGGTAGCGCTGCCTGGCTGCTGGCCTGGAACGGAGCCATTCCGGGCAGCTTCTCCAGTCCAGTTCTGAGCAGCGCGGCAACCTTCGCCGCCGACGAGTTCCTCGCCCGGCCGGCCGTTGCATCCCCGCTCAGCCGCGACCTGACAGAATCAGGCTACCCGACCTGGGTGCGCGACAGCCCGACGGCGGCCGACACGACCGCGACGGCTACTACCCGCCAGCTCAGCGTATTCATCCCGGGGCTCGGCAACGTCGGCAATCCCTCGGATGGCACCACGGACGGCCACCTCTACGGCGCCTATGCGGCCCGGCCATGAGGCGGCTGCCCAGCAGGCTAACGGCCGCCAGCCTGCTCCTCGGCCTCGGCCTGAGCCTGCTCCTGGGCCTGGGCTTGGGCCTGCTGGCCTGTAACGGCTGCGCCGGCCAGCGCCCGGTCGCGGCCACCGGCGACGCCGCGGCCACCGATGGCCCGGTGGTCTGGCTGCAAGGTATCATCCGGCTGGTGGGCAGCGAGCCTCATGCCGAGGCCGTCCTGACCGTGGCCCCGGCGGCCGGCGACCCAGCTGGCGTCAGCCTGGATTACTACCTGACCGGACCGCTCAGCCAAGAGGCCCAGTGGCTGGCAAACCAGTCGGTGGCGGTTTACGGTCGCACCCGGCAGCTGGAACTGCGCCTAGCCGGCAGCTCCGGCCGCACCCGGCTGCGCCATGAACTGTACGCCGAGATCATCCGGCCGCAACCCTGATTCAGCCCGGCCCGATGTGCTATACTGCCGCACCATGAGTACCAAGCGCAGCCCCCGGGCAAGTTCCAAACCCCGCACAGGCCACCTGCCGGCCGGCCGCCCCGGCGGCCAGCCCGACCGCGCGCCTCAATCGCCCACCGACCGGCCAGCCAGGCGGTGCCCAGCTCGGCCTGACCGAGCCAACGGGCCAGTCAGCCCCCGACGGCCAGCTCCAACCGGCCGCGCCGAGCATCCGGCCAGCAGTCGACCAAGCCCGGCGGCCAGCGGCCGCTCAGCCGCCGGTCGGCCCATCCGGCCACCGCGTCCCGGACAGGTGACCTTCCTGTACGAAGACAAAGATATCATTGCCGTGGACAAGCCGGCCGGCCTGCCGGTGATAGCGCCAGAGGGCAGCCGCTCCCGCAACCTCCTGGATCTGGTCAGCCGCCACATCCAGCGCCACAACCCCAAGGGCCGGGCAGCGGTAGTACACCGCCTGGACCGCGACACCTCCGGCGTGTTGGTCTTCGCCACCAACGCCCGCGCCAAAACCGCCCTGATGGGCAACTGGCAGGAGCTGGCCACCCGGCGCTGTTACGTGGCGCTGGTGGAAGGTTCTCCGCCGGCTGAGGACGGCCTGCTCGACTCCTGGCTGCTGGAGCTCGGCCCCAGCCGGGTGGGCCAGGTGGCCGCCGGCACGCCCGGCGCCTTGCGCGCCCTGACCCATTACCGGGTGCTGGAGCGCTACGAGCGCCACTGCCTGTTGGAACTGGAACTGGACACCGGCCGTCGCCACCAGATCCGCGTCCAGCTGGCCGCCATCGGCTGCCCGGTGGCCGGCGACGCTACCTACGGCGCCCGGACCGACCCGGCTGGCCGGCTCTGCCTGCACGCCAGCCGGCTGGAGCTAGAACATCCTTTTTCTGGCCAACGACTGGTACTGGAAAGCCAGCCACCGAAGTTCCTGCCCGGCCGACGCCAACGCTAACCGGCGCTACCGACTACTGACAGCACCGCGTGTTGACGCTGCCGGAGACGGCAGGCTATCCTGAACGCACCATGAATAGACCAGATTTGTCGGCTTGCAAGGGCCAAAAAATAGCCGTCGGCCTGTCTGGCGGCGTCGACTCCAGCGTCAGCCTGCTCTTACTGCGCGATGCCGGCGCCGTAGTCAACGGTATCACCATGAAGATCTACTCCGGGCGGCTGCACCACAAGCTGCCGGATACGCTCGACGCCTGTTACGGCCCCAACGAGGCCGAGGATATCGACAGCTGCCGCGATTTGTGCGCCCGCGAGGGCATCCCCTATCAGGCGCTCGACCTGGCCACCGAGTACGAAAGCCAAATCCTCGATTACTTCAAGGCCGAATACCAGGCCGGGCGCACTCCCAACCCCTGCGTACGCTGCAATATTGAGATGAAATTCGGCTTCCTTTTGCAGCGCGCCCGCAGCGCCGGCATCGCCTTTAACCGCTTCGCCACCGGCCACTACGCCCGCCTCGGCCAGCGCGCCGGCATCACGCACCTACGCACCGCCGTCGACACTGCCAAAGACCAGACCTACTTCCTGCATCGCTTGAACCCAAGCACCCTGGACGGCGTTGTCTTCCCGTTGGGTGGGCTGACCAAGCCGGCGGTGCGTGAGCTAGCCATCTCGTACGGTCTGGCCGCCATCGCCGCCAAGCCGGAGAGCCAGGATTTTGTGGGCGGCGACTACAGCCTGCTTTTTGACGACCAGCAGCCCGGCGACATCGTCGACGAGAGCGGCCAGGTGCTGGGCCGGCACAAGGGCATCGTCCACTACACCATCGGCCAGCGCCGCGGCATCGGCATGAGCCTGGGACCAACGCCGATGTACGTCCTGGCCCTGGATGCGGCCCACAACCGAGTAGTGGTGTCCGCCAACGCCGACCTGTTCGCGGCCGGCCTGGAAGGCAGCCAGGCCTTGGTGCACGACCCGGCCCTGCGCTCTGGCGAGTTCCGCGCCCTGGTGCGCATCCGCCAGAACCACCGTCCGGCCGGAGCCGTCCTCGCCCTCCGCGACGGCCAGGCCAGCATCCGCTTCGATGACCCGCAACGCGCCGTGGCGCCCGGCCAGTCGGCCGTTTTCTATGACGACGAGGGGTTCGTGCTGGGTGGCTGCGTCATCGACCGCGGTATCCGCCTGCCGGCTCAGGCCTGAGAGACGGTCTCTAGGCTGGTGATTAGGTCGGCGACTGGAGCCTTAATGAGGTCAGCCGCGGACTGGCCGGTCGCGGGCCACTGGCTGCCCAGGCTGATGGCTGGCTGGGTTGATAAACGGCGCAGGCAGGCCAGGAAGGTGGCCCGGTTCACCGAACCGGCGCCTAAAGCCGACTTGTAGTCCATGGGCATGCCCAAGTCCCACAAGCTAACGCCGTGTTGGCGCAGAGCGGCTGCCAGGGCCGCCAGCTGCACAGTGCCGCTACCCGACGGGCCGCGAAAGCCGCTCAGGCTGGTGTAGATGGCGCCGGCCTGGTATCCGATCTCGCCGGCCACCAATAGTTGGCCAGCCGCTACTGATTGGCCGGTCGCCAGGCTGGGGTCGTCGGCCCCCGCTTCGTCCCGCCACAGCTCCACCGAAACGAAACGCAGGCTACCCGGCAAGCCGGCGGCCGATGCGGCGTGCAGCCGCTTGAAAGCAGCCACCAGCGGCGGGGTCAGCCAATCGCCGCCATGCGCCGCTACGCAACGGTCCAGCGTCATATCGAAGGCCTGGTTGAGCGTCAGCCGATAGCTACTGGCCTGGCGGCGCGCACTGCGGCTGGCATGACAGGCTTCCGGGACAAGCAGGCAGCGAAAGAGATGCAGCTTGGGTGTCAGGAAAATCTGGCGCCTTCGCCAGCTGCCGGAATCAAAGGTCGCCGGCCCTTCGCCGCGACTGAGCGCGACGGGTAGCTCGGCGGACATCGGCATGAAGCCAGCCAGGCAGAGGTCGACGATCCGCTGATCATCAAAGAATTCGGCGAAGGCAAATTCCTCCGGCCAGGCTTTAGCCGTCAGCTGACGGGCACAGGCCGCGAAATCGTCGGCCGCGTCCAGCCAAGGCCGGCCCAAAAGCCAGCGCATCAGGCGGCCATACTCAGAAGCCGAGCCGTTCGCCGATAACGATGACGGTAAAGTCGCTGGAACTCGGCCGCTTGCGCAGCACGCCGTAGGCCCGGCAGATGCGGCCGTCGCCGTCGCAATCCATGCAGTAGCCTGATTTGACGCAGGGGTTGGCCTTGTCCAGTCGCTTGTTGTTCATCGGCGCGGCATAGAGCTCCACCCGGTTCCAGGCTTCCTCCAGATCAACCACGATCTTGTTGACGCCGACGATGACGATGGTCTTGTCCGGTCCGAAGGTCAGGGCAGCCAGGCGGTTGCCGTTGCCGTCGACGTTGAACAGCTGCCCGTCCAGGGTGACGGCGTTGCTGCTGGAGATAAAAACATCACTGGTCAGCTGGCTGCGCAGCACCTTACGGCGGGCGGCGGCGTCGAGCGACGGGTCGGCGTGGTCCAAGAGCACACAGCCGGCGTCGATGGCCATTTGCCGGATATCCAGCTCGTGTACCGTCATCGAGCCGCCAAAGCCGATGGTGGCTCCGGAGCGCAGCCAGGGCAACACTAGGGCTATAGCCTCCTCGCGCCCGGCGCAATAATGCGCGTCAAAGCCGTTGGCCTTGAGGGCGCTAACGGCGGCTAGGCCCAGTTTCTCGGCTTGCCAAAAGTCGATCGATTCCATGCTATCCTCCCTGCGAACTAGTCGGTCTTTTTGGTGGCGTGGTGGCCGCCTCCAGCGCGCCTAGCCAGGCCAGCGCCTCGTCGCGGTTGGCGCCGCACATTTCCCGGCTGGGCTGGAATGACAGGCAGATGTCCGGCCGCCCGGCTTGCCCGAACACGGTGCAGCGCAGATCGGGGGTCAAGTAGCGGCAGGATTCGCCGGCGGCCTTCCCGAGACTGGAGATGGTAACGGCAATGCAACAGGCGCCGCAGCCGGGCCGGCAAGCCAAGCTGGCATCGGCCTGGCCCAATCCGGCAGCGGGACTGTCTGATCGTTCTTCAGTCATTGCCGACTAGTATAACACAGGCCGCTGGCAATGCAATATCCGCCGGCCTGATTATTGGGGAGCCGGGCGGCTGGAGCCATCGGAGCCCCCCTTGGCCAGGCGCCCCTTGCGCAGCTCGGACAGGAATCCCTTGATGAGGTGCATGGCAATCAGCCAGGAGGTGCCGACCGCCGTCAGGCTGGCAAAGCCGTGGATGACGCCCGGCAAGCGGTACTGCCAGACTGGCACCTCAGCTTGACGCAAGCGGGCCGCCCAGGCCTCGCCCTCGTCGCGCAGCACATCATGGTCGGCGGTCAGCACCAGAGCCGGCGGCAGGTGGCCGACCTCCGGGGCCAGCAGGGGCGAGACCAGCGGGTCGGCACGTAGCTCCTCATCCGGCACATAGCAATCACGGAACCACTCCATGTCGGCCTTTTCGAGGATGTAGCCATTGGCGAAGCGGCGATACGACTCGGTATCCAGGCTGGCCAGGTTGGTAACCGGATAGAGCAGAACCTGGCCGTCGGGTTGTTTGAGGCCGAGCTGGCCGAGCTTGAGGCATAGGGTGGTGGCCAGGTGGCCGCCGGCGCTGTCACCAATGACTAGGAAGGGCAGCTGACCGGGTAGCGGCGAGCCCAGCACTTCGGCCAGGCTAGCCAGGGTGCCGGCGTCGTTCAGGCGCTGCAGGTCCAGCCAGGCGCCCAGGGCGTCCTCCAGGGCGGCCGGGAAGGTGCTTTCCGGGGAGAGGCGGTAGTCGAGCGACACCACCACGCTGTTGGTGTGCATACAAAGCAGGCGGCAGAAACTGTCGGCGGTATCAAGCGAGCCGAGAACGTAGCCGCCGCCGTGCAGATACAGGAACATCTGACGCGGCTTGAGGAGGTGGGGTATGTAAAAGTGGGCCGGGCGCCCGGCCAGGATGAGCGGGCTGAAGGCTATGCCGTGCGGTACCATTTTAGAAACTAGGTTGACGTCCTTCTGCAAATTGGCTCGCCGCAGGACTGGGTCCCAGCCGCGCGGCGACTTTTTTTCCTGGATATTCCAGAACAAAACGGCCATAGCCAAGGCGGGCTCGAGTCGGTGCAGCGGCTCGCGCTGGCCAGTAAGGCGGCCACTGGCCAGCGCGTCGATTTTACTTTTTAACATATAGCCCCTCTCTTAACAAAACTTGGGCAGCCTCATCTTAGCCGCTGCGGCCTGGTTCGCTGCTCAGTCTTCCCAGATGGCCACGCTAAACAGGCCGTGGCTGTCGGCCACGCCGCGGAACATGCCGGCCGAGTTGTAGGCCAGTTGCCAGTTGCCATCTCGGTCCACGGCTATCAGGCCACCGTCGCCAGGCTGCAGGGTACGGTCGATCAGCTGCCGGCAGGCCGCTTCCAGGCTGCTGCCGGCCAGGGTCATCCGGGCATGAATATCGTAGGCCGCCACATGGCGCATGAACTGCTCACCGGTGCCGGTACAGGACACGGCGCAACTGGCGTTGTTGGCGTAGGTGCCGGCGCCGATGATCGGCGTGTCGCCCACCCGGCCGAATTTCTTGTTGGTCAGGCCGCCGGTGCTGGTGGCGGCGGCCAGATTGCCCTGACGGTCCAGGGCCACCGCCCCCACCGTACCCTTGGCGTCGTCATGGTCGCGCTGCACCGCATCGGCGGCGCAAGCCTTCTGCCATTGCTCGAAGCGGAAAGCGTCGTCGAAGTACTGGTTGGCTACCAAGTCCAGCCCCTCGGCGTGCGCCCAGCGGTCGGCGCCATCGCCGGCCAGCAGGATATGCGGCGACGTTTCCAGCAGGCGCCGTGCCGCCCGGATGGGATTGCGAATGACCGTGCAGCCGGCCAGGGCGCCGCAGGCCAGATTGCGGCCGTCCATCAGGCAGGCGTCGAGCTCGTGCCGGCCCTGACTGTTGTAGACGGCGCCTTTGCCGGCGTTGAAGCAGGGGTTATCCTCCATGGCCAGCGCGGCCGCCTGAACCGCGTCCAGGGCCAGCCCTCCGTCAGCCAGGACGGCCTGTCCGGCTTCCAGGGCGGCGGCCAGGCCGGCGCGATACAGGGCGACCCGCTGTGGGGCGGTGTCGCGGCTGATGGTGCCGGCGCCGCCATGGATGCAAATAACGAAGTCCGGCCGCGTGCCGCTCATACCGGCTCTCCGTTTTCGAAATAAAGCGTTTCGGACAGCTCGGTGAATACCACGGTAACAAAGTCGGCCGAACCGCGCAGTTCCTCGCTCAGGATGACCGCCACCCGGCGGGCGATGTCCGGCGGGCGGGGAAACCACAGCACCGTGACAAAAGGATTACCGGCGATACGCTGGCCGTCGCGGATGGCGGTTGCCGGCTCGTGTTCGATGGTCAGCCAGTCGCGCTGGCAGCCGATGGCCGCCTGCAGGCGGTCGACCAGGCGGATGGAGGCAGCCGTCAGACGCTCCAACTCGATATTGCGGATACGGAGGTGCGGCATGCGTGCTCTCCTTGGTTGAGGCTAGGCGGCCGGTCAGCGGCGACCGGTCAGGGCCGGCTGGAGCAGCTGGTCAGCGGAGGGCTTCCTCGAGCTGGGACTTGGTGATAAAACCCAATTCAATCAGGATATCGCCAATCCGGGTGCCAGGTCGGTCCTTTTGGGCCGTCAGGGCCTGATCCAGTTGTGGCTGCGTTAGTAATCCCTTTTTTATCAATACTTCCCCGAGTGGCATGGTCACCCCTTGCGTTGTTGATAAAGCTATTCTACTCCCATATTGATGGACACGCAACCACAAAGTAGACGATGGCTCAGGGCAGTTGCCAAAACCAGTCCTCATCGCCGTAGCGACGGAAGGCCAGCGCCTCTTCCAGATGCTCCGCTGTCAGGGCAGTCTGGCCAGCCAAGTCGGCGATGGTCCGGGCGACCCGCAAAACCGAGTGCCAGGCCCGCGCCGACAGGCCGTCGGCCTCCACTCGGGCAAAAAAGCCGGCAGCGCCGGACAAGCCGGCCAGACAATGGCGGTCGATGGCGCCCGTGCCAAGCTGGCCATTAAGGGTGAAGTTCTGGCCGCGGTAACGCTTTGCCTGGATGGCGCGGGCCGCGCTTACCCGCTGGCGTATGGCAGCGCTCCCTTCAGCCGGGCCGCCAGCCAATTCGGCGGCGCTGGCCGGCTGTAACGGCACCCGGATATCGACGCGATCCAGCAGCGGCGCCCCCAGCCGCTTCCAGTAGCGGCGAATCTCGTCGGCCGAGCACAGGCAAACGCTACTGCCCCGGCCCAGGTTGCCGCAAGGGCAGGGGTTGCAGGCCAAGAGCAGCGTAAAGCGCGACGGATAGCGGACGGTGCGGTCGGCCCGCGTGATACTGATATAACCAGCCTCCAGCGGCTCGCGCAGGGCCTGCAAAACGTCGCTGCGGAACTCCGGCGCCTCGTCTAGGAACAGCACGCCGCCGTGCGCCAGGCTGATCTCACCAGGCTTGAGCTGCTTGCCGCCGCCGACGATGCCCTCGGCGCTGGCGCCGTGGTGCGGAGCGCGAAAGGCCGGCCAGCGCAGCAAGCCGGCGCCGGCGGGCATGATGCCGGCCAGCGAGTGGATCTTGCTGGTCTCGATGGCCACGGCCTCGTCCAGCGGCGGCAACAATCCGGGAAAGCGCTGGGCGGCCATCGTCTTGCCGGCTCCGGGCGGCCCGAAGAGCAAGGCATGATGCCCGCCGGCGGCGCAGATTTCCATGGCCCGGCGCAGGCGGGTCTGTCCCCGCAGTTCAGAAAAATCCGGCCAGTCCGGGAAAGATGGCGCCGGATCGGCCAGCGGCGTGGCGGCGCCAGGCAGGCAGGGGGCCTGCACCGTCAGCCGGTAATCGGCGGCCGCCTCGCCGCCGCGCAGGGCGGTGCACAGCCGGACGGCCTGCGCCATATCCGGCAAGGCCCAGGCCCGGTCGCCGGCCAGCACGGCCGCCTCGCGCCAATTGGCCGGCGGCACGATGCAGGCCTCGATGCCGGCCTGGTGGGCTTCGGCCACCGCCGGCAGGACGCCGGGCACCGGCCGCACCTGGCCGCTTAGCTCTAGCTCGCCGACCGCCAGCACCGCCAACGGCAGGTCGGGCAACTGGCCGGACGCCACCAGGATGGCCAGGGCGATGGACAGGTCGAAGGCCGCGCCGCCCTTGCGCAGGCCGGCCGGCGCCAGGTTGACCAGCACCTTGTCCAACGGAAACTCGTGGCCGGCGTTACGCAGGGCGGCGCGGATGCGGTCGCGGGCTTCCTTGATGGCGCCGTCCGGCAAGCCGACGATGTCGACCGTCGGGATGCCGCGCCGAATATCGACCTCCACCTTGACCAGTTGCCCGCCGTAGCCGAGGGGTTCGTATGAGTAGATTTGCATGGCAGTCTCCTGCCAGTAGGAACGGGCTGCTTACGGGCGCCGCTTACTTAACGGCGGTTGTAGCGGCGCAGAAGCAGCAGGAAGGCGGCGCTGAAGAACAGCCAAGGCAGGTTAACGAACACGAAAGGCAGGACTGGCTGCCCCAATAAGGTCGGCCAGTCCGCCGGCAGCAAGCCGAAATGGATCAGGATATTATAGAGGATATCGGCATAGCCAGCGATGACGCCGATGACAAACAGCATCCAGGCGGCGTCACGCACCCTGGCCCAGACGGCGATGGCCAGAAAAGTGGCCACCGCCATAACCAGGAGGCGTGAACTGAGTACCAGGACAGCCGTGTCGATCAAGCTCCCGCCCCTTACGCCAGGAAGGCGTCGAGATCGATCTCGCCGCCGACGGTGGGCATAGTGATGCCCCAGTTGGCCAACACCGCCGGATGCAGTTCGCCGAAAATACCGACCGGCTGGCCGCGCAGCAACAGCGTGGCCTGGCGGCCAGCGATGAAACGCGGGTCGTCAGCCTCGGCCACCGCGTAGTCGTGCCCCAGGAAGTACAGCGCCGCTGACATCAGGCTGGCCGCCTCGTTGAAGTCCGCCGCCGGATGGGCGGAAAGGAAGCCGAGCCGTTGCCGGGTAAGCGTGCCGTAATTGGCCTTGCCGTCCAGGAAGGCCACCTTGCCGGCCTCGAAGATGCGGTGCGGATACGGCGCCTTGCTGGAAACCGCTTCCGATTGCAAGAGGCAGGGCAGGATGGACGGCCGGACGATCTCGTAGTTTTCGGTCATGGGGTTGGAAATGCGCACCACGCCCTCCTCGCCCAGGTTCATGCGCTGCAGGTAGTCCTTGCGGCTTCCAAGATAGTTATAAATCATTTCCTGATAGCCGAGGCCGACGAAAAGGTCCTTGGCTTGGCGCGACAGCTGCTCGATGGGCGTCAGGCGGCCGATGGTAAAGTCGTGCGGGCGCTGCGGCAGGAAACTGTCCATGCCGCGGCCGATCATGACGTCTTCCACCAGATCGACCGCGTGCAGGAAGTCGTTGCGGTAGGGCGGCGGCATGGCGCGCACGTACTGGCCGTGCAGCTCGCTGACCATGCCCATGCGCAGCAGGGAGGCCTGCATCAGCTCGGGGCTGATGCTGTCGCCCAGCAACTTGCTGACGCGGCCGGCATCGACGGTGGCCGGCACCTGGAAATAGTATGGGAAGACGACGCTGCGCCCCAATGGCGTGTCGAAATCATAGTCGACGCGCACCGGCTTGATGGCGTAGCCTGAGTCGGCGAAATCGCAGGCCACGATGTTGGCCGAGAGGGCCAGGGCCAGGATGTCGCTGCCGGTAAACTCCACCAAGAGGTCATGATCGCCCACCTGGACCGCGCCCAGGTCGTTGCTGTTGATGATGGGCGGGAAGGACAGGATGCGGTCGTCGGCCCCGGACAAGAGCGGATAGACGGCGCAGCCGTCGAGGATAAAGCCGAATTCCTTGCCCTTGGGATGCTCCTTAAGGATGCGGGCCAGGTCCATCGGCTCGTCCATGGCCAGCGGCGCGAAGCTGGCGGCGTCCGGCCGCACGGCGTGGTAGCGCACCGGCCACTTGATGAGGTCGATGCGGTACAGGCCCATGGAAACCGAGCGGCGCTTGCGGCCGAAATTCCAGCACAGCTTCTCCTGGGTCTGGATGACGTCACGCAGCATGGCATCAACGATGGCCTTGCCCGAAACGACGAAGGCCGCCAGGAAGGGGCGCACCGCCTCCACCGAGCGGTCGACGCGGATGGCGAATCCAGCCGGCTTAGGCGCGCCTTCGGTTGAAAAGAAATCGTAACTCGGCGCCACCCCCCGCTTCCAGCTGCGCAGCTGCCGGGCCAGGCCGGCGGTGGACCACAGGTCCGGGCGGTTGGTGTCGTTCAGCTCGATCTTGATGACGCGGTCCGCCGCCGGGCCGCTTTGGTCCCAGCCGTCCAGCTCGGCCTTGGCCACCGGCAGCAAGGCCTCCAGGGCGGCGGCGTCCAGCTTCTCGCCGAGCAGCTCGAAGAACAGTTCCTCGTTGACGTCTATCTTTGGCATGGTCTTATTCCTTCTTCCCGGCGGAAACGGCCGGCTGGCCGGGGACGAGCCCGGCGCGGCGCAGGCGCACGCTGTCGATGTCGTAGCTGAACAGCTCGCGGATGTCGTTGAGGCCCAGGGCCATCAAGGCCATGCGGTCGATGCCGATACCCCAGGCCAGCACCGGCACGGTGACGCCTAGCGGCTCGGTGACCTCCGGCCGGAAGATGCCGGCGCCGCCCAACTCGAACCAGCCGAGCACCGGATGCTTGATATGCACCTCGACCGACGGCTCAGTGAATGGAAAGTAACCAGGCACGTACTTGACTTCCTTGGCGCCGGCTACCTCGACGGCGAACATTTCCAGGAACCCCAGCAGGGTGCGCAGGGAGACGTCCTCGCCCAGCACGATACCCTCGGTCTGGTAAAAGTCGGACAAGTGGGTGGCGTCGACCTTGTCATAGCGGAAGCAGCGGGCGATGCCGAAATACTTGCCGGGCACCTCGGCGGTGGGCAGCTGCCGGGCCGACAGGACCGTGCCCTGGCTACGCAGCACCAGCCGCTTGGTAAAGTCGCGGTCGAAGCCGTAGCGCCAGCCGCGCGAGCCGGTGTTGCCGCCGTTCTCATGCGTGGCGGCCACGCGGGAAAGATAGGGTTCCTCGATGCTCTTGGCGCGCTGCGGGTCGGCCACGTAATAGACGTCGTGGATGTCGCGGGCGGCGTGGAACTGCGGCATGAACAAGGCGTCGCCGTTCCAGAATTCGGTCTCCACCAGGCCGCCGTCGAATTCCTGGAAACCGAGTGAAACCAGCTTGTCCTTGACCGAGTCCAGGAATTGCACGTAGGGATTGTGGCGGCCAGGCAGCAGGCGGGCCGGCCGGCTGCTGATGTTATAGGTGCGGAAACTGACGTTTTTCCAGCTGCCGGACTCCAGGATATCCTGGGTGATGGCCCCCAGCTCGTCCCCGGAGACGCCTTGGGCGCGCAGCACGGCCGTCACCTCGGCGGCGGCCGGCAGCAGGCTCCACAGCACGGTTTCGCGATCGGCCACCCGGAAGGGGGCATCGGCCGCGCCGCGCTTCTTGGCCACCTCGGCCAGCAAGGCCAGCTGCTCGGGTACAAGGCTGGCTTCCTCGAGCAGGCCGCCCTCGGCTTGGGCCCGGGCCAGAATCTGGCGCAGCAATCTGGAGCGCAGCGCCTTGTGGGCGTCCAGCAGGCTGACCCGCTTCTCGGCGTCCATGGTCACGACGCCTTCCTTGGCCAGCTTGCCGTAGGCGGTACCGGCGTCCTTCTGCTCCATGCCAATGGCCTGGCAGATAGCCGGCATGGCCAAGGCCCCCTGTTCACGCAACAACTTGACGATGCGCTCCTCGGGGCTACCCTGCTCCAGCCAGCTAACGCCCAACGGCGTCACCTCGTACACCAGGCGGCTGGAACGGCTAGTCTCGGCGGCCAGCTGCTTGGCGACCAGCCAGGCGAAAGCCTGATTGGCTTGTCCTTCAACATACGCCAGTTCGGTTATCAAACGCGCGGCGCTCAACACGTCGCCAGGCGCAAAATACAGCAGCACCTTTATTTCCAGCGGATGAAGCCCTCTGAGCAGGGATTGTACTTCCATGATTGTCACTCCTGAATCGATGCGTCGCGACCGGGCGGACCCTATGCTGGGCCGGGCCACGGGCCGGCTAGTCAGTTACAATAGATATTGTCCGAATTCGTCGCCGGCGTCAATTGCCTGCCAGGCTTTTTAATCAATCCATGACCCTTGAGGCCATCCATCACCACCTCAACCGGCTTTTCAAGGCGCACATGGACGCAGTAGCGGCCCTTGGACAGCACGGGCAAGTCCCGCAGGGCCGCCCAATCCACGAAGGAGGTCGCCTTGCCGTGGGCTACCGAAAAGTAACCGATATTCATCGAGGTGACATTATGGAAGAAATGGCTGCCCAAGGATGATTCGACGCTGAAATCAGGCAAGTCGGCTTCCACGATGGCCTTGACATTGGAAATCTGGGCGAAGCTGACCGGTATGCCCAACCAGCGGTCGCGCGTACCCCAGCGGCCGGGGCCGATCAACACGTATGGCCGGTTTTCGGCCGTCAGCAAGGCGTTCAGATCGCCCACCTCGGCGGCGATGGCCTCGGTGGCGGCCCGGTCGAAGCGCTCCGGGTCGACGTAGATGATATCGGCGATGCCGGCCACGCTGCCATTACCCATACAGCGATCGGTGAGCAGGAGGCAGTCGGCCGGGTCAACCGTGGGCAGGTCAATGTTGACGCGCTCGGCGTTCTGGATCAGCGGCTTGACCTGTAGTAAGTAGAAAACCGGTTCAGCGGCCGCCATTCCACTGGCTATCGCCGCGCCGCCGGTTACCGCCGGGCCGCCGGCTGTCACTGCCTCGGCGCAGAAATCGATGGCGAACTCGATCTCCACCGGCACGCCCATACTGCGGGCACAGACATCGAGAACGGCTTCCACCACCTTGGCGAAGGGAAAAGCCTCGTACTTGAGAATGGGCGCAAAGTCGATCAGGCGCGGCCCGCGCGCTTGGGTACCAGGTTCAAGCCGGTTATCGGCCACGTTCCAGGTGCTGGCCACCAGCGAAAAGCGCGGGTGCCGCTCGGCTTCGGCGATATCCAGCCGCTCCAGGGTGGCCGTCTCGCCGTCCACCAGGTTGAATTCGTCCTTCTCCATGTCGATAGCGTAGAACCAGCGCTGAGAACCGCTCATGCGGTGCTCGGTGGCCAACACGTCCACCTTGGGGTACTTAGGCGAAAACTGCCAGCACTGGCTGCCGCCCACCACGTAGGTTCCCAGGCCGAGCGCCGCCGTGCACAGGCCATCGGTCGGCTTAAAATAGGAAACCGGATAATAGTTATAGGACTGGGCGGTGCCCGAGATCAGCGGATAGAACCAGCGCCCCTGCCGGCAGCCGACTACTTCCTGGATGACGATGGCCATGCGTTCCTCGTCGCGCTTGTAGTGGGCGGCGTTGAAGTAGGCCTGGGCCGACTCGCTGAACAGGCTGGCGTAAACCAGTTTGATGGCGTCGCGCAGCTGGCGGACCCGTACTTCCAGGTCGGGATGGGCATTAGGCAAGAGATAGGTCTCGTAGACGCCGGAGAACGGCACCATCAGCATGTCCTCAAACAGGCCGGAAGAACGCACCGCCAGCGGCCGGTGGCATTGGCGCAGGAAATCGCGCAGCCGGTCAATCAGGTCGGCGTCCAGCAGCTTGTCCACGAAGCCGTGGCGCAAGTCGACGCCTTCTGGATGGCGGGCCAGGCTCCACAGCTGGTTAAGGTCCATAAAGCGCTCGAATTCATCGATGCCGATGAACAAGGTGTAGGGCAGCTGGATATCCATGCCCACTTGCCGGCGAGGAAAGGCTAGGTTGTCGATCAGGCTCTTGATGAAGGCCAGGCCACGGCCCTTGCCGCCAACCGAGCCATTGCCCAGCCGTCCCATGCCGCGGCCGCCGCGTGGCAGCCCCATGTCCGGAATCAAGCCTCGGCCCTTGGATTGCTCCAAGTCGTCCAGCGTGCGCCGGATGAAGTCGCGCAAGGCGGCGTGGTCCGGAAAGTCGTCGGGCATGTAGTTGCGGATGATGCGGGCGAAGCGCACCTCGCCGCGAGCCATCAGCCAGGCCGAGAAATGGTTGCGCGAGGCATGGTAGAGCAGGCTATCGGCCGGCACCCAGGTCAGGTACTCCTCGAACTCGGCCATGGTTCGGGCCCGCGCCAGCTCGGTGCCGCTCTCGTTGCGGAAGATGAAAGGCCCAAAGCCCAGATGGGCCAGGCAGAAGCCGGACAACTCCATAAAGATAGTATCGGAATTCTTGTCCAGGAAGGCCGCTCCCATCTGGTAGGCGCGCTGCCGGTTGACCGACTCGCTGGACTGGATGAGGACCGGCAGGTCGGGCAGGCGCCCCTTGGCCATCTCCAGGAAGCGGAAACCGGCCTCGGCGTCCTCCTGTCCGCCGCGCGGGAAGCGCACGTCGCTGATCACCGTCAGCAGGTTGGACTGGTACTGGTCGAACAGGACCTGGCCTTCTTCATAGTTGGTGGCCAGCAAGATCTTCGGCCGGCCACGCATGCGCAGGATCTTGGTGGCCTCCACCTGGCTCTCGTCCTCAATCAGCTGCTGGGTCTGGCGCATCAGCACCGAGTACAGCAGCGGCAGGTAGCGCGAGTAGTAGCGGACCGAATCCTCGATGAGCAGAATGACGCGCACCATGCCCACGCGGGCATCGTTGTCGACGTTGAGCATGTCCTCGACGTATTTGATCATGCCGACGAAGAGCTTCGAGTAGCCGTTCCAGACAAACACCCGGTCAATGTTTTGGAAACTGGCCGGGCAGCGGCCGCCGGCGCCGGTCAGGCTGGCGTTGTTCATGGCCAGCAACAGCACCGGAATGCCGGGCCGGGCTTCGCGAATGGCGGCTGCCGTGGCCAGCGGCTGGTCGTAGTCCAGGCCGGCCATCAGGATGACCAGGTCGAATTCGGTTTCGCGGCACTGGGCCACGGCCGATTCCGGCGTATAGGCGCTGGTGACGCGCGGCGCCGTGCTCAAGTTGAGCTTGTAGTACTCGCCGTAAATGCGCTCCGACAGCGCCCCGTCGCGTTCCAGGATGAAGGCGTCGTACAGGCTGGCTACCAGGAGTACTTCACGCACCCGGTAGCGCATCAAGTCGTGGAAAACATTGCGTTCGCGCCGCTCGCGGTCGTAGGAATCTACCAACTCGTTGAAATACATGCCGTTATTGTAGCGGCCGGCAAGGTGGCTGGCAAGGCCGGGGCGACGTCAGGCCGAGCCGCCGAGGCAAGGTCAAACCATGCCGCCGCCCGGCTCAGCCTCCTGGTGGTGGGGCGGGTTCAAGGCTGACGAACTGGTCGATGGCCAGGCGGAGCTGATACAGGTTGGGACCGCCGGCTGGTGTTGGCTGGTCGACTGAATCGGAATTCCCAGGCAGGCTCGACCAGTCGACCTCGACGGCCGGAGTTCCGAAAAAGCGGTCGCCGGCCAGATTGCCCAGCAGACGCTCCACCAAGCGGGTTGCGCCATCGCTATCCAGGCCGCTGCCTCCCGGGCCGACCAGCAAGTACCAGCGACCCGCCGTCCGGCACACGTCAAGCCAGGCGTCTTGCGCCAATTCGCCCAAATTTTCCAGCACCTCGTCTACCAGCAAGGCCAGCACCGTGGCGGCCTGCGGCGTGCAGCCGAGCCTGGAATCGAGCGAGCGGACCACGCAGCGCTGAGCCCGGCCGCTAACGCTGTCCAGCCGACAAATCACCAGTGATTCAAACAGGCGGGTCAGATCGATGCGGCCGCTGGCGGTAGTCTCCAGGAACAGCTCGTTGACGGTGGCCAGCACCTGCAGCCGACGCTGGACGGTGGCCAAGGACACTTGGCCGGCCGGCCTCCCGGCCGTTGAGTCGCCGCAGGACACGTCGCCATCCAGGCCAAGCAGGCTGGAAACCAGCTGGAGGTTGTTTTTGACGCGGTGGTTAAGCTCGCGTAACAACTCGTCCTTGTGCTCCAGAACCGTCGATAGTTCAGCCTGGAAGCGGCGGCTGTCGGCCAGCTCGGAAGCCAGGCACTCGGCCAGGACGGTCTGCTCCTGGTACGACTGACGCATACTAGCCAACAGACGATGGATCAGGAAAACCAGTATCAGCGACACCAAAAGCAGATTGGAGGATATGATGACCACGGACAGCACCGCATAGCCATGGTTCAGCCAACCGCGATCGATACAGTAGGCATACACCGCCAGCGTGGCTACAGCCAACGCCAGCTGCAGTACCACCAGGCGCCGGCGCATGAACAAGGCCGAAAGAACGATGGCGCAGCTGAACCAGATATAACCGGCGCCATTCGGCCCGGTCAGGAAGAGCACCACCGCCCCCACCGCGAAACTGAAAAAAACCAGCGCTGAAATGCGCAGGCCATCGGGCAGTCTTGGCCAGAAAGCCAGACCGGCTATGGCCAGATACACCGCGCTATCCACCACCGCGATAAGATACAAGCCGCCAGAGACGGCCGCGATCATGCTGGGTACATAGGCAATGCCGCCGACGATTACCAGGAAGCGCAGCAGTTGGTCGAGAATCAGTGTCTTTTCTTTCAGCAGGCGATCATTCATATATCCCGCGTCTCCTGACCGCGCTCCAGCCTACCTGGCAGATGACCCAGCCGATGGCGCCGCCACTCGTGGCGCCGCCACTCGTCCCATAAGTCTGGCGCATCGACTGGCCTTTTACAAGAGCCGAAACACAACGGACGAAATTTCCGGAACGCAGCAGACGGAATTTGCGGCCAGTCGGCCGTTTCCTAACGGTTTTTTCGGGGCTATAGCCTTGTTTTTCCCGATAATGGAGTTGTACACTTGCACAAACCGCTACGCCAGGGAGCAATCATGAATCCGGAACAGCTTGAGCCCAAAAACCTCTGGAAGAATTTCTTCGCCCTGTGCGCCATCCCCCACCCCTCACACCACGAGGCTGCCCTCAGTAGCTGGCTGCACCAGCAGGCCAAGGCGCTGGGGCTGGACAGCCGGCAGGATATCGTCGGCAACGTCATCGTCCGTAAACCGGCCAGCCCGGGCTTCGCCAACCGTCCCGGCATCATCCTGCAAGCCCACATGGACATGGTCCCTCAGGCTAGATCCGACAGCGGCCACAATTTTGCCAAGGACCCGATACAGCCTCGCCTGCATCCGGACAAGCCGGAGTGGCTGATGGCCAGCGGCACCACCCTGGGCGCGGACGACGGCATCGGCGTGGCCGCCATGCTCTGCTTTATGGAAGACAACACGCTGGAGCACGGCCCGCTGGAATTCCTGTTCACCGTCAACGAGGAGGACGGCATGACCGGCGCCATGGCCATCTCCAGCACCGCCCTGCATGGCAAATACCTCCTGAACCTGGACTGGGAGGACATGGACGAATTCTCGATCGGCTGCGGCGGCACCATCCGCACCCAAGCCATCCTGCACTTGCACAGCCTACCGGTAGAAGAGGGCTGGCAGTGGTTCACGGTCCGAGTAGAAGGCCTGGTCGGCGGCCACTCCGGCATCGACATCAACCGCGGCCGGGGCCATGCCGGCAACCTGCTCTGCCGCCTGCTGGAAGTCGCGCCTGGCGACTACACCATCGGCGACATGGCCTCGGGCGACGCCGCCAGCGCCATCCCGCGCGAAGCCGAGGCTCGCGTCGGCGTGCCGCCCTTCGAGACCGCCGCCTGGCAGCAAGCCTTGCGCCTGGAAGCCCAATACATCGCCGGCGAGCTAGACGATAGCGACCCGGGCTTCAACCTAGTCATCCAGCCCACCGACGCCCCGGCACAAGCCATCGACGCCGAAGAGAGCCGGATGTTCGTCAACCTGATCCAATCGCTGCCCAACGGCCTTCTGGCCATGGAAACCGACATTGCCAACGCCGTCCGTACCTCCAGCAATCTGGGCATCCTCAAGCTTAGCAACGAAGGCCCCGGCGCCATCTTCCTGGAAACGCTGTGCATGGTCCGCTCATCCAGCGACATCGAAAAGGAAGGGGTGGCCAACGAGATCGACGATATCCTGTTCAAGGCCGGCGCCACCACCAAACGCACCGTCAACTCGCCAGCCTGGACGCCGGAACCGCGCAGCGCCCTCTTGGCCACCGCCAGCCACTGCTACCAGAACATCTTTGGCAAGCTGCCAGTGATCACCGCCACCCACGCCGCACTAGAGTGCAGCCTCTTCCGGCCGGTCTATCCGCACTGGGAGATGCTGTCCATCGGCCCGACCATCCGCAACCCGCACTCGCCGGACGAGATGGTCAGCGTCGAGTCGGTCGCCCAGTTCTGGCACTTCCTGGTGGCCCTGGTTAAGGAAATCCGTTAGCCAGGCACTTGCCACAAACGCCGCGAAAAGGCTATTTTCAGGCTCATGATTCGAACTATACTATTCTTCGTCTATTTCTGGCTGTCGGTGCTCTTCGTGACGCCGCTCGGCTTTGTCCTGCTGGTGCTCGACTGGCTGCAGCTCCAATTCCTGACCCGGCCGCTGATCAGCCTGGTGGCGCGCTGGTGGGCTAAGTCGATCATCCTGGCCTCCGGCACCAAAACAGTGGTGCGTGGCCTGGAGAACATCCCCCAGGACAAGGCCCTGGTCTTCGTCTCCAACCACCAGGGCGATATGGACTTCGTGATGATGCTGGCCTACCTGCCGCGCACCGTCGGCTTCATCATCAAGAGCCAGGCCCTCTTCCTGCCCTTCATCAACATCTGGATTGCGGCCCTGGGCTCGGTGTTCCTGAACCGCGATAGCCTGGCTAAAGGCAAGCGCTCCATCGACATCGGCGCGCGTAAAATCAAGAACGGCCGCGCCCTGTGCATCTACCCGGAAGGCACGCGCAGCCGCGGCAGCCAGCTGGGCAGCTTCCGCAAGGGCAGCTTCAAGCTGGCCACCCTGTCCGGCGCCAGTATCGTACCGGTGACGGTCAACGGCTCCTGGCTGACCTGGGAAGCGCATAAACGCATCGAGTCGGCCACCATCGAGTTCACCGTCCACCCACCCATTCCCACCGCCGGACTGGAAGCCGACGCCCGCCGCGCCTTGCCGGAACGGGTGCGGGAGGCCATCCTGTCGGCCCTGCCGCCTCAGGCGCAACCCCAGACGCCGGCCGTATCAGCCGCGCCGGTAGCGCTAGCGCCAAGCGCCTTGGATTGACAGCCTAAAAGCCCCAGCCTATACTCTAACACGTTGCCGACGAGCGGACAGAGCGCCGTCGGCCGGCCTTTTTCAGGGAGGAACAATGCAGCCACTGAGTACCTTATATAGAGCCGACGTCATGGAAATGCTAAAAAAGTCCCTGGGAGCCATGACCATTACCCCGGACAACGTCTACCAGCCCGGCAACAAGGCCATCCTGCCCTATATCGACAAGATGATAGCCGACCACTTGGTGCCCGGCTCGACCATCCGTTCCATGGAAAACCTGGCCGCCCTGTCCGCCCTGGCCAGGCAGGGCAAATCCTGCCTGCTACTGGTCGAGCATTACAGCAACTTCGACCTGCCGACCTTCCACTACATGCTGCGCCAGGCCGGGCCGGAAGGCGTTGAGGCGGCCGAGAAACTGATCGCCGTGGCCGGCTACAAGCTCAATGAAACCAACCCGGTGGTAACGGCCTTCACCGAGGCCTATTCCCGACTGGTCATCTACCCCAGCCGCTCCATCCAGGCCCTCAAGGACAAGAACGCCGACCCGGCCACCATCGCCGCCGAGCAGGCCAAGAGCCAGACCATCAACCAGGCTAGCCTCAAGCGGCTCAACGAGCTAAAAACTACCGACAAGCTGATCCTGGTCTATCCTTCCGGCACCCGCTACCGCCCCTGGGATCCGTCCACCAAAAAAGGCGTCCGCGAGATCGACTCCTACATTCGGGCCTTCGACTATTTGTGCCTGGTGTCCATGAACGGCACCATCCTGTTCATCAACCCCGACGGCGGCATGCACGACGACCAGATTGGACAGGGCAGCATCCTATACGAGGTTAGTCCGCCCATCGCCTGCGCCGACTTCCGCGACTCGGTCAAAGACCAGCTGCTCGATGGCGCCGACCGCAAGCAGGCCATCGTCGATGAGGTGATGCGCCGCCTGGACGCCATGCACCAGGCGGTGGAGCCGCTGCTGCCCAAGGTCGACTGACCGCGCCACGGCCGCGCCAATCCGGCGGCCGTGACGGCAACCGGCCGGCTCAATACTGACTGTAGGGGATGATCTCGTCGACCCGCAGCCGGAGGCGCACATTGGCGGTGTACTGTCCGCTGGCAATAAAGACCCGCGGTACGGCCAGCAGCACACAGGCGCCGCGCACCAGGCGCGGTTTATTGTAGGTGACGCCGCGCAAGTAAGCGCGCAACGCTTCCTTGACGGCCGCCGTGATGGCGCCTTGGCGGACGGCCGCCCGGCTAGCCGGGTTGGGCTCCACAAAGGGCGGGAAAGCCGCATCGGCCGCCCGGCCCTGCGCCACCGGATAAATGGAACTGGTCCAAGCCTGGTAATGATAGCGGGCTGCCGGCGGCAGGACGTAGGAAATAGTCGCCCAGACCACCGAGCCCTCCAAGCGCACGCTCTCCACCCGCAAGCCCGGGTCGCCGGTCTGTAGGCCGCCGCGCGGCGTCAGGCTAAAGACCTCGGCCACCTGGCGGGTGGCGTCACTAGGCGTGTATCTAAAGTCCCAACCCCAAATCATGGCCGAAAAATGCCAGGCGGCGTCGGCCAACAAGGCGCGGGCCTGTTCCTCATCCGGGAAGCGCGGCACATAGCCGGGGCGCACCAAGCCGAAGAAGGCCTCGGCCGAGGGCGGCGCCAGCAGATCCACCGGGAACTCGCCGCGCAGCAGCGCGTCGCGATCCTGGGCCTGGAGCGCGCCAGGGGACGAGCCGGCGGCCGCGTACCGGGTCGCCAGGTTAGGCTTTGATAGCAAGCTAGGCCCGGACGGCCCTGCCCAGAAAGCGCTGAGGAGCAGACCGAGGGCGGCCAGGCGGCGCGGCGGCCGGAACGACACGCCCGGCCTACCGGATCAGCAGGCGCCGGAACGGGTTGACGTTGTGGCGGATCGGGAAATAAAGGGCCGCGAAGCCGAAGCCGGCCAAGTGCGTCAGGTGGGCGACGTTGCCGCCGAAGCCCAGCACCTGGGAGCCGATGGCCAGGGCGGTAAAGGCCAGCACCAAAATCGGCGCCCGCACCGGGATGATGCCCCAGATGTAGATCATGGCCCGCGGGCTGATGACGGCGAAGGCGAAAAGCACGGCGTAGATAGCGCCAGACGCGCCGACCAGGGGCACGCCGCCCATACCCATCAGCAGGAAGGCGAAGAGCGAGAACAGCCCGGCCAGGAAACCGGTTAGCAGGTAGAAGAGAAGAAATTCGTTGCTGCCGATCTTACGCTCCACGACGGTGCCGAAAAAGAACAGCCCCAGCATGTTGAACAAGAGGTGTTGAAAATTGGCGTGTACGAACATGTAGCTGAAGGGTTGCCACAGCCAGTGCTGGTTGACCACCAGGTCCGGGATGAGCGCCAGTATCACCCGGCTGACGGGCAGCAGGGCGTTAAGGGCGAAGACCAGGACGTTGACGCCAATCAGGATCAGGGTGGCGTTGAAGTAGCGATACTTGAATTCACGGCGCAGTAGATTGGTTAATGACATGGCACTAATGTACCAAAAGGCGGCCGGCTGGGCAAGTTGACCGGGCCGGTGTTATACTGGGGGGCGAAAACGAGCCAAGGAGCGCCGATGATACGTTACGCTCTGCTTTTCCTGCCCTACGCCCTGCAACTGTTGTGCCTGGTACACATCCTCAAGACCCACCGCGAAAGCTTCTGGATCTGGATCATCATCATGATCCCCTACGCCGGCGGCATCGCCTACCTGCTGGTCGAACTGCTACCGCAGGCCCTCTCCCGGCGCAAGCTGGAACGGCTGCACGACAGCGTCGTCAAACCCGGCAGCAAACTCAAGGCGCTGCGCCAGAAAGCCCACTATTCGCCCACCCACGGCAACCAGATCGAGTACGCCGATGCCAGTATTTAAACACGATGGCCTGGAACTCTTCTACGAAGACTCTGGCGCCGCGGCCGACACGGCCGACACGGCCGACATGGCCGACGCGAGAAAACCGCCGCTCCTATTTCTGCCCGGCCTGGGCGGCGCCAGCCAGCTCTGGCCGACCGTTATCAGCCGTTTCGAAGCCGCTTATCGCGTCATCCGCTTGGACAACCGCGGTGCCGGCCGCAGCCGGCCGCTGGATTGCGAAGTCAGCCTGGAATTGCTGGCCACCGATTGCCTGGCCCTGCTCGACCAGCTCGGCTGCCGCCAGGCCACGCTGATTGGCCAGTCGCTGGGCGGGCAGATTGCCCTGGCTGTGGCCGGTCGCGCTCCAGAACGCGTGACCGGCTTGGTGTTGTGCGCTAGCGCGCCGTGTCTGAATGAAGCGCAGCGCGCCTTGCTGCGGGCTTGGGCGGCCGAGTACCGGTCAGCCGCACTGACTGATCCGACCGGAACCGACTTGGCCCAGCAGACAGAAAGGCTGGGTCGACAGCTGGACTGGTTGCTGGCGCCGCGCCTTTTGGCTAACCCGGCCAACCGGGCAGTCGCCGTCAGGAGCAGCTTGGCCGCTTACTCGGCCGCGGCCGCCGCCGGCTACTGCGCCCAGGCCGAGGCGGCCTGCGCCTTGGACCTATGGGCCAGCCTGCCGTACATTCAAGCGCCTTGCCTGGTGCTAGCCGGCGCCGAGGACCGGCTGTTCCCGCCAGCCGACCAGGAAAAAATGGCCGCCCGGCTGCCGCGCGGCCGCCTGCAGGTCATCGCCGGCGCCGGCCACTCCCTGCCTCAGGAACAACCGCTGGCGTTTTACAGGGCGGTGGAGGCGTGGCTGGATCAGCCAAACTGACCGATGGCGATCAGCGCCCGGTTACCGGCCAGCGCTTGGCAGGCAGCGCCGCCCGCTGGCCGGGTCGCTTAATTGGCCCCCCTACTCCACGTACACCCGCTGCACCCGCGGGCTGAGCTGGCAGGTCACCTCGTAGGTGATGGTGCCCAGTCTCTCGGCCCACTCGGCGCAGCTGATTTCTTGCTCCCCGTCCGAACCCAGCAGGGTCACGGGCGCGCCGGGCTGGACGTTGGAGTCTGGCCCCAGATCGACCATGCTCTGGTCCATGCAGACCCGGCCGATTATCGGATAGCTGCGGCCGCCGATCAAGACGCGGCCGCGGTTGGAGAATAGGCGATTGAAGCCGTCGGCGTAACCCACCGGGATGGTTGCTATAAAGGTATCACGCGGCGCCACCCAGCTGCGGCCGTAGCCAATGGCCGTGCCGGCCGCCACTGGCTTGACGAACGACACCCGGCTGTGCAGGCTGAGGGCCGGCATTTGCACCAGGCCGCTATCCACCCCGGCCTGGCCGGTATACAGGCCGTAGACCATGATGCCGGGGCGGACCATGTCCAGCCAGCCGGAGCTGTGGTTGAAGACGGCGCCGGAGTTGGAGCAATGCACCAGCTCGGGCCGCCGGCCGATGGCCGCCTCGATATCCGCCGCCACGCTCTTGAAACGCTCCAGCTGGGCGGTGGTGTACGGCGCGTTGTCGTCGGACACCGGCAGGTGGGTGAAGACGCCCTGCAGCTTGAGGTGCGGGCACTCGCGCTCGATGAAGGCGGCCAGTAGCGGCGCCTCGGCCGGGGTACAGCCGATGCGGCCCATGCCGGTATCGACTTTTAAGTGCACCGGGAAGGGCCGCGCCAGCCGGGCGGACTCATCCGTCCGGCGGACGGCTGCCGCGCTGGCCTCCGGGCCGGGCCGGGCCAGCTCTAGCGCCACCGCTTCCAGGGCGCCGATGTTTTCGCGCTCACAAACGCAGGCCGCCAGGCCGGCGCCGATGGCCGCCGCCATCTCTTCCTCGAACAGCGGGCTAAACTTGAGGATCGGCAGCCCGATGCCGGCCTCTCGTAGCTCCAGCGCCTCGGGCACGGTGGCCACGCCCAGCCAGTCGGCGCCGGCCTGGGCGGCCGCCTGCGATATGGCCACGGCGCCGTGGCCATAGCCGTTGGCCTTGACGGCCACCAATATCTTGCGGCCGCCTCCCACCGTCTGCCGGATGGACCGGAGGTTGGCGCGGATGGCGCCCAGGCTGACCCGGGCGTGCGTCTGGTAGAGCATGGTTATTTATCCCTCACCACGACTTTGGCGACGTAGGGCGAGGTGGACATGGCCAACAGGGCGCCGTAACCGGGGAAGAACGACAGCTCGTCACCCACCTTGACGTCGGTGGCGGCGTCCTCGACGTCGAGGATCAGGTGGTCGGAACTGCCGCCCAGCACAGTGATGCCCTTGTCTTCCGGCTCGATGCCGTCGACTACCACGTCCTGGCGGCCGATGGTGCAGATGGCGCGCTTGCGGATGCCGCGGTCCTCGAAGTCGGTAGTGCCGCCGAAGGCGTCCTGGCCGCGCTCTCCGATCGGCACCGACGGCTTGCGGCCCACCTCGATGATCTCGGCGAAAAGGCGGAAGGTGTCCTGGCGGGTTCCCGGCCAGGGGCTGCGGTCCAGCACGTTGCGTCCCAGAATGATGGCCTCGCCGATGCGCAGGTGGTTGATCTCGGCCGGCATCTGGCCGCAAGCCAAGAGCGGCAGATTGGCGCTGTTGCCGCCGGACAGGATGTCCAGGGGAAGGCCGGTGGCCTTGCGGCACTGGTTGCGGGTATCGATCAGCTTTTGCATATTGGCCTCGCTGGGGATGACGCCGCCGTAGCAGGCCAGATTACAGCCCATGCCCAGAACCTCGAGGCCTTCCAGCCGGGCGGCGGCCTTTACCAGGTCCACAGCCTGATCGGGCCAGATACCTTCGCGCAGGTCGCCGACGTCCACCATGATGATGACGCCGTGCCTGATCTTCTCGGCCAGGGCGGCCTCGGACAAAAGCTTCAGAGTGTGCAGGCCGGAGTTCAGGCTGATCTCCGAGTTGCGCACCACCATCTGGGCCTCGCTGGGGGCCGGCAGGCGCAACAGCAGGCGAGGCAGGGCGATGCCCGACTCGCCGAGCGAGCGCAAGTTGGTGATACGGCTGTCAGCGATCATGTCGGCGCCGGCGTCTTCCAGGGCGTGGGCCACCACGTCGTGGGCGGCCGTAACCTTGGTCACGGCCGCCACCTGGATGCCGTGGCGGTGGCAGAGGTCGATGATCGACTTGGCGTTGGCCTTGATGCGTTCCGGGTACAGTTCCAGATACGGTGTGGTATAGGTCATGGTTTACTCCTATTAATTTTCGATAACTAACGATGTAGCGCCGTTCCCCGGCGCGGCCTCGGCCACCCAGCGGCGGAAGGTGGCCTGCACCTCCCCGGGGTAGTCGCCGGCCAGGGTGCCCAAGGCCGAGAAACGGTAGTCGCGGTCGATCAGGATGATGGCGTCCGGCGGCGGCATCAGGTGCTTGCCGGGGCCACTGCAGATGGAGCGCAGCGTGTCGGCCGCGCCGGCCACCCGGGTGAGGGCGCCGCCGGTGGCCACCACCCAGCGCACCGCCGAGAGGTCCTTGCCTTTAACGACGCGCTTCTTGCCGGCCGGGGTATACAGGTCGGCCATGGTGCCGGCGTGGCGGCGGGCGCCAGTCTCAACCGCCCGGGCACACAGCCAGCGCGTCAGTTCCTGCTCGCGCTCGGTCTTGGGCATGGCCTGCAAGTCGACCAGCCGGCCGGCCCAGGCCTGGTCGTTGGACAGCTCGACGATGTTGCGGGCGTTGACGAAGACACCGAGGTCGCCTTCCACCGTGCGCTTGGCCCGGGGCTCGGGCTCCAGCATCTTAGCGGTCAGCTCCGGGCTACCGTCGGTGACAGAGTGCACGTCGGTGGTGGCCCCGCCCACGTCGAAGACCAGGCAGTCGCCCAGCGCGGCGGCGAACAGCTCGGCGCCACGCAGCACCGCCCCCGGCGTGGGCAGGATGCCGTGGCTGGTCAACCCGGCCAGGCGGGCCATGCCCGGCGCGTGGATGATGTGCCGGCCGAAGACCTCCTGGATGACGTAGCGCAGCGGCTCGACGTTCAGCTCGTCGACGTCCGGAAAGACATTCTGGGCCAGCAACAGCTCGACGCCGTAATCGGCGCAGATCTGGCTGACCAGGCCCTGGGCGGCGACGTTGCCGGCGTAGACCAGCGGCACGCCCAGGTTCAGCCCGGCCAAGCGGCGGGCATTCTCGACCACGATCTTCTTCTCGCCGTAGTCGACGCCGCCGGCCAACAAGATGATATTCGGTTTAATGGCCCGAACCTCGGCTAGCTCCAGGTCGTCGAGTTCGCCGGCCGTAACCAGCTTGACGATAGCGCCCGCCCCCAGCGAGGCCTCGCGCGCCGCCCGGGCGGTCATGCTGTAGGTCAGGCCGTGCACCGTCATGCGCAGGCCGCCGGCCGCCGAGCTGTTGACGTACACCTCCGGCTGGCCAAAGTCGCCCGAGTAGCGCGACAAGAGGTCGGCCCGGGCGGCCTCGACGCCGATGCCGACGTCGCCGGCGGCGATGGAGGTGGGCGCGAAGCCCTGGGCGGCGTGCTCGAAGCCGCCCCAGGCGGCGCGCCGGAAGCCGTTGACTTTAGTTATGGTAGAGCCGACCTCGATGGTCAGCAGTTCCAGGGGGGCACTCACTTCAGTTCCTGCTTTCCGAGGAGGGCGGCCGCCGGCCTGGCGGCCACCCTCCTTATCAACTTATAACTGCTTGCGTTCCTTCAGCGTCTTGACGATGGCGTCCACCACCTGGATGCCCTTGGTGCCGCGGCCGAAGGTGGCGTCCAGGCCGGTTTCCTTGGCCATGTCGCGGTTCACCTGGGTGCCGCCGGCGATCAGCACGATCTTACCGCGGATACCCTTCTCCTTACAGAGGTCGGCCAGCTTGCGCATGTTCTGGCGGTGCACGTCGGAGTGGCTGATGATGGTGGAGATCAGGATGGCGTGGGCGCCGGTTTCGATGGCGGCGTCGACCAGTTTGGCCACCGGCACCGAGGTGCCAAGGTACTTGTATTTGACGCCGTACTTCTCGATGCCGCCATGCTTGATGTCCAGGATCTCGCGTAGGCCGACCGAGTGCTCGTCTTCGCCGACCGTGCCGGCCACCACCTTGATGCCCAGCTGCTTGACGGCGGCGCGGATCTCTTCCTCCGGCAGCATCTCCACCTTCGGCGGAATCTTCAGGCTAGCCTTGTCGATATCGAAGCTGGTCTTGCCCTTCACTTCCACGAAGCAGCCCTCGGAGGGGTGCATCGGCGTCAGGTTGACCACTTCGGGATCCTGTAGCCCCATCTTGCGGGCGATTTCCAGGGCGGCCTCGCGAGCCACGTCCTCGGCCTCGGTCACCACGAACTGCATCAGCACCACGCCGTCGCCGGCCCATTCGGCCTCCGGCTTGATCTTGCCGCCCTTGCGGTAAGGCAGGGTCTTGGCCAGGCGGTTCTCGACGTTGTCTTCCGGGTCCAGCTCGGGCAGGTAGACGATCTTCTCCGGCTTGCACAGCGTGCAGCCGCCGATCGGGTCGCAAGGCTTCTTGATGCCGGAGGGAAGCTTGTTGTTGCCGAAGTGGTCGCAGACCGGCGCCATGTAGTCGGCGTCGCGGGCCACGATGGTGTCCACGCCGACGCCGCCCTTGGAATCGCGGGTGATGCCGTCGCCGTTGCGCTGCGGATACTTGCCGGAGTCGACGAAGAAGCCCTTCTCGACGGCCGCGAAGTAGCCGCCCGTCTCGACCACTTCCTCGAGGAAGGCCACGGCGCGCTCCTTAAGGTCGCGCACCATCTCGCCCAGCGGGCCGGCTTTATTAAGGGTGAGTAATTCTTTTATGCCATCCAGGGCGGCCCAGGTCTGCTTAACCGTCTGGATGCCACGGATGTTATTGTAATGCCACGGCACGTTGCGCCCCTCGTCGGGGGTGATGGTGCTCTGGATGTCGGCTGATGTAAGCATCGAGATCAGGGTGTCGATGGTGTGGGTGCGGACCGCTTCCTCGATGTCGGCCTCGATGTAGCGCGTGTTCTGCTGGGCGCGCATCTTGTATTCGGAGAAGAAGTCGCGCAGGGCCACCGCGTACGGCAGGTCGTACCACAGCTTGGGCGCCGGCGGGGCGTCCGGCGGCACGGTGGACAGGCCGATCAGCTGCTTGTCCATGCCGGCCAATACCGAGTAGGCGCAGTTGATGCCGTGCTGAACCATCAGCTCGGGCATGACCAGCCAACCGGCCTTGGCGGTGGCGTTGGCGTTGTGGGCGCCGTCGATCTGGAAGATGCGCGCGCCGGCCATGACCTTCTTGGCCTCGGCGGCGTCGACGAAGGAGCGGTACATGTTGACGTTGCGGTACAGCACGTTGTACTGCGGGTCTTGGTGGGCGCCATTGATGCCTTCCTCGGCGAACAGCACGGCCACTTCCGGACCGGCCACGCCGGAGACGTAACTGTGGAAGTTGATCGGCCGGCCGACTTCCTCCTCGATCAGGTCGCAGGCCTTGCGGCTGGCCCGGATCTGCTTGCGGGTGATCGGCACGCCGCCGGTCCCTTCCGGGGTGCCTTCCATCAAGCCCTCGATATGGCTCTGGCCGGTGGTGCGGATGACCATCAGGTGGTCGGCGCCGTGCCAGGCGGCCATGCGCATGCGCCGGATGTCGTCCTCGAAGCGGCCGCTGGCGATCTCGGTCGTCACCACGCAGGACGGCTGCGGGTCGATATGTTCGAAGTATTTGCTGGCCGGCAGGCCGATGCTGCGCTTCAGCGGCTTGGACATGTTACGAAAGTGGAACGGCCCCATGTCGATGCCGCCGGCCGGCACCTCACGCCAGGTCCAGCCCTTACGCGGCGGGTGGTAGGTATCCAACCCCTGCATCAATTCTTCGATATCAAGTTTGGTGTTCGGTTCAAGCGGTTTGTGGCTCATGGTGCTTCCCTTTTAAAACAGGTTCTTGAGGATGCCAGCGTCGTCCAGGATGGCCTGGGCGGCGGCGCGAATGTCTTTCCCGGTTTTCTGGGAAACCTTAAGCAGCACCTGACCGGCGCCCTTGCCCAGGAGGCCGGCCTCGTTGACGCGCGTCACCACGCCATGGGTGGTCACCGAGTCGACGCCCATGCGCAACAGCACGGCGCGCTCGATGGACGGCGAGGTGTGGGTCTTGGCCAGCTCGGCGATCGGCTGCACCACCTGGTTGCACAGCGTCCAGAAGCGGTCTTTCAGTTCCTGGTCGCTCAGCTTCTTGAGCACGTCGCGGCGTTGTTCGAAGCGGGCGATTCTTTGATCCGACATAGTTTCCTCCATTATTGAAGCGGCGCCGAAGCCAGCCGGCTGAACAGCCCCTCGGGGCCGTTAGGCCATGGCCGGCGCGCGTTACAGGTATTTGAAGCGTTGAAAAGCAGCATTCGCGTTTTTCAACACCCTTTACAATTTCTTGACGGCCTGGCGCACCCAGCTCTCCGGCTGCTTGAGGTCTAGCGCCACAAAGGCGTAATCAACGGCACTCCACTCCGCCACCGGCAAGGCCTTGGCGGCGTTCTTGAGGTAGGACAGCCGCAGCCGCTCCATGTCTTGTGGCTTGCCGCGTACCTGGTCGATAGACTCCGGAATGACGATGGTTTTGCCGGGTACATTGCCATCAGGATCGCCGCGACGCACCTCGACGCCGTTGGCTCGGGCAAAGGACAGCTGACTGTTATGGTGCTTGCCGGCGCCGGTGTACTCGGTTTCCTGGACCACCACCACCTGGTCGCGGTCCATGCCGCGCGCCAAGGTAACGGCGGCCGTCAAGCTGATATTGCCGGCCGGGCCGCGTTCCAGGCCCTCCAGCTTGGTAAGGAGCTCGGTGACGTAGAAGACCTCGCCCTGCGTTACCAGCTGGTACTCGTCCATGTAGCGCAGGCTGCGGGCGGCGTTGCGCGGCACATCCACCCGATCCGGCCAGGTGGCGAAGGGCACGCCGAAACCGGTATGTCCGGTGGTGAAGCTCTTGCGGTTGAAGTCATGATCGCTGGCCATGTGCAGGCCCCCCAGGTCCACCGAACAGGCCACCACGCGGGTGTTTTTACAGTCGGCCAACAAGAGGCCGCGCGCCGTGCCGGTCAGGTTGCCGCCGCCGGCGTGGGTCGCCACCACCGCGTCGGGCTCGCGCCCGAACTGGGCGCGCACCTGGGCGGCCAGCTCGGTGCCTAGGGTCTCCACCCCGCGGATGCCAAACGGCGTGTACAGGCTGGCGTTGAAGAAGCCGGTGTCTTCCAGCGCGCGCAAGAGCACGTAAAACAGCTCCGGCCCGACCGACAGCTTCATCACCTCGGCGCCGTAAGCCTCGCAGGCCCGGCCCTTCTCGACTATCTCCGGCTGCCCGACGTAGCGGCTGTCGAAAACCTCCTGGACGATGATGCACTTCAAGCCGCGCTGGGCGGCCTGGCTGGCCACGGCCGCGCCGTAGTTGCCGCTGGTGGCGGCGATAATACCATTATAACCTTTTTTTTTGGCCTCGAAGGCCGAGATGGCGGCGCGGCGGGCCTTGAAGCTGCCGGAAGCGTTGGCCGCCTCGTCCTTGACCAGGATGCGGGCGCCCTTGCCGGCCGGGGACACCGAGCGTACCAACTCAGTCAGGTTGCGCAGCTCGAAGAGCGGCGTGTTGCCGACTTTGGTCTCAGCCTGGATGCGCACGATGTCCTCGTGGCTGTAGCCGGTCTGGCGCATCATGCGCTCGTAGTCGAAAGCGATGGGACTCTGCACGAAGTCGTCGTAGTCCATGCCCATGCTGGCCTTCATGATCTCGTTCTTGCGGGCCATCACCGCCGCGTAGGAATTATCGCGGTGCCCCGCGTCGCCCTGGCTCATCGCTGTACCCCCGCGCCTTCGTACAGCGTACCGATAGTCAGCAATTCCGGCATGGTAGCGCCAAAACTGTGGCTGTAAAAAGGATTGACAGTAACCAGTTTTCCGGTCAACTCGCGGCCGATGATGGTACGAATGGTGACGGCGCTAGCCGTCTCGGCCACAGCCAAGGCTATGTCGGCGGTCAGGAAGCCGGAAACGCGCATCACCAGGGGGGTCTGCCTGGTATCGTCCGGCACGGTGGCGGCGCGCTGCGCCGGGGTAAGGATGACCTGTTCGATCTCCACCCACGTCCCCTTCGAAACTGTAGTCATAAGCCTGCCTTTATTCCCGGCCAGGAAGCGCCCGGCCCTGCGCGGGAAGCGGCAGGGAAGAATCCGGGACTGGCGCCGGTAGATGTCCAACAGCCCTGAATAATAGAGGATTTTGCCGCCGCGCACAAGGCCGCGCCGCTATGCACCCCGCCTGCAAAAAGCCGGAGAAGCTGCATAAATATGCAATCGTGGGGACTCCCCGCGCCTGCCAAAGTCTTTCAGGTTCAAGATACATACTTGTTACGAGAAAGATTTGATCTGACAAGGGCCTCAAACTAAGGCTTCGGGACAGTTGGGAGCGGATAGTGCGTCAGCCTGCGGTTTCATGTTATCAGGGAGAAGGAAAGAAAGGCCTCCCACGCCGCCGCGCCCATAGGATCCAGCAGGAACCGAGCGGACGGGGGGGGAGGCTACAAGCTAGCGCCTTAGTCTTGGTTGTCTAAGCGCTGAAGCTGACTCTGCGCCAACGCCGCTGAGTTGAAGATATCATCGGGGTCAAGCTGTTCAGCGGCCCGCTGGAAGGAAAGCCGGGCCCGTTCTTCCAGTCCAAAGGCCAAGGCCAAATAGCCATGGGCTACCCAGAGATCGGATGGGCCGTAATCACCACTGCCATCCAATATTTTAGTAAAAGCGGAAAGCGCCTCTTCGTAGCGCCCCAAGGCGCCCAGGTAGCAGGCCGCCGTGTGGAGACTAGAGGCGTTGCCATTGAGCAGGCGAGCCGACAAGCCTAAAGTCTCAAGAACGCTGAAATCAAAATCCTCCAGGAATAAGGCTCCCCAGGCGGTATTGTTGAAATCGGTGTCATTAGCGGCGCCCGTCTCCACCAGGCCAAGGTTGATCTGGAAAAAGGCATCCGGTCCGGCCTCCGAACCGACCATGAAACTGGACTGCCGAAGCAGGTCCGGTTCATCGGGGTAGGCGGCCAGCGCCTGGTCCAGGAGAACCCTGGCCGCTGGCACCGCGCCATTGTTGCGGAACAGGCGGATCGCGCCGAGCCATTGGTTGACGGAGCTCAGACTGGTATCAGCCTTCTCCAGGATGGCGGCCAAACGCGCCTCATCCTCGGCCTGTGCCGCCAGATAACAAAGGAGTTGGTAGAGGTAGTAGCGCACCGCCGGGTCGGTCTCTTCAGCCAGAGCGCGATTGAGGTAATCGCCTATGAGCTGGTTGGCGCTTTCATCGATATCCCAGTAGTCCAGAAGGATGGCGGCTAGCCACACATCGCACGGCTGTTCCTCGCAAGCCTCCAGCAGCTTCTGCGCCGTATCGCCCAGGCTTTGGTTAAAGGCCGGCAGACTGCGTGCCAGGTTCTGGAAGCCAGCCAGCGCGCGGCGCGCCTCGTCACCCTGGCCCCGCTCGACCAATTGGCAAAGATAGTAACCCAAGCCAGTAGTGCTGTTGAAATCCAAGAGGCGGTACTGACCATCGAGCAGCTCCAGTACCAGAGTGCCCAGCCGATCAACCCCCAGGATGGGCATGCCTATGACCCCGAAATACAGGTCGCCGACACGTTGGCCCCGCACCGTCATCACGGACGTCAACAGATCGACCAGGATTGGACCGGAAAAGCCCATAGTGGACAGACTACCCCACAGGTCGCCAAGCCCTTTTTGAACCTGGTAAATAAAATCCGGCCTGTCAAGCAGCGCCTGGTCATAAGCCAGAAAGGCCTCGGGCAGGTCTTGCCGCACCAACACAGCGTGGAAAATATCCCGAACCAGACCCTCTGGTGTAGCCTGGGCGACGTCCGTATCCAAACCGTCATAGTTCTGGACAGCCGTTATCACCCGGGCCAGGTTGGCTATGGTCGCGAAGTTCGCGGTACTGCGGGCGGATGTCAGCATCATTTCCGCGCCATCGACGTAGTGTCGCAGGCCGATCAGGCTGGTAGCCGCCTGCATTAGCGCGGTCCGCCGTTCGTTGACGTTGGACCAAAGCTGGCTGGCCAGCGCCACGGCTGCGTCCAGGCCAGATTCCAGGGCCACCGCCGCCAAGTAATGCTTGCCACCGAGCTTCGAATCGGTCAAGCCACGGCAGAAATTCACGATATCGCGATACCGCTCCATCCGGAAAAGCAGGGCCAGGTAACGGTCAGCCATGCCAGCTTCCGCGATCTGGCCGCGCCCCCGTTCCCAGGCGGACGCGGCGGCGGCCAGGTCGGCGCTTCCGCCGTAAAGGCTGCCATCCGTACCGCGCATCAGCACCTGGGCATGGTTAAACAGGCTGAACACGTTCTTTGAGTCCAGCTCAAAAGCGCGCAAGTATTCGGCCGCGGCCCGTGCCGGATCGGAACCGATCCCGAACTGCCGCTTGAAAGGATCGTGCAGCAGGTAAAAAGCCAGCTGCTGGTGGGCAAAGGCCGATTCGTCATCCAGCGTTACCGCCTCGGCTGCGGCCGTAACGGCGTCCTCCACAAAACCGGCCTGAAATAGGATACCGGCAGCCTGGACACGATACAGGCTTTCCTCCGGATAGGCTTCCTGAAGACTCGTCAACTCCGCCCAAGCCTCACGCAAGCGCCCCTGGCTGGCTAAGGTGGCGCTAACGCTTTCAAAAATAGCCCTCGGCGTACGCAGCTCGTTGAGTTGGCGCAGACCGGCATGATAGGCATCCAGTTCGGCCGGCTGGAAGCGCCGCATCCGAAAGTTGAGCTCGTAAACGGCCGTCAGCTGGCCAGGATCGTCCGACCGGAAGGTCGCGCTCAAGACGGCCGGGCCTAGGTCCAGGGTAAAATCTTCCGGCGGCGCTGTCAGGCGGAAACCTGGCGGCGCGGTTACCCGATACTCGATGGTATTGCGATGGACATTTGGCAGATACACGTCCAGGCGGCGCGTTCCAGGCTCAGGAGCGTCCTCGCCAGGCTTAAGCAGATCGGGCAGGAAGGTGAAGATACCCGACATACGCAACGGGTAGGCGGCATAAGAGGTATCAGTCTGACCAAGGGCGCAATCCGCAGCGCTGACTTCCAGGAAGAAGGGCGTGGTCAAATCGGCGCCAGACGGAAAATTCGCGCTGGGCTCGGTGCCTTGATAGGCAGAGACCGCATAATTACGTAAATTCGTCAACATTGTCTCGCGCGGTTGGCTGGTCCAGTCGCCGCGCAGGTACTGGTCGATGAGACCGCCGCCGTTGGTCATTTCGCGTACCAAGCAGGCCGGGCCGAAAGGCGCCAAGACCACCTCCCGCACCTCACGATACCAATCGGCGCCGGTGGCGGCGCCAGGCGTGGTTTCCAAGCCGGCGCTGGCCGGGTCGATCACCAAGGCCTGTCGCAGGCGATCCCCGGCGGGCAAGTCGCCAAGCATCACATAGCTGGCGGTCGGATCGATCCACAGCCGGAGGCCGGGCAGATAGACGATGGCATGATTGAAACCATCCATGCCAGGTATCATCGGATCAATATCCAGACCGGTTCCGGCCCGGAGCAAGGCCAGGCGGGCCTCGATATCGAGCGAGCGCAGCGCATTGACCAGCAGACTGGCCTGATCCTTACAATCGCCGAAACCGTCGGCCAGGATAGTGGCGGTATCGCGCGGTATGATGGCGTTCTGGCCAAACAGGATGCCGGTATAGCGAACCTGGCGTCGCAAGGCCGCCAGAACGGCGCTCACCGCCGCCGGCTGGTCGCTTGCAGTGCCAGCCTGGGTTGCCGCCCAGGTCGCCACTGCCTCAGGCACCGGCGCGGCGTCCGCCGCAAGCTGGAAGGCCGTCGCGACGGCTTGCCAACTGGTGGCGCTGCCGTAGCTGAACACCGGCACCGCCGGTACGTCATAAGGGCGCAGCGCTTCGGATTGGCCATAAGCCGGCAGATCGCGCAGGGCGATCTCCAGCCCAACCCGGCCAGCCTCTGCCGGCAGAGAGGTATGCGCGACCGCCCCACCGCGGCTGCGATATTGAATGGTCATGCCTTCCGGCCAGCTCAAGCGAACGTTCAGCTGGGCAACCGGCACAGCGGAACCCAGCGCAATATCGCCATTGACGCCCAAGCCTGGTTTGGCTGGCCGGATACGTTCCACAAAATTGAACTCGACTATGGCACCGATCTCCAGATTGGGTAAAGGCGCAGAAACGGTGCGGCTATCGGTGCGCAAGTTATCTTGCCTGATTCCACTGCCCACCTCCACCGCCGCCGCCTGGTTCAAATGACTAACCTGACCGGAGGTATTGATGACGCGGGCCTGAATCTCCGGCTTGTCCTCCCGCCAGGGCTGCCAACTGGCATTCAACAATGACCAGGAATCCAAACTATCCCGGCTCTGCAAACGGATAATGGTATGCGTCACGATATCTAGGCTGCCGTCCAACTGGTAACGGCAATCATATTCGCGCAGTAATTCCTGCCAATCTTGAGTTGAATCCGCCGGCACCCGTGCGCCTAAAGCTACGGCAGCCTCGACGCTCAGCGAAAAATGCGGATCGGCCTCCGCTACACCCCGGCCAGCTGGAACGCCGACGCAGGCCGTCACTGCCAAGACCAGAACTACCAAGATAATGCGCGCGGCGCTTCGGCAGCGTGTCGGGTAAAAAACCCGGAACGAGTTAGGATGAAACATGTTTACCTCGATAAAATCGGAATTTGGACCGGACGGTCCGCGCGCATAGTAACACGGCAGAATTGCCTTCGCCAAGCTGGCGCTAACAGGTTGTTGAAAAAGCCGGTTGCTTTCTCAACAACCTTAACAATTCCTCGCATAGCTTGCGCTATGCTGCGTAATTGTACCGGCTTTTGAAGTGTTGAAAAGCCGCATCCGCGTTTTTCAACACCCTGCTAAAGACCGCCACGCTGGCGGGGACTAGTGCCAAGCGACGGCCCTGTCTCCCCCACCACAAGGGACATTCACCTTGACAAATCCACGCCTTGCCCCGACCATACTACCAGGGCGCGGCGGCGTCCCCAAAGGCGGCCCATGAAGCGACTCGGCATTAGCCAGAAATTCATCTTGCTCATCGCGTTGGCGGCGGCGGTCTTCCTGGCTTCCACCTTGCTCATCAGCCAGGTTTTTTTGCGCCGGCATGCCTTGTTGGCGGCTGACGAGTTGGCCACCACCATCCTGGATCGTACCGACAAGCAGATCAACCAGTTCTTTGGCGACTTGGAGATGCTGGCACGGGGCTTGGCGGCCACCCGGCCAGTCCAAGCGCTGGATACGGAAGGTATGGGCGACCTTTTTCTGGCCAACGTCCTGGCCCGCCAGCATTACCTGCGTGCCATGTATCTGGGCACCACCGATGGCCGCATGCTGGAATGGGGACAGGGCGAAGGTTTTTTGAACCATCAACCCGTACTCCCGCCCGGCTACGACCCGCGCTGGCGACCCTGGTACCAGACGGCTTTGCGCCAGTCAGGCTTTGCGGTCAGCCCGCCCTACTGCTTCGCCAGCATCGCCGCCATCGGCATTACCTGTGTCTTGCCAGTCCGCGACGATGCCGGCAATCTACTCGGCGTCCTAGGCATGGATATTCTGCTGGACAGCATGACCACAATCCTGGAAGGCCTGGAGATTCCCAAGGACGGCCGGGCCTTTGTCCTGGACAGCACCGGCCAAGTGGTGGCCAGCCAGTTCCGCCTGGCGGAGGACGTGGCCCGCGGTCTCTGGCCGGCCGGACTGAAGGATGGCGGCCCGGACCCAACCGTACCGCGGGGATGGTTCAGCGCCACCCTGGATGGCCGCCATACCTATTTCGTGTACCGACGGACGGCTGACTTGGGCTGGATTATCGCCGTGGGCATGCCCTACGCGACTATCTTGGCTCCCAGCAGCCGGCTGTTGCGCATCGTAGCCGGGCTTGACCTGGCCTTGATGCTGGCCCTTCTGCTGGCGGTGGCCGCCATCAGCGGCCGCCTGATCGTCCAGCCGCTGGACTACATCGTGTCGGTCATCAACCGCAAGGAAGGCGGCCAGCGCGACGCCCGGGCGATTATCCGCTCGGCCGATGAGTTCGGCTTCCTGGGCGGAGAACTGAACAAGCTCTTCGACACGGTCGACGGCCACGCAGCCGACCTGGAGTCCAAGGTCAAGCAGCGCAGCGAGGAATTGATTCTGCTCCAGCAGGAGAACACCCGCTTCCGCATCGCCGAGGAACGCAAGCGCATTTACCGTGATATGCACGACTCGATCGGCGCCAAGCTGACCAACATTTTCTTCAGCAACGGCGTGGCCCGCGACATGGCTAAGGGTGAACCGGCCCCTCTAGTCGGCATGTTGAATAGCATCGAGACCAACTGCCTGGCAGCGGTGCAAAGTCTCAAAGGGCTGGTGCTGGGCATGAAGGAGGACGACCGCATCGCCGCCGACAGCGCCAAATTCCTGTCAGTCGGCATCCGCCAGCGTCTGCGCACCGGCGGTATCGCCTTTGATTGCCGTATTACCGGCCGCGCCGAGCTTAACGCCTGCCCCGAAGCCATCCGCAGTGAGCTGGAAAAGGTCTTCGAGGAGCTGGTCAGCAATGTCCTCAAGCACTCCAGCGCCGCCCGGGTGCGTTTGCGGGCCAAGGCCGACCCCAGCAGCCTGTCCTTCAGCTTCGCCGACGATGGTGTCGGCATGACCCTGCCCAATCCGGGGGATACCGTTTCCGGCCTCAACAATATACAATACCGCATTAAGCACTTGGGAGGCAGCATGCGTATTGATTCGCGGCCCGGTTTTGGTACCAGTTTCCGGATCACTATCCCGCTGGTCGACGGCAGCCATGAAGCCTGAAGACGGGCTGGCCAAGCCAGCCGCCGCGTCTCGCCTCAGCCTGGCCATCGTCGAGGACGAGAAAGAAGTCCGCGAAGGGCTCAAGTACCTCCTGGGCCTGGACGGCCGCATCCGCATCGCCGCCTCTTTTAGCCGGGCCGAGGACCTCTTCGGTTACCTGGACGGCGGCGGCCGGCTCGAACTGGTCCTGATGGACATCCACTTGCCGGGCATCGACGGCATCGCCGCTACTCGGCGCCTGCAGGCCAGCTGGCCAGGCATCATCGTCCTCATCCTGACCATCTTTGAGGACCAGGACACCATCCTGGACGCCATCAAGGCCGGCGCCAGGGGCTACTTGCTCAAGAACACCCCACCCGACGCCTTGCTGGAACAGATTATCAGCGTCTGCGGCGACGGTTCGCCAATCAGCCCGACGGTGGCCCGGCGCATTCTCGAGGAAATCCGCCGCGGCGACACGGGTGGGCGGACGGCTGACTACGGCCTGACGGCCCGCGAAACCGAGGTACTGCGCGATATCGTCGACGGCCTGACCTACCGCGAGTTGGCCGTAAGTCGCCACATCGCTGCCTCCACCGCCAAAAAACACATCCTGCACATCTACCAGAAGCTCAATGTCTCGTCCAAGGCCGAGGTGGTACGCAAGGCCCTGGAAGAAAAGTTGGTTTAAAAGCCCGTAAATACACCTTATGGTGCATAGCGGCTTGGCTTAAAGACTCATACAATGATGCCTGTCGCGATAGGCACTCTGATGGTGGCCAAGAGCGAGCAAAAACTTGATATGGCAAAATGGCAGTGATGCCTTTGCACTCCCTCCTGGCTGGTGGTTGGTTGACAGACAATTAGGGGGTAAGGGTCCGCCGTTGGCGGGCCCTTTTTTTTGCCGACTAGGCCGGCGCGCGCCTTGACTGGAGTGGCCGGAACTGCGTATCTTAACTTATTCCTCCCCGCTCGCACAGGAGATTGCCGTGTATCTTTTCGGAATGGCTTGGTTGCCGCTGGTCATCATCCTTCTGGTCTTGTTCCGCATCGTGCGGCGGATACGTCGCTACCAGGGACTGGATCGTTCCGGACGACCACGCGGCCTGGGCCGCGCCGGGCGGGCGCTGGGCGGCTTCGGGCTGCTGTATGGCCTGTTCAGCCTGCTCGATTCGCGTCAGGAGCGGCGCAACCATCGTCCGAATGACCGCCTCGACGGTCGGGACGCGGCCGATGACCGCGATGGGCTGGACGAGTTCGACGCACTCGACCGCCTGGCCAGTCGCGGCTCCCGTCCCCCCCGCCGGCCGGAGGAAGTCCCGCCGCGCCGCTTTGCCAGCCTGTCCGCCGCCGACCAGGAGGCCGCCATCTACCGCCTGGCCTTCGAGAACAAGGGGCGGCTGACCGTTTCCGACTTAGTGCTGGCCACCGGCCTACCCGCCAAGGAAGCCGAGGCGTTGCTGGACAAGCTGGTCGACAACACGCGCATCGGCCTGGAAGTGACCGATGCCGGCATCGTAGAATACGAATTCAAGGAAATCGCCCGCCGCTTCCGCAAGCCGGGTGACGAGGCTGGCGGTAGCCAGTCCGGGATACCCTCAGTTTAAGCGCCACCCGCTTTGGCCGCCACCAGGGTGAAGGTCTTGGGAATGCCCTTGTCGAAGCTGTCGCCGGACAGGTTGGGCTCCTCGCTCAGGCTGACCACCACCAGGCCGGCGCCGGCCACCGCCGTCACCGTTTCGCCCAGCGTCCACTGGCGCAGCCAAACCGCCTCGGCCTGGCCGCCGGCCAGGTGCTTGCTGTAGGCTACCTCGGCCTGGACCAAGGCGGCACTGAAATAATCGCCGTCCACCTTATACTTGCGCACCTTGGCCGTGGAGCCGCGGTAGCTGAGCAGCTTGGTCGATACCGGGTGGAAATCGCGCAGCACAAAGCGACCACCGGAGCGCAGGCAGCTGGCCGCCAGGGCCATGAAGGGCTCTAGGGAGCGGAAATAATGCAGGATGCCCATCTCGGCCAGCACCAGGTCGAAACCGCCGGCCAGGCCGCGCTCGCCGAGCTTCAGCACGTCCGCTACAAGGTAATCGATCGACACGCTGGCGGCCGTCGCCAGTTCCAGGGCGTAGCGCCGGTTCTCGGCCGAGAAATCGGCCACCGTGACGCGCGCCCCAAGCAGCGCCATGGCCACCGCTTTATGGCCGTGCGAGCCCATCAGGTTGAGTACGTGGCGGCCGCACAGGTCGCCCAGCGCCTCGCGCAGCGTGGCCAGCGACTTGGCCGGGTCGGCTACCAGGCGCTTGGCCGCCTCCTCCGGCGGGCCGAAGCGCTCCACCCAAGCCTGGTAGGTTGGCCCGTTCCAGGCTGCCCGGCCGGAATCATCAACCGCGACCGCCTTTTCCGTATTGTTAATAATTTTTAACTCCTTCGGGGCAACGCCGGCGATCCAGGCGGTGGATGCCGAAAATGAACAGGGCCGACAGCAGCGCCAGGGCGGCCACCATCGGCCAGACCGCCGCGCTGCCGTAATGGCGGGAGACCGGACCGGCCACCAGCGGCGCCAGGGCGTTGCCCGCGATGTACGACAGCGACAACGCCGAATTAATGCGGCTGCGGTGGGCCGGCGGCGAGCGCTCGGCGACGAAGGCGTTGCCGTTGGTGGCGCCGAGTATCTCGCCGATGGTCCAGATAACGGTAGCGCCAATGGCCAGCGGCAGGCCGCCCACCCAGTAGTAGGCGCCGAAGCCGCCGGCGTAGAACACCGAGGCCAAGGCCACCGCCGCCAGGCTAGGCAGCCGCCGTGACAATAAAGTTATGAATGCTGTCAGAACCACCACGCTCAGGCCGTTGGCCGTCATCACGAAGCCGTAGGCTTTAGGCCCCAGTTCCGGCCCCATGGCGTCCTTCAGGAAAATGGGCAAGGCGAAGGTGTGCTGATTGTAGACGAAGGCCACCAGGACGGACGAGAAGCCGTAAAGCAGCAGGATGGGGTTGGCGCGCAACACCGACCAGGTGGAGCGCGCCGCCTCGCGGGCCGCCTCGGGGAAGCTAGCTGCGGCCGACGAGCCTGGGCCGGCGGCCTCGGCGGCGGCTGTGTCGACCGCAACGGCGGTCGCGACAGGCGCGGTGGCGGCCGGAGCCGCCGGCCGGATGAACAGGCTAACCACGACGGCGGCGCTGCCGATGGCCAGGGCGTTGCCCAGGAAAAGCAGGCGCGGCGCCGAGTTGAACAGGAAGCCGGCGATCAGCGGCCCCACCGAGAAGCCAATGTTGTTGCCCCAGTACAGGAGCGAGAAAGCCTCCTTGCGGCGTTCCGGCGGCGCCAGGTCGGCCACCAGGGCGTTGAGTACCGGCCAGGTGCCGGACAGGGTGGCCAGCCCCAGGGCGATCAGGTAAGGCGTGAAGCGGTTGAAGCCGAGCACGGCGCAGGCGCCGAAGATTAAGGCGCTGGCCGCCTGCAGGCCGCGCAGCACATCGGCCCGACGGAAGCTGTCGCCGAGCTTGCCGCCGACGGCAAGGCCGACCGCCGACAATACCGCCAGCACCGACATGAACACGCCGGCCGCGGCGGCGTCGTAGCCGAGCTTCATGGTCAGCATCATGGCCAGAAAAGGGCCGACGAAGGCGCCGGCCGAGACTACCAGGCGAACGGTAAAGAGGGCGTAGATTTCGGGAGGCAAGCCGGATAGGGTACGGCGCAGCTGCATGGTTCCTGCCTTTCAGCCTTCCAAACTACGCCGGAAGCCCGGCGCCTGGCAAGGGGCCGCATTGACTCATAATTAATCTAGCCGAAAAAAAGTGGTTGACTCATAAGTAAAATCTAGCCCTGTGAGTAGACTCTACCATGGG
>MIAR01000013.1 GCA_001829185.1 Spirochaetes bacterium GWB1_60_80
AGCGGATAACCCGGCGGCCGTCAGCCAGCTGCTGCCGTACCGGCTTGATCCGAGAAGCTATAAAACTGCGCCAACGGGGTGATGGTAGCGCTTACCTTGCCCCGGCATTCCACCACGCCCCGCGACCATTCCACGCCGAGCGCCGGGCTCGCTCTTCTTCAAGGCCAAGTTTAAGCAGGTACTTATAGCGTGTTCGCGGTCGCTTCCATTGCCGCCACAGTATGCACCGAAGTTTTCGACGTATCCATTGGTCGAACTCTTCAAATATCCCTTTGAATGCGGATTGCTTGAAGGAGTTTACCCAGCCCGTAGGGTTCGGGTTAACGCGGCTATGATTTTACGTATGTTCCAACCTCGGGCTTTCCGGCAGAGCTCTTTGACTTTGGTTTTCAGTCGGTCAATGGATTGTTTGGCAGGTTTCAGTTTTGCTTTAGCTCGCCCGGCGATGGTATATCCCAGGAACTTACGGTGTTCGGTCTGTCTACCGCGCTTTTCTCCTCATTCACCTTCAACTTCAATTTCGTGGTGATGAATTGAGTGATCGATCGTTTCACTCGCTCCGCTGCCTTTTGGCTTCCCACGTATATGTTGCAGTCGTCGGCATAGCGGCAGAATGCCAATCCACGCCGTTCCAGCTCTTTGTCCAGATCGTCCAGCATGATATTTGACAAAAGCGGCGACAGCGGCCCGCCCTGCGGCGGGTCTTCCTTTGTTGGTATTACCAGTCCGTCTTCCATGGCGCCCGCATTCAGGAAACCGCGTATCAGTTTCAGCACGCGCTTGTCCTTGACCTTCCGGGCCACCCGGGACATCAACATATCGCGATTTACCCAATCGAAGAATTTCTCAAGGTCTATGCCCACCACCCATGCTTCCTGCGCAGCCTGCGCGGTTCCATGGCCCATTTGGACATAGCGACGCGGCGTATCGCCAGCGGCGACTTGTCCTCTCCCGTAGCCCTACCAACCGGCGATTCTCTGGCCGCCCTGGCTGATGGCCTAGTGGACACGTCGGAGCGTCAGATCCAGTTTCCGCGCGCCATGCAGGACAAGGCTGGCTTGCTCGGGCATCGCATCGCCCACTTGGTCGAATTAGCCCGCCTGACCACCATGGAATGGCGCCAGACCATGGTGCCGACCGATCTGGCAGGCTTTCTGGCGGAAACCATGGCTCGCTTGGCCGATGAAGCGTCCGCTGCCGGCGGCGACCTGGACCTGGATTTGGCCTGGCCGGCGGGTTTGATAATGCCGTTGAACCGCGACATGGTGCGGCGCGTGCTGGAAAATCTGGTGGACAATGCCCGCAACTACGCGCCAACGGGAGCCGCCTTGCGCGCTAGCGCCTGGGTGGCCGACGGAGCGGCTTGCCTGGCCATCGCCAATCCCGAGCCGGGCATCCCGGCAGAGCAGCGCGCCATGGTATTTGATCGCTGGCCGCCGGCGCCGATGCGCAGAAAGCCTCAATTCATTTTCTGGTTAATAAATTGGTTGAGCATAGCAATAGCTTCCTTAGTGGCGACGATTTTGTCGACCATGCTGACGATGAAGGCTTCCCGGTAGCGGAAAAAACGCCGGCATAGCGGCCACATATGCTTCAGGATGATATCGGTTTCCACTTCGTTCAGCTGGAAATGCTTTTGGGCATTGGCCAAGGCGATTTTAGGATGATTGACGACGTGGCTGATACCCTGATGGTCCCGCCAACTGTAAAGGAATAAATCATGAAGCAAAGCGCCCCGAGCGGTCGACCTGGCATCGGCCTTGAATTTTTTCGCCAGCTGAAACGAGACTTGCGATACGACTAGACTATGCGCCAGGGTGGTCTGATCGTGATGCGGATACTCCGTCATCTGTTTAACGACGTCGTGGGCCAGTAGATCCTGAACCGCGTCGACATAGGCCGGATCCATCGCCGCCTGGACAAGCGGTGGCTGGTTGATTATCTGGCTGATGCGCCGCAATTCCGGTTCGCGCTGCCTAACCTTGAACAAATCCAGGAAACCCAGCATGAAGCGGCCGGTGAATATTTTTTCGATATTGGGGAAAATATGAAAAAAGCGGTTGCGGATCTTTTTGGAAAGGGAACCCATCATGCTGACGGTGAGGGAATTATATTTAACCAAGAGCTGGTTCAGGAACAAGGCGGTACTCTTCAGCTCCAGGGTACTGATCAAAGTATCAAACAGGATTACCGCTAAAAGCACCAACGCGATATAATATTTGGCCTCAAACGCCAGCCGACCTATTATCAGCCTATCCACGTTCGGCCTGATCAGCAGAATGAAAAATCCGATCAGGATAGCCCACAAAAAACTGTTGAACAGGCAAATCCGGCCATGGATATTGAATTTCTGCTTGGTATAGTCCCACAGTTTGATTTTAAAGATCGCCTCGAAGGCCAAACCGGTCAAATACTCTAAAGCTGTGCAGATGATGGTAAAAATCAGGATACGCAGTGGCAAGGCTATCGGCAGCAGTGGTTGATTAAGCAGGATGATGATGATGGCGCCGACTCCATAAATCGGGATAAAAGGATTATGCAGAAAGCCGGAATTGACGAAACCCCGTTTCTCCAGCATAGTCCGACCGGCCGATTCCACAATCCAACCAAGAAAGGAATAAATGATGAAGCCCAGGAAGTAATCGATGTTGTGAATTAGGAATTGCATATCTGCGGCTATAGTACTGAGTTATAGCCTTCAAGACAAGTTTATAACGGAATGTTTCCCCAAAATCCAGGGTTCCGATTGCAATCTGGCCACCCAGTCCTTCCAGTCGTCAAACACGGCGCGCGGACTTAGGCCTGGAACCTGCTCCATGGCGCGCCAGCCGGCACCAGGCGCGCATCCGCCGCCCAGCCGTAGCGCTCGGTTAGGCATTGGCTAAGGGTATAAGCCAGGCTGTAACCGCCGACCGCCGCGAATCGCGGCGCGCGGGGCTGCGAATAGTCATCCCAAGTTATATTTACATTCAAACGAGCCGCATCCACCGTGGGCTCATGGCCGGCGGTGTCGGTTATGCCCAGGGCGGCCGCCACGCTGCCGGCCTGACTGTCTATCCGCGCCACTAGGCGCTCGGCGTCGGCCTGGTCGCCAGGCATAGCCTTGACGCGCGGGCCATGGAATTGGTAGCCCTGCATGCCGGGCAGGTTCAGGCTCAGCATAAGCGCAAAGTTGACCTAGGCGGCCAGGGCCAACATGGCCAGCACGATTATTAACTTCAAGGGTTTTTCATGCGCTATACTCCAGGCCCAAGACAGTAACCGGGGAAAAGGGCGCTAGCAGGGTGTTGAAAAACGCGGATGCGGCTTTTCAACACTTCAAAAGCCGGTACAATTACGCAGCATAGCGCAAGCTATGCGAGGAATTGTTAAGGTTGTTGAGAAAGCAACCGGCTTTTTCAACAACCTGCTAGGCAATACGCAAACGGTATGGACTGGCCGCCTTCAGCCAGCCTTCGACGGCGAAGTCCAGGATGACGGCCACCCAGCACCATTCCCACACGTTGCCGCGTTCCAATCAGCATCACCGGAAGTCGGGATGTTGGCATAAATCAAGGTGGTAAAGTTTACGGGTGTACCGCCAACAATCACGCTGTAGACCGGCGTCAGACCTTTGGCAATGCTCAGTTTATTGCAGAAAGCGATAGCATGGTACCAGTTGGCCATCTGCACCGGATCACTCGTTCCGCTGGAATAGCTCGTATTGCCGGGGTCGGTGGTCAACATCGCCGCAAACTGAGCCCGGGTAATCTCGTACTGGCTCATCCGGTATGCAGTCGTAATCGTGCTGATGTTGCCTGTCGCACCATCTCGATCAAAACTGCCGACAGGGACGTACTTCAGGGTACCTATGTTCTCAGAGCTATAATCCCCATTCCCCGTTGTAGGAAATACCGCCGCTACATTGCCTGAATTCACCGCATTCGTGGCCGTGACCCCCGCTACGGTGAAGCTGTTCGCCGCCACTCCGGTCAAGGCCCAGCCCGCTTTCACGGTCAGCACGATGTTGGCTGTGTACACGGTTGTCGCCGCAAACGGATTGTCCGCCGGTGCCCAGCTGATAGTTCCGGTATATTGGGCCGTGTCTATGGCCGTGCTTACCGGTGCGGTTCCTCGTACCGGCGCTACCACTCCGACAATTGCCAGCAAGGTGATCGCTTGGTCTACTGGAATATCCATTGCTGGATTGGAACAGCCCATAAACACTAAAGCAATCGTTGCGATTAATAATCCATGAATCTTCCCTTACACTTCATCCCTCCTTGGGGTTTTTACTAAACGTTAAAGCCACCGCCTTGGGTGATGATTATTGTTTGTTCTACGGCCGGACCACCCGGAAACCGACGGAGGCACCTTGCGTATTCGGAGTTTCATTGATCCGGAACTGCGGCGCGCACCAGTTATAAGGGTAATTCCAGCTCCCGCCTTTTTTAACGCGATAGTTCACAGCGCCTAGGCCGCGACCAGCGGCGCTATCCGAATCGACCAAGCCCTCAGGCAAAACACCATAATAAGTATCCCACATCCACTCGCAGACGTTTCCACTCATATCGAATAGTCCCAATTCGTTTGGTAACTTGAGTCCTGCTGGATTGGTCCGATTATCTGGATTAACGCAATTCAGGTCATACCAGGCATAGTCGCCTACGGACGCATAGGCGGCTCCAGCCTCGGCGCTAGCGGCGTAGCCTTTGTTCCAAGCTCCGGCATTGTGGCCGGCGACTATATCGCCGCTCCTGGCATCGCTGGTCGCGCCGATGGCCGCCCAGACCCATTCCATTTCGGTTGGCAGACGGTAACCATTGGCCGTCCAATCCGCGCTGGCAGCGTTCCAATCCGCGCTGGACAATAGCGGGATAGCTAAAAAGGTCAAACTTTCAAAATTTACAGGGACACCGGCTACGGCAACGCTATAAACCGGCGTCAGGCCTTCCTTGAGGCTCAGCTTGTTGCAGAAGGCGATGGCATGATACCAATTCACGTTCTGGACTGGATCGTCCGTACCGAGTGAAAAACTAGTCACGGGATCGGCCCAGCCCGTAACGGCGACCCACTGGGCGCGGGTAATCTCGGTCGCGCTCATCCGGAAGGCCTGCCTAATGCGGGTGATGCTGGCGGGCGTAGCGTCACGCTGATAGCTGCCGACCGGTATCGCTTCCAGCTGGCCAACATTGAGAGAGACAACATCGCTTAACCATTTGGCATACAAAACCACCGCTGTACTGGCGATTTCTAGCTGCCCGCCCCAGGGAGCGTAGTCCTGGCCACTGCCATCCGCCTGGGTATTCCAACCCGCGAAGGCATGGTCACTCCTGAGCAGTGTACCGGTATTAGCCAGTACCGACGCGCTGTTGCCGGGCTGATATCGATTCAGATCCTGCGGCACAGCGCCGCCCGTTGCGCCATTGGCGTCATAGCTGACGCTCAAGAAGGACTGGACGGAACGTACCACCCGGAAGCCGTTGTCAAAATAGTCCAGACCGCCGCCAGCCTCGGGCACTGTCGGGCCTATATGGGTAACTTCCTGGTAACCCTCAACCGGGTTCCTTGAGGTACCGCCGCAGCGGCTAGGATTGGGTTGGGCTTGGTCATCCGAACCCCAAGACCACTCAAACAGATTTCCGGAAATATCATAGAGGCCATAGCCGTTGGGCAATTTACCCGCCACCGGCTTGAACTGATCGCTGGAAATAACGACATGCCACTCATAGGCATCCGCATCCGCGGCTGAGTCACCCCAATAATAGGTGGTGGTGCTTCCACCCCGGGTGGCCCAGATGCGCTCCGACAGCAACGGCAGGCGATAGCCGTTTTTACTGATATCGGCCGTATACAGGGCGGCATTGATCGATGCGTCGAACGGTGGCGAATAATAGCTGATATTAACAAAGCTGTAGACCGGTTCCAGCCCTTCCAGGCTGGACAGGGTATTGCAGAACGCCATGGCATCATACATCGTTACCTTGCCTACTGGAATGGTGTCAGCCAACTGCCCCGACTCACTATAATTGAAGCCCAGCACGTGCTGGAATAATTCCTGGGTAACCATGGTGGCTCCCATCGCAAAGCTAACGACGTGCAGGCCCGTACTCGGTTCGGTGCCTTCCGGCACCGTCACCATGGCCGGCCCCGGGAAGACGCGACCTGTGGCGAGGGACGTACTGCCGCCGTTGTACACGGTCAGGTAGGCCGCCTGGTCGGTTGGCAAGTCGACGGTGGAGAGCCGGACGGAGGGGCCGTCGCTGCCGGTGGCCTGGCTGTGCAGCTGGCCATCCGCCGACTGCAGAAAGACCTGCATATCGGCTGTCAAGTTGGATAAAAAGAGGGAGTGGGCCACCAGCAGCCGCGAACCCGGCGCAATCAGCCAAGTCCTGGACTCGCCGGCTGCGAGTTCCTCGCTGTTTATGTCGTGCAGGGTTTCGGGAATCAGGCTTGTGCCATCGGCGCCGGCCGGCACCAGGTTGAGCCTGACGCTGGCCGTCTCCAGCCCGACGACCAGGCCGGCCGCGGTCTGGGTAAAACGCAGCGCTCCGGCGGCATCAAAGGCCTCGGCCTTGACGGTGTAGCGGCCGTAGGGTATGCCAGTCAACGGCACGGATACCGTAGTGCTTCCCGCGCCTATGGCCGTGGGGCCAGCGAGTATGGCTTCACCATCGGCTTCCGGCAGCAGGCTGATGCTCATGGTAGTGGCGTTAGGCAGGATGAGCCTGGACTGGGCCGTGGCGGCGGCGCTTACAGCGGCGGCTTGGCTTGTACGGGCTGCCTTGGACGGCTGTCGCGCCCCAGAGATGATGAAGGTCAAGGAAAGATCGGCCCGTCCCGCCTTGTCGCCACCCAGTGGTGACTGGCAAGCCGCAATCAGGCAGACCATCAACAGCCTGGTCAAGCCAGACATCAGCGCCTTACTATAGCCGGAAAAGGACGAAGGCCGTTGGAAAAAGCCGAGGGAGGTTTTAGCGGGCATAAGGTACTCCATTTTCTGCTACAGTATTTAGAAGCCCCTGATAGAGTTATTTGCCGATTTTCGGCTTCTATATAACAGATTTATATACCTTCACGGTTCGGCCTGCGTCCTGTTTCAATGAATCAAGACTTTTGCGGCTGCCAGAATTACAAAGATTTCCGGTAAGCGCTGGGTGTCGTGCCGGTCAGACGCTGAAACTGGCTATTGAAGGTGCCTTTTGAGGAGTAGCCAACCTCAAAGGCGATATCGAGGATGCTCATGGTCTTTTTCTCCCGCAGGAGGCTGCAGGCTTGCTTGATTCTGGCCTCGTTGAGCCAAGCCGAGAAACTCAGGCCGCGATGGGCGTTAAAGAAGACGGAAAGCCGGTAGGCGGGGATGCCGCTGGCTTTGGCCAGGTCAGACAATTTGAAGCCAGAATCCGCCAGAGTTTCGGCCCGCAGCAACAGTTTTTCCAGACGATGGGCTATCGCGCCGGCTTCGTCGCCAGTCAGCGCTAGGCGGTGTTTGTGTGATACTTCGATATCCTTGCGGGCTTGCTGAAAGGTATCCGGCCGGGCTTGGATGAAAAGGTAGCCGGCCAGAAACCAGACCTGAAGGGCGACGTGCCCCCAGCGGTACAGCGGGCCGGAATGGAATAGCAGGCCGCCTCCTATGCCCAGCAATAGAACAACCGCGACCGCCAGGTTGATTATCAGCAGCCGAACGCTGCGGGACTCTTTGGGCAAATCCGTCAGCCGGTAATGCGCAATCCGGATGGCCACCACCGCCATGGCGATCGGCCACAGGTATACGGCAAAATAAGCGACCGCCCGAAAAGGAGTCAGTAGCTGCTGATCTTCAGGGCTGAGCCGGGTCGACTCCAGCCCGAAAAGCCGATCCAAAAACGGTAGTAGCCAAAGGAGCAGCGACCAGGCCAATCCGGTGCGCACCAGCCGGCGACGGGTCCCGCGTTGGGCTTCGCCGCCGAACAGATAGACGATGAGATCGAGCACCGACACGCCCAAGGCATAGGTTATAGCCAGTAAAAGTAAGAGATCGAGCGGAGCTGGCAGGGTAAGGTAGCCGCTGAACCAACTGAATAAAAAAGCGGTGCCGGCACTGAGGTACAGGATGCCCAGAGCCTTTCGGGCTGGCTGCCGCAAGGGCTGCGCCAGAAAACCCAGCCCGATGGCAGCCAGGCATAGACCGGTGGAACTGCGGAAGAAATCGTACAGCAGGTCAGCGGCCATGCCTGACGGCTCCTCTCGGGTTAGGGTTTGGGCTAGCAGGCAATTTTAGCGACCGGCGGAATCTGAGCATAAGCCGTGGGTGTTCGGCTGTCAACCTTGATATTCAAGGAGAATGGACTCTGTGCCCCTACTCCAGCCGCACCAACGCCGCGTTGTCCAGTTTAGTCAGCCAGTGCTCGCCTGAACCTACCGTCAGCTCGGCCAGAACACACAACAACCTACATCCGTAAAACAGCGCTGCCGGCCAGGATATAGGTGAGCTCCCGCATGTTGGAAATTGAACCGATCGCCAGGGTGGCTTTCAATCCGAAAAAATCCAGGCAGGTGCCGCAGACCAATATACTCGTCCCCTTGGCTTCCAGCTGCCGCAAGTGATCGATACAGCGCGACTCGACGCAGGCCAATCGAACGCCGCCATTCATCAGGATCAGATTCTGGGGCGGAGTCTCCAGTTCCTTCAGCGAAAACAAGAAACCACGCATCAATAACTGGCCCAATTCGTCATTGCCCGAGCCGAGGGCGTCCGAAGCCAGGAAGACGCTGGTACAGCCGGCGGCTTGACCGCTGTTGGCCTTCGTGGTGGGGGCTTGAGCCGGTGTCGCCGGTGCTGGGGTTTTTGTCGATAGCGCTGCGTCCTGCTCTAGCCTGGCGTCGGGCTTCTGGCCTTTCGCCTCGTCTGGACGCGTTCGGACATCGTCCCGGGCAAGGGTCATGGTATAGCGAGGCTCGTCCGCCTGGACACTCTTGACCGACCAGCCGGCGTACGAGGCAAAACGCAGAATGTTGTCCCTGGCGGCCTGGTTGTCCACTGTCACGACTATGCTCTGAACCGCCGGATCCCCGCTGGCCTGCTTGACCATAACGACCGGCTCCGGGCAGGGGCGTCCGCTGGCCTCAATCACTATCATGGATTCGCTCATAGTGTTTCCCCTCTCCTGAAATTACTATGTCGTAAGCCGCTTCCCAGACGGTGCCACCCTGACGCAAGGCGCCCAGCAAGCCGGCGGCCAGGCGCGCCGGCCAGGGAGCGGCCCGAGCGACGCGAAAACCGGTCGTTCCCGCACTGGATTCCAGCCACAGGCCGAAGCCGCATTCGCTGTTGATGCTGCGCGGTACCGGTATCAGATCGCAGGTCAGACCAAGGGCCAAGGCGACGCGCTCTCCCCGTATGGCCTGGTGGGTGGACTGGAAGGTTAGCAGTACTTCACTCATGGAATCAGGCTGACCTTGCCGGGCGGCCCGCCGCTTTCTCCTACCAGGCAGGCCTGTAGCCCGGCAGCCTGCAAGGCCTGGACCGCCCCGTCGGCTAGTGCCTGCGGTACCGCCGCCAGCAGGCCGCCGGAGGTCTGGGGGTCGAACAGGATATCGAACAGCTCGGCGCCGCAGGCCCCGGCGTTCAGGATGGCCTGGCCGCGCCCCTCGCGGTTCCGCCTGGTGCCTTCCGGAACCAGGCCCATGGCGGCGTAGTCCATGACATCGGGCAGCAAGGCGACCCGCCCCACGGAAAGCGTGAGCCCGCAGACCTCGTTCTGCGCCATCTCGGCGGCATGGCCAAGCAGGCCGAAACCGGTAACGTCGGTACACGCCGCCACGCTGAAGCCGCCCAGGATGCCGGCCGCCACCTGGTTCAGTTGGGCCATGGAACGCCAGGCCGCTTCCCGGGCCGCGGCGCTGACGCAATCGGCGCGCATGGCCATGTTGACCAGCCCGGTGCCGATCGGCTTGGTCAGGATCAAGCTGAGTCCTTCCCGCACGGTATTGTTGCGCCAAGCCTGGCCGGATTCGACCAAGCCGGTAACCATATAGCCCAACTTCGGTTCGCTGTCCTCGATGCTGTGCCCGCCCACTAAGGCGCAGCCGGCTTCGGACAGGGCGTCCAGGCCGCCTTCCATCATGGCCCGTAGGCTGGCCAGCGGCAAATCCCGCACCGGAAAGCAGACCAGGGCCAAGGCCGTAATCGGCCTGGCGCCCATGGCGTAAATGTCGGACAGGGCGTTGGCGGCGGCGATCCGCCCGAACAGAAACGGGTCGTCGACGATCGGGGGAAAGAAGTCGACGGTCTGCGCCAAATCCTGGCCGTTACCCAAACGAAACAGGCCGGCATCCTCGTTGCCGGAAAAGTCGGTTACCAGGCCGGGCCAGGCTGGCTGATTGAGCCCGCACAGCGCCTTCTCCAGGATGCCCGGTCCCAGCTTGGCCCCACAACCGGAAAAACGGGTCCGGGCTATCAAGCCTGTTGCATCTTCCATACCTTCCATCCTTCCAGATCCCATACCGCGCTGGGTCGAAGGGCTCATCACCGCGGCAGATCCGCCGCAAGGTTCGCCCCCTGGCCGGCCATGATGCGCTGACAAACCTGAACACAAGTCCTGACATCGTCTTCTGTCGTGAAAAAGCCCGGCGAGAAACGGAGGGTACCGCCGCAGCTAACTGTCCCCAAAGCGCGGTGTGCGGCTGGCGCGCACTGTAAACCCATTCGAACAGCCACACCTTCCCGATCCAGCCTGTGTGCAAATCCGGAAACACCGAACCCGTCGCAGCCCACCGAGATGGCAGGCGTATAGTGATGCGCCGCTCCCGGAGCGTGTCCATGCAGGCGCAGACCCGGCACGTATTCCAGGCCGCGGGCCAACAAGTCTGTAATATATTCTTCTCGCGCCTGAATGGCAGACACGCCGGTGGCCAGCAGGTATTCGAGGGCGGCCTTGAGCCCGGCCAAGCCACAGACATTCGGCGTGCCGGCCTCCAGCTCGTCCGGGTAGAAGCCGGGCATGTATTCCCGCTCTGAATTGCTGCCCGTCCCTCCCAATATCAGCGGCATCGGGTCAAAGCCGGGTTTCAGGTAGATGCCGCCCGTCCCCATCGGCCCCAGCAGGCCTTTGTGCCCGGGAAAGCAAAAGAAATCGAGATCCAGCGCCGCTAGGTTTAGCGGCGCGTGACCGACCAGCTGGCTGCCGTCGAGCCCGCAGCGCACTCCGCCCTTGGCGCATAGCCGCGCGATGGCCTCTATCGGCAGCTTGAACCCGGTTACGTTGCTGGCGGCGGTACAGACTAGCAAATCGGACCCGTCGCGCAGCAGCTTGGATATTTCATCCAGATCCGGTAGCCCGCCGCCGGCGCAGCGAAACAGGCGGATGCGCACGTCCCGGTACCGTTCCAGCCAGCGCAGCGGCCGCATGACGGCGTTGTGCTCCAGCTCGCTGGTGATGACGGTCATGCCCGGTTTGATCCAGCCAAGCAAGGCGATGTTCAGGGCTTCGGTGGCGTTCTTCGTGAAGCACAGTCGTTCGGCCTGCGGCGCGCCCAGAAATCCGGCCAACAGCTCGCGGGTATCGTACGCGATATCGGCCGAGCGCCGGGCGAAGGCATGGCTGGCCCGCCCCGGATTACCGGTCCCCTCCGTCATGGCCTTCTGCACGGCCTCGGCTACGCCGGGAGCCTTGGGAAAGCTGGTGGCGGCATTGTCCAGATAGATCACGGCCTAATCCCGAAGGCCAGCAAGGCCTCGAGGACACCCCCGGCGATAGCGCGGGCCTTGTCGGAAACAGTGAAACAATTATCACGTTCGCAGCGCGGGTCGACGTCGGCGATCTTGAAGCCGGCCGGCGCCAGGAAGCCTGGGCGAATCATGCCGCGTACGATGCCGGCGAAGGGTGCCGACACCACGGCCTCGGTCACGCCGCGCAGGCGCGCCAGGGGCGCGCCTGCCGCAACCAAGTCGCCTATCTCCAGCAAAGGCTCCACCGTGCCGGCGCAGGGCGCCCGGATGACGCGCTCCTTGCCATAGCCGGCGATCACGCCCGGCACGCCGGTATCCGGCGCGGCTTGGCCTTCCAGGAAAACGCGCCCCAAATCATGGCCGCGATTGGTCTCGACCACGGCGTGCACGTCGACGCCGGCTTCAAAACCCGGCCCCAGCCCGATCACCACGGGAGCCAGGCCGATATCCGTTCCGCAATTGCGCTTGGCGATAATGGCGTCCACCAGGGCCGCCGGCCTCAGCTGGCCGAGGGACGACAGCTCGGGATCGACCAGCACCGCCACCAGCCCATCGGCGCTGGCCCGCAGTGCCTCCGCAGGGTCGGCGACCAACAGCCCGGTAACGCCTTCCACCGCGCAGCGTCCCTCGGGCACGGCCTCGGCCAAGGCCACCGTGCGGCGGATCACCGAGGGGCAGGCCGTTTCCAAGGCGATGACGCGGTAGCCACAGCGCATCAGACGCACGATGACGCCGGTAGCCAGATCGCCGGCGCCGCGTACCGCTATTAGTGAAGGGTTTATCATCATCCTGCCTCCAGGATCATATCAAACGGCCGTTCGCGCCGTCCGGCCACAATCACCAGCGCGGAGCCAACCGCAGCTACCAGTGCAGCGCATTCGCGCGCCACAGACGGATCGACCAAATCGGCTTTGTTCAACAGCAGCACCCGCCGCGCCGTGGATGGACAGGCCTTGAACAGGCCCTCGGGGTGGGCGGCCAATCGGGCCAGGTGCTCCGGCCGCAGCGGGCTGCCCTGGGCGCAACCGGTACGGGCGGCGACCAGGCCCGGCCGATGCACGGCCTGGTCAGTATTCAGCCGTCCCAGACAGTCCAGGCCGATGCAGGCCAACAGCAGAACGCAGGATCCGGGCACTACCGGCTCGTGCGTGGCCGGAGCCTTGATCGGCAAACCTCTGGAACCGTCAGCCTCCACCACCACCAGATCGTACAGCTCGGCCAGCTGCGTGACCCGATCGGGGAGGATACCGTTCAGCCTAGGATGATCCGCACCGCCAACCGCGCCGGCCATCGTGCCAGGCCCAATCAAGGCCGAGGCAAATACCGCCGGGCGCTCCGCCGTTAACGGCCGCCACGGCTCCATATCCAGCGGGCCAGTCTGCGCCAATTCCGGAACGATATGGCGGCGGCCAAACCAGCGCCCGGCTTCCGCTCGGGGATCATAAATATGGGTAGTGGTGGTAAGAGCGCAAGAACGGCCGGCCAGGCTAGCCGCTTGGCCCAGGCTGAATAAGGCGGAAGTCTTGCCGCCCCCGCCCACCACCGCCACGACTCCGGCCGGTTCTGCCCCGAGGAGGCGAGTCAACGTGGCATACAGCACGGTTCATGTACCAGGGCCGCCGCCGGGCCGGCCTTCAGCTTCCGCCGATCCTGCTGGCGCAGGGAGGTGGGCAGAATCCGGCCATGCCGGCAAGCGATGATCTCGGCCATGATAGCGATGGCGATCTCCTGCGGCGTCTCCGAACCGATATCCACCCCGATCGGCGCGTACAGTCCTTCGATGGCGGCGCTGTCGACGCCGTCCCGGCGAAGGTTCTCGATAAGCAGTCTGGTTTTGGCGGCGCTGCCCACCAGGCCGACATAGCGGTGCGGACGCTTGAGCACCCTGGAACCGCATTCGAAATCAAGGGCATGGCTGCGGGTCGCCACCACGACGTAGGTCGCCGGCGTGAAGGCATAGGCATCGATCGCTTGGCTGAAGCCACCGGCCAGCCTGGTCACGCTAGCCGGCAAGTCAGCCTCGGCTAGATAGGCGGCCCGGTCATCGGCCACGCTGATCGCGAGGCCAAGCGCTTGGGCCGACCGCGCCAGAGCCTGGCCGACGTGTCCGGCTCCCAGAATCAGCAGCTGTTCGCGGGCGCGCAAGGGATGGTAATAGCGCAGTTCGCCCTCGTCGAACCAAGGCTGGGCCACGCCAGCGGCGGCAAGTTGGGCCGGGTCTGCCGGCGAACCAGCGCAACCAGCCGACCCGATGGCCGAAGCGATGACCGCGCCGTCCTCGGCCTGCAAGTAAGCGCCCACTGTAACGCCCTCTTCCAGGGTCAAGCCGGGCAGCGTCGCCAGGCTCTTGACCAGCCAGGGACTCTCCCCGGCCAGGACACGTTCGCTGGCCAAGGCGTACCAGGACGGCTCGGCGATATATTCAATTAACAGGCGGTTGTCGCCGCCGCAGATCGGCTCGCCGCCCTTGACCGAAACCCCATACCGCCTGATGCCGCACAGGCGGGAGCGCCTCTCGCGCAAGGCTTGCCGGGCCAAATCCAGCGCCTGGGCCTCGCCCTCGCCGCCACCGATGGTGCCATATTGCCCGCCGTCGCGGCGCACCAGCATTACCGAGCCGACGTGGCGCGGGCTGGAACCCCGCGAAGCGATCAAGGTTACCAGGACGCAGGGTTCCTTGGCGCGGGCCAACTGCTGTACATCGTCGAGGGTCATGCTGGCCTCCTTCTGGAGCAAACTGCAGTACTCACTGAGTGAATACCTTGACAGATTATCGCCAGACCGGACGGTTTTGTCAACGCAAGGCGACCCATACCAGACAGTAGCACCCGCGCTAGCGCTCAGAAGCGGCATACCTCGGCGCTATCCAGATAGCGGATACGCCGAGGCCCAGTCCGGAGGTCGAGCGTCGACACCAGGCACAATCGGCCTTCGCTCTCGCCCAGCGGCCGGCCATCCTTTTCCAGCGCGACGATTACCCCGTCGCCCAGTGGACTATTCCAGATTTCGTGCCAGGAGAACATGGTAGCATAGCCGTCCCGCCCGGACACCCGCAACCAGGTCCGGTTGGGCAATTCATGCTCCTCGAGGCGCACGCCGGCCTCGTCTATCAGCTCGCGCAGCAAGATGCCGGATAGCCGCTGCGGTCCGGACTTAACCTTGCCGCTGCCACAGAGCAAACCTTCGATCCGGCGTTCCTGGCGCGGCCTGCGCCAAAGCTCATCCACAGTGAACTCGCGCGCGCGCTCCACAAAGCCAAAGACCCGCAATCGGTCGCTACTATATTCGGCCCCGTAGAGTTTGCGGCGCGTACCCGGCGGCAAGTTTATCATGGCAACGCCACTCTAGCGTAAGCCAGCGGAACGGCTGAGCAGCTGGCTGATTTCCTCAGCGCTCAATTCATAATGGTAAAACAAATCATAAAATTCGCGCGCCACAGCGGCCAACTCTTCGCGGAAGTGCTCGGGATAGACGATGGCAGCCAGCCAATAGATGCCTATCAGGCGGTTCGCGGCTGGCGGCCGCCCCATCCAGTTATACGGCCCAGTCGGAATCTCGTACACCCGACCAGCCTGGACCGCGGCCAAATCACGCCACAGCGGGTCGGCGCGAACGCTGTCGTACACGCTGCCCGGACCGAGAATGATGACGTCCGGATTCCAAAGCATCAGCTGCTCGATCGATATCGTGTTGCCGCCTGAACCACGGCCGAGTGGGATTTCGGCCACGTTACGGGCGCCGACCACCGGGATGACGTCGGCATGGACCGAGCCGGCCGGATTGGTATTCAGGCCAGTCTCGCCTTCACCGTAATAGACCGAACGGGGCCGGGCGGCGGCAGCGGCCGAAATGGCGGCTGCCGTCTGAAGGGTGCGCTCGCAGAACACGGCTAGGGCTTCGGCTTCCTGTGGCAGCCCGGTCAGCTCGCCCAGCGTCCGGTAGGCCTGGGCCAGCGTCGGCAACGTCGCCTCGATGAAGATTACCGGGATGCCGGTCTGGTGTTGCAGCGTGTCCATGTCTTCCCGGATGGATGGCTTGGCCTCGCCGATATCGATGATCACCTGGGGTGCGGCGGCAATCAACGCTTCCAGGTTGGTGGCCGAGCCAGTGCCGTAGAATTGGCCAAACAGCGGCTTTTCCCAATGCCGCGCCGGCATATAGGCGCGTACGGTCTGCGGCAAGCGGCTGGACCAGCCGATAACGCTCTCCGGCGCCAAGGAATACAGCACTATCTGGGCCAGTGGGCCGGATGGCGCGATACGGTCCAGCGTCCGCGGCAGAACTACCGTCCGCCCGGCGGAATCGGTAAAAAGGCGCGTCGTCTGGGCCGATAGCGGCGCCAGACTGGCCAGAAGCAGCCCCAAGCCAAGCAGGCTGGACAAAAATCGGAAATGCTTCATTTTTCTCTCCATAATAATGCTCCGGGTTTGGCCCGGGACCGATTTAAGAAAGGCCCTTTCGCCCATCCCTGGAATTCAGCAGTCAATCAGCGGACACGTACGCCGCCTCAGGCCAGCGCGTCGCCCCGCAGCATCACCTTGCGGCCGGCGCGACTCAAGGCGTGACGACAACCCTGGCTGATAACCCGGGCCCACTCCTGCTCTGTAGTGCGGGGCAGGATCAGGCCGGACAAGGCAGTGACGCCGTGGTCGAACAGCAATGGGCTGAGCGGCACGCTGGCGCCTACCAGAATGGTCATGGCCCGGGGGCACAGCTCCAGCAGCCGCGGCAGGGTCTTGTTCGGAAAGGTTGCGCCAGTGATGAACACGACGTCCATTTGCGGCAGCAGGAATTCGGCGGCGCTATCCGGATAATCGCCGGCCTGCGGCTGTCGCTCGAACACCGACAATTCGCAGTATGGCGCCACGCGTTCCGCTAGAATCGGAAAATGGCCGATGACGCCAACCTTGCGGCCGGCAAACTCCGGGCGCAGCGCCAGAAAGGAATCGCCAGGCTCCACTTGGCTGGCCAGTCCCCGGCGCAGGCCATCATGACGCTCCGGATTGTTCCAATAAGCGCACAGCGCCGCCATGCCGATACCGGCTTCGCGCAGGTTCCAGGACAAGGCCAGGCGCGCCAAGTCGCGCAGCGAGCCGGCCGGCTCAGGCTCGGTCCCCTGAGCCGGCCGCCCTTCCCCGCTGCCTAGCAGGCCGGTTCCAACGTAGTTTCCGCAAACCACGGCGGCGCGCGAACCGCCTGTCAACAGGTAGTCGTAATCCAGGTCGGCCGGGATAGCCTCTACCAGCTGCCTATACAAAGCGTCGCTCAAGGCCGACACCCCATGCCCGGCGCGGTTTCGGTTATAGCCAGCCCAAGCGCGGCCTCGACCGCTGTCAGACAGCGCGCCTGCTCCCGGCGCAGCCGAATAGCCTTGTCCGGCAGACAGAGCGCGTGGCTTTGGCCAGGAGACTCCGGATGGGGCACCTGCACCAAGCGAACCTTGACCCGATACAGTTCTTCCATCATGGACTCGGTCAAAATGGCCTGCGGAAGCCCCGCGGCGACGATGCGTCCGCCATTGAGCACAGCTACCCGATGCGCCCACAGAAAAGCTTGCTCCGGATTATGGGTCGACATGAGCACGCCATAGCCGCGGCTGGCTAATTCGGCCACCAGCTCCATCACCCGAACCTGATTGCCGTAATCCAGGTTGGCCGTCGGCTCGTCCATGACCAGAAAAGGGGTTTCCTGCGCTAAGGCCCGGGCGATCAAAGCCAACTGCCGTTCACCGCCGGACAGGCGCGCGTAGCTGCGTTCCGCCAGATGGCCAATACCGAGCTCGGCCAGGCAGCGCTGGGCGCTATCGCGCGCGCGCCGGCCGGGCTTGGCGAAAAGGCCGCCGCCACCCGCGGCACCCATCAGGACCACCGTCTCGACCGGATAATCAAAGACCGGTTGATGCGACTGGGGAATAAACGCGATCTGCCTGGCCAATTGCTCCGGCCGCAGCCGGCGCAAATCCAGCCCATCAATGGCAATAGTGCCGCGGTAATGGCGTTCCAGCTGCAGGATACAGCGAAACAGGCTGCTTTTGCCGGCCCCGTTCGGGCCGAGCAGACAGAGCAATTCGCCGCGCCGGCAGTCGAGCCTAGCACCGGCCAGGGCCTGATGGCGGCCGTAAGCCAGCCACAAGTCGTCGATCCGCAAGGTCACGCTAGGCTCCGCTCGCGGCGCATCAGATAGAGAAAAAAAGGCGCGCCGATAAATGAGGTCAGAATACCGAGTGGAATTTCCGCTGTGCTCAGCAAGCGGGCGACATCGTCCACCACCATCAGAAAGGCCGCCCCGATCAGCATGGCCGCGGGCAAGAGGCGCCGGTAATCGCTGCCAGCCAGCTTCCGAGCCAGATGCGGTACGATCAGGCCGACCCAGCCGATCAGGCCGCTGACGGCGACGCAGACCGCCGTGGCCAGCGTCGCGGCGGCGATGACCACGGCCCGCGCCAAGGTCACATTGCTGCCCAGGGTCCGCGCCTCGTCCTCGCCCAGCGTCAGCAGATTAAGCTGCCAGCCCAGCAGCCAGAGCAGGATCAAGGCGGCGGCCAGCAGCGGCGCGGCGACCAGGACGTCGGCGGTTTTTATGCCGGACAAGCTGCCCATCAGCCAGTAGGTGATGGCCGGCAGCACATTCTGCGGATCGGCTATCAGCTTCAGGAAGGAGGTACCCGACGAGAATAGCGAGCCGGCCACGATACCGCTCAGCACCAAAGCCAGACTGCGCTCGCCGCGCTGGCCCCAGGCAAACAGGCCAACTAGGAGAACGCAGAGCACGCCACCGACGAAGGAAGCCGCCGCCACCAAAAGACTGCCCAATCCCGCGAAAATTCCCAAAGCCGCCCCAAAGCCGGAACCGGCCGAAACGCCGAGCACATCCGGCGACACCAAGGGATTGCGAAACAGCCCCTGATAGGCCGCTCCGGCCGCCGCCAGCGCCGCGCCGATCGCGGCAGCGGCGACGACGCGCGGCAGGCGGACACGCAGCACGACAATGGCCGCTGCCGCTGGCCAATCCTGCGGCAGCGGCAAAATACGGCCGACGATGATGCGGCAGACTGTCCAGGGTGGTACCGAATACCGGCCTAAAGCCAGTGAAACGATAAAAATAGCCAGACAGGCAAACGAGAGGACAAGGTATAGGGAAGGCAATCGCCGTATACTCACTCAGTGAGTATACGGGAGTCTCCGGCTTGCGTCAATCGTTATTTGGAAAGGATACGGCTGCGGAGAGTTCCCAGCCAGGCTTCGAGAGCCGCTAGCTGCGACAAGCGAAACTCCAAGCCCAGGGCATTATAATGCTCGCCATCGCCAAGCTGGTCCAGCAGGCGGCGCAAATTGGCAACTTCGCTCCGCACCGTGCCGATCTGGCCGTCAATCATGTTCCTGGCCGGCGGGTCGCCCAGGAATTCGGCGAAAAACAGACGGCTGATGAACTCGAGGCGGATAATGCGTGCGCTGGAAACAGAATCGGCGCTCAACCAGAGCGCCAAGCGCCGCTCGCCTTCCGCGGCCAGGGCGAAAACCTGTCGGCCGGAAGCTTTATCAGCGCTTGCCTCTACCCAGCCTTTGACGCTCAGCCGCTTAAGCATCGCATAAAACTGCGACTGGCTGATATGCCACACCTTGCCCAGATAGCGCTCAAAGGCCAGATGCAGGCGATAGCCGTAATCTGGGCCCGCCTTCAGCAAGCCCAGGATCAGGTATTCCGGTCGGGGTTCGGATAGTCTTCGCTCCATGCGGCAACGATAGCCGTGCCTGATGGCGCTGTCAAGCGCCGCGTCGGCCTAGACCCCTACTCCAGCCGCACCAATTCGGCCAGCTCAGCGTTGTCCAGTTTGGTCAGCCAGTGTTCGCCGGAGCGTACGGTCAGGTCGGCTAGCTCCACCTTGGCCTTGATTATGGCGTCGATCTTTTCTTCCAGGGTGCCACGGGTGATCAGGCGGTGCACGAATACATTGCGTCGCTGGCCGATTCGGAAGGCCCGGTCGGTGGCCTGGTTCTCCACCGCCGGGTTGAACCACAGGTCGTAGTGGATGACGCGGCTGGCGGCAGTCAAGTTCAAGCCGACGCCGCCGGCCTTCAGGCTAATCAGGAAGACGGCCGAACCCTGGCCGCTCTGGAAACCGTCGACGGCCGTATCGCGTTGTAGACGGCTCAGGCCGCCGTGCAGCAGGAAGGGTTCCAGGCCCAGCTCGCGCCATACCAGAGTGGCCAGGATATTCAGCATTTCAACGTACTGGCTGAAGACCAGGACGCGCTCGCCTGAGCTGACGGCGCTGTCCAGCAGTTCCATGAGCAGGGCGGCCTTGCCGGAGGCGGCCACGTCGGCTGGCGACTGTTTGTCGTAGTTGCGCGGATGGTTGCCGACCTGCTTGAGAGCGGTCAGCATAGCCAGGACCAGGCCCAGGCGCTGCGTATCGCCGGCCTGGTTCAGCTTACGCAGACTGCTCTGACAGATGCTCTGGTAAAGGGCGGCCTGGGTCGGCACCAGCTGGGCGTACTCGTCGATAACCACCTTGTCCGGCAGATCCGGCGCGATGGCCAGGTCGGTTTTCATGCGCCGCAGCAGAAAGGGCTGGGTGACGCGGCGCAGCTCGGCCGCCTTGGCCTGATCCTGGTAGCGTTCGATGGGCTCGCGGTACGTGCTCGTGAAGCGCGGCAGGCTTTCCAGGTAGCCGGGCAGAACAAAGTCGAACAGGCTCCACAGCTCGGCCAGGTTGTTCTCTACCGGCGTGCCGGTCAGGGCCAGGCGCATTTGGCTATCCAGGCGCTTGATGGTTTGGGCACGGCGGGTTTGGTGGTTCTTGATGTAGTGCGCCTCGTCCAGGATGACTAGGCTCCAACGGCGGGTGGCGCTGGTAGCCGAGGCGGCCGCGTCGCGCAGCCAAGTCTGATAGCTGGTTAAGGTGACGTCGGCTAGTGCCGTTGTCTGCCGGCGGCCGCTGCCGTACTGCAGACGGACACTCAGGCTGGGGGCAAACCGGGCCAGCTCGCGGCTCCAGTTGGTCAACAGCGAGGCTGGCGCGCAGATCAGGCAACCGTCGGCCAGTTGCCCGGCGGCCTTGCGCTCCAACAGCAGGGCGATGGCCTGGACAGTCTTGCCCAGGCCCATGTCATCAGCCAGGATGACGCCCAGTCCGCGCTCCGCCATGCTGGCCAGCCAGTCGAAGCCGCGCCGCTGGTAGGGGCGCAGTTCAGCCAGCAAGCCGTCCGGCAACGGGCGAATCGTTTCTGGCGCGGCGGACTTTTTGCCGGCGCGGCGCGGGCGGCCATCGGCGCTGACAGCGCCGGTGAGGTCGGCGGCCAACGATTGGCGCAGGAAGCCGAAGAGCTTGGCTTGAGCCGGCGTCAGCGCCACCCGGCCGGCGGCGATCTCGCGCAAGGTGTCGCCCAGCTGTGGCTTGCTGGCGCGACGCAGCGCGGCCAGGAGGGCGGCGGCCTCGGCCGGATCAAGGCGCAGCCATTGGTCGCGGAAGCGCACCAGGCGCTGGCCGCTTTTAAGCAGCGTCTCAAAGTCGGCCGGACTAATGGTCTGGTCGCCCAGGGCGATCTGCCAGTTGAAGTTGAGGGCCGCAGCGGCATCGATGAAATTGCCGAAGCGCTTGGCGGCGGCCGGCCGGTCGCCGGCCACCAGCACTGGCCGCAGTTTTGTCAGACTGCGCAGCTGGCGCGGCAGGACGACGCTGACGCCCAAGTGGCTGAGAAGCGGCGCCGTCTCCAGGATGAAAGCGCTGGCTTCGGCCTCGGGCAGGCGACAGCTGGCGCTCTGCGCTAGTTTGGTCAGCGCCGGCAGGTAATTGGCCAGCAGGGCGGCGAAGTTCAGGGCGGCCTGGTTATTTTTTGATTTCGCAATCTGGTGCAGGGGCTTACGCTCTTGGCGCTCGTCCAGCCAGGCGGCCTTGAGGCGGCAGTTCAGAACGGCGGCGTCAGTTTCCACGACCGCCTCTTCGTCCGGCTGCCTGGGCGCGGCCTGGCGCGCCGCCTTGGTCGACGCTGCCAGCAAGTCGAGCTGCAGCTCGAAGCGCCCGGCCTGCTCCAGACCCTGGTACATAGCCAGCCAGTTAGCCAGGGCCAGGGGCAGGCTGGTCTCGCCAGGCCGGCGGCAGTCGACGCGCTGGCCACCAAACAAGGCGCGCATGGCCGGGTGATTGGCCTCGGCCAGCCGGGTCGGCTTGAAATTCAGGGCCAGGACAAACTCTTCCAGAAAAGCGCAGGCCAGCAGTTCCAGGCAGCTGGCGGCGTCGGGTACCCGTCGGGTCTTTTCCTTACCGGCGTAGACCGGAACCGGCACCAGCGGTTCCAAGGCGCGCAACTGCCGCTCGACCTCACTGCAGAAACGGGCCGGCCGCCAGCCGACGCGGAAGTGCCCTTCGGACAGGTAGACCACCGGCACAAAAGCCGCCGCCCGGGCTAACCGGTCCAGCAGCCAGAACAGCTGGCGCAGGAAACGGTACTCGGCGCCGCCGCCTGCTGGGCAGTCGCGCGGAAAGGCCAGCCAGGCTTGCAAGGGGCTCAGCTCCCGGCCGTCGGGCGGCTGGATGCGACAGCGGCCGTCCGGCCAGAGGCGCAGGGCGCCGCGCAGCTCCAGCCAACGCCGCTCCAGCGCACTGGCCGGCTCGGCCTGGCGACCAGGCTGGCCGGACGGATCAACACTGGTCGGGTCGTCGCCCAGGCAAAGCGCGGCCCGGCCAGCCACCCGATGATAGAAGGCGGCCAGTTGGAGCCGCAGGTCAAACTCGGCAATGCCGCGCGACGGCGGCAGGATGGCCGGCAAGAAGGTTCCATAGAACGGCAGGGCGCTGCCGCCGGCCGCTTGGGCGGTCGGCTCCGGCCAAGGAGGGACAAGCGTCAGCGGCGGGCCGGCCGGCAGGGCGGCGACGGCGGGCTTCGGGTCACTGGTCCCGGCTACGGCCTGCCGCTTGGCCGACGCCTTAACTGGCGCCTTGGCCGCGGTCTTGGCCACCGTTTTGGCCGAAGCCTGGACGACCGTCGGCGCCGTGTCGCCCGACACCGGAGCCTGTAAGGCCAGGCCGCGCAGGCGAAAGAGCAGCAGCGGATCGCGGTCGATCTCGCGGGCTATCAGGTAGTAAACGGCCGCCTGATGCTTGCAGGGGTCGCCGTTATCAGGACAGTCGCAGCTACGCTTCATGTCCGACCAGCGCGTCGGCAGGAGGTTTATTTTTTGTTGCTGCAGTTTCTTAAGGAAACTGTCCGGCATGTCGCCGTTGGCCAGCTGACTGGGCAGCAGCGGATCGGCCTCGATCAGCGCCCGCAGCTCAGCCAGCCGTAGGGCCGGCAACGGCGAAAACTGGATGCGCACCTTATAGTAAGGCTGGTAGCTGCCGCGTACCTTGGCCGTGACGCAGCCGCCGTCGATGTCCAGGCGTACTACCTTGCCTGAGCCGGCGTAGGACCGCCCGCGCTCCAGGCGGCCACTGTCGGCCAGCCGATTCATGGCGGCCACGAAGAATGCTCCCCAGGCGCTGACGCCAAAAATATATTTCAAGGCCATGGCCCGGAGTGTAGCAGATGGGTCAGCTTTTGTCGCCATGAAGGTTCACCGCCGCTGGCGGCGCGGACATCACTGGCGCTACCGTCAAAGGTTCTACCGCCCGCGGGAAGACGCCATGCGCCCAGGCCAGGAACAAGCCAAAATTGACCACCGGCACGCCAGCCGCCGCCAAGGAGTCCAACTGGGCCAGCATGCGCCCCCTGGTGGCCATGCAGCCGCCGCAGATGACCGCCAGGTCGTAGGCCGCGTCGGTTGGCACATCGCGCAACTCCCGCGCCACGGTCAGCTGCACCGCTCGCCCGGTCCGGGCGGCCAGCAGTCGCGGAATCTTGACCGTGGCGATATCTTCGTGCGTCCGGTTGTGGGTGCAGGCCTCGATGGCCAATAGCCGCAGCGGCGGCGCGCTCGCCCCAGCCTGATCCGCCAACTGATCCACCGCTTGGCTGTCCAGCCAAGCCAGTGCCGGACCGAAGGCGGTCAACTCGCCTTTCTTGCGCGCGAATAAAATTGAAAAAGAGGTCAGCGGCTGCTCGGGCGGCAGGGCTGCGGCCACGACGGCGAAGGCCTGGCTGTCGGTGACCACCAGGCGCGGCGGCCGAGCCAGGCTGGCCAGGGCGGCCGGCAGTTCCGTCTCCCGGGTAACCAGGGCGATGCAGCCGCGGTCCAGGGCGTCGCGCAGGGTCTCGGCCTGCGGCAGGATGAGACGGCCCTTGGGGGCGGCTGTGTCGATCGGCGTGACCAGGAGCACCACGTCGCCGGCGGCTACCAAGCCGTCCAGCGGCGAGGCCTCCACCACCGCCGCCAGTTGGCCGCTAGCCGCCAATGTTATCAGGCGATCACGTAGCGCCTGGCCGGCGCCCTGCGCCCGGCAATCCAGACAAAGCGGTGCGGCGTCGGTGCCGAGTTCGGCCAGCCAGCGGGCCTTGGCCAGGTGCAGGCCCTGGTCGGCGTGGGTCACCACCACCAGGCGCGGCTTGTTGGCGGTAGCCAGACCATGCCAGGCGGCGGTCTCGGCCGGCGCCGGCGGCCGGTGGGCTGGCGTCACCAGGATGGCCAAGTCGGTCCAGGACAGGCGTTCCAGGCTGCGCGCCACCCGCTGTTCGCCCAGGCTACCGGAATCGTCCAAGCCGGCCGTGTCGCAGACCGCCACCGCGCCCAGCGCTCCCAGTTCCATGGGGATAACCACCGGGTCGGTGGTGGTGCCGGCCTGGGGGGAAACGATGGCCACCGTTCGCCCGGCGATGGCGTTGATCAGGCTGCTCTTGCCGGCGTTGCGCGGCCCGAACAGGGTGAGGTGCAGGCGTTCGGCTCGGGGGGTGGTCATAGTCGACCGCCTTGTCCGCCGGCCGCCGGTACGGCCCGCCGCTCCATGGCGGCCGGCGAGTCGCCCCGTGCCAAATCTAACTGCTTGCCCACGGTCTGGACGCGCCGGCTCAGGCAGCCCAGGCAGGTGAGGCCATCCTCGTCCAGGCAGATTTTGCCAGGGTACAGTTCGTAATGTTTCTTGGTGGGTACTGGCCCGACGTTGGGCATCAGCACATTGGCGCCGGCCGCCAGCATACGCTCGCGGCCATCCGGCGCCACGCTGCCGGCGGCCGTGGTGGCCGGCAGGTTGGCCAACGGTAGGGCCAGGCGCAGCGCAGCGCAGGCGCGCAGCGTCGGCTGGAGCCCCTGCCCCGGACTGGTGCCCAAGGGCGTGGCCGGGTGCGGAATGAAGGGGCCGACGCCCACCATGTCCAGTTGCAGGCGCTGGGCTAAGGCCACGTCTTGCTCCAGGGCATCGGCTTTGGCGCCGGGCAGACCGGTCATGAAGCCGGAGCCGACCTCGTAATCCAACTCGCGCAGCCAGTCCAAGGCGCGCAGGCGGTCGGCCAGGGGCGAACCGCGCAGCCGCTGATGTAATTGTGGGTCGGCTGTCTCGAAACGCATCAGATAGCGGTCGACGCCGGCGCGGCGCAAGAGGGCGTAGTCGGCGCGGCGCAGGGTACCGAAAGAAAAAGTAACAGCCGCCTGGCCGCCGGTGGCCTGCTTGATGGCCTCTACCAGGCTGGCCAGGCGCTGAGGCGGGAAGGCCGGGTCCTCGGCGCCCTGCAGCACGAAGCTGCGCAGGCCGGCGGCAAAGCCGGATGCCACTGCCGCCAGTATGGCCTCGTCCGTCAGGCCGTAGCGGCCCAGCGCCTGGTTGCCGCGCCGGATACCGCAGTACAAACAGTTGCGCACGCAGCGGTTGCTGACCTCGATCAGGCCGCGCAGGTAGACGGCCGCCCCGAAGGCCGCGCGGCAGGCGGCGGCGGCCCGGGCGAAGAGTGCGTCATCGGCCAGCGCCAGGCTGGCGGCCGGATCGAGCGGGGCTGGAATGCCGGCAAAGGCTATCTTCGGCCGAGTCACAGGTAAACGTCCCGTTGACCGCCGTCGATGGCGGCCAGGCCGGCGCTGACCTTGGCGCGCAGCGCCGCGTCCGGCAGCTCGGCCAAGATTCGCTGGCCAAGTTGGGTGGCGGCCGCTTGGCGCTGGGGTGTGCCGAAATCGGCCAGGTATTCACGGTAGGTGAACAAAGCATTAGGCTCGCAGAAGCGCTTGATCAAGCCGGGCTTGGCCAGGTCCATGAAGTCGGCGCCGGTCCGCCCCTGACGGTAGCAGCCGGTGCAGAACGACGGCACGTAGCCGGCCTGGACCAGAGCATCGGTCACCTCGCCCAGGTCGCGGTGGTCACCCAGCTGAAACTGGGCGCCGGCCGTACCGTGGCCGGCCATGCCGTCGCCGGTCGCCGTATCGAGCGGCGCGGGCTGGTCAGCCACATCAGCCTCGTCAGCGGCGTAAGCGCCCGGGTTGGTGCGCGAGCCGGCCGAGATCTGGCTGACGCCGTAGCGGAACAGTTCGTCGCGCAGCCCTTCGTTCTCGCGGGTGGACAGGATAAGGCCGGTGTAGGGCAAGGCCAGGCGCAGCACGGCGATGAGGCGCTTGAAATCGCGGTCGCTGACAGCCTGCGGGACGGCCGCGGCGGCCGGCGCTCCTTCAGCCGGCTCGATGCGCGGCACGCTGACGGTGTGCGGCCCGCAACCGAAAGCCGTCTCCAGGTGGGCGGCGTGGGCCAACAGCCCCAGTACCTCGAAGCGCCAGTCGCCCAAGCCGAAGAGGGCGCCGATGCCCACGTCGTCGATACCGCCAGCCATGGCCCGGTCCATCACGTAGAGGCGGTTAAAGTAGTCAGCCTTGGGGCCGGTCTGATGGCAGCGGGCGTAGACCGCCGGGTCGTAGCTTTCCTGAAAGCAGGCATAGGTGCCGATGCCGGCGGCGACCAGATCGCGGAAGCCGGCCACCGTCAGCGGCGCCACCTCCACGTTGATGCGCCGGATGTTGGCCACCGCGCCAGAGGGCAGCGTCTCGCGCAGCGCGTAGATGCGCCGGATGGCCTCCAGCAGGCGGGAAGGATCCTCCGTGGCATCCTCGCCGGATAGCACTAGCAGGCGCTTGTGGCCCTCACGCAACAAGGCGCGCGCCTCAGCTTCGATTTCAGGGAAGTCCAGCGTCCGCCGCGCCAGCCCGCGGTTGGCGGCTCGGAAGGCGCAGTACAGGCAATCATTGGAGCAGCGGTTACCAAGATATAACGGCGCGAACAGCACCATGCGCCGGCCGTAGATTTCCTGCTTGGCCCGTCCGGCGGCGGCGAACAGTTCAGCCTCCAGCGCCGGGTCGTCCAGCTGAAGGAGACTGGCTGCTTCGTCCAGCGACAAGCCCCCTAGCCGGCCGGCCTTGGCCAGCAGCGCCCGTATGGTCGGCCCGTCCACCGGCGCGCGGCGCAGGCTTTCCCGGATACGTTCCGGATCGATGAAGCACTCAGTCGCTGCCTGGTCCTGATCCACTCTGTCCATGATCGTCCTCCCTAAAGGCGGTGAGGACGGACTTGACCTTGACGCCGCGCAGCCTGCCCAGTTTCCCGGTCAGGCCGCCGATGGCGTCAGTATCGCCCTCGACCACGAGGGAGATCAGCGAAATGCCCTTGTCGCGCAGCGGCAGGCCCAGCCGGGCGTTGATGAGAGAGGCGGCTTCGGAGAGGAGCTGGTTGACGTACACCACCTGGTTGGCGTTTTCGACCACGATGGCAATGATACCCAGGCGCTTTTCCATCAGATTTTCCTCCGGATCAGTCTACAAGGCGACACCTCGAGCAGGATGCAATCCGTCTCTCAGTTTGGCGGGCAGCCGTGCGGCCACCACAGCACCCAGTATTAGATAAGTTTATATCGAATGTCAAGGGGCCGCATTGACTCATAATTAATCTAGCCGAAAAAAAGTGGTTGACTCATAAGTAAAATCTAGCCCTGTGAGTAGACTCTACCATGG
>MIAR01000014.1 GCA_001829185.1 Spirochaetes bacterium GWB1_60_80
CATAAATCACCCCATGGTAGAGTCTACTCACAGGGCTAGATTTTACTTATGAGTCAACCACTTTTTTTCGGCTAGATTAATTATGAGTCAATGCGCAGGCTGGAGCAATTAATCAATATTTGCTAGAATTGGCCCAGGCCGATAGCTGACTGCGGCCGCTTAAAAGAGGAGTACGAGATGGCGATACGAAAATTGGTGGAATGCGTCCCCAACTTCAGCGAGGGCCGCAACAAGGCGACCATCGAGGCGATTGCCCGCGCCATAAGCGCGGTAGCCGGGGTTAGCCTGCTGGATGTCGACCCCGGCGCCGATACCAACCGGACGGTCTACACCCTCGTCGGCGAGCCGGCGGCGGTGGTGGAAGCGGCCGTCCGCGCCGCCGCCTGCGCCCGCGGCCTGATCGACATGCGCCAGCACGCCGGCGCCCACCCGCGCATGGGCGCCCTGGACGTCTGCCCCTTCGTGCCGGTGGCCGGCGTCAGCATGGAAGAGTGCGTCGAGCTGGCCAAGCAGACGGCCGCCCGCCTGGCCGCCGAGGTCGGCGTGCCGGTTTACCTCTATGAGTACGCCGCCAGCCGGCCGGAACGGCGCAGCCTGGCCGACATCCGCGCTGGCGAGTACGAGGCCCTGCCTGAGAAGCTTAAGCAGCCGGACTGGGTGCCGGATTACGGCCCGGCCGAATTCGTGCCGGAGTGGGGCGCCAGCGTGGTCGGCGCCCGCGAATTTTTGATAGCCTACAACGTTAACCTGAACACCCGCGACGCCAAGCTGGCCAACGAGGTGGCCCTCGACCTGCGCGAGGCCGGCCGGCCGGCCCGCGACGCCGCCGGCAAGCTGGTCAAGGACGCCGGGGGCAAGACCGTCAAGCTGCCCGGCCTGCTCAAGCACGTCCGGGCCATTGGCTGGTACATAGAAGATTACCGCTGCGCCCAAATTTCGATTAACCTGACCAATTACCTGGAAACGCCGCTCCACGTCGTCTACGAGACCGCCCGGGCGGCGGCCGAGAAACGTGGCCTGTACGTCACCGGCAGCGAGGTGGTCGGCTTGGTGCCCCTCGCGCCGCTGGTCGACGCCGGCCGCTATTTCTTGGCCAAGGCCGGCAAGAGTAGCGGCGCGCCGGAGGCCGAACTGGTCGAGCTGGCCATTCGCTCGATGGGCCTGGCCTCGGTGGCGGTCTTTGACCCGGCCAAGAAGATCATCGAATACACCGCCCGCCCCAGCGCGCCGCTGATGGCATTGAGCGCGAATGCCTTTGTCGACGAGGTGTCGAGCGACTCGCCGGCGCCCGGCGGCGGCTCGGTGGCCGCCCTGGCCGGCTCGCTGGGGGCCGCCCTGGCCGCCATGGTGGCCAACCTGACCGTCGGCAAGAAAGGCTACGAGGGCAGCTGGGCGGCCATGTCCGACCTGGCCGTCCGCGCCCAGGCCATCAAGGCCCAGCTGGCCCGGGCCGTGGACGAGGACACGGCCGCCTTCAATAGCGTCATGGCGGCTATGAAGCTGCCCAAGGCCAACCCGGCCGAACAGGCAGCGCGTGACGCCGCCATTCAGGCGGGCTACCAGTCGGCCGCCAACGTGCCGCTAGAAACCGCCCGGGCCTGCCTGGAAGCGCTCAAACTGGCCGGCGAAGCCGTGGCCGGCAACCGCAACTCGGCCTCCGACGCCGGCGTGGCCGCCTTGATGGCCCGGGCCGGCCTGCACGGCGCCGCCCTGAATGTCCTGATCAACCTGGGTTCCATCAGTGATGCCCTCTACACGGCCAACATGAAGGTCCAGGTGGCCCAGCTGCGCAAGGCGGCCGACGAGCGGTGTGCCAAAATCATCGCCGAGGTGGAAGCGCTGTTCACATAAATCGGGCCAGGCAGCCGGCCGGGGGAGTCCTTCCGGAAGGCTGCCCTTCCGGCCAGCGACTCGGTAACTCCGGTCAGCATACTGAATTGCTGCGAACCCGTCACCACAAAACGCCCGGGTACCGGATTCAGGTCAACCGCCGTTTTCAGGTAGGTAAATATCTCCGGTACATACTGAGCCTCGTCAAGTATCAATCCGTCCTTGTAGTTGTCCAAAAGCCCGCGCGGATCCTACAAAATGTCAATGGCGTTGACATACGACCCAGACCGCGGTAGATTCACCTCAGAAGACCCGGTTCGGGACGGGCTTAACTGGTATGCAATTGTAGTAATAATCCGTTAACGTTCGTCGATCCTACAGGATTGTTTGATTGGGGACAGTTTGGTAGTGGTGGTATTCAATTTGCAGGTGGAGTCGCTGAACTTGCCTTTGCTGCACAGCTCCATTCCCCATCTTTCGACCACGAAACGTTCCTAACAAGGAACACTCCGGTCAGGGCTGGTCTAACAGGGTGTTGAAAAACGCGGATGCGGCTTTTCAACACTTCAAAAGCCGGTACAATTACGCAGCATAGCGCAAGCTATGCGAGGAATTGTTAAGGTTGTTGAGAAAGCAACCGGCTTTTTCAACAACCTGCTAACGATTTGATTTGTTCCCAAAAAGCACGGACGCAAGCACCATCCGGATTTTCTAAGCTTACAGCCAGAAACAGAATCAGAAACCCGGATAGAACCCAATCCAAGAACCAGTCAGCACCTGAATCCTGACGATTTCCCTTCAAGATTCTTCAGTTGGCCACTACTTCGGCCGCTATTTCATCCACCAGCGGCACGCATGACGGACAATAACCCTGGTTGCTGGCCAGGCGGAGCTCCCGGGCCTGACGTAACTGTTCTTGGTACGCGACTGTATCGAAGAGCTTGCCAGCGTATATCTGCTCTGGCGTTAGGTCGTGCAAGGCATAGTGTGGCCGGTTGTTGTAGTTCTTGACGGCCGCGCCGACCACAGCCTCCAGATGTGCCAAGTCCAGTATGGTCCGATTGAAAATATAACGATACTTCACGATCTTGTTCGCAGTCTCGATCATTGAATTGGAGAACGACACATCGGTCTGAGCCACCAGGAGGTGCAACGGCACGGTGGCCAGATAGCCTGCTACTGTCTGGTTGACGTTTTCGATCCCGCCATCGCTGATTAAGGCGATCGGCTGGGCCGGACTGCGGGCCCGCACACAGCGCCAGCGGCGAGGAAAAACACGGCACTTTGTGTGTAAACCAGGATCATAACGTGCGGTAGGACATACCAAGGCAAGCCAACAGCGTACCCAGTGGTGCAAAGCGTCCGGCGTTGACTAAGCGACGGGCAATTGCCGCGCGCTGTTCCACATTCTTGAGCCGCCGCAGTCGAAACGGATTGACCGCCAGGCTGCGCAGCAAGGAGGCCATCCGCAAGAAGGCTTGGCAAAAACCTAGCAGAACACGCGAGGCCGCGATCTGCTTCAACACATCCACCTGACCGAGCAGCTTTGAATATTTCGCGCCGACCACAGTAGTGTAATCAGTCGTCCTGAAGCGGTGGCGCGTGGAACGTGGCAAGCGTACCACCAGCGTGGCCGGCACTCGGCCACACTGCAACGCCAGCTTGAAATCTGTATGGTACACCAATCGCTTGCCTGACATAATTATCACAGATTACCATGGAACGCCTTGGTTGCCAATCTGATTGTCCAGAGGGGGCAGGCCGGGATCGCCGGCGCCGCACATAGTACCTGACAGTGGCGGGCTTATACAGCAAGACCACCACCCCGGTACACCACCAGCGGCGCCGGAAGCCCGGCCGAGGGGTCGTCTAGTCGACTGATGTCGACTAGATGTTGTAGAATTCCAGGCTGAGAGCCTGGAATTCTACTGCACCTGGTTATGAGCTCAGTCCGGCGCTTTGTGCCGCGACATCACAGCACCCACGGCGTGAAATAGTCATACCCCGCGCCAGGCCCCACGTCTGCAACCTCCATGAACAAGCTCTTCGCCGTTGCTTGGCTATACACCGTAACCGCTTGCCTGCACCTCGCGGCTCAAAGCGTCGGACCGGACTAGTACGACGTGCTCCCCCCTTGGATCCTGCCTGCGACCTGCCTGAACAGGTCTGCACTCCACAGTTCTAACGACCGCGGGTCGCGGACGAAGGGTAGGGCGTCTGTCTTGGCCTGCTGCCAGTCGATTGCCTCGATGCGTTGCTCAAGCAGTCGCTGTACATCCGCGATGCCCAGTTCTTGGTCCTTTATCCAATGGCCGCTTTGGGTTAGACGGGCCTGGAGGTGCTTGAGGTCGGGGCTGATACCGTGGGCCACAAAAAAGAGCAGATCATACCAGTCGCGGCCTTTGACGCGGGACTTCCAGGCACGGCACAGACAGGCGTGAAGTTTGCCGGCAAAGAGTCCGGGTGGTGTGACTACCCGGATGGCAACCGGAAACGGTTCCAGAAGCGTTTTTATTTCCGTTTGCAGGCCAGCCGGTGGATCGGTATCAGTTTCCAGCTTGACCTTTACCAGTTGGTTTGACGCGCTTGTGCCGCTTAGCGTCTCGGGCGCGGCGATGCGGATCAGGTGGATTTTGGTGTTGGCTTTTATGAAGGCCGATTCGATTTTTCCTTCATGCTTGCTGGCAATCTCTACCGAAAAGCCGAAGGCCTCGATTTCGGCACGCAGGCCGGCCAGCTTTTCTGACAAGCTCCAGGTGGGGTCGGTTTGGAGGAGGCTGAAATCAAGGTCTTCGGAGAATCGGTCGAGGCCGTGGAAGAGGCGGAGCGCCGTACCGCCATAGAAAGCCGCCTGGCTGAAAAAACCGGTGCGCCAAAGGCCGGCCAGGGCGGCCTCCTGTAGGACCTCTCGCAAGGCCCGGTCCCAGTCGGCTTGCCCCTGCGGCTGCCGCTTGGCGATCATCGCTTGGATGGCGTCATGCATGGTACCTCCCTAGCATCTTTGGCAAGTGCACCTGAAAGGTTGCGCCGGGCATGCGCCTGGCGTAGTCTTCGAGCCGAATCCGGTCCAGGGCACGGAAGCGGTCCGGATCCAGCCGGAGATCCTCGAAGAGCCGGCCCTCTAGGGCGCTGACCGAGCGGACCGTGCCGGCGCAATACAGCCAATCAAGCAGGGCTTTTTCTGGCAATGCCTCGAGCCAGCCTGCACCGTCAGGTAGTTCATAGCGTGTCCAGCCAAAGCTGTAGATGATAGACGGCAGGTGCTGATAGCTGAAGCGTCCGAAGGGCGTGTCAAAATGGCGGTTGCGTTTAACGGTGGCCGAGGTGACGCCATGGACCGCCTCGGGAATGAGCCCGGTCCGGGACAGTACGGACTCGAAGGAAACATACGAAGGTCCAAAGATTTTGTTGGCCAGTATTTCAAGGCATACCGGGCGCTTGCGGAGTTCTGGTGCCGTGACATACATACCTTTCACGATGGCTATGAGTGCACCGGAGCGTAGCCAGCGGCTGACGCGTCCACGCGCATCGCCTTCCTTGCTGTCGCCATTCAGCAGAGAGAGGAAATCAAGCTCCGGGCCAAGACTGGCCAGATGTCGTATATTGGCCATAATGTAATCAATTATACAACATATTGGTAATAATGAAACATGTAATTACTCGATTTCGACTAAAAATGGTTTTTTTATAGTTGCTGTCTATAGTGACGTATTAGCCACGAGCCGTGACCGCCCAACATCCCACCACCGCCTGGTCTAACAGGTTGTTGAAAAAGCCGGTTGCTTTCTCAACAACCTTAACAATTCCTCGCATAGCTTGCGCTATGCGAGGAATTGTACCGGCTTTTGAAGTGTTGAAAAGCCGCATCCGCGTTTTTCAACACCCTGCTAAGAGAATTTGAATTGGAAGCGGCCATTACTGCATCAAAAAATGATATTGCCGCCGGACGGGTATATTCTGGTTCTATTGATGAACATTTGGCCCGCCTGGATACTCATGTCTAAACTTCTGTTTACTTTCTCATATGAGGGGAAAGCAAAAAAGTTTTTAAGAAAATATTCTGAACTCAAAAAGCAGTATTCCAAAGCACCGGACCGCCCTGTGCGACGTGCTCCCCCTGCCTGCCCGCCTTTACTTTGCCCCATTTCTGGTATATAATGGCCCCAATGAGTACCACATCAGCTCCCCGTTACAAGGTTGACCAGCGCATCGTCTACCCGAGCCAGGGCGTCGGCCGCATCACCGAGATTTGTGAACGTAGCTTCAAGGGAGTTCCCACACTCTATTATATCATCTACCTTGAATTCCCGGACATGACCGTCATGGTACAATCCGACAAGGCCGACGAACACGGCATCCGGCCGATCGTGCCCAGGGCCGAGGCCGAGCACGCCCTGTGCTTCATCGCCGAGGAATACGCGCCCATCCCGACCGACTGGAAACTGCGTTACCAGATGAACCTGGACCTGCTCAAGAAGGGTTCGGTCATGGATATCGCCAGCGTGGTGCGTTCCTTGTACCACCGCTCCAAGGTCAAGGAACTGCCCATCCTGGAACGCAAGCTGTACGACTCGGCGCTTAACCTGCTGCAGGACGAGATTTCCTTTGCCCTGGAGTCGCCCAAGGACGAGATCGCCGAACTGATCCGCTCCAAGCTGGAAATCAAGGCCGCCACCGTGCCGCTCTTGGCCGACGACCTGGAAGACCTGATCGAGGACGAAATCGAGGAAGAGATCGAGGATTGATGCTCAGGTCGCGGCCAACTCCTGCCGGATGCCTTCGAACAGCGGGCTGAAGCTGGAGGCGGCGCGGAAGAACAGCGCCGGATAGCCGACCGGACTTTCGATGTTAATATCGCCGCCGTCGAATTCGCGGCTGGACCACAGATGCACCCAGCGGCCGTCAGGCAGGCTGGCCGCCGTGGTCAATTGGTCGGCTTGCAGACTCGGCGCCGCCAACAGATCCTCGCCCAGCATAAATTGGCTCAACTCATGGCGATACGGCCGCGTCGACGGGTAATAGACCGCCGTGGACTGGAGGGGCGCGACCCCATCGGCGGCGAAGCGTTCCAGCAGAGCCTCACGATACGGCTTAAGCAAGCGGAACAGCTGGGTGAAGCGCCTGGTATGGCGCAGATTGTCGTCGTCGTCCCATAACTGACTATTCCGGGCCGGTACCTGGCCTTCGTGGCCGGTTAAAACCATGGTGAGGGCCGAAAATTCCAGCCAGCGTTGCAGCAGTTCCCGGCTGCGCGGCTTGCCGCCGATGACCGGAGAGCCGCCGGTTTCGCTGAACCAGACGGCCGCGCCCAGCGCCGATGCCACTTTAGCGGCGGCCGGTAAGCCAGCCAGACCGCGCCGCGACCAGTCGGCCCGGGCGTCGCTGTGACAATAAAATAATCCAGTCTCGGCGATGATGCCGGGATGGTCGCGCATGATGACCACCGGCTGCCGTTCGCGCTTGGCCGCCGCCGCCTCGGCGTTGAGGCGGGCCCACAGGGCGGGAAACTCGGCCCGGGTCTGGCAGGCGGCCATGCCGTGCACCCAGCAATGCCGGGGCGGCACGAAGGAACCGTAATCGGCCAGCCAGCCGTGCATGCCGGTCTGGAGGATGGTTTCCTCGATCCGCTGCTTTAAGTAGTCCTGGACCTGCGGCTTCCAGAGATCCCAGAAGGCAAAACGCCCGAAGGCCGAATTGACGCAATGCACCGACCCGTCAACGGCGTGCACCAGCCAGTCCATGGCCTTGGCGGCCTCGAAGTCATCGCCGCTGGCGTCCAAGTAGGGCGTCAAGTAGCCCAGGGTGTGGATATCGGCTTGACGGTAGCGGTCGATATCCTCGGCCAGGTTGGCGTAATGCCGTTGGTCGAGGCTGAGTTGCCAAGTCGGGCGCCGGGCCGTGCCGGCCTGGCGACAGCCTGCCCAATCGCGCAGCAGTACGGCGCTGACGTGGATACCGGCGTCGAGCAGGCGATGCAGGCGGCGGCTGGCCGCCTCGTTGCCGCCGGACAGGTCGACGCACAGGCCGTCGTGCAGCCAGCCGGGCACCAGCGGCTGCGGCCGGCGGGCGGTTTCGTGCAGCTGGCGCAAGTTGTCGCGCCGTGATGAGCCGTGGCCGAGCTGCAGGTCGTGGGGCAAGCCGACCGTTTCGATGAGCAGCTGATGCCCGGCCTTGGCGCAGCAGGCATCGCCGCTGGAGCAGCGCACAAAGCCGTGGCCGGTGGAGAATAACAGCCGGCCGGCCGCGACGCTTTCCAGTGCCCGGTAGCCTGAGCCGGGCAGGATTTCGGCCGACCGGAGCAAGCCGCCGGCGATATTGGCGCGGGCGGGCTGCAGGCTCTGCCAGGAAAAGGCTTTGTTGGCCGGCAGCCGGCTCAGGCCGGACGGGGAGCAACCCTCCAGCTGGTTTTTGGGATGAATGGCGATACGCATCAGCAAGTACTCGATAGTGTCGACATGAGCCTTGAAGGCGACCGTGGCCGATCCTGGCCCTACCTGGGTAATAATCAGGTTGAAGAAAGCCGGGAAGTCAAGCTCCAGGCTGTCCGGGCTGTTGCGCAGGACCTGCCAGCGCGTCACCTTGCGTCGGCCGGCCCGTTTGGGACGAGGCCGGGTCTCGGCTGGATGCAGGCCGGCTAGCCGGTGTTGGCTGGTCGCCACCAAAAACAAGGGCTGACGGTGACTGTGCCGCATGATGAGCACTTTGTCGAGGTAAATGGCAAAGGTATCCGGGCCGGTTTCGAGGTGTAGCATGCTGACGCTCCACTACACTATCGGCCGCAATGGCCGCGCGGTTTACGGCCAGCCGCGCGCTATCGCCTTTTTCGTTTAAATCGGCTATGCTGAAACCATGGCTCGCAGCGCGGTACAGATCATCGATGGACAGGTCGTCAAAGCCCTCAAGACCTGGAACCTGGTTCAAAAGGGCGACCGGATACTGCTCGGCGCCTCCGGCGGCAAGGATTCAGCCGTCCTGGCCCATGACCTGGCCCGCAAGCGGCGCCAAGGCCGACTGGAGGCCGAGCTGTGCGCCGTGCACATCCGCAATGACTTCTCGCCGCACGCCCTGTCCGCGCGCCTGGCCGAGTGCTACCAAGAGTGGGGCATCCCGCTAGTGACCATCGACCTGGCGGTCTCCGGCCGGCTCCAGCCGGGCCGGAGCCTGAATTGCTACTGGTGCTCCACCCAGCGCCGCACCGAGCTCATCCGCTATGCCTTGTCCAACGGCTTCAACAGCCTGGCGCTGGGCCATCACCTGGACGACGTCCTAGAAACGCTGTTCATGAACATGCTGCGCAAGGGTCAACTGTCCACCATGCCACCGTTACTCAAGTACCACAAATATCCGCTCCAAGTGATCCGGCCGCTCTACCTTTTGGAAGAAGCGGCCATCATAGCCGGCGCCCGCGAGCTGGGCCTGATCCAGGGCGACGAGCCGTTCAAGCTGGGGCCGACCCAGGTACAGGCCAGCCTGAATGCTGGCATAAATGCCGGCGGGGGAGGGGCCGACCAACCCGCTCTCGAGCTCTTTACCACCTGCACCTGCGGCTACAACGACCACTCGGAGCGCGACCGCATTCGCCAGCGCATTGACGCCTTCGTCTCTGGCCTACCAGGCGCCAAACTGAACCTCTTGGCCTCCCTGCACGATATTCGGCCGGAATACTTGCCTTGATTTTAACGGCCTGATGGAGTATATTACTCTTGCCTGTCTGGTATAGCCAGATACTCTTTGGGGGTGTCCCGGTTTCGACTGTTGCGGTCTTGAGTCTCGGGTTGCAGGTGGCGTGCCGATGCCTACTCTCGGCAAAACCTTTAATTGCCAACAACAACGGCAATTTCGCTCTCGCTGCGTAAGCACCGACAGTGAACGGACCCCGCAGGGCCCCGCTCTGAGCGCTGCGAACGGTTTGTAAACCAACCAGGGCTTACCTGCCAGCCAGTCGTCGGGCCGGTGGGGAAACTTAGACGGCTAAGGAATCGATAGCGCGCGGCCTCGCCACCCGGATCCCGACAACTTGAACAAGCCGCTAAACCTGTAGACGCCCCCGGTTCGCGCAATAGGACACGGGTTCGACTCCCGTCACCTCCAAAACAATAAAACCCGCCTTGTGCGGGTTTTATTGTTTTGGAGGTGACGGGAGTCGGTTCGCAGTTCGCGCCCAGCGCGAACATTATGATACATTCCATGCGACTTAGGGCGCCAGCCCGTTGGTCAAGAAGAATAGATCATGAACATCGAGTAATTTGTAAAGTTCAAAAAGATCATATCATCTTTATTGCGTTCAGATTTCATTATGCGAAATGAAAACATCCCGGCAACCTCGACTAGAATCGCCTCTTGCTAGCATCAGTAATTGTAGGCATCGTACTTAACCCATGCTACACAAAACGGTTTGCACACTATATCGGAAAGAGGTGCCGGACGTCGACGATCAAAGATGTAGCGAAGGAATTCAAGCTCGATTGGCATACAGTGAAGGATCTCGAGAAGGAGTACATGGAGGAACTCCTTCGCAAAACTGGAACGCCTGCGCCATCGATGATCGGAATTGATGAAATATCGATACGGAAAGGGCATACCTATCGAATCGTCGTGAGCGACCTCGAACGGAAACGACCTATCTGGTTTGGCGGTGCTGACCGTTCCACAGAAAGCATGGACACGTTCTATGAATGGCTTGGACCTCAAAAGTCCCGTAAAATACGGCTCGCCGTGATGGATATGTGGAAACCATTTTCCATATCACTCAAGAAGGAAGGGCATGCGCCTCATGCTGGCATCTTGTTCGACAAGTTTCATGTCATGAAACATCTTGGGGAAGCGCTCGATAAGGTAAGGAAATCTGAATATTACCGTCTTTCGGGCAAGGATCGTGCTTTCATTAAGGGCCAGAAGTATACATTGCTATCGAATGCGGAGAATCTCACAAGCGAAGGTCGAGCATCCCTCAAGAAACTGCTTGTGGCAAACAAGCGCCTCAATACGGCTTATTTACTCAAGGAGTCTTTCGATCGACTGTGGACGTATCGCAGTGAAACCTGGATGCGCAAGTTCTTTGAACACTGGAAGGAATCGCTCAAGTGGCAACGTCTTGAACCTTTCGAAAAGTTTGCTGCAATGATCGAACGGAACTGGGATGGCCTTGCGGAATATTGCAGGCTGCAAGCAAAACCGTCACTTGGATTCGTCGAGGGACTCAATAACAAGATTCGCGTCATCCAACGTCGTGCTTACGGTATCCGCGACGAAAAGTATTTTCGCCTCAAGATACTTACATCGATGCTTCGATGCTAATAAATTATCATTTATTCACCCACGCGATTCCGCGAAGACCCTAAAAACAAAACAAAC
>MIAR01000015.1 GCA_001829185.1 Spirochaetes bacterium GWB1_60_80
TCCATAAATCACCCCATGGTAGAGTCTACTCACAGGGCTAGATTTTACTTATGAGTCAACCACTTTTTTTCGGCTAGATTAATTATGAGTCAATGCGCACCATTGACACGCCAGGCCTGGCTTGCTAGCATACGGCCGGCTTCGCAGGAAGCCACAGCAAGCTATCTTCAGGGCGGGGCGCGATTCCCCACCGGCGGTACAGCCCGCGAGCCGTAAGGCATGATCCGGTGAGACTCCGGAGCCGACAGTAAAGTCTGGATGAGAGAAGATACCCCTTTCGGCCCGGAGCCACTAGGTTCCGAGGCGGCCGCAAAACCGGACTACCCGTCCGGAGACGGAGACTGATCCCCTGATTGGGTTGTCGGTTACCGCTGCGGCCGCCCGCCGTTACCGGATCACTCTACCCCCTGGAGCCTGGCCTTCAGGGGGTTTTTTTATGTCCAACCTAGCGCGCCAAGCGGCCGAATTTGACGAAGCCTGCTTACGGCAGGCCCTGGCCCTGGCCGAACTAGGCGCCGGGCACGTCCGGCCCAACCCGTTGGTTGGCGCAGTCATTGCCCGAGACGGCGTGGTCCTGGGCCGCGGATGGCACCGCCGCTGCGGCGGGCCGCACGCCGAAGTCGAGGCCGTGGCCGATGCCCGGTCCAGGGGGTACGCTAACCTGTCCGGCAGCAGCCTGTACGTCAATCTGGAACCCTGCTGCCATCAGGGCCAAACACCGCCCTGCACCAACTTGATCATCGACCAGCGTATCAGCCGGGTGGTGGTCGGTGGCCTTGACCCGAATCCAGCCGTGGCTGGCGGCGGCCTGGCCCGGCTGCGCGCCGCCGGCATTGCGGTGGAGAGCGGCCTCCTGGCCGCTGACTGCCAGCGGCTCAATCGAGTCTTCTTCAAATACATCCGCACCCAGCAACCTTACGTGCTGCTCAAGTCTGCCCTGTCGCTGGACGGACGCATCGCTACCGCCGGCGGACAGTCGCGCTGGATCAGTGGCCAGGATTCGCGCCGCGACGTGCATCGGCTGCGCGCCAGCCACGCGGCCGTGCTGGCCGGTATCGGCACCGTGCTGGCCGACGACCCCCGGCTCAACGTCCGCGACCTGCCCGTGGCTATGACCTGGCCGGAAGGCTGGTTGCCGGCTGATTGGACGCCGCCGCCGCCGGCCCAGCCCCTGCGCGTTATCCTGGACAGCGGTTTACGCCTACCGCCAGACAGCCAAGTGGCGCGCAGTGCCCGCCAGCAACCGGTCTGGGTAGTCTGCGCGCCCCAGCCGCCGGAACCGGAACGCCGCGGCCTGGAACGCCTAGGCCTGCGCGTCGTCGAACTGCCGGCCGACCGCCAGGGCCGACCCGACCTGCGGCGGCTACTGCCCCTCTTGGGAGCTGAAGGCATCGACAGCGTTCTGATCGAGGCCGGCGCCGAATTGGCCTGGTCGGCCTTGTCGGCGGGGGTGGTGGACAGCGTGCGCTGCTACTACGCGCCCCTGATAATCGGCGGCCAGCGCAGCACCGGCGCGGTCGGCGGCGCGGGCTACCTGGAGCTAGGGAAAGCCCTGCGGCTGCAAGACATGAGGGTGGAAAGAATCGGTGAAGATATTGTAATGGAGGGAACGGCATGTTTACCGGATTGATCGAAGAAGTCGGCCGGGTTCGCGCCGTCCGACGCCATGCCGGCGGCGTCGGCCTGGAAATCAGCGCGCAGACTGTCCTGGTTGGCAGCAAGGTTGGCGACAGCATCGCCGTCGACGGCGTCTGCCTGACCGTCACCGCGCTCGACCAGGGCGGCTTTTCGGCCGACGTCATGGCCGAAACGCTGGCCAGTAGCGGCTTGGGCAGCCTGGCGCCTGGACACGTGGTCAACCTGGAACGGGCGCTGCGCCTGAGTGACCGATTAGGCGGGCACCTGGTTTCGGGTCACGTCGACGGACTGGCGCAGTTGCGCCGGCGACGGCCAGATGGCAGCGCCGTGGTTTTCGAATTCAGCTGCCCGCCGGAACTGCTGCGCTACATCGCGCTTAAGGGGTCAGTGTCCATCGACGGCGTTAGCCTGACGATCTGCGCGCTGAACGCCGATGGCTTCAGCGTCTCCCTGATACCGCATAGCCTGGCCAATTCCACCCTGTCCGAGTGCCGCCCCGGTCAGGCGGTGAACCTGGAATGCGACCTGATGGCCAAGTACGCCGACCGGCTATTAGCCTGTGATGAAAATAAAACATTACGCCTGAAGCGGCTATTATCGGCCGATGTTTACCAGCCGGGGAGCTCGTATGGATACAATTGACCAGGCCATCCAGGCACTGCGCCGGGGCGGCATGATCGTAGTGGTCGACAATGAAGACCGCGAGAACGAAGGCGATCTGGTGATGGACGCCCGCTTTGCCGACGCGGCGTCGGTCAACTTCATGGCCTTGCACGGCCGGGGCCTGATCTGCATGCCAATGGAAGCCGGCCGGTTGGCCGAGCTAGGGCTGGGCCAGATGGTGGCCGCCAACAGCGACCCGCAGGGCACGGCCTTCGCGGTGTCGACCGACCACTGTTCCTGCACCACGGGCATCTCGGCCTCCGACCGAGCGGCTACCATCCGCGCCTTGCTTGACCCAGCCAGTCGCCCGGAGGATTTTCGCCGGCCCGGACATGTCTTCCCGCTGGCCGCCAGGGCGGGCGGCGTCCTGACCCGAGCGGGGCACACCGAGGCCGCCGTCGACTTGGCTCGCCTGGCCAGCGCCGACCAGGCTGACCAGGCAACCACTCCAGCGACCAGCCCGGCCGGAGTCATCTGCGAGATCATGAACCTGGACGGCAGCATGGCCCGCTTGCCGGAACTGGAGCTGTTTGCCGCCGCCCACCAGCTGCCGCTGGTCTGCATTGCCGACCTAGTACGCTGGCGGCGGCGTCATGAAAAGTTAGTCGAGCGCGCCGCCGTCACTACCCTGCCCACCAGACACGGCCAATTCCGGCTGTACGGCTACCGGGAACTGCACAGCGGGCTGGAACATGTCGCCCTGGTGCTTGGGAAGGTCGACGATGGCGCGCCGGTACTCTGCCGGGTACATTCGGAGTGCCTGACCGGCGACGCCCTCGGCTCGCGGCGTTGCGACTGCGGCGAACAGTACGACGCGGCCCTAGCCCGCATCGCCGCCGCCGGCCGCGGTGTTCTGGTCTACTTGCGCCAGGAAGGCCGCGGCATCGGCCTGGTCAACAAGCTGCGGGCTTATGCCCTACAGGATGCCGGCTTGGATACGGTCGAAGCCAACCTGCGGCTCGGCTTCCCGGCCGACGGGCGCGACTACCATGTCGGCGTCCAAATTCTCAAGGACCTGGGCGTAGGCCGGCTGCGCCTGCTGACCAACAATCCAGCCAAGTTGGCCGGCCTGACCGGCTACGGCGTCGAGGTCTGCGAACGGGTCGCCCTGACCATCGAGCCGAATGCCCACAATCAGCGCTACCTACGCACCAAGCAAGTCCGCATGGCCCATCGGCTGGACGCGAACGAACCACCGGCCGACCAGGTCGGCCTGATGACTGAAAGGATGACACCATGACCAACTATGAAGGACACCTGGATGCCAGCGGCTTGCGCGTCGCCATTGTCGCCGCCCGCTTCAACGATTTCGTGGTCAGCCGCCTGGTGGGTGGCGCCCGCGACGCCCTCAAGCGCCACGGCCTGGACGAGGCCGGCCTCAGCCTAGCCTGGGTGCCCGGCGCTTTTGAACTACCCTTGGTGGCCGCCAGGCTGGCCGCCCGCCCGGATATCGACGCCGTCATCTGCCTTGGCGCGGTCATCCGCGGCGCGACGCCACACTTCGACTACGTCTGCGCCGAATGCGCCAAGGGCGTCGCCGCGGCCGGCCAAGCCACGGGCAAGCCAGTCATCTTCGGCGTGCTGACCACCGACAGCCTGGAACAGGCCATCGAGCGCGCCGGCAGCAAGGCCGGCAACAAGGGTTGGGACGCCGCCCTGGCGGCCATCGAAATGGCGCAGCTCTTGCGGCAGCTGGAAGCCTGAGCAACTAAAGACTGCCCGAGTGACGCCTCTTACAGCGGCCAGAAAAACATAATCAACGGCACCGCCACCGCCAGCGTCAGCAGCGACAGCGGCAAGCCCAGGCGGACATAGTCGCCGAAGGCATAACCGCCCGGACCCATCACCAGGGTATTCGACTGGTGGGCGATCGGCGTTAGGAAGGAAGCTGAAGCGCCCACCACGATGGCCATGAGGAAGGGATCGACCGAAACGCCCAGGCCGTGGGCGATGCTGATGCCAACCGGGGCCATCAGCACCACCGTAGCAGCATTGTTGATCACCGCCGAGAGTAACATGGTAGCCAACAGCAGGAGCCCCAGGATGGTCCAGGCCGGCCAGGCCGAGCCGAGGCGCAAGACCAAGCCGGCCAGGGTAGCGCCGGCGCCGCTGGTTTCCAGGGCCGTACCGAGCGGCAGCATGGCGCCAAGCAGGATGATGACCGGCCAATCCACCGCTTGGTACAGCTCGCGCGGCGGGATGATGCCGGCTAGGGCCATGGCTGCGGCCGCCAAGCTGAAGGCCACGTGAGCCGGCAACACACCCGTCAGCACCAGTGCCAAGGCAGCGGCGAAAATCGTCAGCGCCGGCAACATGGCGCGCGGCGGTTTGGCCGACAGCTGGTGGTCGGCCAGCGGCAGGCAGCCCATGGCTGCCAGGCGGTCGCCCAGCATGTCGGCCCGGCCTTTCAGCAACAGGACGTCGCCGGGCCGCAGGGTAGTTCGGCCGATGCGCCGCAATTCCGGCTGGCTCTGGCGGGCGACGGCCACCAGCGAGACACCATAACGGGCACGCAATCGCAATTCGGCGGCCGTCTTGCCGGCCAGGGCCGAATCGGGCAATACCACCGCCTCGACCGTCCGTTCCGCGTCCTCGGTCGCCCGCCCACCGCCAGCCGGCGAACCGACCCCAGACAAGTCTGGCAACAGGGTGCCGCTCTTGCGCAAAAAGCCGCCAATATCGGCGGCGGCGATCTCGATTACCAGGATGTCCCCAGCCGTGATCCTCTGCTCGGACGAAGGCGGCGTCAGCTGGCGCTTCCTGTCCGGCAGGCGCCGCTTCGCGCCGAGCAGCCCGGTCAGGAAACGGCCAAGCAGCGGCACGGCCGCCAGACGACCGCTGCCAGCCGCCGCATCGCCGGACCCGACATGCCCCACCACCGATACCCGGCACTCACCCAGGTGCGCCACATCGCCCAGGGTCTTTCCAGCCAAAGCCGAGCCAGGCAGAACCTGCACTTCGGAAAGATAGGCCTTGAAATTACCGGTCACCGTCTTATCGCCCGCAACTGCGCCCTGGCGACGCGGCAGCAGACGCCAGCCGATCAGGGTAACGAACAATATCCCGGCCAGCGCCACACCGATGCCCACCGGGGCGAAGGAAAACAGACTAAACGGCTGGCCACTGGCATCGATCCGGAACGACGAGACGATCATGTTGGGCGGCGTGCCGATGAGCGTGGTCATGCCACCCAGCAAGGAGGCGAAAGCCATGGGCATCAGAATGGCCGAGGCCGGAAAATCGCGCTTACCGGCGCTGTGCAAGGCCACCGGCATGAAAATGGCCAAGGCGCCGATATTGTTCATGAAAGCCGATACGGTGCCGACCAAGACGGAGAGCACCAGAATTTGCACGTTCAAGCCGCCGCGCAACTTGAGAATCCAGCGGCTGGCGTAGTCGACAAAACCGGATCGGCGCAAGCCTTCGCTCACAATCAGGATGGCGGCCACGCTGATGACCGCCGGGTTGGCGAAGCCTGAGAAGGCTTCCTCACCGGGCACCAGTCCGGTCAGGACCAGACTGCCGAGCACCAGCAGGGCGACCAGATCGTAGCGCGGCCGTCCCAGCACAAACAGCAAGAGGGCAGCGCCGATAAGCGCGAATATCAGGGTTTGGTTAATCATCGCACCGCTCATACGCGCCTCCACGCCGCCGCCGAACCTGCGCCTTGCCAAAAACGCTATCAGTCGGCATACTGTTTTCCATGGTAAGCCGGGAAGATTATTTGCGCAAGGAATACGAGGCCAGAATCAACCGGGCCATCGACTTCGTCTACAATAACTATCAGGACGATTTTGAGCTTACCGCCCTGGCCGACGCGGCCAACTTCAGCCGCTTCCACTTTCACCGCCTGTTCCAGGCCTATACCGGCGAGACGCCGGCCGAATTCGTGCGCCGCCACCGTCTGGCGCAGGCCGCCGGACGTCTGCGCAACAATCCCGACCAGAGCATCAGCGACATCGCCCTGGGCTGCGGCTTCTCCGGTTCCAGCGTCTTTGCCCGCCAGTTCAAAGACTACTACGGCGTCTCGGCCAGCCAGTGGCGCCGCGGCAACCAAAGTCAAAGCGACAGCAAGCAGGATCAAGCGCCCGGCAACCCGCGGCAAGCCAGGGTGGACGGTAACCTGTATGATAAAGCTATGTTACATTCATCCAGGAGGGAACCCATGAAGAAGCTCGACTACAGCGTCGAAATCAAGGAACTGCCGGAACTGACCGTGGCCTACGCCCGCCACATCGGCCCCTACAACGGCATCGGCGAGGCTTTCGAGCGCGTCAGCCGCTGGGCCGGCCCGCGCGGCCTGTTCAACCAGCATACCAAAATACTAGGCATCTACCACGACGACCCGGACACCACCCCGGAGAGCAAGCGCCGCTCCAGCGCCTGCGTCTCAGTGCCGCCGGGCACGAGCGTCGACGGCGATATCGGTCTGATGACCGTCCCGGGCGGCAAGTTCGCGGTCGGCCACTTCACCCTCGACCAGTCGGAATTCGGCGCCGCCTGGGATGCCTTGATGGGCGAGTGGCTACCCAGTTCCGGCTGGCAGCCGGACGACCGCATGTGCTACGAAATATACCTGAACGACCATGAACAGCACCCGGAGCACAAGTTCATCGTCGACATCTGCCAGCCGGTCAAACCACTCTAGGCCGGTATGGCCGCCCGCCGTTCCAACCGCCGAACGTCGGGCCTCCTGCCCGGCGATGAAGCATCCATCCAGCCAGTCCGCGTCATGTCCAGCGTTGTGCCGCCCGGCGCGGCAGGGCTGTCCCTGGCCGACTGGCTGACCGGCCGCTTCACCTACGGCGACCGCCTCCAGTGGCTGGCCTTCATCCAGGAAGGTTGCCTGACCCACAACGGCCAGGTAGCCGACAGCGACCTAATCTTGCAAGCCGGCGACGTCATCGGCTTCACGCCTCCAGCCCAGGCCGAGCCGCCGGTAGACCGGGAGTGGCGCCTGGAATACGAAGACGAAGCCTGCCTGGTGGTCGACAAGCCGCCGCTGCTGCCCATCCACCCCGCCGGCCGCTACTTCGCACACAGCCTCTGGTACCTGCTGCGCCAGGTGTACAGCGGCGTTCACTGTATCACCCGGCTGGACCGCGAGACCAGCGGCCTGGTGCTGGTGGCCAAGACGGCTGAGGCGGCCCGCCAGCTGCAGGCCAGTCAGGCGGCCGGGAACATCAGTAAAGACTACCTGGCCTTGGTATATGGCCATTTCCCGCTAGGGCAAACCCGGCTGGCGGCCGGTTGGCTAGCCTCGGATTCCTCCAGCCAGGTACGAAAGAAGCGATGTTTCACCAGCCAGAAACCAGGCCATCTGCGGCAGGAACGTTGTTCCACTCGCCTGCTGGGCCTGGAAGCCTGGCAGGACGTTAATGGCTGGCGCAGCCTGGTGCAAGCCAGCCTGGACACCGGCCGCACCCATCAAATCCGGGCTACGCTCCTCTCACTGGGCTACCCCCTGGTGGGCGACAAGTTATACGGCCTGGATGACGGCTGTTTCCTGCGCTTCGCTGAAGGCCGGTTGACCGAGGCAGACCGCCATAACCTCGAGCTGCCTTGGCAGGCCCTGCAATGCTCCAGCCTAGAGTTCCCGTCGCCGGCTGGAAATATGGTAGCGGTCAGGCTGGACAGCTTCCGGCAACGAGTAGCTGCGGCGCGCTGGCCCGAGTCGGAGATGGCGACAGAGCCTGATAGCCCAACACTGCTGGCCTTCAATAGAAATTCATCCACCCAAATTTGACAAAATCGTCGAAAAAAGCGACAGTGACGGATAGACCCTCTGTTCCGCGTCACGACTCCGGCAGCCTACCGGCTTGCCCGGAACGCAAGGAGCCGGAATGAACACGACCAAGCATCGCACTCTCAAGCTCCTGGCTTTCGGGCTACTCATCGCCCTAGCCTTGTTGGCCTTGGGAGGCTTCCGCCAGCTGCTAATCGACTTCCCCGGCCCTGACGCGAACAATCTGAGACTGCCGGCCGACCTGGTAGCCCACAACGGCCAGCTGGATTTTAGCCAACTAGGGACCATCCAGGCCACGAATCTGGAACTAGCCGGCGACTGGTCGTATTACCCGGGGCGCCTGCTGACCCCAGCCGACTTTCGGCAGGTTCAGCTCGGCGATCTGCAGGCCAGCCGAGTCCCGGTCTTTAACGAAACCGTCAATGGCATACAGCGCCCGATACTCAAACCGGAGGGTGGCAAAGGCACCTACCGCCTGGCCCTCAAGCTGTCGCCTGGTCAGGATTTCCTGGCACTCGACTTATTCGGCCTACATTTCGGCCGCTACCGTCTTTGGCTCGACGACCAGCTCCTGGCCGAGGACAGCGACGGTCTCTACGCCCGCCGGCTGATTCCCTTCGCGCCGCGTACGGCCCATATCGTCACCCTACAGGTAGAAAGCCTAGCCAGGGTGCCGCTGCTGGGTAATTACCAGAACATGATCCGACGCTTTGAGAATACCGCCCTTAAGGAGGCGGTTTTCATTGGCAGCCTGGTCGTCATGGCGCTCTACCATCTCTTTTTATTCCTGTTCCGCCAGAACGACAAATCAACCCTCTACTTCGCGCTGTTTTGCATCGCGGTCTGCATTTACCAGATGTTCAGCGCCTACGAGCAGGGCTTTTCCGACCTCGGCACCAATCTGCTGCCCTTTTGGGTCATCCGACGCCTCGGCTATCCGGCTACCAAATTCTTCTGGAATCTAAGCCTTTCACTAATCATGTTCGCCTACTTCTCGTACGCCGCCATTATGTTCAGCCCCATCATGACCCGGCGGCTGACCCTGATCGGCCGATCCCTGGTCATGGTCAACCTGCTTTTAGCCCTCGCGCTCATCGCCAGCTTTTATCTGTCTCCGACCGGCAACTCCCTCGCCAAGCTACTGGCCAACGTGTTCATCATGCTGTTCATTTTCTTCCAGCTCTTCGTGATCATCAAGGCCTTCCGCCACCGTCTGCCCAATTCAACCTTTGTGCTGGGTGGCTATCTGTTTCCGCTGATCACCGCCATCAACGACATCCTCAACACCAACGGACTGCTCCATAACGGCAAAATGCTCTCGCTGGGGTTTTTCCTGTTCTTCTTCGCCCAGGGCATCGCCATTGCCAGAAAGTTCCAGTCAGCCTATCGCGAACTAAGCCTAGTGACCACTGCACTCACCGACATGAACCTGCATCTCGAGAACAAGGTCCATGAACGGACGACCGAAATCGAGCGCACCAACGACGCCTTGCAGGCCGCTAAAGAGAATGCCGAGACCGCCAATCGGGCAAAATCCGAATTCCTGGCAAATATGAGCCACGAAATCCGGACGCCTCTAAATGGCATCATCGGTTTCTCCGATCTGCTGCGCAGTACGACATTACGGCAGAATCAGCATCAGTACCTGGAAAACATCAGCAGCTCCGCTCACTCCTTGCTGGGTATCATCAACGACATCCTCGACTTCTCGAAAATCGAAGCCGGCAAGCTAGAGCTGGAACTGATCGACGCTGATCTGCCGGAAACGGTCGAGAAGGCGGCCGACATCCTGCGCTACTTGGCCCTGAAAAAGAACCTGCAGCTGCGCCTCGAGTTCGGTCCAGACCTTCCGCGCCGCGTGGTCTTCGATCCGGTCAGGCTCAAGCAAGTACTGGTAAACCTGGTCAGCAATGCCCTCAAGTTCACCGAGGCTGGCGAGGTCGTAATCAAGGTTGGCCTTTCGGCCTCCGACCAGGGTACGGGGCTATTCACGTTCTCGGTTCGCGATACCGGTATCGGCATCAGCCAGGCCGAGCATAACCGCCTGTTCAAGGCCTTTTCCCAGGCCGACGCTTCCACCACCCGTAAATTTGGCGGTACCGGCCTGGGGCTGGTTATTTCTAACAAACTGATCAACAAAATGGGCGGCCACATCACCCTGGAAAGCCAACCAGGTAGGGGTACTAATTTTTCCTTCACACTCGAGCTGGCATACAGCCCCGGTTTAGTAGTCGTGGCCGATTCCAGCCAGGTAGCAGTGTTGCCAACTTGTACTTTCCCAGCCTCCACTGCGATAACTTCCCTGCCCCCCCTGGAGGGCGACCCGCTGATCCTGATAGCCGAAGATGTCGATATCAATATGGAATTGATCCTGATGATGCTCGGCTGCTTTATGCCGGACGCACGCTTGTTGCCGGCGCATGATGGCCGGCGCGCCCTGGCGCTTGCACTGACCGAAAAGCCAGACCTCATCTTACTGGATATCCAGATGCCTGAAATGAATGGCATGGAGGTTGCCCGGAGCATCCGGCAGGCCGAGCAAGGCAGCGGTCGGCACGTTCCGGTCATCGCGCTGTCGGCAGGCGTCATCAAGGGCGAATCGGAGAAGTGCCTAAGCGCCGGCATGGATGATTTTCTTCCCAAACCGCTGGATCGTGTCAGGCTGTATGAATTGCTCCTAAAGTATCTGGCTCTTCCGCCAGCCCCCGGACCGGCGTAAAACCATTGCAAAGAGGCAGCATTGAAAATGAACCGGATCACAGTACCGCGAATGACAACTTCGCCAAGAACCAGCCGCCAGTTGACGGCGAGGCTAACTAGTCCAATCCTGCTTCTGGCGATGCTCGTAGCCAGCCTAGGCTCGCAGGCCGCTTTTTGCCAAGCGACGTTGGTCCAGCCCAGCAATCCCAGCAACTGCCCGACGACGGACGTGGTCGACGAACTGGATTTCGGGAGCTGGTTGCTGCTTGAATCGGAACGGGTAGACGGCGCCTGGCTAGACATGACGCTGGATACACCAGGCGTGTCCGTGTACCGAGGCGGCTTCTTGCCAATGCGGCTTGGGCCGACTGATCGCATGTACACCTTCAAAACCAGCTTCCTGCTACCGGAAAACAACCGCGAGCACGAACTGGCCATCTATACCGGCCTATTCGAATACCCGGTCCGCATCTATCTCAACGGAAAGACCATCCTCAAGCGCGGCCGCAATGAACCAGGCTTATACAACTCTAGCCTTCGTCTGGCAACCTACACCTACCTGTCGCCCGATGGGCTGGTCTACGGAGCTATCAACGAGCTGGTTATAGAAGCTTATCCGCATTATGAAAACTGGGCGCTGGACCGGGTGTACATCGCGGACATGCCAGACGTGGTCTTCGCCGTTTTCCTACGCAATTTCCTGGGCGTCAACCTGCTGCAAGGCGCTGTCGTCCTTTCGCTGGCCATTGCCATCTACTTCTGCGTTTTGAGCATTACGGCCCGCGGTAATACGCGCAAATATTTATACTTCGGCATTTTCGCCCTATTGTTTTGCCTGTCATACTTCAACATGGTTATCTTCCACGACACCTATGACGAGTTGCACATGGAAGCGCTGTCCAAGGCCACCATGATTCTGATGCCGGCCGCCTTGATCATGTTCGTGCGCGAATTCGGCCAACTCTACCTGAAGGCTTACTGGCTATGGGCCTTGGTAATCATCAGCAGCTTGGTCGCCTGGCCCCTGGTATTCTTCCAGCCAGACAAGCAATCCATGCTGGCCGTCTTTTCGCAGGCCCTCAATTTTGTCATCATCCCGGAATTGGTATTGGTGGTTTTCTTGGTCATCAAATACAAGAGCCGGCACAACGGCCGCTATTTTTGGCCCATTTTCAGCGCGCTATTGCTGCTATTGGCCTGCTTTGTCCACGATGCATATTATTTCCTAACCATGCAGCTGCCTTATGTCTGGCTGATCACCTACGGCTTCCTGGCCATGGTGGTCGGCATCTTCTCCGTTCTGGTCACCGAACAATCGGCTGCCTACGCCGAGCTCGACCTGGTCAGCGCCCAGCTCAAGGATATCAATCAGAACCTAGAGCGGAAAGTCCACGAGCGCACCCTCGAGATCGAGAAAGGCAAAGACGAACTGATGGCGGCCAAGGAAACGGCCGAAGCGGCCAATCAGGCCAAGTCGGAATTTCTGGCCAACATGAGCCATGAGATTCGCACGCCGCTGAACGGCATCATCGGCTTCTCGGACATCATCAAAAAAACGCGCCTGGATGCCAACCAGCAGCATTACCTGGACAATATCAGCACCTCGGCCCATTCCCTGCTCGGCATCATCAACGATATTCTTGACTTTTCGAAGATCGAGGCCGGGCGGCTAGACCTGGAACTGTTCGAGGCTGATTTGATCGAGACTACAGTCAAGGCCGTCGACCTGCTCAAATACCACGCACTCAAAAAGAAGCTGGAGTTGATGATCGACATCGAACCGGATGTGCCGCGCTTCGCGCTGATCGACCCGGTCCGCTTGAAGCAGGTAGTGGTGAATCTGGTGAGCAATGCCCTGAAATTCACCGAGCGGGGCGAAGTGGTTATCCGACTGACTTTCGTGGCCATCGACGAAGGCAGTGGACGCTTCAGCTTTGCCATCCGCGATACCGGCATTGGTATCAGCCTCCTTCAGCGCGACCGTCTCTTCAAAGCCTTCTCGCAAGCCGATACTTCCACCACCCGGAAATTCGGCGGCACCGGTCTTGGTCTGGTAATCTCCAACAAACTGCTGGCCAAAATGGGTGGCAACATCGATTTTACCAGCCAGGAAGGTATCGGATCGGAATTTTCATTTACTTTTATCTCCGCTTACCGCCGCAGTCCGGGTGATGCCGAAAAGACCGAAAACAGGGGCAACATCATCGCCATCGATGCCAACCCTACCAGCCTGGCGATACTCGAAAAAAATTGCCGCCATCTGGGATTCAATTTTTCCGGCCTGGCCAATTTTGACCAAGCCCTTATCAACCTAGCCGGTCATCATGACTACACCGCCATTCTGGCCGACATCGACCAACTCGAGACGCTTGGCGTGTGCAACCTCCGCCTGCTGCGCCACATCGCCGCTTGCGGGCGGACGCCAGTCATCATGCTGATTAATTCTCCCGAGGAGCTTGCCGTCCTATCGCAGTGGCAGAAGCGGCAATTGACCGGTAGCCTCACCAAGCCGATCAAGGCCGACCAATTGCGCCGCCTATTGGACAACATCGCTTCCGGCCAGTCGGACAGGCCGGAACAGGTAACCAACAGCGGCTTGGATTCTGAGCAATTTAACGGCGCGCCGCTTGTCCTGGTGGCCGAGGATGTCGAATTGAACATGCAGCTCATTCGCATCGTCCTCCAGGAATTCCTGCCGGAGGCGCGCATATTGGAAGCCACCGACGGACGCAGCGCACTAGCCTTGGCCGTCGCGGAACAACCGGACATCATGCTGCTGGATATCCAAATGCCCGAGCTGAGCGGCCTGGAGGTGGTGCGCGAAATTCGCCAACAGGAAGGCACGACTGGCCGACACATTCCAGCCATCGCCCTGACGGCCGGCGCCTTCAAAGGCGAATCCGAAAAGAGCCTGGAAGCCGGCATGGACGAGTTCCTGACCAAGCCGATCGACCAGGGCCGCCTACGCGCGCTTTTGCGCAAGCATCTGGGTGATAAACTGCAACTCAGGCCGGCAGCTCTCGCTCCGACACCTGCTCCACGCAAGTTGAGCGCCCCGGTGCAGGATGCCGCTGAGACCAGCATCCACGGCATCGATAGCGCCGAAGGCCTGATCCGCTTCCTAGGCAACCAGTCCAGCTGGCACAAAGCTCTGCGTCAATTCGCCGCCAAGTATGCCGACATGGCCAACCGCATCGCCCAGTCTATCGCGGCCGATTCCCTGGCGGAAACCGCCAGCCTCGTCCACGCTCTGAAAGGCATTAGTGGCAACCTGTCGGCCAAGGTAATCTACCAACTGGCGCTGGAACTTGAAGCGGCACTGGCCAAGCCCGACGCACCAGACACGGCCGCCTTGTTACCGCGCCTCAGGCAGGAGCTAGCCCAGACGGTTACCGGCATCGAACGCCAACTGGGTCTACCAACTCCGGGACCGGCAGATTCGGTTGCGCAGCAAACCAGGCTATTTAACCGTCTGACGGTGGCCATCAAAAACAACTCCACCGCTGCGCTCCAGCTGGCCGACGAATTCATCGCCGCGGCTGGGCCACTTGGTGACTCGAGCTTAACTGCCCCGCTACGCGCCTTGCTGGTAGCCGCGGACTACCCCAGCGCCGGCGAAGCGCTCAAGAACCTGCGCGCCAGGCTGCAGACATGATCGACCGCCTGCTGTACGCCGACTGGGATGAAGCCCCGGCGGCCATGGATTTCGAGCTCCCCTATGGCCTGGCCATCGAACGCTGCCGCAGCCTGGTCGCTTTACTGGCTAAGAAAGAAGCACCAGGCGACGCCGCTTCCTGGGACAAAGCCGTGGAACTGTATGTCCACGCCCCGGCCATCGTCAACGTGGCACTCAACTACCTCATTTGCGTTGAGCTGGGTTTGCCGCTACACCCGACGGAATACATCGATTTGAATACGGCTCCCCGCAAGGCCGCCCGCTACCCGGCCAGTCTGCGTGCTAGCGTCGAGCGGCTCGTCATCGACGCCATCGGCCTGGCCAGAAGCGCATATCGGCTGGATGCCGGTTTCGGAGCCGCCGCCGACCGCTTTCTGCTCAAACTGCCGGCCGGCCTCGAAAAATTCGTCTACACCTCAACGGCCGATAAATATACCTGGCGCGGCGCTGAACCGTCCAAGGTCAAGGCGCTGGCCGACAGCGTTCTGGCACGAGGCCAGCCGAGTCTGGCGCTGGGTGCGGCCCACGGCGCCATCATGGCCGGCCTGATGCTGGCCGAATACCTGGACTGCCCCCTCTGGTTCGTGCGCTTCAGCCTATTCAAGCGCCGCGACAGCGGACCAGTCATCACCGAGTGTGATATAAAAATCATTACTGACGCCAGCAACCGTGGCGAAATCCTGGTCTTTGACGAGGATTCGGCCAGCGGCACCACCCTCACGATCCTAGCCGCAGAACTGAGGAAATACGCTCCCAAGCTGCGCACCGGAGCGGTCATCCGCCATATTACCACATCCTTCCAGCCGGATCATGTCGGTAAAACCTGGTGGGATTGATGGACCCGGCGCGAATGGTAGCCACCCGCCGGCGGGCCTGGCAGCAAGCGCGCCCGACAGGTGACGCGAGCGGCCGTCCTGGCTATAATTAGCTCATGCTCAAACAAGAACCGACGGACTTAGCGCCGGCCACAGCGGCAGCCTCCGGACGGGCCGGGCGGCACCGGGGCGGGTTTTATGCGTTCGCCGCCATGAATACCTTTTCCTTCATGCTGCTGTCCGGCAGCGTGGTGGTGTTGTGCGCCATGATGTTGGGAGCCTCCGGTACCTACATCGGCCTGCTGGGAGCCCTCAATTTCATCACCTATTTCTTCATGCCGTTGGGGCGCCTGGCCATCCGGAACCAGCCAATCATCAAGGTATTTGGCTGGTCGTGGCTGATACGCTACTGGAGCATGGTGCCAGCCGCCCTCTCCCCCCTCCTGATGCTGGCCGGCTGGAACCGCCTCGGCCTGGCGCTACTGCTGATCGGGAGCCTGGGTTTCAACATTTTCCGTGGTATCGGCCTCATCGGCAACAACCCTCTGTTAGCCCACCTGGCTGGCAAGAAAAACCGCGGCCAGTTCTTTTCAAACATCCAGATAGCCAACAGTCTGACGGCCATTGCCGCCAGCGCCGCCTCGGTGGCCGCCTTGCGCTGGATACGCGATGGCTGGGCCTTCGGCGCCATGTTCTCGGTGGCTATCGTTACCGGTATGCTGGCCTCGTTCATCTTGCTGAGCATGCCAGAGCCGCATGACTACCGGCCGGCCGCCGGAACCTCGATGGCCGCCACTATCCGCAGCGCCTTGGCCGACCGGAAGCTGCGCGCCTTCATTGGCGTGTTCCTGCCAATGAGCTTCGCGGCCGGCACCGTCCGTACCTTTATTATTACCCATGCCAGAATGTTGTACGGCCAGTCGGATAGCCTCATCATGGTATACACGCTGTGCTTCAATCTCGGCACGGTCTTAATGGGCTTCATGACCCGCAAGCTGATGGACCGGCTGGGAGCCAAGCCGCTTTACTTCCTTTTTGTAACTGGCACCTTGCTGACCATGGTGCCGCTGCTAGTCAGCCCGCTTCTAGCCAACGGCCTGCCCCTGGTCGCTTTCCTGGCCTTGGTCAACTTCGCCGTCGGCTTTGCCGTTACCGGACAGGAAAATGCCGGCCAGACCTACTTTTTTTCACTGACCAGCCCGAAACAGACCATGGACCTGGCTGTTGTCTACTTTATGGTCATGGGTTTGGGCGGTGCGCTCGGCTCCCTGACCGGCGGTTTTTTCCTGGACGGCATGCAGTCCATCGGCCTGCCGGCCCAAACCAGCTACCGTTTATTGTTCGGCGCTATCAGTCTACTCTTAAGCGCCACCCTACTAGGCTTGGCCAGGCTGCCAGGCCTGGGCGCGACGCCACTGCGCCGTTCACTGAGCGTGCTTTTCAGCATGCGTGACCTACGGGCTATTGACCTCCTAGAAAAGCTGGATCGGAGTCACAACCCCGAAGAGGCCTGCCAGTTGATTCGCGCCATAGGCAACTCCGGCTCGCCGGTGGCCGAAAAGGAACTGCTGCCTTACCTGTCCAGCCCGCGCTTCATCGTGCGCATCGAAGCCCTGGTGGCCCTTGAGAATCTAGAAAAGCTATCAAGCGCCGGCTTGACCGCCCTGCACGGCGAACTGCGCCGCCATCCCGGCTCCACCGCCTACTTGGCAGCGCGCATCCTCGGCAAGCACGCCTACGCGCCGGCCCTGCCCGACCTGCGCCTAGCCCTGCAAGCCGATGACTCCATGCTACGCAGCGCGGCCATGATCGCCTTAGCCAGCCTTGGCGACGAAGCCAGCCGCTCGGTCATCGAGCAGCTGCTGGCCGAGAACCCGACCGCTCGCATCATGCTCAGCGCCGCCAGCGCCTTGGAGATACTCGGCAACCCGGCCTCGGTAACGGCCTTGATCGCCGTCCTCAAGAAATCCGACCCGCCGCCCTTTGCCTTCGATGAGATAGTTCTATCACTAGCTGGCTTATTGTCCGGCATGAAAGGCTTCTATCAACTGTATTCGGATTGGTGCCACGACGCTGAAGAAACCATGCAAGACATGCTGGAGAAGCTCAAAGGACTGCCCGGCGGTTCGGAGCGCTTAAGCCAGGCTTTGCGAAACTTCGTCGCCAGTGGCCAGGACTGCGGCATCATCGGCCGCTACATCGCCGAATCCAGCCGCCTGGAAACCGGCCTCGTTACCGTGCTGGCGGAAGCGGCCGTCGATGACGAATTGAACCGCCACGCCGGTTTCCGCCTGTTACTGGCGGCCTGCGCCCTTCAGGCGGTCTGGGCGGCCGGCCGCTAACGACACCGCGGCCGGCCAATCCGCTCAGAAGCGGCCGATATCCTTGTCGCCCCGCCCGGACAAATTAATGATGGCCAGCTTGCCCGTGCCGCGCAGTACCTGGCTGGCCAAGGCGACAGCATGGGCACTTTCGATGGCCGGGATAATGCCCTCGCTGCGCGACAGCAGACGGAAGGCCGCGATGGCCTGGTCATCCATGACCGGCGCGTACTGCACGCGGCCAGTATCCTTCAGGTAGGCGTGCTCAGGGCCGATACCCGGATAGTCCAAGCCCGCCGAAACCGAATAGGCGTCGACCGGTTGGCCCTGTTCGTCCACCAGGCAGTAGGAATACGTCCCCTGGAAGACCGTTGGCTTGCCGCAGGTCAAGGTAGCGGCGGTGCGCCGGCCAGCCACGTCGGTACCGCCGCCCTCGGCGCCAAACATCTCGACCGCCGGATCACCCAGGAAGGCCGAGAACAGGCCGATGGCGTTCGAGCCGCCGCCGACGCAGGCCAACAGGATATCCGGTAGGCGACCTTCAGCCTCCAGAATCTGGGTTCTAGCCTCGGCCCCAATCACCGACTGGAACTCGCGCACGATTGACGGATAAGGGTGCGGGCCGACCGCCGAGCCAAGGCAGTAGAAAACGTCGGGATGCTGGATGTAGTAGCCCAATGCCGCGTCCACCGCGTCCTTGAGGGTAGCCGTGCCGGCGTCGGTGGTCACTAGTTCGGCACCCAGCAGCTTCATGCGCTCGACATTAGGCGCTTGGCGGCGGACATCCTCCGACCCCATGAAGACGATGCACTTCATGCCGAACAAGGCCGCCACCGTCGCGGTGGCCACGCCATGCTGACCAGCACCGGTCTCGGCGATCAATGTTTTGGCGCCCAGGCGCTTGGCCAGCAAGGCTTGCCCAACCGTGTTGTTTATCTTGTGCGCGCCGGTATGGTTTAAATCCTCGCGCTTCAAATAGATGCGCGCGCCGATCTCGGCCGACAAACGCTCCGCCAAGTATAGCGGACTAGGTCGGCCGACAAAGTCACGCAGGTAATATTTCAGTTCCCGGCGGAAGGCCGGGTCAGCGATTGCCTCCCGAAAGGTCGCCGCCAAAGTGGTTAGCTTGCCAGCCAGCACCTCGGGCACGTACGCCCCACCGTAATTCCCGAACATGCCGCTATGGCGCGTCGTCTCAACATCAAACTGAACTCCAACTGCCGGATCTTTCATCGCTTTCCTCCATAATAATGATTGCTCGCTAGACAAGCGCGGTTTCTATGCATAGAAACAGTATCATGACAACTAGTTACTGTCAATAGTAACATGGTAAAATTCAAACTACCCAGGAACAATTCAACTCAAGGTTTGCCAAACCCACCCCGTTGACCAGTTTGGTCCGTTGCGGCGAGTTTAGATCAAAAATACCTAACACTTGTAGGGCAATTCTCAAAATAGCAATTCTGAAATCATGCAAATATTTTATTGACACAATTAAAATACAGGGGGATAATCCCATTTACGCGCCGGGTTATTAAAATTCGTCGCACGGCAAGCACCCCGGAATGCTCGTCGAGCCGATCCGCCATGGAGGAAAGGTTCACCACCACCAACCACCAGGAGACTTCTTCAATGAAAAAGTATCTCATTATACTCGCCGCTGCGGCTTTTATTCTGGCAGCCTGCGCAAATCCTGTTGTTACGGATCTTAATAGCGAGGCGACCCAAGCCGAGAAAACTGAAATTGACCGCAGTCCAGTTCGTGCCATTAATCTGAGCACACCCGATGCTTACGAGAACGACGACACCCAGTCCGTAGCCAAGCTGATCGCCAGCGACGGCTCGATTCAGGAACATAACTTCTACGACGATGCTAACGATTGGCTAAAGTTTAGCGCCGTTGCCGGCCAGACCTATGTCATCGAAACCTGGGTACTTGGCGTGGCCGATACCGTCCTGTATGTCTACGATGGCAGCTCCAAAAAAGCCACCAATGATGACAAATCATCCAGCGACTATGGATCGCGGATTTCCTTCACCGCGCCCTCGACCAAAACTTATACCATAAAGGTATATTCCTATAACAACAAGAAGGGGACCAACCGCGGTTACTCAGTCTCGGTTACCGGACCCGGCACCCCCCCCCCGGGCGGCGAGATCACCCTGCCCCAGCCGAACAAGCAATGGACCGTCCTTGTCTACCTCGACGCTGACAACAACCTGGCTTCCTACGGCGCCAAAGACGTCCTCGAGATGCAGGCCGTCGGTTCCAGCCTCGGTTTGAACATCGTGGTGCTCTGGGACAACATGGCCAGCAACCACGGTTACTACTATATCGAGCAGGGGAAAGCTACCTTGCTGCGCGATATCGGCGAGCCGAACATGGGTAATCCCCAAACCGCGATGAACTTCATCGACTGGGCAGAACTGAATTTCCCGGCCGACAAATTCATGTGGGTCTACTGGAATCATGGCGGCGCGGTTGATCGTGGCGTGGCTTGGGACGACACCGATGGTGGCGACCACTTGAGTGAAGTCGAGCAGAGCCAGATCATGAATTACGCCCTGCAGGTTCTGGGCAAGCCCTTCGAAGCTGTCGGCTTTGACGCCTGTCTGATGGCCACCGGTGAGATTTTCTACCAGTACCGCAACTTCGCCCGTTACATGGCCGCCAGTGAGCAGACCGAGCCCGGCGACGGTTGGGACTGGAAGTTCCTGTCCGTACTGAAGAGTAACCCGGCCGCCGACGGCGCCGTGGCCACCAAAGCCATCTTCGATTATTACAAGACCTGGTACGCTTCCCAGAGTGACGTGACCTTCTCCACCGTCAACCTGGCTTACGCTGGCCAGCTCGGCACCGCCTTGCACAACTTCTCAGCCGCGGCTATCGCTTCTGGCGTCGCTGGCAGCACCTATCGCAGTCTGGCCACCAGCCTGCCCAATTTCTCTGGCTACACCAAGGATATCGTGGGTTATATGAACGCGATCCTCGGCAGTACGGCAGTGCCCCAGACCGTTAAGGACAAAGCCACTATCGTCAAGAACCTGATCGTTCAGAACCTAGTGCTGAACAATTGGTGCGACTCAACCTGGCTGAACAAGGCCTTCGGCGCCGCCATCACCCTGAAATCCGATACCACGGTCTACAGTCAGCTGGACTTGTGCGTCGACACCCAGTGGGATGAGTTCCTGACCTTCGCTGGTTTCACTAGCGCTTACTAAGTGAGCGGGCGATGCACGCGCATCGTCCCGTCCACGGCTGCGTCTCAACAGACGCGGCGCGGCCGCCTGGCAATCTGCCGGGCGGCCGCTATATTTTACTGCTCCGACAGGCCGCTGTCGGAGGCGAATAACCTGGCCGCCGCTACGAAATCAGTAAACAAGCCGAGAAACTTCGGATAGTCGCGGGTCAAACTTTCCGGATGAAACTGCACGGCATGCAAGTACCAGCCTGACTCGATACCCTGCACTGCCTCGATAATGCCATCGCGAGCCTGAGCAGTGACGCGCAAACCAGAGGCCAATCGACTGATGGCTTGGTGGTGAATCGAATTGGTACGGATTGTCGGCTGGCCAAAAACGGTGGCCATCACCGAGTCGGCTTCGACGATTCGGACTTCATGATACAGTTCAGTCATCGGCTGGTCAGTAGGTCGGTGTCCAAAGACCTGCGGGCATTGGGTAGGCAAGTCCTGATATAGGCTGCCGCCGAGTGCCACATTAACCAGTTGGCAGCCGCGGCACACGCCGAAAACCGGCAGCTGGCGGGTGGCAGCCGCCTGAAACAAAGCTAAGCCAGAATGGTCATACATTTCATAGACCTGGTTGACCGCTGGCAACGGCTCCTCGCCATACTGCCAGGGCGAGATGTCCGGTCCGCCCGAGATCAGTAAGCCATCAATGCCGGCCACGCAGTCGGCCGCCTCCTCCGCCATCAGGTCGAAGGGCAGCAATAGGGGCAGCCCGCCGGCGGCACGCACCGCGCGGGTATAATTTTCGTTCAGGGTATGGAAGCGATTCTCAGCCTGCCTGGTTGGGAAAGTCGTAATTCCGATGCGTGGGGCCATTGTACTCCTCCTTCAAAGATGCTTATCTTCACGGTCCTAGCGGATTGCGCCGCCTGGCCAACCGTCACCGCCGGATTGCCGGACCGATCCTACCAACCCGACGACATCGCCAAAATCATGGGCGGTAACTGGCTGCGGGTCGTACAAGAAGTGCTCGGCTAAAAACCGGTGGCCGCTTCTCAGGTCCCCGTGCTGGCATAATTATTTATACCATGACGCCAGGCCAGGAGGGCCAAACCGAACAAGCCAAGCCCAACCAAGGGTGACAAGTACAGGAAGCCTCGCCAATACTGCGCCATGTCCGGCCTGCCCAAAAAATATTGGCTAGGAAAATAGTTAATAAAGGCAAACGGTACCACGTAGATCATGACGGCCTGGATCAATTTTGGGAAGATACTAATGGGATAGCCGGCGAATTTGCGAGCGTTATAATAAAGTATCTCGCGCAAATTGCCCGTTTTTACGAAGAAGAAGCTGGCGGAAGCGGTCAAGAGGAAGATGGCAGCCTGAATAAGCACAGCGCCAGCCAAGAAACAGGCGCAGGCCAGCGTCTTGCCAATGGACCAGTCGATGCCCACGCGCGCCGCCGACCCGATAAACAAGACAAGACCTAGTCCGCCTTGGCCGATGGCCGCGAAATAATCGGCATCCCAGACTATCACCTGGCCAAGCAGGTTGCGGGGCCGCAACAGGAAGCGGTCGAATTGGCCGGTCTGGATGAGTTGCTCGAAGTCCCGCAAACCGGTAAACAGCAGGATAAACAACCCATAGCTGAGGAAGATGAAGCTGAATAGGAAAAGCAGCTCAGCCATGTTCCAACCATTGATGTCGCCAAAACGGCGTAGTGATAGATAGATTACGATAATTCCGGCCGATTCGCGCAGAAACACCGCCCCCGACCGCAACACCGCATCCAGGCGATACTGAAACCAGCTTTTCATAGTCAGGCGCACATACCTAGCCAGCAACGTCAGCCTATCCTTGATTCCGTCCAGCGATGCCACGGCTCAACCTCCCTGCACTACAAGGCGCTTGACGGCCTTGCGCCACAAACCAGCGCCGGCGCTGAAAATTATCAGCGCCCAGAAGAGCTGCAACCCGAAGCCGCGCCAGACAACGGCCGACTCGAAAGCACCCAAATACAAGCTGATGGGAAAATGGTAAATGGAAACCAGCGGCGTCCAACGTATTACGCGCAGCACCGGCTCGGGCATGAACCACATCGGTATCAACAGCCCGGAAAATACATTGATGAATACATTCTTGATGGTCGAGATGCTCCAGACATTGACCACCCAGAACGACGCCAAGGACACCAGATAGCTGATACCGAACAGAATCAGGAAACCCAAGCCGGCACTGGCTACAGCCAGAAGCAAATTTAAGGCTGATGATGGTGGCAGAATCCGAATATAAAGCAGCGAGACAAGCAAAGCCGGCAGGAAGTTGGCCAGCAGCCGGAAGGCGATGGTGCCGGCATTCTCAGCCAGTACCAACCCGCCAAAGGATACCGGCTTGAGCAGTTCGGTGGCGATATCACCGCTACGGATCTTGCGCATCATGATGAAATCGTCCAGCCAGAAGGCGTTGGATAGGCCTAGCAGGTTGTTGAAAAAGCCGGTTGCTTTCTCAACAACCTTAACAATTCCTCGCATAGCTTGCGCTATGCTGCGTAATTGTACCGGCTTTTGAAGTGTTGAAAAGCCGCATTCGCGTTTTTCAACACCCTGCTAGGCAAAGCACAAAGTTGGTGGCCACCATCCGGAAGTCGATCCCATCCACCGTAGTCCGCCCGGCATACAGCGCCTTCCAGATGGAAACATACACAAATATCTGAATTATGGTGCCAAGCACCCCGACGATATGGTCGAAGCGGTACACCAAGTGCTTGCGAAAGCAACGATAAAAATAATTAACGTACGCCAGCACTATGAACCGCCCCGTCCCGGTAAATTTCCCGGATGATGCTCTCAATTTCCGTATCCCGCAACTCAAGGTCGGCGATAGCGTAATGCCGGTTGAGGTGGCCGATCAAATCCTGGACCGCTATGTCCGCGTTGCGGAATTTTATTCGCTTGACTCGGCCGTCTTGATGCACGACCCTGGCATGCTCCAACTCCAGGTTCAGACATTCCTCCGCCAACTCAACCACCAGTTCACGCTCGCCGGAGTACATGGCGCGGATATCACGGATGGAGCCATCGTATACCTTCCGGCCATGGTCAATGATGATCATGCGTCGGCAGGTTTTTTCGATATCCTGCATATCGTGGGTGGTAAACAACATGGTGATACCGCGCTCCCGGTTCATCTGTACCAGGAAGTTGCGGACGTTTTCCTTGGCCACCACATCGAGGCCGATGGTCGGCTCGTCCAAAAACAAGATATCAGGATCATGCAAAAAGGCGGCACCCAGGTCGGCCTTCATGCGCTGTCCCAGGCTGAGTTGACGCACCGGCTGTTCAAAAAACTCCGCCAGGCCGAGCAGTTCCTGCACCATGGCAAGATTGGCGCGGTACCTGGCCTTGTCGATTTTATAGATGTAGCGCAGCATGTCATAACTCTCGTACACCGGCAGATCCCACCACAGCTGGGATTTTTGCCCGAGCACCACGCCGATACGCTGGACATGCCGCTTGCGCTCGCGGTACGGCACTAGACCGTCAACTGTCACGCTACCGCTGGTCGGGTGCAGAATGCCTGATAAAATTTTAACCGTGGTCGACTTGCCGGCGCCGTTTGGGCCGATGAAGCCGACCATCTCGCCCTTGTCGATCGAAAAATCAATACCGTCGACTGCTGGCTTGACGGTATAACGCGGCGCAACCAGGTTGGCCAACAAGCCCAAGAACCCCCGGCTACGCCGACTGATGCGGTAGTCCTTGCGTAAATTCTCAACTTTAATGAAGGCCATCGGCATCACCCCTTAAAACGGGCCAGCAAGGCCACGTAAGCAATGGCCACCACCACAAAAAGGATTAGCGGCAGAGCGAAACGTCGGATGGTGGCCAGTAGGCTGGTCCCAAAATGCGTGGCGGTGACGACCATGCAGACATGCAGCGGCGACAGCATCATGCCGGCGTAGCCGAAAGCCCCAGCCAAGGCTACCATGGCCGTCAGCGGGAAGCTGCCGTCGGCCGGCGCCAGGCCCAGAATGATCGGAAAGGACAGCCCGACATAGCCGAAGCCCACGCCAGTGACCAAGCCAGCCACGAAGGGGAGGATGGCCACCGCCGCCAGGAAGGGAATGCCGGCGGCCGCCAGCTCAGTTGCGGCCGCCACGGCTACGCCACCCGCACCCAGCAAGGCGGCAAAAACGCGAATGCCGGCAACCACTGCCGCCAGCTTGAGGGTGGCCGCGCTCAGGCTTCCCCGGATGGCCGGCCGGCCATAGCGCCGGACCACGTATACTAGGCCGGCGGCTAAACCGCAGAAGATCCAGGCATAGCGGCCAATCAGGGCGGTAGCCGCCGCTGGCAGACCAAGCCCGGGCGACATTTGCCGCCAGATAAGATCCAGCAGACCGTAAACGCCCAGCACAATCAACAACGGCGCAAAGCCCTGCACCACCAAGCTCAGGCGGGCTCGCCGACTGCCTCCATCCGTAAGTGAGGCGCTGACGGAGCCAGCCCCAGCAATCCCATTAGCTCCCTCAGCCACCTGGCCGCCCTGAGAAGTCAGGCCGTCGATCCTGAGCGCCAGCGCAGTTTCATGTTGCCGCGGTAATATAAAAATCAGGCCGAGTCCGAAGAGCACCGGGATGGCGTAAAAATTAAGCAGGATGAGGCGACCGACCGACAGGCCACTGAGGGTCGCCGTCAGGATGAAAGCCGGATACAGCGGCCAGGCCAGTTCCATAGAATGCCGGAACCAATAGTTGGCCGCCGACAGCGTCGCCGGACCACGCGCCCGGTCGGGGTCGAACGAATCGACCAGCGGCGCCGACAGGATAGCTCCACCCGGCATGGGGAGGGTGCCGATGATGAGCGGCGCCAAGGCCAACGCCAAGCGCCTTGACGGCACCAGCGCGCCCAGTGCCTGTGAAAACAAATGCATGGCACCAGCCTTTTTCATGGCAGCCGAAAACACCATGATCACAATCACCAGCGCCAACAACAGCAGGGTATCGGGGTTCAGTAATTCGGAGCCGACCGTGAGTGCCAAATCCAACGGCGGTAAACCACGCCACAAGGCAAAAAGGATGCCACCAAGGGCGGCGGCCAAACCTAGGTGAACTTTTTTGGCACTGGCCGCGACCACTAAGCCAAAAATAAGCAAGACCTGAATTAATACCGGAATTTGCATCGTTATATCCCCCGCTGGCCAGCTGCCGCCAGATTAGCAGAAATGGACGAAAAAAGGCTACCGGGTTTGGAATTGCCGGACGGGCGAGTGCTCAAACAAAATTAACCTGGGTTAGACAGCGCCGGATTCGGCGGGCGGCAGAAATCGACCGTTTGTTCGGCCAAGCTGAATCCAACCGACTCATAAATCCGGCGGACTGTATCGTCGGCCGGCACAATCACGTAGCGGACAGCCCCCAGCCGCTGGTTGGTAGCCGCACAGGCGGCATAGAGCAACGAACGGCAGATGCCCTGGCGCCGATAGTCCGGCAGCGTCTCGACGTCCTGAAAACGCACCAAACCAGCTTCCCAAAACAACCCCATGTGAGCCACTACCAGGTCACCTGCTATGGCCGCCCACCAGGCACCCCGACCGGCCTCGACACTGCGCCGTATCGAGGCGAAACGGCGTTCCAGAAAGCCGTTGGCGTAACCAGGCAGACCAGCGTTGACCGATTGACTGGCCGCCAACACCGCCTGCCAGTCGCGGTCACCAGACAGCGGCCGGTAGACAAAGCCACCATTCAGCCGCTCCGGCCGGACAAGGGTATCGGTGGCCAGAACGTCGTAGCGGTTAATCTCAAAACCGTTGGCCAGAAAATCAGCCGCCTGCCCGCAGTCGCCATCCGGAGCGTCCACCAGGAAGACCCGGTGCGTCGGCCCCGGCAGCTCAGCGGCGAACAAGGCCATCCAGCGTTCATAATCGCCAGCCGCCGGCGGTCGGGGTAGAACCAGGCAGTTGCCATACCAGAAATCCGGCACCGTCGGCGTACGCAGCACGGCATAGTCACCCTTGTCGTCAACCACGCCATCCAGGCGCTGAATCATCAGACTGGTCTTGAGAGCAATGGAACAAATGATCATGGCCGGTTCAGGCATACAAACGGTTGACGACATAATCCTCCCACAGGCTGTTCGCCCAGTTCTTGGCCGTCATTTCATCGCCCAGGCCGAAGCGCTCAAAATAGCGGAAGACATTGATGCAGTCGCGCTCCAACATGGCCAAGGCTTGTGAATTATAGCGGGCATCCACCGCCTGCGGCAAGTCGATGATGACCACCGTGCCAGCCCGGTACAGAATATTGTAGGGCGATAAATCGCCATGAATGGTGTCGCAGGCCAACATGTCGCGGACGGCGGCGCGCAGCGAGGTGAAGAGTCCGGCAGCCTCGTCAGCCGGCAGTCGGCACTCGCGGAGGCGCGGCGCGGCTTCCCCGCTGCCCTCACCGTCGGCGATGAACTGCATGGCCAAGGAATTTCCGGTGCTGCCATACGGTATCGGGACAGGTACGCCACCGGCGCGCAGCCGCTTGAGAGCCTCGTACTCGGCCCACACCCAAGTGGCCTGCATGGTGGCTGGATCGGCGTACATGTGCAGAATATCGCGCCGCTTGCGGATGGCCGTGCCGATCCGACCGTCCAGATAATCGTTCATGCGGCGGAAGCTGCGATACTCGATGTCTTTGTAGATTTTAACCGCAACATCAACGCCGCTGGTCACTGGGCCGCCCAGACAACGATATACCACGGCTTCTTTACCGGTTTTTAGCAGGCCGGCAACTTCAGTAATTATTCCCTCACCAATATAATGATCCAACACATCATCGATTTCCATTTATTCCCTATGACTGGCATTGCCAGTTTTTTGCCATACAGAGGCTGGCCGTGGGTGGGTTGCATACGGAATATGGTGGCGTCTACTCAGCGGATTTGCCCTGGAGTATATGGTTTAGCGGGGAGGCCGGATTATTTCAGATCCCGGATTGCCCAGCAAGCTCTAACAGGGTGTTGAAAAACGCGAATGCGGCTTTTCAACACTTCAAAAGCCGGTACAATTACGCAGCATAGCGCAAGCTATGCGAGGAATTGTTA
>MIAR01000016.1 GCA_001829185.1 Spirochaetes bacterium GWB1_60_80
AAATATCGCTGGGCCAAGCAGCCTAGTGACCATCACCTTCAGCGAGGCCGTTACCGGCTTCACTGTCGGCGACATTTCCGCTCCCAATGGCGCGCTCAGTACTTTCGATGGCACCGGTACTACCTACACCGTCACCTTTACCGCCACTGGCAATACCGAAGCGGCCAGCAATAGCTTCCAAGTTGGCTCTGGCTACGTTGATGCCGCCGGCAATACTGGCAGCGCGGGTAATACCTTATATAGTATCGATACAATTGCCCCCTCTACCACCACCGCAGCACCGGTAGCAACCGCTAACCCGGCCGGTGGTACCACGGGCGGCACCGTTGGCTTGAGCTGGACCTTCCCGGTGGACGTTGATCGCGATGGTATAATCATATCGTGGGCGACCGGCGAGTCACCCCGACTCGCTCCAGCTACAACCAGCTACACCACACCGGTCCTAACCGCAGACCGAGCCTACACCTTCACCGTCAAAGCGGTCGACTTGGCTGGAAACCTGTCAAGCGCGAGCGCCAGCAATGAGGTGAACGCTACCGCCAGCGCCGTAGTCATGACCGGCGTCAGCGCCGCCCCTGGGCGCCTGCTCAGTTTTACCGGCACTTTCAAGTATCTCTATTACTGGACCGGAGAGAGAATCAAGCCAGCCGCTGAATATAATGTAACTACCAATCCAACCGGCTATCATAGCCTGACCAATCCGACGACCGGTGTCGAGCTGAGCAACCTGGGCAGCGACCAGACTTTCAGCGCCTGCTTCGCCTCCGCCACGGGCGTAGAAAGCATGACCTACACCTTACTATGGAGCGTCTCAGCCTATGGCCTAGCAAGCACCCGCTCCCTGATGTTTATCCAGACCACGCCAACTTCAGTGGCTGCGCCAAATGCCGCCACCGCCAGCCCGACCAGTAGCCCTGCCAATCACTGGCCGAGCCTCAATACCACGATTCACTCAGTTACTGAATTGTCACCATCGGCAATCAGCCAGGCTAGCGCCCGTGGCGAAAAATCAGGCGACGTTATGAAAGCCGCACAGGCGCTGGCTCACTACCTTCCCACCAGCCCTGCCAGCAACCGGACAAGCAGTCCAGTTGCAACGGTCAGCCGTGCTAGCGCCAACTTGGCGGGCGGATCGGCTTCCCTGCAGCCGCTCTCCACGCAGCCAAGCTCGGCCACGCAGCCAAGCTCGGCCACACCGTCAACCGCCGCGCCGACCGCTACGCCGGCCGGCCAGCCAGCTGCCGCCTCGCCTAGCACGGCCAGCCCGCTGGCGCCAAACGCCAATCCGGTTTCAGCCACCGCTAGCGCCAACCTCACCCCAGCCAGCGCCGCGCCAGCCAGCGATTTGACTCCGGCGACTAGCCAAGCCCCAGCTGGCCAGCAGCCGCGGCAACCCGGCGCCCCGGGCAGCAGCCAGGCCAGGCCGACGGAGGCCATCCTGCCCGGCCGCCGCAACAATGAGGAAGAAACGGATTCCGGGCAGTCGGCGGAATAAAAAATAACCGCCGCTGGCATTAAACCAGCGGCGGTTATTTTCAACAGCAGCCGGCCTGGCCGCCCGAATCGCAACCGCAGGTCGGCGGCCGATTGGTCAGCTTGCCGATGATGATGGCGGCGACGCAGCCGACGCCGGGCTGCACGGCTATGGCGCCGGTCGGGCAGTTGCCGGCGCAGGCGCCGCACTCCATGCAGGCCAGTCGGTCGACGATTGCCGCCTGGCGATTCTCGAGGCGGAAGACGCGGTGCGGGCAGACCGCCGTGCAGGCGCCGCAGCCGATGCAGCGCGCCGCGTCCAGCCGCAGGCTGGTGCCATTCTTCAGATAATGCCAGGTCTTCATAGCTGCGCTCCTCGTCTCACCAACAAGCCGACGATCGACAGGACGGCGGCTAGAAGCAGGCTGACGGCCTGCGGGATGGTCGACCGCTCTACTTCCAGCAAGGCGCCGGTCTGTGAAGTATAAGTCGATGCTCCGGTCAGGTTCATGCCCAGGAAGGACACCACCGCGCCGGAGGCCAGGGTCAGCGCGGCGCCGAACCAGGGGCCGCTGCCCAAGAGCAGGCTGCCGGCCACGCCCCAGGCCAGGCCAAGGCAGCCGGCCTTGACGCCGAAGGCCAGGCCGGGTAGCCATGGCAACAGGATCGGGAACAGGACGGTGCCGCTGGCCCAGATGCCGCCGATGGCCAGGAAGGTTCTGACGAAGCGGTTAAGGCGGTCGGCGAAGTCGAGACGGCCGAAGATAGCCGCCACCGCGGCCAGCACCAAGCCGGCGGCCAGTACTGGCCAGGATTGCACCATCTCGACCGGGGCCACCCGCAGGCGGTCGGCCATGTCAAAGTTGACGGTGGCCATGGCCTCCGTCTTGTTCAGGCCGGAGGCCAGAAAACGCGGCAGGTCGGCCGCCCGGACCGGCCCCCAGACGATGCGCCAGCCAGCCTGTTTGGCCACGGCTGGGGCGGAGACGCCGGGAGCGCCTAGCTGCGGCAAGATTAATTGGCGATGGCTTACCAGGTCGGCTACGGCGCACTGCTTCAGCTTGGCTAACAGCTCGACCGTGCCGAAGCTGCCCTTGCCGGCCGCGCACCACACATTAACGCCGCGGGTATCGAGCACCAGCAGCCAAGCCGACAGGCCACTCAAGGCGGCGCGCAACAAGTCGACAGTCAGTTTATAGTTGGCGGTCACCAGCACCGGGCCGGTAGCGTCCGGCTCGCCCAAGGCATAGAGTCCCGGCAGGACGCGGTACCGTCCGCGACCAAAGCTGAAGCCTGCGGCCAAAGCGCCGAGGCGGTCGCGCCAGTCCAGGTCGGTGCGCAGATGCGGAATACGGCGTAAAAAGCGGGTCAAATAGCCATCGATCCACGGCCGCTTGAGTTCCGGCAGCTGGGCGTAGCCAGCCAGCGGCGGACTAACCGGAACGGGTTTCAGCGACAACATGGACCACCTCCTGGCACTAGTTTGGCCCTGGCCTGGCGCATGGCCTCCACCAGTGGCGGCATCACGGCCAGCGCCGCGCCGCGCAGTTTCGGGGTCAGACCCTCCAGTAGGCTGCTATACTGTTCATCGCAGGCCTGGTTGATGAAATCGGCCTTGGCTTGTCCGTCCGTGGTCAGTGCCACCGCCAAACGTCGGCGATTGCCGGCCTCGGCCTGACGGCTGACCAGGCCAGCCTGCACCAGCCCATCGATGGTCCGGCTGAGGGTGCTGACGTCCAGGTTTAGGCTGGCGGCCAGTTGGCTGACACTGCTGGCGCCGGTCAGGTCAAGCTCCAGCAAGGCGTGGCACTGGGCACCGGTCACGCCGCAGCAGGCAGTCTGGCTGGCCAGGGCGGCCTCGATTTCCCTTTCCAGCCGGCGCAGGGCTGCTCGGAAGGATCGAATTCCGCTGGGCGGTAGTGGTTGCTGTTGATCGTTGTTCATGTCTGAAATATACTTGTAATATGCAACATTTGTCAATAGCAATATAAACCGTTAGGCTCTGACAAATCAACGTGGTCGCGTTATAATCTGGTGCATGACAACCCTGCTCCGTCCTCATCGTCCTCATCGCGGCGTGTCGCGGCGGCTGGCCTGCCTGGCTTGGCTCGGCCTGTTCCTCCTCGCCAGTTGCCAGACCTCAAGTTTGCCCGCCATAGACTACCGCGCCGAAATGCGCGCCTTTGTGGTCAAAATCGCCGAAACGGCCCGGGCCAGCCAGGCGGCCTTCATCGTCATCCCGCAGAACGGTCTGGAACTGCTGTCGGCCGCCACTGCCCCGGCCGCGGTGGCGGCCTACCTGGCGGCCATCGACGGCGTGGCCAGGGAGGACCTCCACTTCGGTTATCCGGGTGATGGCGACGCCACGGCAGCGACCATCACGGCCGACTGGCTAGGGCAGATCGACCAGGCGCAGGCCGCCGGCCTCGTCCCGCTGGCCATCGACTACGTCACCAGCAACGCCCAGGCCGACGCGGCCCTCAGCGCCGCCGCCGCCGAGGGTGTCATCGGCTTTGCCACCTTCCGACGCGCTCTCGATGACCTGCCGGAGTGGCCGGTCTCGCCACCCGGCAACAACCCAGACGATATGGCCAGCCTCGGCCAGATCCGAAATTTCGGCTACCTGATCAACCCCGGCAACTTTGCCGACAAGGCCGCATACCTGGCCGAGCTGGCAGATTCCCGCTACGACCTGCTGGTGATCGACTTATTCGGGGTTGATGGCAACGCCCTGAGCGCGGCAGAAGTAGAGGCGCTGCAGCGCAAGCCGCAAGGCGGCCGACGGCTGGTCATCGCCTACCTGAGCATTGGTGAGGCCGAGGAGTACCGCTGGTATTGGCGACCCGACTGGGACAAGCTGCCCCCCGGCTGGCTGGAGCGGGAAAATCCGGCCTGGGCCGGCAACTACAAGGTACACTATTGGGAACCGGCCTGGCAGTCCATCATCTGCGGCGGAGAGGGCAGTTATCTGGATCGCATCATCGACGCCGGCTTCGACGGCGTCTACCTGGACATCATCGATGCCTTTGAATACTTTGAAGGCTCAACCTGAAGCCGAATTTGATTTCCTTTTCACCATACGCTAGACTTAAGCTTATGAGGCAGCACCCGGCACTCAAGCCCGACCGATTACGGCCTGCTCCGCATCTGATCCGCCTGGCAGGATTGGCGGCAGCGCTTTTTACGACCTTGATTTGCGTCGGCGCCACGGTTTCGTTCTCACGGCAGCGCGAGCAAGCCGAACGATCGCAAGTACTGCTGGAGGCCAGCACGGTACGGGCTTCCCTGGAAAGCGGCCTGAACACGCGCCTTCACATGGCACGCGGCCTGGTCGCCTATATCGAGTCCAATCCGTCCATGAGCCAAGAAGAATTCGCCGCCTACGCCAGCGCCTTGATAACCGACGATCCGACTATCCGCAACTTGAGCGTCCTCACCGGCACGGTTATCAGTTTCGTCTACCCCTATACCCAAAACATGACCGCCCTCGGCCATGACCTGTCCGAAGTGCCCGACCAGCGCGAATCGGTCTTCCGGGCCATGGAGACGCGGGAGCCCCTCCTGTCCGGCCCGCTGCCGCTGGTGCAGGGCGGCAATGGGCTAATCATCCGCATGTCGGTCTACCCGCAGGACGCCACCGGCCGGCGCTATTACTGGGGACAAGCCAGCGTCGTCATCGTGGCCGAGGCCATCGTTTCGTTCGCCCAATTCGACCGCTTTCCGCATCTGCTCTTCGCCATTCGCCATTTGTTGCCGGGCGACCAGCCGGGCGAGGTCTTCCACGGCGGAGCCGAGCTGTACACTGCCAATCCGGTGTTGCTCAGCGTCGAGGTGCCAGGCGGTATCTGGCAACTGGCGGCCATGCCCATCAAAGGCTGGCGTCATGACCAGCGCTTGGTATGGTTCCTGACCGTCATCAGCCTGGTCATGGGTTTCCTGGTTGGGGTGGTCGTCTTCATCTTGCTGAATACCCGCGCCACGCTGCGGGTGATGGCATATCATGACCAACTGACCAAGCTGCCCAACCGCTCGCTGTTTTGGGCGACGCTGAAAACGGTCTCGGCCCTGGCCAAGCGCGAGGACAGCCGGCTCTGCCTGTGCATGTTGGACTTGGACGATTTCAAGCAGGTAAACGACAACTTGGGCCATCCCTGCGGCGACCTCTTGCTATCCGAAGTGGCGGCCCGACTGCAGGCGCAGCTGCGCAGTTCCGACATCATTGCCCGCATGGGCGGCGACGAGTTCGCGGTCCTCGCCAGGGTGCACACGGTGGAAGGACAGGACGCCCTGATAGCCAAGATCCGGGCCTGTTTCGACGAACCGTTCCGCCTGGGCGACACCCAGCTCCTGGTTAGCTGCAGCATCGGCATGGCCGCCTACCCGGAGCAAAGCAGCCGGGTGGAAGGCGCGCTGGCGTTGGCCGACCAGGCCATGTACCGCGACAAGCAACACCATCACGGCCACCGGAAAGACTAATTCCGCTCCGGCCCCTCAACCCGCGGCTGGTGGCCGGCCCTTCACCACGGCCTTGCGCTTCCAGCGGCCGCCCAGGTAGTACCAGGTGGAAAAAATCGCCCCCATCAGCCAACCAGCCGGTATACTCAGCCACAGCCCATCGCTACCCAAGCCCAGTGCACCGGAAAAAAGCAGGGCCGTCGGAATGCGCACCACCCACAGCGCCAGCAGGGTATTGATCATCGGGATGAAAGAATCGCCGGCGCCGCGCATGACGCCGTTGTTGATAAACATGGTCGAAAATAGAGTATAACTGGCTCCGACGATGAGCAGGTAGCGGGCGCCGATGGCGATGACTTCAAGGTCGGTCGAGAACAGTCCGATCAGCGGGCGGCCGAACAGGATCACGGTGGCGCCGACCGCCAGCGAGATGACGGCGCCGGCGATGACGGCCGACAGGTGGCCGCGTTTGACGCGGTCGGTCTTGCCGGCGCCCATGTTCTGGCCGGTAAAGGTGCTGATGGCCGCGCCGAGGTTCATGGCCGGCATCGAGGCGAAACTGTCCAGGCGCGAGGCGGCGGTATAGGCCGCGATGGTGGCGGTGCCGAAGCCGTTGACGATGCGGGTCAGGGCCATCATGCCTAGCGATACCAAAGTCTGCTGGAGTCCGGTGGGTAGGCCGATGCGCAGGCTGTGCAGGCCGATGGCCCGGTCGAAGTGCAGGTCCTTGAAATCGATCCGGATCAGCTTGTTACGCTTATTGATATACGCAATGCCAATGAAAAAAGACAGTCCCTGGGCGATGACGGTGGCCCAGGCTACCCCGGCAATACCCCAGCCGAAACCGGCCACAAACAGCAAATCGAGTCCGACGTTGACCAGGCTGGCCACGATCAGCAAGTACAGCGGCGTCCGGGAATCGCCCAGGCCACGCAGGATGGCGGCAATGGCATTGTAGCCGAACATGGTCAGCATGCCGGCAAAAATGATGCGCAGGTAGGTGGCAGCGCCGGCATAGACCTCGGCCGGCACGTTTAATAGCCCGAGTATCAGGTCGGTGGTCAGGAAGCCGATGATCGAAGCCGCCAGGCCGCTCCAAAACAGTATGATGTAGCCGGTATTGGCGGCGGCGCGCACCTTGGCGTGGTCTTGAGCCCCGAAGTACTGCGATATCAGGATGCTGGTGCCCATGGTCAGGCCAATCAGCAGCGAGATCATCAGGAACAGCACCGGGAAGGAGATGCCGACGGCCGCCAGGGCCTCCCGGCCGACGAAGCGGCCGACCACGATGCTGTCGACCATGCTGTAGAATTGCTGGAACACGTTGCCGACCAGCATGGGCAGGGCAAAGGTGATGATGGTGCGGGTCTCGTTGCCCTGGGTAAGATCTTTCATACTGTCGATAATAGCGCAGGCTACCCGGACAGGCAAGCGGGAATACTAGCCGGCGCTCCGGTCAACGCTAGCGCTTCAGCCCTAGCAGGGTGTTGAAAAACGCGGATGCGGCTTTTCAACACTTCAAAAGCCGGTACAATTACGCAGCATAGCGCAAGCTATGCGAGGAATTGTTAAGGTTGTTGAGAAAGCAACCGGCTTTTTCAACAACCTGCTAGCGGGTCAGCGGATCGTAGCCAAAACCGGCCGCGTAGGCCGGGTTATCCGACAACTTGAACACCAGCTCGCTGGTATAGTGCCGGCTGCCGTCCAGGCTGTCCAGGTAGTACAATTCGACGAATAGTTCCTCCACCCGGCCGTCGGCGGCCAGACGCAGCGGAAACAATCGGTATTCGTACTCCAGGCCGGCGTCAACCCGGTAATAGCCGAAGCGCTCGCTGGCGGCGTCCTGGCAGCGGGCCAGGCCGGCCGGCCACAGGTCCTCAGCCCGCGCCAGGAACAGGCTGTGCCCGGCCAAACGGTACGGTCCCCGATAGTACTTGGCATAGATATCCTGCGAATGGGTGCGGTATTCAAAACGATTGCCGGCAAAGAAGCGGTACGAGCCGGGGTAGAAGCTGGCCATGTTGTCGGGGTCGCGCACCCACAGGCCGACCAGTTCCGACGCCGACAGGGGCAGTTCACGCAGCGCGTACAGGTGGACCACCTGACGGCCGTCGACCAGCTCCTCGGCGAAAAAGTCGATGGGCCGACCACCGAGCAAGGTTTCCAGTTGGCTGCGATTGACGGCGCTGCTGCTGGTATTGCGCAGGTAACCCAGATAGATGAGCCCCTCGCACCCAGCCAGCTCAACCACGGTAGCGGCCAATTTATGCGGCTTCATGGTCTGTCGACTAGCCGGCAAGGGTGCGGCCTCATGATACTCGAAAAAAACCGGGCGCGTTTGAGCGGACGGTGGCGGCAGGGGAGCGGCCGTAGCTGGCGGGGCAAGCGGCGGGGCCGGCGGCGTGGACGCTGCGGCCGGTGGCGGCGCGGAGGCCAGCAGCGGGGCCGCGACCTGGTCAGCCTGGTCAGCCTGGTCAGCCTGGTCAGCCTGGTCAGCCTGGTCGACCAAAAGCGGTGCGGCTAGGTGGCCAGGATCGCGCGTCGCGCAGGCTAGCGGCAGCGTCAACGGCGACAGCAATATCAGCAGGCCAAGGATCACGGTGCATCGTCTCATGCAGTCCCCCAAAAGCGGAATCGATTCAAGTTTACCACCGAAATTGCCGGGAAGCAATTGGATAGTACTGTCGCGTCAATCCTGGCGCGCTACCGGCCGCCGGTGGGTCCGGAGCTCGTAGATGATGTACAGCACGGCCGCGAAGGTAATGGACAGGTCGGCGACATTCAGGACACCGGTGCGCAGCTGTCCGATGCCGAAGTTCAGGAAATCGACCACCTGGAAGTCGTTGATCAGCCGGTCGATGAGGTTACTGAGGCCACCGGCCACGAAGCTGGTCATTAGGATAATCTTGAACAGGTCGCGCTCCTTGAACAGACAGTACGCCAACAGCGTCAGGCAGACGATGATCGGCAGGATCAGCAGCACTAGGTATTTGATCGGAGATGGCCAGGTGCTGCCCATGCTCAGGAAGGCGCCCGAGTTCTCGGCGTAGCCGATGACCACCAGATCGCCCAGAAAACTGATTGGATTCCGGCCGCGCAGGTATTCGACCGCCGCGAACTTGGTTATCCGGTCAGCCACAATGTTGACGGCCAGGGTAATCGACATGCTCAGTATCGGTAATTTCTTCATGGTTTCTCCATCGGTAAACAGGCTCCCGGCGTGGCGGCGGGCAAGCTAGCGCCACGCGACTGCTGGGCAGTATATCATACCGACCCGGTCCGGCACCACCATTGACAAGCCCGGCCCTGCAGCCGGATAATCGCGCCACCTGAAGCGCGGGAGCTTTCATGACCACCATCGACCTGAATGCCGACCTCGGCGAAAGTTTCGGAGCCTGGACCATGGGACACGACGAGGCGCTGCTGGCCTGCGTCAGTTCGGCCAACCTGGCCTGTGGCGTCCACGCCGGCGATCCCTCGGTCATGGCCCACAGCGTGGCGGCGGCCATTCGGGCCGGCGTGGCGATCGGCGCCCATCCGGGCTACCCCGACCTAATCGGTTTCGGCCGCCGTTCGCTGGCCATGACGGCCGACGAGGTCTATACCACCGTGCTCTACCAGCTTGGTGCCTTGCAAGCCTTTGTGCGGGCGGCCGGCGGCCGACTGGTTCACGTCAAACCGCACGGCGCCCTGTACAATGACGCCGCGCTCGACCCGACGCTGGCCGAGGCCATCGCCCGGGCCACCCGCGCCGCCGATCACGGGTTGCGCCTGGTCGGGCTGCCCGGCAGCGCCCTGGAAATGGCCGCCGCCGGGCTGGACTTCTGGGGCGAGTTCTTTGCCGACCGCGCCTACGACGACGCCGGCCGGCTACTACCGAGAACCCAGCCCGGCGCCCTACTCCACGACCGTGCCCAAGTCATCGCCCGCACTCGGCGGGCCGTGGCCAGCGGCGACGTCGAGACGGCCGGCGGCGGCCTCATCAAGCTCCGTTTCCGTACCATCTGCCTGCATGGCGACAATCCGGCCGCGGTCGAGCTGGCCCAGGCCCTGCGCGCCAGCCTGGAAGCTGGCGGCGTTACAGTAACCGCCGGCAGTGCGACCGCCTCCGGCCCGTCCGCCTCCGGCCCCACCGCCTGATGGCCACATCCTTCCGCTTCAGCCACTACGGCGAGGCCGCCATCCTGGTGCGCCTGGGCAATACCATCGACGAAGCCCAGTACCACCGGCTGATGGCCTTGGTAGCGCGGCTGCAAGCCAGTCCGCCGGCCGGCTATCGCGAACTGGTGCCAGCCTACAACAGTCTGCTGGTGCTCTTCGATCCCCTACAAACCGCTCCCGCCGCCTTCCTGGCGGCGCTCCGGAAAATGGCCAGCGCCCGGCCGGAAACAAGCGGTGACGGACCGCGACAGGTGGTCGAACTGCCGGTCCACTACGGCGGCGCAGACGGCCCCGACCTGGCGGCGGCCGCCAATCGGGCGGGCCTGTCGCCGGAGGAATTTATCGCCCGGCACGCCGGCCGCGACTATCTGGTGTACATGCTGGGCTTCCGGCCGGGCTTCCCCTATCTGGGTGGCCTGGACCCGATCCTGACCACGCCGCGGCTGGCCACGCCACGCGCCCGAGTGCCGGCCGGTTCGGTCGGAATTGCCGACCACCAGACCGGCGTCTATCCGGCGGCCAGCCCCGGCGGCTGGAACCTGATCGGCCGGACGCCGTTGGCCCTGTTTGACCCGACCCGCCGGCCGCCGGCCCTGCTGGCGCCCGGCCAATACCTGCGCTTCGTGCCAGTGGCCGAGCCGGTAACCACGACCACACCGCTAATAGCCGACTGGCCGACTACCACAACCAGCACCGACTGGCAGCCGCCGGCGGCCGGTCCGCTCGCCGGCAGTGGTATCCGGGTTATCAAGCCCGGTCCGCTCAGCCTGATACAGGACGCCGGCCGGCCCGGCTACCTAGCCAGCGGCGTCCCGCCCTCCGGACCGCTCGACGCCTGGTCGTTGGCCCTGGCCAACCGACTGGTCGGCAACCCAACCGGAACCGCCGGCATCGAATGCACCCTGGGTGGCCTGGAACTATACTTCGGGCAAGCCGCCCAGGTGGCGGTATGCGGCGCCATCGTGCCGCTAAGCCTAGACGGCCACGCGGTGGCCATGAACCGCGCTCTGGCTATCCCCGCCGGTTCCGGCTTGACGCTGGGCTCGGTTAGTCGCGGACTACGCAGTTACCTGGCGGTGGCCGGCGGTATTCAAACACCGCTCCTGATGGGCAGCCGCGCCGCCTTTCCGGGTAGCGGCTTTGGCGGCCTGGCCGGCCGAGGTTTGCAGGCTGGCGATCAGCTACCGCTGATGCCAAGCCCTTCCGCCCTGGCCGAAGTCGCCGGTGACGGTTCAAGCGCCGCAGCCGCTGAGTTACCGGCCGCGTCAGCCAGCCAGTTGGCCGATCAGATCACGCTCCGCGTCACCTTCCTCGACGAGCAAGAGCGTTTTACCGCCGCCAGCCAGCGCCGCTTCTTAACCGAGCCCTACCGGGTGTCGTCCCGCAGCGACCGGATGGGTTGCCGGCTGGAAGGGCCAGCCCTGGAGCACGTCGCCGGCGCCGACATCATCTCGTCCGGCGTACTGAGCGGAACCATCCAGGTACCGGGCGACGGGCAGCCGATCGTCCTCCTGGCCGACCGCCAGACCACCGGCGGCTACACCCGGCTCGCCCAGGTCATCGAAGCCGATCTACCCTTACTCGGCCAAGCCCGACCGGGCTGCCTGGTTCACTTTGCGGCCTGCACCATTCCCGGGGCGGTGGCAGCCCTGCGCGCCACAACGGAACGGCTGGAAACCTTGCGCGCCAGCTTAGCCACAGCCCGGCAGCCGCTGGCGCTTGTCCGCCGCTTCAAGCTACAGCTGCTTGGTCAAGAGTATGCTGTTACTATAGAAGAATTGCACTAGAACCGCGCGCCTGTCCGCCGGTGAGAAGAACTTTAACCGTGGTCAACCCTTACTGATCCTGGCCACTCACCACGAAATCGCCATCCTGAATCTGTTTCAAGTACAGGGTTCGGTGCGCGTCACCAAAGGAATCCATTAGTATCGGGCCAGCCGTACCCTCAAATCGCTCGATGCCGCCTAGCGCTTCATACAATTGTTGGGGCGATTCATTGGCCTGGCGCAAGGCGGCTACCAGTAACAGCATGGAATCCCAAGTCTCGATGGCTGCATAACTCGGCTCAACATTGAAGGCCGCCCGATAGGCGATAGACAAGGCGGAGCTAGCCGTTAGGCTAATATCCACCTGATGCACCAAGCTGGCGCCTTCGACGGCCGCGCCGCCATAGGTGATAACATCATGGTTGCCGGCCCAACCGCTCAGGTAGAGTGGCTTCAGCAGCCCGCGCAAAGCCAAGTTCTGGGCTATGGTGCCGGTATCCAGGGAGCTGGCCACGATCATCACCGCGTCGTAGCCCGGTTCCAAAGCCAGGCGGGCGATACGGTCATAATCCATTTCCTGGACCGAGTCATAGAGAATCAAACCGCTCATGTCGACCAGAGAGGCCAGCCCATTGAAGTAGGTCTCGTAATACGGCTGATTGTAGGCGGCGGCCAGGAAGAGTATCCGGGACTGCCCAGCCGCCCGCATGCGGCCACCAAGCACGACCGGATCGCGGGCCGAGGTCATAATAGTCCGAAAAAAGACATCCGCTTTGCCAGACAGTTCGGCTGAAGTGGAGGTCGGGCTGATTATCGGCACCATCGCCGTCTGCATGGTCGGGATGGCCGCCAAAGCCGACGAGCTGGAATAAAAGCCGAGGATGGCGATGGCTCCGGCATCGACCAGCTCCTTGGCCAAACGCGGCCCCCGCCGATCGTCACTGGCCAGATCGCGAACTTCCAGACGCAAGCGCCGGCCGGCTATGCCACCGGAAGCGTTCAACTCTTCCACAAACAGCTGGGCGGCATTCCGACCCTCAACGCCGAGCATGTAGTCTATCCCGGAGAGGCTGGCCACGAAACCGACCATGATGTCCGACCGAGCGGTACACGCGCCGGCCAGAAAGGCCAAGCCAGCTACCAGCGCTAACAGTATCAAAGGTCTCAAAAAGCTACAGAGGCGCGTAGCCATCGTCCCTCCCCGGAAATCCTAGTCAAGATGAAACAAAAGCTTGCTTGAAATTCTCGTTTGCATCGCCCGGCTTGTCAAGGTCTATTCTGGGACGACCAGGCAGCGCTATTCGGGGACAACCAGGTAGCGCGAGCTTGGCTTCCGACCTGCCCGTGCTCGCTCCAGTAGTCCAATTGCCGTTCTTTCCATTTAGCAGATTCAAGAATCTGAAAATTTAGACTATACTCTGAGTGTTCAACTAGTACCGAATCGCTTAGGGAGAACAAGTTGATCCGCTAGCAAGACTCGTTAGAAGGGCTCCAGGAGTATTCTCTGGCTGCGAAGTGGGCCTTCATTCCAGACTGGGAGGTAACCCAGAATACCAAAAGCAAGGAATCAAATGATAAAGGCTATACTATTTGACTTCGACTCAACGCTGGTTGACTATCCTCATGGGGATACACTCGCGTTGCGAAAAGTATTGGAAAGGTCTGGTCTGAGCGTCAGCTTGGATGAGTTTCGAGATTATTCGGGAGATGTTCTCAGGGCAATCTATGACAACAAGACAATACTAAGGCAAAACATTCACGCCTATCGCCTACAGGAAACAATGCGACATTTTGGTGGTACATGGAAAGACGAATACCTGTCAGATTATTTCGCGGTTTATCTAAACACGGTGAAAGTCTATGATGGTGTCAACGAACTCCTTGTAACGCTCAAGCCAAAATACAAACTGGGCTTGCTTACAAACTCAAACGACCTTCCTGAACAGAAAGCCAGAATTTCAGCCTCCAAACTGAGTCTTCATTTTGATTCCATCGGCATTGCCGTTGAGATTGGATGCTTCAAGCCAAACCCTGAAGCATTTCTATGGGTTGCAGATAAACTTGGGGTACCGGCCGCTGAATGCTTGTTTATCGGCGATTCGGAAACCTATGACATAGTAGGCGCCCAAAATGTCGGTATGAAAACATTAAAAAAGGTTCGTGACAAATCTGACGCCACGGTAGCCGATGATTTGTTCATCACATATTCAGAACTTGGTGATTTGCTCAATAGAAAATATTTGATATAAACCAACATCCGATTACTGCCTTTGTTACTGGAATACAATGTTACATCAAAGTGAGCAACAAACTGACGTTATCCTTGGCGCCTCTTCCTCCCGTTGGGACGCTCATTTCATTCGCTAATTCGCAAGGAAATGATACTACGGATCGCTGACGCGACCTGCGAAACGGCGCTCGCTTCGGTAGTCCGCTACGCGGACGGGCGTATGGAAGTTGGTTGGATGGCCGGCATGCGCCGGCTAACGCCACAAGCCCTCTCGCCGCAAAAATAAGAAACCCGACCTGGTGGTCGGGTTTCTTATTTTTGCGGCGAAGAGGACTTGAACCTCCATGCCTGTTAAGGGCACTAGGACCTGAACCTAGCGTGTCTGCCAATTTCACCATCGCCGCATGCCTCGTCAGACGCAGGCTTTTCACAACGCGAGAAACGTCGCCGGCCAGTCTGCCTGACACCAAACTTATAGCCTAAAAGTGCGCAGTTTGTCAATATGGCCGACAACAACTTGACCGCAAGGCCAAAAGGAATATAGTTGAATGCGATGATAACAATCGTGCCACAGGTGGCCGTCATCGCAGGTTCACCACGCACCAGCCACAGCCTGCGCGATCAGCTGGTTCAACAGTTCGGCAACCTCGCTACGTTTCTCGAATACCACTTAGCCAATGGCGTACCGGAACTACCGCTAGCCGATGCCTACCTGTTCTCCAGCCGCGAGGTCTTCGAGCAATGCCGGGGCAGTGCCGACCGCCTCGCTCCGGCGTCGCTAATCGTGGCTTCCCGTACCCTGAATCCGGCCAAGATGATCCTACTGGCCAATCTGCCTGAGAAAAGCCGCGTCCTTCTGGTCAATGACTCGGCTGCGGCTTGCCAAGAGCTGATCGCCAGCCTGATGGAGGCCGGGCTGACCGACATCAGCTGGCAAGCCTGGTTTCCGGGCTGTTCGGTCGATAGTTCTAGCTATGATTATGCCGTCAGCCCGGGTGAGGCGGACCATATCCCCGATCACATCCGGCACCGGATCGACATCGGTATGCGAATCTTCGATTCGTACAGCCTGACGCTGCTTACGGAGCGCTTGGGCTTGGCCAAGTCCATACATCACGGGTTCGAGTTGGCCCACCTGCGCGAATTGCTGTCGTTCAGCCGCTCGCTGCGACTGCGCCAGCTGGAGCGGGACAATTACGCCAGCGCCCTCAATGACACCCAAAACTACCTGCGCGGCGTCCTGGAAGCCCTCCCCTCGATGATCGCGGCCATCAACCTGCATGGCTCAATCTACCACTGCAACCAGATGGCGGCCCACTACCTCGGCCTTCCCAAAAACCAACTGATTGGGCGGAACCTGCAGACCTTGCTGCCCGCGCTCGGCCCCTTTCTGGACAAGGCTCGAACCAGCGCCGAGTACAGCCAGGTAAAGCTGAATTTCCAGCGCCAGCCCTTACCACCCCTTTTTCAGCACGCTGATATCGCCATCGCCAGCCTGAGCAACGATAGCGGGCGCGGCTACGTGGTGCGGATCGAAGATGTCAGCCGCCTGGTGGAACAAGAAGGCCAACTGGAGCGCCTCCATAAAATCGAGACCGTCGGCCAGTTGGCCGCCAGCATCGTCCACGATTACAACAACTACCTGAACACCATCACCGGCAGCCTGTCCATGATAACCCTTCTAACCCAAGACTGTGCCATTGGTAGCGAAATGACCAGCTACCTCGGCAACATCAACGATGCCGTCCAGCGAATCATGCACTTCAACCGCCAATTGCTGCAGCTTTCGAAAGACCAGGCGCCGGAAATCCGGCGACTCGAATTGAACGACCTGTGCCGCGACAGCGTCAAGCTGTGCCGCTCCTCGTTGGACAAGGAAATCAACTTTGACTTCGCGTTGTCGTCACAGCCTTTGCCCATCGCTGGCGATCTTTTCCAGCTTGAGGAAGTTATAATAAACGTGCTGATCAATGCCGGACACAGCCTGCTGCAGTCCCGCTCGCCTAACAAGGCTGACCAGGACCGCATTCGACTTCAGACCGGTCGCCTGGCGGCCGGCCAGGCGGGTAATCCGCTAGATACCGCCTGCTGCTACGTGGCAATCGGCGACAATGGCGCAGGCATACCACCCGAGGTGCTGCCGCACATTTTTGAACCGTTTTTCAGCACCAAAGGCCGGGAAAAGGGCAGCGGTCTGGGGTTGAGCATCGCCTGGAAGATAATCCAGCAACATGCCGGCCGAATCGAAGTCGATTCGCAATCCGGTGCCGGCGCCCGTTTCACGATCTGCCTGCCCGAAGCACCGCCGCCGGCTACCCCAGCGCCTTGACCGGCGGCCGGATAGCGCCTAGCAGGTTGTTGAAAAAGCCGGTTGCTTTCTCAACAACCTTAACAATTCCTCGCATAGCTTGCGCTATGCTGCGTAATTGTACCGGCTTTTGAAGTGTTGAAAAGCCGCATTCGCGTTTTTCAACACCCTGCTAGTGGCCGGCTATCAGGCCTCGGGAGTCGGCGTCTCGCGCACCGTCCAGCGACCGTCCTTGTGCACGAATTTATCCGAGGTCATGACCAGATAACGGCCATCCTCGCCGGCCATGGTCAAGCGGCCGGCCGGCACATTAATTTCGGTGATCTTGAAGACCGTGCCATCGAAATTGATACGCGTTCCCTCGCTGGGCATGTGTCGCCGGGCTTCGCGGTAGAAACCGAATTCATAGGCCAGGCAGCAGAGCAAGCGCCCGCAGGGGCCGGAAATCTTCAGCGAGTTGAGCGACAGATTCTGGTCCTTGGCCATCTTGATGGAAACTGGCACCAATTTGTCGGTGACGGCATGGCAGCACAGTAAACGCCCGCAGACACCGCAACCGCCAACCACACGAGCCTCATCGCGCACGCCTATCTGGCGCAATTCGATGCGCATCTTGAATACCAGCACCAGATCCTTCACCAGATCGCGGAAGTCGACCCGCGAATCAGCCGTGAAGAAAAACAGCACTTTAGGCTCGTCGAACAGGTAATGGGCGAAGATCAGTTTCATGGGCAGGTTATGCTCGTGGATCTTCTGCTTGCACAGGTCGAAGGCCGTCCGCTCCTTTTGTTCATCGTCGCGCCGCTTCTGGATATCGTGTTCGCTGGCTAGCCGCTCGATGTGGATGACATCTTCGGGCCGCACGAAGCCGGGGTGACGCACCACGCCCAGCACCTCGCACAGGTCGCGGCCATAACGGGTCGGCGCCAAAACCAGATTGCCGGCCTTTAGTTCGATATCCGCCCCGGCATAGTAGGTTTCGTTATTTGGCGCTACTTTTATGCGGTACAGCGGGTCGGGCAGGTTGTCGTTGCCCGACTGGGTCGTCGGCTCGAACTCCTGATGCTCGTCCTCCAGATGCCTAAGTTCATCCTCGGACAGGTCTTTATATGAATCGTCGCTCATAAATGCCTCCATAGCAATGCCGGATTTATGATGCCGGCTCCATCACCCGCCTGCTGGCGGTCAGCGCAACAAATCGACCAGCAAGCCGTAAATCTCGTCCAGCTTGGCCAGGATATTCAATTTGTCGCGTTGGGCCACCATGATATCGGCGGCCAGTCGTTCCAGTTTTTCGTCGATTATAGCAATGTTCGTATATTTTTTGCGTTTCAAGATATTTCGTCCCGAGGTGTTCTCGTTCAGCTCGTAGCTCTGTTCCACCACCTGGTGGATAAAATCACGGACTGCCTTCTTATAATTTATAATATTCGCGCTCGAGGCATCCTTCTTGAGCGCGTCACCGGCTTCGTGGACCGCCTCCAGTAGCTGCGCGATCTCGGCTTCCGTAAACGGCAGCTCGCTGACCGGATGAGTCAGACTCTCCGGCTGCTTGCTACCCAGCAGTCGGCTAAAAAGACCGGCCGTCTTGGTGCTTTCTTTCTTCTTGGCCGCCTTGGGTGGCTGATACCTGGCAATCAGGCCAACCTGTTGATTGTCGGGAACAATGATGGCGGCCATTCCGGCTACTCGCTACCGCTGTCCAGGCTATGCCGCCAGTCCAATTGGCCATTAGGCGGCAGGGGAGCCAACTGGTCGCCCCCCAGCGGACGGCTGCTACCCGAATACTTGCGCAGGAAGGCCTGCATGGCGTCGACGGCATCGGCCTGGCCACAACCAACCAGAACCTGTCCGTGAATGATGACATTGGCATTGGCATCGAGCTTAGGCGCGAAGACATTACCGACGATGACCGCGCCATCCTGCAACTCCAGCTGTTCGCTGACGCAAACATCACCGCGCACCACGCCGCCAACAATGGCCGAGGCGGCGATGATCGAGGCATCGCAACGGGCCATGGCGCTGATCACCACCTTGCCAGTGCTGCGCAATGAACCGCGCAGCCAGCCGTCCACCCGGATGAAGCCCTCGATGACCAGGTCGCCCCGGAAGGAACTTCCGGGACCGAGCAGCGTGTTTACCAAGACGGATTTAACGGTAGCCATGGATTATGGTTTGAGCCGCTTCAGTTGTTCAACCCGGCCGTCTGGTTCGGCCGGCTGTTGATGAAACGCAGCGGATCTATAGTGGCGGTACCCAGATGCACTTCGTAATGCAGGTGAGCGCCAGTGGAAAGGCCGGTATTGCCGATGAAGCCGATGACCTGTCCCTGGCGCACGATGTCGCCTTTCTGGACGTTGAAGGCCGACATGTGGGCATAGCGGGTAATGAAACCATATTTGTGCTCGACGATTACATGGTTGCCCAGACCGTTATCGTAGGCCACGTCGACGACCTTGCCGTCGGCCGTGGTAACGATCGGATCGCCGGAGCGGAAGGTCGAGATATCGATACCTTTGTGCATGTACCAGGAACCGAAGATCGGGTTCTCGTTCTGGCCATAGTACATAGTGATATGGCCCAAACCGGCCCGGATCGGCCAGATGTTCGGGATTTCGGTCAGGATATCGCCCTGTGAGCTCAGGATGGTTTCCAGCTCGGCCAAGGGTCGGACGCTTTGCTCCAGCCAGGCGGTAACCCGGTCGAGCTCGGACAGCTCGCGCAGGTTGCCGGCGCCGCTTTGGTCGAGCTCGAAAAAACCAGCCAGATCGCCTGAACCGCTGTCGGCCTGAGGCGACGAGCTGCTTAGGCCAAGGTTATTGAAGGTTGAGTCGAGGCTAGCCTGAAACTGTCGGGCGGCATTGATCAAGCGGTTGACATGGTCGCGCGTCAAGTCCAGGTCGTCCCGGGTCTCCTGCAGGTTGGAAGTCTTGCCGGCCAGCTTGGCCGCTACCGAAGAATAATTGAGAGCTGACCAGGACAGAAAGACCGTGGCGCCAATCAGGACAATAAAAATGCCGGCCAGGCCGAAGATGCTGATTTGAATATTGAGGATACGCTTTTCGGAATGCGGCACCAGCATGATGGTCAGTTTCTGGCGGCCGAGTTTGACCAAGCCGGCCAGTCCGTGCACGGTGGCCTGGAAACCGCGCCGCAATACGGAGACAATAACCCGGGCGGCGGATTTTTCCTTATCCTTCAAGCGCTTGAATGTGGACAAATCCGCCTCCTTGGCCTTGAATCAACCGAACCGTCGAAAGCCAAACAATTTCTCGACAGCTATGCAAATATACAATTCAAACGACATACTATCATTCTTGTCCCGCCAATGTCAAATAAAATAACCCAGCTGATTTGCGGAATTGGATGGAAATAATCCCGGACATGATGTATATTTTCTGCGATGAACCATATCAAACGCAAAATCGGCCCTGGTGGCGACCTTGGAGCGCTGGGTTTAACCACCGATGGCTCCACAGAACTAACTTTTATAGGAAGCGGCAGCGCTTTCTCCAAGAAATACTACCAGAACAACCTATTGATCAGCCAGGGCGAGGATCATGTCATGATTGACTGCGGCTCACGAGCCCCGGAAGCCCTAGCCCTACTCGGCCTATCGGTCATGGATATCCACAACTACCTGATTACCCATTCCCATGCTGACCACGTCGGCGGCTTGGAAGAAGTCATGCTGGTCAACCGCTATGTGGCCCGCAAGAAACCGGGGCTGATCGTCACGCCACGTTACGCCAAACTGCTGTGGGACAGCTCGTTGCGCGGCGGCTGCGCCTACAATGAACGCCGCGACGGCCGCTGGCTGGAACTAGCCGATTTTTGGAATATCAAGCATCCGACGCCGGTGGTTAACGCCGACCGCGAGCTGTCAACCATCGCCATCGGTAAGATCAAACTGGACATCTTCCGCACCAAACACATTCCCGACTCGGCCAAAAGCTGGCGCCAATCCGCTTTGAGCTACGGCGTGGTCATCAATGACCGGATTGCCTACTCCAGCGACACCCGCTTTGACCCCAGCCTGTTCGCCTTCTGGGAAAAAAACTACCATATCGACCTGATCTTCCACGATTGCCAGATGTTCTCGGGCGGTGTCCATGCCTCGATCGACGAATTGTCCAAGCTGCCAACCGCCACCAAGGCCAAAATGCTATTGATGCACTACGGCGACGCGGCCCTAGCCCTGCCGGACAAGGCCCTGGCCACCGGATTCGGCGGCTTCGTCGAGCAGTGGCATACCTACGTCTTCGAGTGACCAGGGTCTAAACTCTCCGGCTAGACTTGCCTCCCCGCCCTGATTGTATTATTTTAGAGCCACGAATACCGACCAGTCCGGTTACCAGAACCGGCCGGCGTCCAGTCTGACAGCAGCGCGCCAGTCGGCGACATTACCCCCTATCCAGGAGTTTCAACATGGCAGCACACCAATTTCAAGCCGAAGTCAACCAACTATTGCAGCTGATCATCCATTCGCTGTACTCGCACCGCGAGATCTTCCTGCGCGAACTGATCTCCAACGCCTCCGACGCCCTCGACAAACTGCGTTACCTGTCGGCCTCGGACGAAGCCTACAAGGCCATCAGCTTCGAGCCGGCCATCAGCATCAACTTTGACAGCACTAACGGCCACCTGACCATCGCCGACAACGGCATCGGCATGAACGAGGCCGACCTGGTCGAGAACCTGGGCACCATCGCCCGCTCCGGCACCCGCCGCTTCATGGAGGCCATGGCCCAGGACGCGCGCAAGGACGCCAACCTGATCGGCCGCTTCGGCGTCGGCTTCTACGCCAGCTACATGGTAGCCGACAGCGTCAGCGTGGTAACCCGTAAGGCCGGCGAGGACCAGGCCTGGCTGTGGACCAGCGACGGCAAAGGCGCCTACGACATCGAGCCGGCCGCTAGAGACGGCCACGGCACCACCATCACCCTCAAGATGAACGACGACGGCCGCGAGTTCCTGACCCGCTGGCGCCTGCAGGAGCTGATCAAGAAATATTCCAATCACATCGCCTTCCCCATCTGGCTGGATTGGGACGAGGACGAGTACGACGACAAGGGACAAAAAAAAGACAGTACCGTCCACAAACACGAGCAGGCCAACAGCGCCCAAGCCCTGTGGAGCCGGCCCAAGACCGAGCTCAAGGACGAGGACTACGTCGAATTCTACAAGAATATAACCGACTCGGACGAGAAGCCGCTGCACTGGATGCACACCAAGGCCGAAGGCACCATCGAGTACACCACCCTGTTCTACCTGCCGGAGAAGGCACCCTTCGACCTCTACCACGCCGACTACAAGCCGGGCGTCAAGCTGTACGTGCGCCGCGTCTTCATCACCGACGACGACAAGGAACTCCTGCCGCCCTACCTGCGCTTCGTGCGCGGCGTGATCGACTCGGAGGACCTGCCGCTGAACGTCAGCCGCGAGATCCTGCAGCAGAACCGCGTCATGACCAACATCCGCTCGGCCAGCGTCAAGAAGGTCCTGGGCGAGCTGAAGGACCTGTCCGGCCGGGAGCCCGACAAGTACAAGGCCTTCATCGCCGAGTTCAATCGCCCGCTCAAGGAAGGCCTCTATACCGACTACGCCAACAAGGAAGCCTTGCTGGAGCTGATCCGCTTCAAGAGCACCACCCAGGACGGCTGGGTCAGCCTGGCCGAGTACAAGACCCGCATGAAGGACGACCAGAAAGCCATCTATTACGTCTCTGGCGACTCGGAAGACCGCCTGCGCCAGTCGCCGCTCCTGGAAATGTACCGCAAGCACGGCATCGAGGTGCTGCTCTGCTCCGACGAGATCGACGAACTGGTCATGCCGATGGTCGGCAAGTTCGGCGACCTGGAGCTGAAGGCCGTCAACCGCGCCGGCGCTGAAAAAGAGTTCGACGACCAGAAAGACGAGGCGCGCGAGAAGGAAATGGCGCCGGTGGTCGAGAAGCTCAAGAAGGCCCTGGGAGCGCGCGTCAAGGACGTCCGCCTATCGGCCCGTCTGTCGGAAAGCCCGTCCTGCATCGTGGTCGACGAGCACGACCCGAGTATGCAGATGCTCAACCTGATGAAGAGCATGGGCCGCGGCGCCGATATGGACGTCAAGCCGATCCTAGAAGTCAACGGCGACCACGCCCTGGTCACCAAGGCCCTACTAAGCGTCAACGAGACCGTTATCGCCGACATCGCCAACGTGCTCTTGGATCAGGCCCTACTAATCGAAGGGGCTTCTTTGAAGGATGTGGCCGGCTTTGTGGCCAGGATGAACCGCCTGATGACCAGCTAGCTCGCCGGCAGTGGCGGCGCCACTGAATGCGTTTTTTAAACGGCTGCCCCCGCGGGCAGCCTTTTTATTACTTTAGCGTAGATTTGCGCTGGCCTGTTCCTTAACAGGGTGTTGAAAAACGCGGATGCGGCTTTTCAACACTTCAAAAGCCGGTACAATTCCTCGCATAGCGCAAGCTATGCGAGGAATTGTTAAGGTTGTTGAGAAAGCAACCGGCTTTTTCAACAACCTGTTAAAGCGGTAATCTTTTATTCAGGAGCTTTGCCGCCGTGCCGGGGGACGCGCGCCAGCAGCCGCTCGGTGTCGTGGCGCAGGCCGGGGCGCTGCGGCAGGCTGGCCAGGAAGGCCAGGAGCGGACGGCGCCAATCCGGGTGGCCCTGGCGCTCGGCCATGAAGCGGCGGAACAGCTGCAGGACGTGAGCCCGGATGACGGCCGCGTCGGCCGCCAGCGGGATGGGCTGGGTCAGGAACAGCTGGTTGATGAAGGCCTCGGCCCCGGCCTGGTCGAACCAGTCGGGGAACAGGGTGCACATCACGTAGAGGGCGGCCGAGATGCAGTTGACGCTGTGCTGTTTGACGTAGAGGATCGATTCGGTGATGGCCATGGCGCCGCGGAATAATTCCTGGACGCGCGGCGCCAGGCTGGTTTCGTCGCCCAGCTTGCGCACCAGGTCGCGGAAGGCCAGCCAGGTGTAGACTACGATCATGACATGCAGGCTGGGAACGCAGGCGAAATGCGGGTCGGACAGGTGGATGAGGGCGAAGCGCGGTCGCTTGACGTAGAAGGGACGGCGCGTCGTCGACAGCCGCGCCCAGTAGACGCTGCCGGCGTAGCGGTACAGGTCGGCGATGCCGCGCACGAAGGCGGCGGTTTCGGCCGTGCCGGCCAGGCCGTAATGGCGCTGCAGCCAGGCGGCGGTGCGGATCCAGAAGGGGATAAAGTCCATGTAGGTATTGATGTAACCGGGCGCGAAGGGCACTAGCTGGTCGAGCTCGTGGTCGACGCTGGAGACGCAGCTCAGGCGCGGGCCGAAGCGTTCCCGCCATTGCACGCCAAAGAAGTCGCGGGCGGCGTTGCGGACGCAGTACAGGGCGGCCGAGCGCAGGCCAGGTCGGCTCATCACCGTCAACACGAAGCGGGGAATGGAGACCGACGCGATCGGGTGACCCGACAAGTCGCGTTTGCGCATGGAATACCTCCGGACAACTGGCATGCCCGCCGGGCGATCCAGCGGCGGCGGTCAGACTACAACGAAGCGGCCGCCAGTGTCAAAGCGCCGGACGCCGCCACTGTGGCGCCCGGCCGCCTGGTCGCCTAGGCCGGCCGCTCAAACCTGGGCCAGGGCCCAATCCAGGGCAGCCTGCAGCATCGACTCCGGCGGCGCCTGGATGAGCCCGTTATCCATCAGGTCAGTGAACAGCTGGCGCGCGGCGCGGATGTCGGCCGTGGCCCGCTCATACACCTCGGCTGGCGTCAGGACCAGCCGGGCCAGGCCCTCCTGGGCGGCCTGCTCGGCCACGTCGGCCGCCTGGCGGGCGAAAACACCGTCGTCCTCCATGGTCGGCATGATGGCGTCGGGCGTGATGCCGCGCCGGGTGGCGAAGTCCGCCAGGCTGTGGGCGCAACGGATGGCCATGCTGTCGGAGATGGCCTTGGCACGCACCAGCAGCACGCCCTTGAGGATGCCGGGAAAGCAGACCGAGTTGTTCACCTGGTTGGGGAAGTCGCCCCGGCCGGTGGCCACGATGAAGGCGCCGGCCGCCTTGGCCTGGTGCGGCCAGATTTCCGGTACCGGGTTGGCGCAGGCGAAGACGATGGCCTGGGGCGCCATACTGGCCACCCACTCCGCTTTGACCACGCCCGGCCCGCTCTGGGACAGGGCGACCAGGACATCGGCGCCGCGCAGGGCCTCGGCCGGCGTCTGGAAGCGGCCTGGATTAGTTTGTTGGGCCAGCTGCCATTGCCGGCCGGCCAGCGGGTCGGCCTCCAGATCAAGCCGGCCGGCGTGCAGGCCGCCATGCTTGTCGAACAGGCAGAGGCGGGCCGGGTCGGCGCCGTCGGCCAGCAGCAGGCGGGCGATGGTGGTGTTGGCGGCGCCGGCGCCCAGGAGCACGATGGAAACGTCGCCGAGGCGCTTGTCGGCCAATTGCAGGGCGTTGAGCAGGCCGGCCAGGGTGACGCAGGCCGTGCCCTGGGCGTCGTCGTGCCAGACGGCGATGCCGCAGCTGTCGCGCAGTTCGTCGAGCACCCGGAAGCAATTCGGCTGGCTGATGTCTTCCAGGTTTATGGCGCCGAAGGACGGGCTGGCCATGCGCACGAAGTCGATCAGTCGGGCCGGGTCGGGCCGGCCATCCGGGCCGCGGCTGTTTACGCACAGCGGCACCGCGTCCACCCCGCCCAGGTACTTCATCAGGAAAGCCTTGCCCTCCATGACGCCCAGGCCGCCGGGTGGCGTGCAGTCGCCGTCGCCCAGCACGCGGGTGGAATCGGATACTATCGCCACCGTGGAACCGCGGGCGCTCAGGCTGAACGACTGGTCGTTATTATCGCGGATGGCGGTGGAAACGGCCGAGACGCCCGGGGTGTACCAGACATTGAGCCAGGCCGGGCCGTACAGGCCGCAGCGTGGGGCTGTTTGGAGCTTGCCACCGTAAAATTCATGGGCCAAGAGCGACAAACGCTTGTAAAACAGGGTCTGGACCAAGGCCCGCCGCTCCGGATCGGGCAGCTGTCGTACCAGAATATCGTGCAGCCCGGCCAAATTCAGGCCGATAGTAGTATTAGGTAACACCGTCGTCCTCCGCTGGCAGAAGTATAACCCCAAATCCAGGGCTCGGCAATCGCGCCGGAAGCGGAGAAACCTGGCAAAGCGGGCCGGCCGACTGGCCTGGGAGTGAGCAGTATGCTATACTTGGGTATGGATTCGATGAACGGCGGCTCGCACAGTCATTCAACCTGCATCACCGTCCTGGGCGGCTCAGGCGACTTGGCGCTGCGCCGTATCCTGCCAGCCGTGTACAAACTCTGGACCCTCGGCAAGCTGCCGGCCAGCACCCGCCTGGTCGGCTTGGCCATCGATGAACTCGATACCGCCGCCTACCGCCGCCTGGCCCTGGCCGCCATCAAGGCCATCCACCCCGGAGAGGACGAGCTGGCCATCCGGCGTTTTACCCGCCACCTTTACTACATCCAGGGCGATATCCGCGCGGCAGCGCCTTTTGCCGCACTGCGCCAGCGTTATTTCAAGCATCCGGCCACCGACGGCCTTTTTTACCTGGCCTGCGCGCCGGACCTCTTCGCCGAAGCGGCCCGCCAGCTGGCAACCAGTGGTCTGGCCGGCTTAAACCGCGCGGCCGGAGAAGGCGCCTCGCGCCGCGTCATCGTCGAAAAACCCTTCGGCACCGACCTGCAGGCCGCAAGAGGCCTCAACCAGTTCCTGCACCAGCACTATCGCGAGGACGACATCTTCCGCATCGACCATTACCTCGGTAAGGACGCCGTCCAGAACCTGATCTACTTCCGCTTTGCCAATACCATTTTCGAGCCGCTGTGGAACCGCAAGTACATCGACCGGGTGGAGATAGTCCTGGCCGAGTCCGGCGGCATCGGAAAGCGCGGCGGTTATTACGACCAGGCCGGCGCGGTGCGCGACATGCTGCAAAACCACCTGATGCAGCTGTTCTGCCTGACGGCCATGGAAACGCCGCCCAGCCTGGCGGCGGCGGACGTGCGTGAAGAAAAGGTCAAGCTGCTGCGCGCCGCCTGGTTGCCGGAACACTCCGCCGACCTGCCTGGCTTCGTGCGCGGCCAGTACCGCGCCGGCCACGACGGCCAGGGCGGAGCGGTGCCCGATTACCGGGCCGAGCGGCTGGTGCGGCCGGATTCGGCCACCGAAACCTTCGTCGCCCTGAAGTTGTATGTCGACAACTGGCGCTGGCAGGGCGTGCCCTTCATCCTGAGTACCGGCAAGGCCCTGGAGCGGCGTTATGGCGAGATAACCATCCACTTCCGGCAGTCGCCCATGGAAATACCCGGCGTCACGCCCGACGCCAACCGCCTGGTGCTGCGCATCCAGCCGGACGAGGGCGTCTCGATGCGCTTCAATACCCGCGCCCCCGGCGGCGGCGATAGCGAGCACGAGGAACTGGTAGGCATGCTGCGCGATTCGGCCAGCGCCGCCCCCGGACCATACGAGCGCCTGCTGGCCGATGCCCTGCGCGGCGATTCCACCCTCTTTATCCGCTTCGACGAGACCGAGGAAGCCTGGCAATTGTTGGACCCGCTGCTGGCCAGCTGGGACAGCCTGAGCGCGGCCGCCCTGCAACCCTATGCCGCCGGATCGGCCGGCCCGGACATCAGCGGCCTGTACCGCCACCATCCGCTCTGGCAGCAGCCCCGCCAACAAGCCTCAAGCGGCGCCTGAAAAACATTTCAGGCGGGCGGCGCGCTGTCCAGCCTGATGCTCCGCCTACAAAGTCTTGCGCTGAAAAATCGCGGCGCTGGCCAGGAGCAGACCAACCGGAACCAACAGACCGGTGCCGAGGGCGATGACCAGCGGCCAGGCGCCCGTCAGAAAGACCATCGGCAGCAGCACGATCGCCGACAGCTGGTTACCCAAATAAACCGACAGAATGGCGGCGGCGGCCACTGAATTAAACAGGACGCCGAACAGTAGGCCCACCGCCGTGGCTACTGCCATAGCCGATAGCGACAACAGCAGGGGCACCAGCGCCGCCTCGATCAAGCTGAGCGCCGGTAGGCCGTTGAAGGCATCGACCGCCAGTCCGACCGCCACCGCCAGGAAGGCGGCCACGAACAGGCCGGTCAAAGCCGCCAGATACTTGGCCACTAGCAACCAGCCACGCCGGATGGGCCGCACCAGAAACAGATCGTAGACCTTACTCAAGCGCTCGCCGGTAATGGTGGTGGCCATCAGCACGGCGGACAGGGTGCCGCCGATGGAACCGGTCATCAGGGCGGTAAAGGTGGTCAGCGGCATGCCCTCCAGGTTCGGCTGCAGCAGACGGAACAACGCGGTAACCAGCGGCAGCCCGATCCACAGCACCAGCATCACCCGAGAACGGCCGAAGCCGCGCAGTTCGTCAAGGTACAGGATAGCCAGATTCCGCCACATCGTATTCATGCTCCCTCCCCGGTCAGCGCCAGATAGACGTCTTCCAGGCTCGGCTGCAGGTGCCTGAGCGAGCTCAGGGCAAAGTCGTGCCGCGCCAGGACACCCATCACGGCCGGCATGCAAGTCTCGACCGGCGTTCCGCCGGTCAGGTGTAAAAGGTAGCGGTTGCGGCCCTGCGCCTGGCAGCGCTCCACCGGCAAACCGGCGAACCAGTCCGCCTGGAGGCTGTCGCGCCGGCTGCTCTCGATCTCGATGACCGATCCCAGGCCGAACTCGGCGCGTAAACCTTCCGGCGTGCCGAAGCGCTTGATGGTACCCTGGTGCAGAATGGCGATGCGCGTGGCCAGGTCTTCCATCTCGCCGAGAATATGCGATGAAAAAATAATATAACGCTTGCCGTCAGCCAGCTCCTGGATGAGCTTCTTCATCTGGAAGCGGCTGGCCGGATCGAGGCCGTTAAGGGGTTCGTCGAGAATCAGGATATCCGGGTCGTGCAACAGGGCTTGGGCGAAGCGCAGCCGCTGGCGCATGCCGCCGGACAAAAGGGCGATGCGGCGCGTGGCGACGTCCTTGAGGTCGAGCCGCTGCAGCGCCGCGCCGATACGCCGCTCCAGATCCTGGCCCGACAGCCCGCTCAGCTGGCCGAAAGTGCGCAGGGCATGCGACACCGTCCGCCATTCCTGGAAGCCGGCCTCCTGAGGCACGAAACCGATCCGGCGGTGCAGTTCGTCGCGCATGGTCTCGATATTGCGGCCGTCGATGCTGACGCTGCCCTGATAGTCGCGGATCAGGCCGGTCAGGATGCGCATGGTGGTGCTCTTGCCGGCGCCATTCGGGCCGATGTAGCCCAGCACGTCGCCCGGCTCCAGGGTAAAGGTAACTTCGCGCAGGGCCTGGATTTTTCCGTATGCCTTACTGAGCGCGTTAAATGAAATCGACACACAGCCTCCCGTTTTTAGCGTAGCGCCCTGAAGAAATCGACCAGTCCAGCCACCAGGCCGTCGGCCAGGCGGTAATCCGGACTAGAATAGGCCGCCCGGTTATCGGCCTGGTCCGGGCCGACCGCCTTGAGCACATGGTTCATGTCCGCCAGCTCCCGGAAAGTAGCGTCGGGCCGAGCGGCCGCCAGAGCGCGCACGTCGTCCAACCGAATCTGCAAGTCCCGGCCACCGGCTACGATAAAGACCGGCACCGGCAAACTGCCCAGCAGTCGGGCCGGTTCGTGTCGGGCCAGGGATATCAAGTAGGGCTGGACGCTGGGGCGGAAGAGGGACTGCAATTCGGCCGGTACATCAGCCACGTTGCGGCCGGACTGCAATTCGGCTGTAATGCGTCGGACCGCATCCAGTAGCCGCGGCTCGGCGCCGGACAGCTGCTGCAGCACAGTATCCAGAAAGCCCATCGACAGCGGCGCCAGCAAGGCCAAGGCGTCCACCTGGCCCAGCTGGCTGGCCAGCATGGCTACCAGGGCACCTTCGCTGTGGCCGGCCAGGCCGATGTGCCGTATCCCCTCCTGCTGGCGCAGCCAAGCCGCCCAGGCCGCCGCGTCGGCCGCGTACTGGTCAACCGTTAAGTCTTCTTCGCGCAAACCCGGCCAGACGCTGCGGCCGATACCGCGCTTGTCGGCTCGCAGCACCAGGAAGCCGTTGGCGGCCAAGGCCTCGGCCAATTGGCGGAGCGAATCATTGCGGCCCGGCAGGAGCATCGAATTACCGTCACGGTCGGTAGGGCCGGAGCCGGCAATCAGCAGCACCCCCATGGTAGCCGGCTGGTCCGGCCGCAGCAGGCTGCCGTGGAGGACGCCGCCGGCCAGCTCCAGGCTGACCGCTTCGCCGACCGGCTCCGGAACAACCACCGTTGCGGAGGCGTCCGCTGCCGATTGCCGGGTCAGGCTGAACGTGCCACTGTAGGGCCCCTGACTGAAGCGACCATTCAACTGGTTACCGGTCAGGTTGCCCGTGGCCTGGAGAGGCGGCGATACCGGCAGGGTAAAGCTGACAGTCTGCTCGGATAAACTGATAGCGGCCAGCGCTAGATCAAACGCCATCTGCTGGGGGATGTCGATAGTGCCCTGGAAACCATCAGGACTTGATACAAAACGCAGAGTCGCGTTCAGTGATTGCCCCATAACTTCCAGGCGGCCCTGCCAGACTCCAGCCAAGCCGGCGCCACTGTCGGCCGGAGCGCTGGCTGGGTTGTTGGCCGGGTCGGGCTGGTCGGAACGGTCAGAAGTCGCAGAACAGGCCACTACAACTAGGGTAGCCAGCGCCAGAATAGTCATTATCGTCGTCAATCTCATTTTGAGCCTCCTCCCGGCGTAGTCTTGCGGCGCTGCCGGACGCAATCGGTCAACAGATACTCGATCTGGCCGTTGATGGATCGGAAGTCATCTTCCGCCCAGGCTGCCAGCTCGCGCCACAAGGCGGGCGACAGTCGCAGTACGATCTGCTTCTTGTCTTTATCGCTGGCTTCCATATTCAGGCCTCTATGTTCATCAATAGATGGAACCGGAATTCACCACCGGCTGGGCATCCTTGTTACCGCACAGTACCACCAACAGATTGCTGACCATGGCCGCCTTGCGCTCCTCATCCAGGTCGACGATGTGTTTCTCGCTCAACTTGGTCAAAGCCATCTCCACCATGCCGACGGCGCCTTCAACGATCAATTGGCGGGCGGCGACGATGGCCGAGGCCTGCTGGCGCTGCAGCATGGAGTGGGCGATTTCCGGCGCGTATGACAGGTGCGTGATGCGCGCTTCCATGATCTGGATACCAGCCATGGTCACCTTTTGCTGAATTTCCTCCTGCAGGCGCACCGCCAATTCCTGGCTGGAGCCACGCAGCGATTTTTCCTGTTCTTCGTCGCTCGAGTCGTAGGGGTACAAGCGGACGATGTTGCGCAAGGCGGCGTCGCACTGGATGGACAGGTACTCGACGTAATTATCCACCGCGAACACTGCCTTCGCCGTATCCACTACTTTCCAGATAACCACGATGCCGATGACGATTGGATTGCCCAAGGCGTCGTTGACCTTCTGCTTGTCGTTATTGAGAGTCATGGCCTTGAGCGACACCGTTTTCTTGGCCGGCAAATTGAAAGTGATATTATTGATAGTCGCAGCCGCAGCCGGCTTGTCGGTCTTTCCGCTGGTCAAGTCTTTGCCGGCCGCCGGGTTGACGGCCGCCGCGAAGGGATTGACGAAGTAAAAACCGGCCGTTTTAAGCGTGCCATGATACTTGCCGAAGAGCGTGAAGACCAGCGCTTCGTTCGGGTTAAGCACCTTGAGGCCGACGAACAGCAACGGCCCGAAAAAGCAGAGGTACAGGCCACTGACCGCTAGGCCGAGACCAAAGTAGAGCGGGCTACGACCTTCCTGCAAAATACTCCAGATCATGAGCCCGATTGCGCCCAGCATCAAGATGATATTCAGAAACAGCACGACCATGCCATTGCCGTGCCTAGGATTACACTCCTCCGGCAGGCGCGGCGCATTGACGGCATTCAATTCTGTTTTCATGGTGGTTTCCTTTCGTCAAGCAATTTGATATCATAATGATATCAATTAGATAATAATGCGAAAATTGGGAAATGTCAAAGGGGAAGAACGAAAAATTAGGAAAAAATTAAAACAGAATTATTTGGAGGCTATAGCAGTCGTCCACGGAAAGCATGGCCACGTCCAGTTTAGCGGCAAAGGGAGAACGAAGGCTGGAACCTAGGCCGACGGCCGATCGAAGAGGGCCAGCAGACTGGCCTGCAGTTCCCGTCGGCGCTTTTCGGGCAGCCGAGCGTTGAAAATAGCCGGCCCGATGCGTTGGCGATCTTTTATGATCTGGAATATGACATCGTTGGCAAAAACGCTATTCGGTGGCCAATTGAGTTCCCGGGCTGCCTGGTCGCGCAGCTCGAGGATGCGGGCAAACAACAGCTTCTGGACCGGCCTCAGCGAGACGTATTCCGGCTTCCGCATGATGGACGGCACCGGCACGCGGTCGTACTCGATAGCCTTGTCGATGCAGAAGCGTTGCAGCTCGGCCGCTTTTCCGGCTTCCGCTATCAGTCGGCGCAGCTCAGTCTCTAGGCGGAACAAATGGCCGACATCGGCCAGCGCATAGTCCACCGCCCGCGGATCAATCGGCCGCAGTGTCCAGTTATGGCGCTGGAAGGTTCCCTTACCGGTAACGGTAATGTTAAGAACCGTCTGCAAGACGGCGTCCAATCCCCGCTTTTCGAAACCAAGCACGTCAACCATCATTTTGAGGTCAACCACCTGCCGCAACTTGAAACCATACTGCTTGTAAACGGTCTTGGAATCGGAATTGGCATCGTAAAAAAGCTTGGCAATTTTTGTATCGGTCAATAGGGCAGCCAGCTCGTCGGTCGCAATCTTGAACGGATCGATCGCAAAATAGCGCTTCCCGTCAAAAACCTGGATCAGACAAAGCTTTTCGCCATAAACATGCAAATTGTATTCGCCTTCAAAGTCCATGGCCACGGTGGCTATGGACTGGTCGACCAGATACGCGCGGAAGGAAGCCAGTTCAGGAGTAGTACTGATGAGAGTGTAGGCGGTCATGGAACAACTTTCGGGCAGCGCAGCGCCCACGGCAAGGGCATGGTAAATGAAAAAACCGGCCCTGAGGCCGGCTTTTTCGTCATAGTAGACTCAGTAGCGATTGTTGTCGCGGCGGGGCTTGTCCATGGCCTCATTGACCTTCAGCTGGCGACCATCGACATCGCGGCCGTTGGTGCCCTGAATGGCAGACTGAGCATCGCCATCATTGGCCATCTCGACGAAACAGAAACCTTTGGACTGGCCGGAATCGCGGTCAGTGATGATCTTGACAGAGTCTACCTGTCCGTAGGCGGAGAAAATATCCCTCAAAGAATTTTCGCTGGTGTTGTAGCTGAGGTTGCCGACATAGATTTTCTTGCTCATGGTCATGTCCTATTCCCGGTAGCTGTGCTCCGGGCTGTGAAAGTAGGCTTATCCAGGATAAGCGATTGTGGGAGTTCAGGACCACCAGCGCGTAAATCTTGACGTCGACCGGGAATCGGGGCTTTTCAGTACCATCGCGCCGCCAAAACGGGCTCCAGAACCAAACGGCCGGTCTCTCTGCCGGGAAAGGACATTACTCGGATGTCTCGAAAGTCTCTCTTCAGCCATAATATACACTATTCTCGTAAAGATGTTTAGCCCCCCACCCCGAAATTGTACCGAATTCGCTCAACAATCAACAAACCCACACCCCATCCCCGCGCACGAAGTAGCGCGCGCCACCAGTTCACCCCACCTCGCGAGCTCAGCTACAAAACAACCACCCGCGCGCTCCCTAAAATGCCGCTGAAAATAGCGGGATTGGATACAAGGCGAAAGGCCAGACGGGAGGCGCAGGCGTGCTATTGCACGTCAAGCCTCACATCTGGCCTTTCAACGCCGTAGACAACCCGCGCCCGAGCGCGCGTCCTGTAATGACGCTAAAAAATAGCAGGAGGAGCTACAAGGCGAAAGGCCACGTGGGAGACGAAGGCAGGCTCTTGCCTGTCGAGTCTCACACGTGGCCTTTCAACGCCGTAGATCCCCTGCTATTTTTTAGCGGGCGTACTCGACGATACGGGTTTCGCGGATAAGAGTCACTTTGATCCGTCCCGGATATCTCATATCAGTCTCTATTTTCTTGGCAATCTGCTTGCCCAGTTCCTTGGCGCCTTCGTCGGTAACGCTTTCGTTGTTGACCAGAATGCGCAATTCGCGGCCGGCCTGGATGGCGTAGGCCTTGTCGACGCCGGAGAAGCTCTCGGCGATGCCTTCGAGGTTTTCCAGGCGCTTGGCGTAGTTGTCGATGGCCTCGCGGCGGGCGCCCGGGCGGGCGGCCGAGATGGCATCGGCGATCTGGCAGATAACGCTCTCCAGGCAGCTGGGCTCGACGTCGTCATGATGCGAGCCGATGGCATTGACCACGCGCGGATCTTCACCCAGCTTGCGGGCCATCTCCATGCCGACTTCGGCGTGGTTCTGGTCGGAATCGGTCTCAACGCCTTTGCCGATATCGTGCAGCAGGGCGCCGCGCTTGGCCAACTCGCGGTTGGCGCCGAGCTCGGAAGCCAACATGCCGGCGATGACGGCCACTTCCTTAGAGTGGGCCAGTACGTTCTGGCCGTAGCTGGTACGGAAATGGAGGCGACCCAGCGCCCTGATCATTTCCGGATTCATGTTGTGGATGCCGAGGTCGAAGACGACTTTTTCGCCTTCCTCGAAGATCTTCTGGGAAATTTCCCGGGTAACCTTCTGGACGACTTCTTCAATGCGGGCCGGATGGATCCGGCCGTCGGCGATCAGGCGCTCCATGGCGACGCGGGCAATCTCGCGGCGCACGGGGTCGAAGCAGGAAATGACCACCGCCTCGGGCGTGTCGTCGATGATGACGTCGACGCCGGTCAGGGTTTCGAGGGTGCGGATGTTGCGGCCTTCGCGGCCAATGATGCGGCCCTTCATCTCGTCGCCGGGCAGTGACACGCTGGTAACGGTCAGTTCGGCCGTCACGTCGGTGGCCATGCGCTGCATAGTGGTTACCAAGATATCGCGGACACGCTTCTCGGCCGAGAGCTGGGCTTCCATCTCGATCTTGTTAAGCATGCCCTGGGCATCGTGCCGAGCCTCGTTTTCGAGTCCCTGGATGATGATGCGCTTAGCCTCGTCGGCCGAAAGACCGGAGACGTGCTCCAGTTCCTGCCGGTAGCGGTCTTCCTGGCCGGACAGGAATTCTTCCTTCTCGACGATACCCTTGAGGCGATCGGCGATAGCGGCTTCCTGGCGGTCTAGGCCTTCGACCTTTTTATCGAGGTTCTCTTCTTTTTGAATCAGCCGGCGTTCATAGCGTTGTATTTCCGCCCGCCGCTCCCGAATATCCCGTTCCTGCTGGTTCCGTTCCCGGATGAGTTGATCTTTCGCCTCAAGCAGAATTTCTTTTTTCTGCGCGTCTGCCTGCTTGACGGCGTCTTGCATGATACGTGCCGCACGTTGTTCCGTGGCCGTAAGTTGAAATCTGGCGTAAAGCCAGCGAATTATCCACCCAAGAACCAAACCAGCAAGAGCCAGGGCTACATACAATAATGCACCCATGCTTCCTCCTGCTATATAAGACTGACCAGCGAACGAGCACCAGCAGGGCACCCGTCCGCCTATCCAGATAGAATTGCCGTTCCCTCGCGGGATGTTACAAGTCGCTCCTGTGATTGCCTTTACAAAAGAAACTTGTACGCAATAGTATCATTATAATCATGGGTTGCGCTTTGTCAAGAAAATTGGGGTGATTTGTGACTTTTTTACCCATTAGCCCACCTAAACGGGTCGACCAGGCTGGTCCGCCCCTGGTATTACCAGAAGCCAGTTTCCTACACTGCCAGGCGCCAGTTCAGGCTAATTCGGCCGGCAGAGTCAGGCCCAGGCGGGTCAGGGCGACTAGGAAGTGGTCCGGCAAGGGCGCCAGAAAGCGGCGAGGCTCGTCCTCGCCCGGCAGGTTGATGCGTAACTCGCGGGCGTGCAGCATCAAGCTGGCCTCCGGCAGCACCTTGGCCGGTCGGCCGTAGATCGGATCGCCCAGGATGGGACAGCCCAGCTGGCGGCAATGGACACGCAATTGGTGGGTCCGGCCAGTGCGCGGCCGCAACAACAGCAGGCTGCAGCCGCCAGCGCTGGCCAGGCGGCGCCAGTCGCTGACCGCCCGCTTGCCCTTGTCGGCGGCGCAGGGCGCAAAGCGCTTGCGGTCTAGCGGATCACGCGCCAGTTGGTTGTCAAGGCGACCACTGTCAGCGGACGGGCGGCCCAGCACGATGGCCAGATAGAATTTAACGGTGCTGCGGTCACGAAACTGGCTGGCCAGATAGTCCTGGGCCACGGCCGTCTTGGCGGCGATGATGACGCCGGAGGTATCCTTGTCCAAGCGGTGGACGATACCGGCTCGGGCTGGCACCGCCGCGCCGCCAGCCTGGTCGGCCTGGTCGACCTGACGCTTGGCCTGAATGGCGCGCCCCAGTAAAGCGTTGGCCAGGGTGCCGGACCAGTTGCCCTGGGCGGGATGGGTCACCATGCCCTGACGCTTGTTGACCACGATAACCGCATTATCTTCATATAGTATATCCAGCGGCAGGACCTGGCCCACCAGGCTGGTATCGGGCTCGGCGCTCAGGCTGAGCTCGTAGTGGTCGCCGCGGGAAACCAAGCGCGACAGCTTGGCGGCCTTGCCGTTGACCCGCAACCCAGTACAGCGCGTCTTGAGCTGGCTGCGGCTGGGGGCGCCAGGCAGGTCAGCGATGTAGACATCGAGTCGCAGGCTGCCGTCTGCTTCCACCGTACCACTTAGGTTACTGTCCACCTGGCGCCCCTTTACCACTCGTAGCCTGACGTTTATACTATACTACATGAAACCGAGCCTGCCGCACAACAACAGCTCCCTCATCTGGTCGGCCTACAGCCTGCCGGAAGGCAATCGGCCGGCCGACTGGCAAGTACATAACATCGGCGACTGCCATATTCATGTCGGCTGCGAGCGCTCGGGTGACCAGGCCAGCCTGTTCCTGCTCACCCGGCACGACGAATTGCCGCGTTTGCTACCGCCCGACTGCCCGCCGCCCAGCCGCGAGCCGCCGCGCTCGGCCGACGACCGGCGCTGGCAGCGCTGCGCTATCGGCAAGCTGACCGAATACCAGCTGCTGCCGGTCTACCCTACCCTGCCGCTCTGCATCCACTTGGATCGGGCAGTCAGCCTACCGCCGGGCGGCATCCTCCAGGGCTGGCTGTTTTCCAGCGCCAGCGCCGAAATCCGGGTCGGCGACGTGCCCCTGACCACCGTCGCGCCGCGCACCCTGCACAAGACGCTCTATGGCAACACCACCGACGGCGTGGTCTGCCACGATCTTTCCAGCCCCCTCTTGGACAAGGCTACGGCCGATGATCCACTGTCCGGCAACCCGCCGGCCGGCCCGCCGGACAGCGTGGCCCACCCCATCCGCATCCGCAACAGCTCGGGCGAGACGGTAGTTATCCAGGAGCTATGCGTCTATGGCAGCCAGCTATCCATCTTTCGCAAGCAGCAACAGCTGTTCAGCGAGACCATCCAGTTCACCTTCGGGCCGACCCGCATCAAGATGGGCGTCGAACCGTTGTCGCGCCGGGACCACACTATCCTGACCTTAGCCGAGGCCAAGATCGGCGGTGAAGAAAAAGTTCTGGAGCGCAGCCTTGAAGTGCTCAAAGCCCTGACTAGGATGTAGGAATGACCGCAGCCCACCGACCGACCGCACCACAGCCCTGCCGCCCCCGCCTCGCTGCCCTGGCGATGGCCAGGCTGGCGACCGTACTGGCCGTCGTTGGCTGGCTGATCCTACCGCCACCCAATTTATCCGCCCAGGACAGCCCGACCCTACCACCCAGCGCCACGGCGACGATCGAAGCGGTAGCGGTCAGCGCGGACCCAGCCGCGGCCGGCGCTCCGGCAGCCAGCGACACCCCGACCGCCAGCAGCGCCGCCGACACTGAAGGGACTATCGTTCCGGCGAGCGCTCCGGTCACGGTCGACCCGCCGGCCGCCACGCCGGCCTTACGCTTGTCGCCAGTCACCTTTTTTTCCAACCTCAAGAGTCTGCTGGTGGACACGAACCTGCTCAGCCGCGTCCTGAACGTGGTCTTGACCATCCTGTCGGGTATCGTGCTGATCAGCTTGGTTATCAGCATCCTCAAACGGGTGGCCCACAAGCGCCTCGACCCGCGCTCCCGAGGCCTGATTATCAAGGTGATCCAGTACGTCGGCATTGCCCTGATCGTCATCAATGCCTTCAAGGCCGCCCAGGTGGACCTGTCGCCACTGCTCGGCGCCGCCGGCATCGTCGGTATCGCCCTCGGTTTCGCCGCCCAGACTTCGGTGTCCAACTTCATCTCCGGCTTTTTCCTGATTTCCGAAAAAGCCTTTACGATCGGCGACGTGCTGAATATCGACGGCGCCGTCGGCGTAGTTTTCTCGATCGACACCTTGTCCATCAAACTACGGGCTTTCGACAACCGTTTCATCCGCATCCCCAACGAGACGCTCATCAAGGCCAGCATCGTCAACCTGACCCGTTTCCCGGTGCGGCGCATGAATTTCGTGGTCACCGTGCCCTACGACACCAACATTGAGCAAGCCAGGTCGGCGTTGCTGGACGTAGCCGATCGGCACCCCAGCGTGCTGCGCAACCCGGAACCCTTCTTCATGGTGCAGAGTTTTACCAAGGACGGCATCGAGCTGTTCCTCGGCGTCTGGTACGAGCAGATCGACTGGGATATGACCAATAACGGCATGTATTTCGGCATCAAGCAGGCTTTTGACGCCGCTGGCATCCGCTTCGCCTACCCCAGCGTCAACCTGCGCTACCCAGCCGAGGCCAGTGCCTTGCCGCCAGACGGCACGGCGGAGGCGGGCCGGCCACCGGCAACCGCTCTGCCGCCGATCAGAGCGTCCAAGCTCGCGGCAGCGTCCAAGCCGGCGCGGGCAAAAGCGGCGCGGGCCAAGCCGCCAGCCAGAGCCCAGCCGAAGCGCCCAGCCTGAGCCTTGGCGTTTTCCGATTGACGACCGCCCGCTAATACCGTATCCTAGAATGGAGAATTTTCACCGGCCGCATAACGCGGCTGGATGTATCCCTCGACAGGGTAGCGGCCGGCGCAGCGGTGCCCTACTACCCTTTGCCAGAAATTCAGGAGCCTCGTATGGACAAAGAAAAACTGTTGGGCGGCGTCGCCTTGTTCGCCAACCTGCAACCCAAGCACCTTAAGGGCATCGCCCAGATCTGCACCGAACGCAGCTTCAAGGCCGGCGACGTCCTCATCAAGCAGGGCGAAGACGGCATCGGTCTGTTCATCCTCATCACCGGCCGGGTCAAGGTTACCAAGACCAACCCGGGCGGCCAGAACGTCGAGATCGCCAGCAACGGCGCCGGCGACATCCTGGGCGAGATGGCGGTGCTCGACGGCGCGCCGCGCACCGCTACCGTCACCGCTACCGAGCCAACCGACGCCCTGGTGTTGGCCTCCTGGGAGTTCAACTCCTTCCTCAAGACCCACCCCGAGGTGGCCATCGACATCCTGCCTATCGTGGTCAAGCGCTTCCGCGAGACCAACGACGCCCTGATCGGCGTACGCCTGTAAACCGACGCGCCCGCCGACTCAAGAGGCCCTTCACGCGGGGCCTCTTTTTTTAGTACCATCACCTTATGACCACCATCAGCCATCCTGTCGACCAGGCGGCCAACCTGCCCAGCCGCCTGCGCCAGCTATTCAGCGGCGACCTGAACCCCATCCCGGTCCAGTACGACGAGCCGCTAGCCGGCCACACTACTCTGCGCATCGGCGGACCGGCCGACGCCTTTGCCAGCCCGGCCTCAATCCTGGAACTCAAGCGGCTGCTGCGGGCCGCCCGGGCCGCCGAACTGCCGCTGACCATCCTGGGCGGCGGCGCCAACGTGCTGGTGGGCGACAGGGGTATCCGCGGGCTAGTGGTGGCTACTGGCCGCTTGCGGCGGCGCATCAGATTGGCCGACGACAGCCTGTACGCCGGCGCCGGCCTGGCCGCCGACCAACTCTGCCAGTGGGCGGCCGACGAGGGTCGCGCTGGCCTCGAATTCCTGTCCGGTTTGCCCGGCTCGGTTGGCGGCGCGGTCTTTATGAACGCCCGCTGCTACGAATGCGAGCTGGCCGACGTGATCAGCGCCGTCGACTACTTGGCGCCGGACCTGACCGTCTGCGACAACCTGGCCATTGACCGTAGCCAGTGGGCTTACAAGCGGACGCCCTTCATGCCCGGCGGCAGTCTGGCTGGCGCTATCATCCTGGGCGCCCGCTTCACGACCAGCGCGGCCGACGGCCCAGCCAGCCGGGCGCGCATGCTAGAACTGCGGGCTGACCGGGTGGCCAAGGGCCACTTCGACTACCCCTCGGCCGGCTCGCTCTTCAAGAACGACCGGTCCTTCGGCCGGCCGACCGGCGCCATCCTCGATGAGCTGGGCTTCCGCGGCCGGCGCATCGGCGACGCCATGGTGTCGCCCAAGCACGCCAACATTTTCGTCAACGCCGGCCAGGCCAGCGCCGCCGACATGCTGCGGCTGATCGAGGAGGCCCAAGCGGCCGCCCGGCTGGCCTTCGGCATCGAGCTGGAGCCGGAGGTAATCCGCCTCGGCGAATAAGTCTGCCGCCAGCGCGCAGTTTGCCAGTACTCGGTTTTGCCATTTTACTTTTTTTGACTTATACTTCCCGATATGGGTATCGTGCCGCTACTCCTGGCTTGCCTGATTTTCCTCGCCGTCCGCAGCCTGGCCCGCCTGAGCGCCCGTTTCACCGGCGCCGGCTACAAGGCCGTGTTGCTGGCCGGCGGCGTGCTGGCGGCCGCGCTGTCCCGCGCGCTTGTAGCCGGCGGCCAAGTCCCTAGCCTGGTGGCCAGCCTGGATCTGCTGGCCGCGCCAACCAGCGGCGCGACCCTAACGGGCGGCGTTTTTCTGGAACTGGCCACGGCCTGGCTCTTCCTGATGCTGGCTCTGGGCAGCGGCCCGGCCCGGCTGCTGACCAAACCCAGCCTGGCCGGCGCCGACCGCCCGCGCGACGTCCTACCTTTCCTGGCGGCCGGCTTGTTGGCCATCGCCGGCGGCGGCCTCCACGGCGCCTGGCTGCTGGACGGCAGTTGGCAAGCCGCGACCGTCCTCCGGACCGTGCCGCTCTTCGCCTTGTTGCTGGCCGCCGGCAGTCGGCGGCAACCAGCCAGCGCCGTCCTACTGCTGATGCTGCCGCTGACCCTGTTCTTCTTCCAACCAGACGGCTTAGTCTGGTCCGGCCAATCCTGGCCCGGCCAATCCTGGCCCGGCCAATCCTGGCCCGGCCTGCTCTGGCCCAGTCTGCCGCTTTTCCTGGCGGCCGGGCTGGCCAGCTTCCTGGCGGCCACCTGGCTGAAGCCGGCCAACGGCGGCGACCTGCAACGCCTCTACCTGCCGGACGCCCTGCTGCTATTGTCCTTGGCCTGCCTGACCGGTGGCCTGGCCTGCGGCTTGCCCGCGCCGGCCGCAGGCTTTCTGGCTGGGCTGACGCTCAGCCTGGGCGGCCGCGACAACCAGGCTATCAAGTCGCGTTATAAATTACTCACTGAATTAGCCTGCGACGCCCTGGCCTTTGCCATTGGCCTCGGCCTAACCTGGCCGCTAAACACCGATCAGCTTAGCCACATCGGCGGCATCCTAGGCTGGCTGCTGCTGCCGGCCCTGCCAGCTTTGCTGATGCCGCGGCTGCGCCGTTACCGGGCCTGGCAGTTCGTGCTGCGCTTGCCGTCGCAGGCGCCGGCCTGGGCGCTGGCCGCCTGGGCCGGCCAACGCGGCTGGCTGCCGGAAGCCCTCCTCTGGAGCCTGGCCCTGGCCAGCCTGCTGTCCAGCCTAGCGCCGGGCAAACAGGAGAAGGCGCTGGCTGGCGCCGCCGGCGGCGAGGCCAGCGACGCGCTCAAGGTACTGGTTGGCCTTGTGGACCCGACGGCCAGCGCCACACTGGTGCAGCTGGCCGCCCGCATCAGCCAGAGCTCGCTGCCGGCCGCCGCCCAGGAACGCAGCCCAACCGTCCACGCCGTCTGCGTGGCCGAAGGCCCAACCGGCCCGCAGACGGCCAGCTCGGCCGAGGACCTACTGGTGCGCAGCGTGGCCGCGGCCAGCCAGGAAGGCATCCGCCTGATTCCGGTCTTCAACAGCGCCAACTCGCCGGCCTCCGGGCTGCTACGTAACGCCGCCGAGGTCAACGCCGACGCCATCGTCATCGGCTGGCCGCGCGGCCACAAGGATCCGTCCGCGCCCTCGGTCCGCGACCAGCTACTAGCCGAATCACGCGCCTTGCTGGCCAGCGTCCGCAACCCGGCGGCCTTCCGCACCTGCCGGCGCGTCTTCCTGATCGTGCCGCCGAACTGCGCCGGCATGGACGGCTTCCGGCAGGCCATGCAGGCTGCCGGCAGCCTGCGCGAGCAACCCGCCCACGCCTGGACCGGCGTGCCGGCCATGGAGCTACTGACCTTGAGCGGCGAGGCTGCCGCCATCCGGGCCGTCTGTCCGGAAGCGGTCCTGAAATACCGCCTGCTGGAACTGCCCAACTGGCGCGACATCGAGCGCCACATCAACCAGTTCAGCCGCCGCAACAGCGCCATCATCCTGGTTAGCCGGCGGCCGGACGACCACGACTGGCATCCCTACCTGAGCCAGCTGGCCGACGAACTGGCCAAAAGCCAGGCCGACAAGGCCCTGGCCGTGGTCTACCCGTCGGCCGCCAAACCGCCAGCGCCGGCCAGTTTGGACACTTCCCCGACCGAGACCAACGCCGAACAACTGCCCGACCTGGTCATCCGGGCGCGGGAACAAAACCGCATCCGGGTGGGTATGGACGAGACGGCCCTGGTCGACGCCATCCACCAGCTGACGGCCTCGCTCTTCCCGGGCAGCCGCGTTACCGCCCGCCGCCTGGCCGGCGAATTCTTCGACAGCGCCCGCAAGGCGCCCATCGAGCTGGAGCCGGGTATGATCCTGCTGCACGCCCACGTCGACGGCATCAAGGAGCCCAGCCTGGCCATCGGCTCCAGCCAGGCCGGCTGGAAACTAGTCGCCCTGCAGTTCCCGGTCAACATCGTCATCGTGCTCTGCTCGCCGCTAGGCGCTTCGCCCCAGGTGCACCTGGAAGCGCTCACCCTAATAGCCCAGGCGCTCAAGAACCGCGCCTTCCTGGACAGCCTGCTGGCCAAGGACGGCTTCGAGCCCTGAGCCCGGAAGTACCGCTTGGAGCGTCCGGCCAGCGCCACGGTAAAAATTCCTACCGCTTCAGGCTTGCAATTCCAGCCCCCAGCCTGTAAGGTATATCAGGTTGATGAAAAAGTTGGTTACTTTCTCATCAACCTTGACAATTCCTCGCACACCTTGCGGTATGCTATGTAATTGTGGTAATTTCGGAAGTGTTAAAAAGCCGCATTCGCGTTTTTCAACACCTTTAATAGACTAGAATTCTGAAAGGAGCCTCCATGAGCATACATATCGAAGCCGCGCCGGGCGCGATCGCCGAAGCCATCCTGCTGCCGGGCGACCCGTTGCGGGCCAAGTTCATAGCCGAGAATTACCTGGAGAAGCCGGAACAGTTCAACCGGGTGCGCAATATGTTCGGCTACACCGGCACCTATAAAGGCAAACGCGTCTCGGTGATGGGTACCGGCATGGGCATGCCGTCGCACTCCATCTACGTGCACGAACTGCTACAGGACTACAAGGTCAAGAAACTGATCCGCGTTGGTACCTGCGGCAGCCTCCAGGCCGACGTCAAGATCCGCGACGTCATCCTGGCCACCGCTGCCAGCACCAACTCCAACGTCAACCGCATTCGCTTCAGCGGCATGGACTACGCGCCGGCCGCAGATTTCGGCCTCTTGGAAACAGCCTGGCGCCTGAGCCAGGAGAAAAACCTGCCCGCCCGGGCCGGCACCATCATCTCCAGCGACATGTTCTACACCGAAGATCCGGACGAGTGGAAGCTGTGGGCCAAATTCGGCGTACTGGGCGTGGAAATGGAGACGGCCGAGCTGTACACCATCGCCGCCAAGTTCCGGGCGCAGGCCCTGGCCATCCTGACGGTCAGTGACAGTTTGGTAACGCACGAAGCCACCAAGGCCGATGAGCGCGAGAAGACCTTCCGCGCCATGGCCGAGCTGGGTTTGGAGACGATCATCGCCGATTGAAGCCGGCTACTGGATCGGGAAGGACGCGTTGGCCGCTGGCTGACGCGTTTTTTTGGGCCGCCAACGCCGGGCGAAGGCGTGCAGCCGCCGCCAGGTCAGGATAGTCAGGCCGGCGGCCAGAGCCATCAGCAGCAGCAGGCAGAAGCCAGCGCCGGATAGTTTTACTAAAGGGGCCACAACTAGCCCCCAGGCAAACAGCAGGCCGAAAAAGTAGGCGGCGCAGAGCGTGGCGCAGCACAACGCCGCCAGCAGGCCACCGGCCAGGCGGCCGGCCCAGCGCCACCAACCAAACGGGCCAACCACCGTCGCCGGGTCAGCTGCGCCAGTCAGGCGGGCAGACTCAAGCCTCGGACGTCGCACTGCCCGATTTCTTGGCGGCATGGAGACTGGTCAACAGGATCAGGAGACCGCCCACCACCACCGCCGTGTCGGCCACGTTGAAGGTCGGCCAGCGTTCCATACCGAATAAGCCGAAGATCCGGAACGACAGGAAGTCGATGACGCCCTCCGGCCGGAAGACGCGGTCGATCAGGTTGCCCAAGCCGCCGCCCAGAATGGAGCAGAGCGCCCAGCGCTGCACTCGCGTGAATTCCGTAGTTTTGAAGTAATAGGCCACCAGGATGACCAGCATGACCAGCGGCAGGGCGACGAAGACCAGCAGCCGCAGCAGCCCGCTGATATCGGCGCCCATGCTGAAGGCGATGCCGGTATTCTTCTGGTGCACCAGCAGGAAAAAGTCCTGCAGCCGATCCACCGGCATGCCGTATTCGACGAATTTGACCACCAGGTACTTGGTCAGCTGGTCTAGGACGAGAATCAGCCCGGTCAGCGAGAATGGCAACAGGTACGTTTTAAGCTCCGCTCTTTGCACAAAGGCCTCCCCAAAAAAATGTAGTGACGAGTCAGGACAGCCGCCAACTATAAACCGGTCGGGCAGTCCACGAAAAACGTTTCCAGGCCCAACTCGCGGCAGGCTTGTTCGGCCACCGCCCGTACGCCGTGCACTTCGGTGCCGTAATGGCCGGCCGACAGCATGTTGATGCCGGCTTCACGGACGGCGTGGTATAGGGCATGGCTGGTTTCGCCGGTGATATAGGCGTCCAGGCGTTGCTCGATGGCCTGGGCCACATCCTCGGCCGCGCCGCCGGAGATGACACCCACCGTACTGATGGCCTTTGGGCCAAAAGGCAGCACCGACAGCGGCCGGCTACCATCGGGCAGGACACGGCGCTGCAGTTCCTCGAGACTGACCGGCTTGGCCAGCCGACCCTTACAGCCGATCAAGACGCGATGATACTCGCCAAACGGTTCCACCGCCTCCAGGCCGACCAGGCGGGCCAGGACGGCGTTGTTGCCGAGTACCGGATGGGCGTCCAGCGGCAGGTGACAGGCGTACAGGCCCATCCCGGCGGCCAACAATGCGCCAACCCGCTTGAACAGCGGCCCGGTCAGGCGCTCACGCTTGCCCCAAAACAAGCCGTGGTGCACGAACAGAAGCTGGGCGCCGCGCTCTTGAGCCCGCAGGATGGTTTCCAGACCGGCGTCGACGGCAAAGGCCACCGTGCGCAGCGGCGCCTCGTAGTCACCGACCTGTAAACCGTTGAGCGAGTCGTCGGCCAGCGTAAAGCGGTCAATGTCCAGCGCCTGGCGGGCCCAGGCGTCGAAGTCGCGGATATCCATGGTGTGGACGAGTATACCGAAAGCACGGGCAGCCGGCAAGACCGCGCATTGACTCATAATTAATCTAGCCGAAAAAAAGTGGTTGACTCATAAGTAAAATCTAGCCCTGTGAGTAGACTCTACCATGGGGTGA
>MIAR01000017.1 GCA_001829185.1 Spirochaetes bacterium GWB1_60_80
CTTTTGAAATCAACGGTTATTCTATCATAATTTTGTCTTTTACATCAAAATCAGAGGTTGTTTTGGTTAATGGTGTGTAATTTTCAACAACCTGTTAGGTACTTTGATCTGAATAGTTCAATGGCTGATACTCTAGTTTTTATTCATGGCCTAGGATGCGCATCTTCATATGAGTATGTCCCAATTGCTTTTTTTGAAATGATGAAAAAATATAGAATTATTCTAGTAGACTTAATTGGGTTTGGTTATAGTGATAAACCATCAAGATTTGAATACACAATAGATAATCATGCAACATGTGTGTTTGACTTATTATCGACAATTACAAATCGGAATATTATACTATATGGGCATAGCATGGGCGGAGCAGTTGCAATTACTTTAGCAAGCATGCTTGGCCCTAGTTTAAAATTTTTAATTTTAAGCGAAAGTAATTTAGATACTGGGGGTGGATTTTTCAGTAAGAAAATAGCTTCTTATGACAGAAATGCGTATTTAGAAAGTGGTCACAAAATAATGATTAGAGAAAGCTTAAGTGAACGAAACACCCATTGGGCGTCTACAATGTTAAATAGTTTACCTCAAGCTGTATATGAAGGAGCGAAGTCTCTTGTAGATGGTGGACGTATAAATTGGCGCAATACATTATATGAGATTAGCTCAAAATCGGCATTTATATATGGAGAAAAGTCGTTACCTGATAGTGATTATGAAAAACTAAAAAGCCATGGAATTCATTTAGAAATAGTACCTAAGGCGGGGCATTCAATGTCTGTTGAAAATACGAGTGGGTTAGCTACAGCGATTGAAAACTGTATCAAGCACCTAACAATCGCTTCAACATGATCATCCAATTATTCGGCACCAAGAAGTGCCCGGAAACGCGCAAGGCGGAGCGCTTCTTTAAAGACCGCAATATCGATTATCAGTTCCGCGACCTTATGGACAAGCCGCCGTCGCGCGGCGAGCTGGAAGCCATCCTGCGCCAGGTTGGCGTTGCGGCTTTGATCGACACCGCCGGCAAGCAGTACCGCAACGGCGGCTGGGCGTATCGCGAATTTGACCCGCTGGAAACCTTGCTGGCTGAGCCAGGCCTCTACCGGACGCCGATCATTCGCGGCAACCAGGGGGCTATGAGCGGCTTTGACGAGAAGCAACTGAAGGTTTTCCTGTCCGCCGAAAAATGAAACAGGCCCCACGCGCTGCAGGACCTGTTTCAGTAAGGCAATGAGGGCGTCGGGCGGACCACCGCAGCGCGGGGACTCCGCTTTACAGGTTTGGTCTGTCACAGACATGAAGGCGTCGGGCGGACCACCGCAGCGCGGGGGCTCCGCTTTACAAGCTTGGTCCAGCTGGACATGAAGGCGTCGGGCGGATTTGAACCGCCGCATGAAGGTTTTGCAGACCTCTCCCTTACCACTTGGGTACGACGCCATTTAACTACGCTCAATACTATACCAAATCCGGGTACACGTGTAAAGAGGAATTTGACAGAATATCGGCCGGCTACAGAATCAGTAAAATATCAATTGACTTTTATGGCTGCTACTTTTACTATCATGGCATGAACCTGCTTGACACACTGACCGAAAAAACCATCGCCCTGAATCTCCAAGGGCGTACCAAAGAAGCGATTATCGACGAATTGCTGACCATTTTGGCCGGCACTGGCAAAATAGCCGACCGGCCAGAGGCGCGTCGATCCGTCCTGGAGCGCGAAAAGTCGCTGTCTACCGGCATGAAGAACGGCATTGCCCTGCCGCACGGCAAAACGGACGCCGTTTCCGAAATGATCGCCTGCATGGGCATTTCTAACCACGGCGTCCCCTTCGACTCGATGGACGGCGAACCCAGCCGCCTGTTCATCATGACGCTATCGCCCCGCAACAAGACTGGCCCGCACCTCCAATTCCTGGCCGAGGTCAGCCGCTTGTTCAAGAGCGAGGAAAAGCGCGCCGCCCTCCTGGCCGCCAAGACCCAGGCCGATATTTTTAGCATAATGGCCAGCAGCTGATATAGCCAACAGCTGACACGGCCAGCCTACCAGACCGCTAGAAGCAAAAAAAACGCCGCTGTCTGCGGCGTTTTTTTATGTCCGGCCGGAAAACGGCCGAAGGCACTGGGGTCGATCAGTCCAGGATGGCCAGGATATCGGCCATCTTGACGATCAGGTGGTCGGCGCCGTCGATCTTGATCTGGGTACCGGCATACTTGTCGTACATCACTTTGTCGTTCATCTTGACCTTGATGACGTCTTTGTCGGTACCAACGGCCATCACCACGCCGGTCTGGGTTTTTTCCTGAGCGGTCTGGGGGATGAAAATGCCACCGGCGGTCTTGGTTTCGCCTTCTTGAACCTTAATGAGCACCCGGTCGCCTAATGGGTTTACTTTCATGACGTATTCCTCCTGATGTAAATGTAAGGGTATGTGAGAACTTCGAGAAGTTACTGTTTTTGGCCAGCAAGGTCAAGGCAAATCGCCAGCTTCGGGTGGTTGCGGCCGATGGTATGGCTGATTGTCGGCCTCTAATCAACTTGACAATCAATACACTTACCGATACAGTTAGACTCGGAGGATAGTATGATGACAACTCTTATCCTGGTTCTGTACGGCGTTACCTTAATTGGCGTCGGCCTGGCCAGTTTCAAGCTGCACGATACCATGACCAATTACCTGGTGGCCGGGCGCAACCAGACCAAGCTGTTCGTGGTGGCTTCCATGTTGGCCTCGACCATCGGCGGCGCCCTGACCGTTGGCGCGGTAACCAAGACCTGGACCATGGGCTTTCCGGCCTTCTGGTTCGTGGCGGCCGGCGCTATCGCCCACTTCCTGCAGGGCTGGCTGCTGTCCGAAAAGGTCCGCCAGACCGAAGCCCTGACCCTGTCCGACCTGGCCGACAAGCTGGTTGGCCGGTCGGTGCGGCGCCTGACCTCGGTCATCGTAGTCATCACCTGGGTGGGCATTGCCACCGCCCAATTCGTGACCATGGCCGGCATCGTGGCCGGGGCAACCACCCTGAGCTTTGAAGTGGCCCTGCTGATTAGTGTGGCCTTCCTGGTAGTCTACACCCTGCTGGGCGGCCAGAAGTCGGTTATTCGCACCGACCTGTACCAGTTCATCATCCTGGCGCTGGCTTTGATTTTTACGGCGATCTGGCTGTTTACCAAGCACAATGACGGCAACCTGGCCATCGACATCCACTTATTCAGCGCCAGTTTCCAGCCGCAGGACTTCCTATACTACTTGGTCGTGGTTGGCGGCTCCTACTTCGTCTGCCCGATGATGTTTACGCGCATGCTGTCGGCCGATTCGGCCAAGACGGCGCGCCGGAGCTCCTTCCTGTCCGGCGCCGGCATGCTGGTCTTTGCGGTGGTCATTACCGCCATTGGCCTGTGGGCCAAGGCCGTCATTACCCCCGACGCCTTGGGCTCGGCCAAGCCGCTCAACTTCATCATGGCCAACTACCTGCCGGCCGCCGGCGGCATCATCCTGATGCTGGGCCTCTTGTCAGCCATCCTGTCCACCGCCGACACCGTGCTCCTGACCGCCGCCGGCACCCTGCAGAAGGATATCATCGGCCGCGACTCGGTGCCCCTGGTTCGGGTCTGGGTGGTGGTGATCAGTATCGTGGCGGCCGTCATTGCCCTGTTCTACCGCGACATCATCGGCATCATCCTGAAAACCTACAACGGCTACACCGCCGGCATCGTGCCGGCCCTATTCGTGGCCATCATGTACGCCGGCAAAAAGCGGCCCAACGAGCTCTTGATCTTCGCCGCCATCGCCGTCGGCTACGGTTTGGGCTTGGCCGGCAGCTTCCTGCCGGTGGACAGCACCGGCGGGCAACTGTTGCCCCTCTTTGGCCTGGGCGCTTCCGCCCTCTTGTCCATCTTGGCCATCCTGATAGGCCCAGCCAAGCGCCAAACAGCCGCCGCCTGAACCCGCTCGTCGACAGAATGTAGCAAACAGCGCCGGCTAAATACCGGCGCCGTTTTCTTTGCAACCTACCCCGCCCGGGCTTGTCAAACCGGCAACTCAGGTATAGCCGGCCATTGCGCGGGCGTACCGGGTCACTTAAAATCCAAGTTTGACGTATTGACATGATTTGTCACATGCGGCACAATCGACGCGTGACAATATGTCTTTAATTGTCAAGGAGGCTCTCATGCCAGTTATCATCAGCGGCATTGGTTCGCACCTGCCGGAAATCAGAATGACCAACGACGATCTTGCCAAACGGATCGAAACCACCGACGAGTGGATCCGCTCTCATACCGGCATCGGCACCCGCCATTTCGCCGCCGACGGTAAGATGACCAGCGACCTGGCCGTCGATGCCAGCCAGAAAGCCCTGGCCATGGCCGGCGTCGGCCCGCTCGATATCGACCTGATCGTGGTGGCCTCGGCCAGCCAGGATTATTACGGCTTCCCGGCCACGGCTTGCATTGTCCAGGACAAGCTGGGCGCCAAGAACGCCGCCGCCTTTGACGTCTCGGCCGGCTGTACCGGCTTCATCTACGGGCTGGACATCGCCAGCTCGATGCTCGGCAAGTTCGGCCGCAAGCGGGCCTTGGTGATCGGCGCCGAGACCTTGTCGCGCCTGATCGACTGGGAAGACCGGGCCACCTGCGTGCTGTTCGGCGACGGCGCCGGCGCGGCGGTCATCGAATACACCGAGGAAGAGACCGGCCGCGGCATCCAGTATTCCTGGCTGCGGGCCAAGGGTTCCGGCGCCATGGCCCTGTCTTTGGAGCAGGCCAAGCGCACCAGCGCCTTTGAACGCGACGGCTATGCCAAGCAAAACAGCATCCGCATGGATGGCAAGGCGGTCTACATGTTCGCCGTCAAGGCCATCACCGACTGCATGGAAGCCCTAGTCGAGAAAACCGGCTACAAACTGGAAGACTTCAAGTGGATCGTGCCGCACCAGGCCAATTTGCGCATCGTCCAAGCCGCCGCCAAGCGCTTCGGCCTGCCCGAAGAGCGCTTCTTCATGAACATCGAGGAATTTGCCAATACCTCGGCCGCCTCCATCCCGATTGCCCTGGCCGAGATGAACCAGAAAGGCCTCCTGGAAAAGGGCGACCTGATTATGACCATGGGCTTCGGCGCCGGCCTGACCTACGGCGGCACCGTCATCAAATGGTAAAACTCGCCGCGGCTAGCTGGACCGCGGCTGAACTTGACACGAACCGGATCAACCCGATCCGGATACTCAATAGAACGGAGGCTTTATGAAAAGCAAAGTAGTAATCACCGGTATGGGCGCCATTAGCCCGATCGGCAATGACGTTTCCACTTTATGGCAAGCCATCAAGGACGGCAAGTCCGGCGTCGGCAATATCACGCTCTTCGACGCCAGCGCCTATGATTCCCGCGTGGCGGCCGAGGTCAAGGATTTCGACGCGTCCCTGTATATGGACAAGAAAGACGCTCGCAAGATGGCGCGCTTCACCCAGTTCGCGGTGGCTGCCAGCGTCCAGGCCTGGCTAGACGCCGGCATGGACAAGGCCGGCATCGACCCGGACCGGGTGGCCATCATGCTGGGTAACGGCATCGGCGGCATCGAGATCTTCGAGCAGAGCTACAAGAAGCTCCTGGAGTCCGGCCCCAGCCGCATGCCGCCCATGACGGTGCCGATGATGATTATGAACGAGGCCGCCGGCAACATCGCCATGCGCCTGAACGTGCACGGTTTCGCCTTTACCCAGGTAACGGCCTGCGCCTCCGGCACCGACGCCATTGGCCTGGCCATGGACATGATCCGCTCCGGCCGGGCCGACGTCATCATCACCGGCGGCTGCGAGGCGGCCATCTCCACTTTCTCGGTCGGCGGCTTCTGCATGCTCAAGGCCCTGTCCACCGCCTATAACGACGACCCGACCCACGCCAGCCGCCCCTTTGACAAGGACCGCGACGGCTTCGTCATCGGCGAAGGCGCCGGCATCTTCATCATCGAGAGCGAAGAACACGCCAAGAAGCGCGGCGCCCGCATCCACGCCGAATTGGCCGGCTATGGCGCCTCCTGCGACGCCTACCACCTGACCGGGCCGCACCCCGAGGGCGTCGGCGGCGTCAAGGCCATCAAGCATGCCCTGACTGACGCCGGCATCAAGCCGGAAGAGGTCCAGTACTACAACGCCCACGGCACCAGCACCCAGATGAACGACCCCATCGAGACCAAGATGATCAAGGCCGTCTTTGGCGACCACGCCCGCAAAATGAAGGTTTCGTCCACCAAGGGCTCCACCGGCCACCTGATCGCCGCTGCCGGCGCCATCGAGGCCATCATCTGCGTCAAGGCCATCCAGGACAGCCTCTACCCGCCGACCATCAACCTCAAGGAGGCCGACCCGGAATGCGACCTGGACTACGTGCCCAACAAGCCGGTCGCCGGCAACATCGAGGTGGCGGCTTCCGGCTCGCTGGGCTTCGGTGGCCACAACGGCGTGCTGGTCATCAGGAAGTACAAATGAAAGCGGTTGGCGAAGAAATCAAGAAAATCCTACCGCACCGCGACCCCTTCCTGTTCGTGGACGAGTGCGAGGACCTGGAAGACGGCACGATTGTGGCCAAACGGGTCTTCAAGGACAGCGAGCCCTTCTTCAAGGGACACTTCCCGGACTACCCGGTGGTGCCGGGCGTTATCCTGGTGGAGACCATGGCCCAGGCCGGCGGCGTCGGCGTCAAGCTGTCCGGCGCCTGCAGCGACGGCCTGTTCTTCCTGGCCGCCGTCAACAACGTCAAGTTCCGCAAGCAGGTGCGCCCCAATGACACCTTCGATATCAAGGTGACCAACCTACGCGTCAGCTCACGCATCATCAAGCAGCAGGGCGTCGGCACCGTCAACGGCGAAGTGGCCATCGAAGCCGACTGGACCTGCATCGTCGGAGCGCCCCAGGCATGATCATGAAAGCCCAAATCCGCGGCAACATGTGCCTGAACGCCCACCCGGTGGGTCTGGCCAAATTGATGGAAACCTTCAAGCGCCGCACTATGGCCGCCAAGGGTTCCATGACCGGCGCCGCCATGGCCGCCGGCAAGGTACTGCCCAAGACCGTGCTGGTGCTGGGCTGCTCCACCGGCTACGGCCTGGCCACGCGCATGACGGCCGCCTTCTCCTGCGGCGCCGACACGGTGGGCGTCTCCTTCGAAAACCAGCCCAGCTTCAAGCGCGCCGCCACGCCCGGCTGGTACAACAACCGGGCTTTCGACTACATGGCCAAATCCGAAGGCCTCTACACGGTAACCATCAACGCCGACGCCTTCGCCGACGCCACCCGGCAACAAATCATCGAGCTGGCCCGGCGCGACAACCTGAAATTCGACCAGGTGATCTACAGCCTGGCCAGCCCGGTACGGACCGACCCCACCGGAACCATGCACCGCTCGGTCATCAAGCCGGTCGGCAAACCCTTCGTCGGCAAGACTATCGACCTAGTGACCAACCAGTTCAAGGAGCTCAGCATCGAGCCGGCCAACGCCGACGAGATCGAAGCCACCAAAAAAGTGATGGGCGGCGAGGACTGGGAACTGTGGATCAAGGCCCTGGCCGAGGCCGACGTCCTGGCGCCGCGCTGCATCACCCTGGCTTACAGCTACATTGGTCCGGAACACTCCTGGCCGATCTACCGCGATGGCACCATCGGCAAGGCCAAGGAACACCTCGAGGGCAGCGTGCCGCGCATCGACCAGCTGCTGAAGGCCAACGGCGGCAAGGCCTATGTCTCGGTCAACAAGGCCCTGGTAACGCGGGCCAGCGCCGTCATCCCGGTTATCCCGCTGTACATCTCGGCCCTGTTCCGCATCATGAAGGAAATGCACCTGCACGAGGACTGCACCGACCAGGCGCTGCGCCTCTACCGCGAGCGCCTGCTGGCCCCGGGGAGCATCCTGACCGACGAGCGCGGCCGCATCCGCCTCGATGACTGGGAAATGCGCGAGGACGTCCAAAAGGCCACCGCCACCCAGATGATCTACGCCACCGAGGCCAACATCGAGCTGATTACCGACATCAACGGCTTCAAGATCGATTTCCTGCAGGCCAACGGCTTTGAGGTGCCCGGCGTGGACTACCATGCCCGGGTGCAGTACGAGTAAGCGGCCTCCATGAACATGCTGCTGTTTAGCGGCGCCGAACTGGTTGCTGGCTTGCCGCCGGACGACCGGCGCAGCCGCCACATCCGGCAGATCTTAAAAAAGCAACCGGGCGACCACCTGCTGGCCGGCGCCATAGACGGCGAGCTGGCCGGACATACCGGCCAGGCCACCATCGAGTCGCTGACCGAGGCCGGGCTGCGCTTCAGCTTTGAGGCCAGCGGCCTGGCCGAGCCGCTGCCGCCGGTAACCCTGCTCCTGGGCTTTCCGCGTCCCATCCAGGCCAACCGCATCTTCAAGGACCTCTGCAGCCTAGGCATTGGCCGCATTATCCTGTCTGGCAGCGAGCTGGGCGAAAAATCGTATATTGAGAGCAATTTTTTCAAGCACGACGAATACCGCGCCGCCCTGTTGGAAGGCGCCGAGCAGGCCGCCAACCCGCGCCTGCCGCTGGTCCAGAAGGCCTGGACGCTGGCCCGGGCCCTGGAGCTGCTGGAGGCCGCCCCCGGCCAACCCAACCAACCTGGTCAGCGCTGGGCGTTGGACCCCTACCGGGCCGAAACGGCCTTCGGAGCCAGCGCCTTGGCAGCCACGCCGGCTTCGCCGCTGGTGCTGGCCATCGGTAGCGAGCGCGGCTGGACCGAGCTTGAACTGGACCGGCTGGCCGGGCGCGGCTTCGGTTTTGCCCGACTGGGCCGGCGCATCCTCAAATCGGAGACCGCCTGCCTGGTCGCCCTAGGCGTGGCGCTAGGCCAGCTGGGCTGGCTGTAGGCAGCAAAGCGCCGCCAAACCGGCCAGTACCATCCCGGTCCGGGCTAACGCCGTCTGCCCACTAGGATACTATTGCTGTCTTTCCGCCGGCGTATGAATCAGGCCCCGGCCAGTTTCGCGCCTAATGCGGCGCAGAGTCCAAGCGCGTCGGCGTCGGGAGTATTGTTGGCTATCAAACCATCCGTCACCATTATAGCGCCTGACTTCTCCATGCGTTCCTGCCACTCGCGCATCCACTGCCCATCTCCCCAATCGTAGGAACCGAATAAGGCTAGCTTTTTCCCGCGTAGGCCGGCCGCTTCCAAGGCCATGACGAAAGGTTCCATTTCCGATTCCTCAAGCACTTCCGCCCCCATGGACGGACACCCCAAGGCCAATACCGGCGCCGCTAGCACTGTTTCGACGCGAGCTTCCGCGGCCGGGGAAACAACAACCGGAGCGCCAGCCTTAGCCGCTCCGGCCGCGATAGCTTCAGCCATGCGCTGGGTATTGCCAGTACCGCTCCAAAAGACAATATGCACCATGCTCATACCGTACACCTCCCCTTGGCCAATGATTTTGATTATTATTATCAATAAAGTACTAAATTGATTGACCACGGTCAAGTCGAATCCAGGCCTCGCCTCCGGGAAGCGCGCTACTCGTCGGCTGGCTCGTCCATGAAGCGATGGAAGATCGACCGGTACTCGGTCAGGCGGATGGAGCGCACGGCGTCCCAGATCTGTTCGGCCAAGAGCGGCTGGCGGGCGATGAATTGGTGCGACAGCATCAGGAAATAGGGCTTGACGGCATAGGGAATTACCACTTTTTCGATACTGGCGGCCAGTTCCGGGTAATCGACCAGCAACTGGTCAGCCCGTTCCTCGACGGCCGCCACCAGGTCGAGACGCCCGGCGTTCAGCTTGCGCAGGTCGGCCAGGGTATTGTCGCTTTCCTCCACGGTATAGCCGGCGGCGCGCAGATCCTGCACCACCGAGTAGCCGCGCGGGGCGCCAATGGCCCGGTTCAGGCCAGCCACCGTCCGGCCGTCCCAGCTGACGGCGCTGTTCCGGCGCCGATAGAAGAAGTAGCCGGCGTTATTATAGCGACGCTCGCTATCCAGCAGGCCGTCGAGCCGGGGATAGGCGCCGTACTGTTCGCGCTCCGCCTGGTAACTGGCCAGAAAGGCCCCGTCGGCCAAACCCTGGCGCAATTCGACCTCCAGACAACGCCGCCACGGCATGCGCACGATCTCGACGTCGATCGGCAGACGCGTCTCCAATAACAGCATGCACTCGATGGCGACCCGCAGGTCGGCGGTATCGTCGCAGACCAGGCGCAGGCTGACGCGGGCCTGGCTGAGCGAGGCGGCTCCAACCAGGCAAAAGACCAGAGTGGCGAGAATACGTTTCATGGCAAGCTCCTCACGCCGACGGTACCGTGGTCAAACCAGGTTGCCCCGGCTATCTCAAAGTATCAGCCGCTTCGCGGAAGCTGTCAATCCATTTTCCCGCCAACCGGCGGTAATTGCGGCCGCCATACTGGAAAAACCCGGCCGATGTATGGCATACTGGCCAGCAAGTGCACAAAAACCGGTAGCGCGGAACGTGCCATGATTTCCTGGAGGAGTTTCCATGTTCAAACCTGTAGACACCAAAGTCAGCTTCCCCAAGCTGGAAGAGGACGTGCTGGCCTTCTGGCAGGCACACAAGGTCTTCGAGCAATCGCTGGAGCAGCGCAAGGACGCGCCGGAGTACGTCTTCTTTGACGGCCCGCCCTTCGCCACCGGCCTGCCCCACTTCGGCCACTTCATTCCCGGAACCATTAAAGACATTATTCCGCGCTACAAGACGATGAAGGGCTTCCGGGTGGAACGCCGCTTCGGCTGGGACTGCCACGGGCTGCCGGTCGAATACGAGATGGAAAAAGAACTCGGCATCTCCGGCAAGAAGGCCATCGAGGACTTCGGCGTGGCCAATTTCAACGAGGCCTGCCGCTCCATCGTGCTGCGCTATACCAAGGAATGGCGCACCATCATGACCCGCGCCGGCCGCTGGGTGGATTTCGACCACGATTACAAGACGATGGACCCCGACTACATGGAGTCGATCTGGGCGGTGGTTAAAAAGCTGTGGGACCTGGGGCTGATCTACGAGGGCCATTACATCCTGCCCTACTGCCCGCGTTGCTCGACGGTGCTGTCTAACCACGAACTGCAGATGGGCGGCTACCAGAACGTGCATGACCCGGCCATCACCGTCAAGTTCCGCGTCACCGGGCAGCCGACCGCCGCCCCAGAGGGCAGCCCGCTGCGGGGCCTGGCCGAAGGTAATACTTTCTTCCTGGCCTGGACCACCACGCCCTGGACCCTGCCGTCCAACCTGGCGCTGGCGGTGGGGCCGGAGGTGGACTACGTCCTGGTGCGGGACGGCACCGAACGCTACGTCCTGGCCGAGGCCCGCCTGAGCGCCTATTATAAAGATATCGCCTCGGTCCAGGTACTGGCCCGCTGCAAGGGTTCGGACCTCTTAGGCGCGCAATACGAGCCGCTCTTCCCCTACTTCGCCGACCAGGCCGCCAAGGGCGCCTTCCGCCTCTTCAAGGCCGACTACGTGACCACCGAGGACGGTACCGGCATCGTCCATACCGCGCCGGGCTTCGGCGAGGACGACTACCAGACCCTGAAGGGGACGGGCATCGACACCATCTGCCCGGTGGACGGTGAATGCAAGTTCACTTCAGAGGTAACCGATTACGCCGGCCAGTTCGTCAAGAACACCGACAAGCCGATCATCGAGCGCCTGAAGCTGGAAGGCAAGCTGGTCAAGCGCGAGCAGTACCTGCACGCCTATCCGCACTGCTGGCGCTGTTCCAGCCCGCTCATCTACCGCGCCATCTCCAGCTGGTTCGTCAAGATCGACCCGATCAAGCCCAAGATGCTCCGGGCCAACCAGCAGATCCACTGGGTGCCGGCCCACATCCAGGGCGGCCGCTTCGGCAAGTGGCTGGAAAACGCCCGCGATTGGGCCATCAGCCGCAACCGCTACTGGGGCAACCCGCTGCCGATCTGGAAGTGCGACGCCTGCGCCAAGACGGAGTGCGTCGGTTCGCGCGACGAGCTTAAGCAACGCTCCGGCACCAAGCCGGACGACCTGCACAAGCACTTCGTCGACCAGATCAGCTGGAAGTGCGGCTGCGGCGGCACCATGCGTCGCATCCCCGAGGTGCTGGACTGCTGGTTCGAGTCCGGCTCGATGCCCTACGCCCAGGTCCACTACCCCTTCGAGAACAAGCAGCATTTCGAGGACCACTTCCCGGCCGACTTCATCGCCGAGGGCCAGGACCAGACGCGCGGCTGGTTCTACACCCTGACCATCCTGGCCGCCGCCATGTTCGACAAGCCGGCCTTTAAGGCCTGCGTGGTCAACGGCATGATCCTGGCCGCCGACGGCAAGAAGATGAGCAAGAGCCTGCGCAACTACACCGACCCGATGCTGGTGATGCAGGAGTTCGGCGCCGACGCCCTGCGCCTAGTGCTGATGCGCTCGCCGGCCACCCGGGCCGAGGACCTGTGCTACTCGGACGAGAGCGTCAAGGAAGTCATCAAGAGCCTCATCCTGCCTTTGTGGAGCGCCTACAGTTTCCTGGTTACCTACGCCCGGCTCGACGCGGTCGATCCGGTGGAGGCTAAGGCCGACACCGGCAACCCGCTGGACCGCTGGATACTGTCGGTGGCCGAGACCATGGTCAAGGCGGTCAGCGATGGCCTGGAAGCCTACGACATGCCGCGGGCCATCGACCCAATCTACGATTTCGTCGACGCCCTCAATAACTGGTACATCCGCCGTTCGCGCCGCCGCTTCTGGAGATCCGAGAACGACGGCGACAAGGTGGAGGCCTACGCCGCCCTATACCGCGTGCTCAAGCGGCTGATGCTGTGCTTGTCGCCCTTCGCGCCCTTCATCGCCGAAACGATGTGGCAGAACCTGCGCCGCGACAGCGAGGCTACGTCCATCCACCTGGCCGACTGGCCGGAACACGAGGCGGCCTTCGTCGACGCCGACCTAGAATGGAAGATGGCCAGCGTCCGCCAGGCCGTCAGCATGGGCCGCGCCCTGCGCTACCAGCACAACCTGAAGATCCGCCAACCCCTGTCCGAGGTGCAATTGGTCACCCGGGACGCCCGCCAGAGAGCCGTCCTCCTGGAAATGGAAGACATCATCCGCGAGGAGCTGAACGTCAAGGCGGTGGTCTTCAAGGACAACGAGGAAGACCTGGTCGAATACAAGGCCAAGGCCAACTTCCGGGTGCTGGGCAAGGAACTGGGTAAGGACATGAAAGAAGGCGCGGCCATCATCGAGCAGCTGTCCGGCCGCGAGATCGCCCACCTCTTGGACGGGGCCGAGCTGGTCATCGAGGTAGCCGGCAAGTCGCTCAGCCTGACCAAGGACAAGCTGGACATCCAGCGCCTGGAGAAGGCCAGCCTGCGCGTCATCAACGAGGGCACCCTGACGATGGCGCTCAACGCCGAGATCACGCTGGAGTTGCAGGCCGAGGGCTACGTGCGCGACCTGATCCGCGGCATCCAGACGCTGCGCAAGGATTCCGGCCTGGCCGTCTCCGACCGCATCGAGCTGGCCACCGCCGGCAGCGCCATCCTGCAGGCGGCCTTCAATAATTACACCGAGCTGATCGGCAGCGAGACGTTGGCCGTCAAGGTCGAATGGGCCGAAGGGGCCGACATGACGACCATCGAGGCCGACGCCGAAAGCTGGCGCATCGCCATCCGCAAGGCCTGAGTAGTAGCCGAATAGTGGGATTAGAGTGGCCGCCGGCAGACTTAGCCGGTGGCCATTTTTTTAGTCGCCGGCCTGGGCCGCTGCCTGGGCTAAGGCTTGGGCCAGTTGGTCGGCACAGGAGGTAGCCTTGCTGCCGCAGCGGATGCCGGCCAGCCGCTCGACCACTTCGGCCGGCTTCAAGCCGACCACCAGGCGGGCGATGGCCTCCAGGTTGCCGGGACAGCCGCCCTCGAAGCGGGCTTGTACAACCCGGCCGCCTTCGATGCGGACCGACAGGGAGCTCGAACAGGTACCGTTGGTAAGGTAATCAATTGTTTGCAGGTCAGGCTTGCTCATACTGCCACTATACCCAAGGGTGGCTGGGTTTGACTAGCCGGCCACGGGCTACGCTCGCTCGGCCACCGCCATCAGCCGCCGCTAGTCGGTCGCGGCTTAAGCTGCCGGCGCCAGGACAAGGCCACATCCAAGCTGGGCAGCGCCGCCGGCGGTCGGCACAGCCAGGCCTCCTCCAGGCCCAGCTCCAGGCGGCAGTCACCACCCCATAACGTCCAACCGAGCTGGAGCGCCGGTCGAATGGCCAAGCCGTCTTCGGTGAAACGCCACAGGCAAACGGCGTCGACGGCCAGCTGGCCCTCCAGCCGCCAGGCCGCGCTCACATCGAAGCGCTGGCTCTGCCCGCCGGACTGACGCCAAGCTGTTTCCAGGCGCAGGCCGCGCGGCCAGGCCGGTTCCAGCCGGCAATCCAGGCTGATATCGAGCGGCAGGCCGCCGCTGACCGAGTCAACAGGCTGGCTAAGCCCGCCAACCAGGCGGAGCGTCGCCAGGCTGAAGGCCCAGTCCAGCGCCAAGCCGCCGGCCCAGACCGGATTGGCCGCCAGCGAGGCTTGACCTTGCCGGAGGGTCAGCTCCAGCCCGAAGGCCGCTAGCGGTCGCCAGGCTAGGCTAGCCAAGCAGCGGTAGAGGTCGGCCACCGCGCCGGCCGGGTTAAGGTAACTGCCGGCTGAGAAGGCGGCCGATAAGCCCAGAACCAGCGCACCCAGCGTCCAGCGGCTGTCGGCCCGCCAGAGCGCGGCATCGGCGCCCGGGAAACCGAGCAGCGTCGTGACGGCCAGCAGGCTGCGGCCGGCCGGTCCCTGGCTGGACAGGAAGGCGCTGGCCCACAGCCGGTAGGCCGCCTGGCCGACATCAACGCCAGCGCCGGAGGCCAGGCCGCCGGGCCGGAACCAGCCGTCGCGCTCAACCTGGCCGACGGCTCGGCCGGCCACCAATGCGCCGGCCTGCGCCTGGATGCCAGCGGCGGCCAGCCCAGGGGCCCAGCTGGCCGGCAGGGCAACCTCGCGCCAGAACCCGGCCAGGACGGACGGTTCGGCCGGCGCCGCCGCCAGCGACGGGTCAGCCGGGGCTTGAGCGGCCGACCGCTCCTGGGCAGCCGACCACTCCTGAACGGCGAACCAGCCCAGCTCGCGGCCAACGGCCAGGCCGGCGTAGGCCGCCTGGTCGGGCGAGGCCAGTCGAAAGGGCCGGCTGTCGTCGGCCGCCCAGAGCGACCAATCGGCGCCCAGCGGCGCGCCCAGCCAGCCCAGCAAGCGCCGGCCGGACAAGGGACCGGCCAGGAACTGATCCCCGCCGACGGCCAGCGTCAGCGACACCGCCTCCAGCCAGGCGGCGGCAGCCACGGCAGCCGCCGCGTCCGGCCAGGTCCAGCGCCAGGGCCAATCCAGCCATAGCCGGGCCGTCGTCTGCTCCCGGCGCCACTGGACTTGAGTCAGCCAACCGTCCAGGTTTCCGATCCGGGTGGAGACATCCAGACTGGTCTGGGCTGGGCAGACCCTGGCAGCCAGTCCAGCCAGGGCCACGGACAGAGCGATACGAGCAAGCGCTTTCATGCCCCAGCTACGCGGCGGCCGGAGACCGGGTCGGCATAATCGCCAGTCACTGATTAGCGCCAGCGGCCGCCAACGACTGACTAGCGTTAACGACTTGACTTTTGGAAGCAAGTTATCTATTATATAGAATATTCCATATATTACAAGGAGACACTGATGTCGGTAGCCCTCTATTCAACGCCCAGCTGTAGCTATTGTCGCCTGGCCAAGGATTGGCTGGCCCAACGCAATATCCGGTTCGAGGAATATGATATTTCGCGCGACAGCCGCCGGGCCGAGGAAGTGGTACGCAAAAGCGGCCAGATGGGCGTGCCGGTCATCGACGTCAACGGCCAGATCATCATCGGCTTCAATACCGCCGCCCTGGAGAAAGCTCTCCACCGTTAATGGTTTAGTCGGGCTGGGCGTTTCGCCTGGCGACGACGAAAAAGCGGCTGCCACCCTGCCCTTGGACGGCCCCTTTGCCCAGCTCCAGGCCATCGAGCTGGGCGGCCAGCGGCTTGACCGCTCCGTGCGAAGCGTCCATGTCTAAAACGGCCACCACGGTTACGTCGCGTTGCCGCAATAATTCATTTACTTGGTCGACGATGCCGGCCCGGCTATCCTCGGCCGGCACCACGCCGTAGTCGAAGACACCGGCTTCCAAGCCGTCGAAAAGGTCGGCGAACGACGGCACTGGCACCGCCACCGCCGCCTTGTCCCAATGCCCGGCGGCGGCCTCGCCGTCCGAGCCGCGCTGGCCTTGGAAGCCGGCCACTGTAAAGGCGCGATCCTGCAGGCCGCGGCTCTCGGCCATGATAAGCATATATAACTGGCGCGCCAACTCCGGCGAGACCAGGCGCTTGCACAGGCCCTGGACGTGGCGGAGCACCGCTGCCTCGCGGGCCGCGTCCCGGGTGGCGGGCTTGAGCTTGCGCAGCATGACGGCCTGTTCCAGGCGCTCGTTGAGCAAATCGATGATCTGGCGGTCGATGCCGTCGATCCGGTCGCGCAGTCGCTGCAGCTGCATCATGGTCGCGTTTCCGGGCTACCGCCGCCCTCGTCCCAGAAGTCGGACGGGCGGCCGACCGCGCGGCGCAGCAGTACAAGGTCGGCCAGCACCAGGGCGGTGACGGCCTCGACCACCACCGGCAGGCGCTGGGCAAAGCAGACATCGTGCCGGCCGGCGATTCGCAGCTCGGTCGGCTGGCCGCTAGTCAGGTCGAAGCTGGTTTGCGGCCGGGTGATGGAAGCCGTCGGCTTGACGGCCAGCCGGAAGCACAGTTCGTTGCCGTTGCTGATGCCGCCGTTGACGCCGCCATGGTGGTTGCTGGCGCTGCGCCCGTCGGCCGACACCAGGCTGTCGTTGTGCTGGCTGCCGGCCATGGCGGCGGCGGCGAAACCGTCGCCGAACTCCAGGCCGCGGATGCCGGGGATGGCGAACAGGCCGTGGGCCAGCAGCGACTCCACCGAATCGAAGAACGGCTCGCCCAAGCCGGCGTCCAGGCCGCGCACGCTGCAGGCCACGATGCCGCCGACCGAATCGCCGGCGGCGGCGGCGGCGGCCACGGCGGCGGCGATGTCCGCCTGACCGCCGGCCGACGCTAGGCTGGCCTCGATCCGGGCCGGGCGCAGCAGGCGCTTGGCCACCACCCCGGCCGCCACCAAGCCAACGGTCAGCCGGCCCGAGAAATGGCCGCTGCCGCGCCAGTCGTTGTAGCCTGAATACTTGAGCGCCGCCGTCCAGTCGGCGTGACCCGGCCGGGGAACGCTGGTTACAAAATCGTAATCCGCTGAACGGGTATCGGCGTTGGCGAAATAAAAATGGAGCGGCGCGCCGGAGCTCCGGCCCTCGAACAGGCCCGACAGTATCTGGACGCTGTCGGCTTCGCGCCGGAGCGTCGTACCCGGCGCGCCCGGCTGGCGGCGGGCCAGGTCGGCAGCGAAGTCGGCCGCGCTCAGCGGCAGCCCGGGCGGACAGCCGTCCAACACCACGCCGACGCCCGCCCCGTGCGACTCGCCATAGATAGAAACCCGTAACAGCCGTCCGAAACTATTCATCGATCCGTACCCCCAGGCCGGCCAGGTCAGCAAAGAAACCGGGCCAGGATTTCGCGACGGCCTCGCTGCCGTCGATGGCCAGCGCTTGATTGAAGCTCAGCGCCGCCACCGCCAGAGCCATGGCGATGCGATGGTCGCCATGCGATTCGACCGCCAGCGCGCCGGCCAGCCTGGTCGCGCCGGGCGGTCCGGCCGAAGCGTCGCGACCATGAACCAGCATCAGGTCGCCGTCCAACTCGATGGGCACGCCCAGCTTACCGAACTCGGCGGCCAGCGTTTGGGCGCGGTCCGATTCCTTGTGCTTCAGCCGTCTGGCGCCGCGCAGCTGGCTGCAGCCGCCGCTAGCGGCGGCCAACGCCACCAGCGGCGGAAACAGGTCGGGGCAGTCGGTGGCGTCGAAGGCGAAGGCCCGCAGTTGGGCGCGCCGGATGACCAGTTCCCGGCCAACCGCGAGTGCGGTGGCGCCGGCGGCCCGCAAGGCCGTCAGGATGGCCTTGTCGCCCTGGCAGGAGGCCGGGTTGAGATTGCCGATGGCTACGGCCCCGCCGGGCCGGCCGGCAATAGCGCCGGCTACCAGGAAAAAGGCGGCGCCGGACCAGTCGCCCTCGGCGTCCAGCGCGCCCGGCGTCCGATAGCGTTGGCCACCCGGAATAGTGAATTCCTTATAATCCTGATTCTTGACCGTGACGCCGAAGCGGCGCTGCAGTTCCAGGGTCAGGTCGATATAGGGCGTACTGCGCAACCGGCTCACCCGTAGGCTAGAGTCACCGGGTACAAGGGGCAGGGCCAGCAGCAGGCCGGTCAGCAGCTGGGAACTGAGCGAGCCGTCCAACTCGGCCCGGCCGCCGCCCAGTGGTCCGTCCAGCCAGACCGGCGGCTTTCCGTCGGCATCGCCGCAGGCCAGGCCGAGAGCCTGTAAGGCCTCGGTAATCAGCCCGGCCGGCCGATGGCAAAGCGAGCCGGCAACTGACAGCGTCGAGCGGCCCGGCCACAGAGCGGCGATCGGCGCGAACATGCGCAGGGCCAGCCCGGACTCGCCGCAGTCCAGCCGCTTGGAACGGCGCGGTAGACGCGGTGAAGTTCCCGTCACCAGCAGACTGTCGCCCTGGCGCTTGACCGACGCGCCCAGGGCCTTAACCAGGGCCATGACGGCCCGGACATCGTCGCACTCGGTGGCGTTGCCGATTTCGGTGCGGCCCTGGCTCAAGGCGGCCAGGGCCAGCAAGCGCTGCAGGGCGCTCTTAGAGGCGGCGGCCGCCACCGTGCCGGCCACCAAGCCGGGGTGCACAACGCGGGTCATGGCCGGTCCGACCGCAGGAAGGCGCGCAGCCGATCCAATTCTACGGCTTGGCTAAACACCTGGCCGGGTCCGGCCACGAACACGAAATCGAGGCTGTGGCCGGCCTTCTTCTTGTCGTGGCCGACCAAGTCGCAGATGGTGTCGGCGGGTGTGCTATAACTGGCGTCGACGCCGGTAGCGGCCAACGAGGATTCCAATCGGGCGGCGGCTTCGGGCGGTAAAAACCCCAGATGGCTGGAGTAGCGCAGGGAAAAGTACAGGCCCTTGATGACGGCCAGGCCGTGGCTCAGGCCTTCGCTCAGCTCCAGGGCGTGGCCGAGGGTATGGCCGAGGTTGAGTAGGCGGCGGCGGCCTTGTTCGTGCTCGTCGGCCATGACGACAGCCGCCTTGTAGCCAGCGGCCTCCCGTACCAGAGCCGCCAGCCGCGTGGCCAGGGGCTCATCGGCCAGGGCTGCCCAGGGCTGGGCGCTATGCTGGGTGCGGGCCGCGGTAGCCAGACTGGCGGCAAAGGCCTCCACCCGGCTGGCCAAGCCGCCGCCGGCCAGGATGGCGTATTTGACCAGTTCGCCCAGGCCGCTTTGCAGCTCGGCCAGCGGCAGCGTCCGGTTGAAGGCCGGGTCGATTATAATAAAATCAGGCTGGCGGATGGTGCCGACCAGGTTCTTGGCCAGGTCCAGGTTGACGGCGTTCTTGCCGCCGATGGCGGCGTCGACCTGGGCCAGCAAGGTGGTGGGAACCAGTCCGCAGCCCAGGCCGCGCTGATAGGTGGCGGCCACGAAGCCGCACAGGTCGGTGACCGCGCCGCCGCCGATGCCCACCAGCAGGCTGCGCTTGTCGTGGCCGGCCGCGTATAGGGCGCGGTAGACGCGCTCGGCCTGGGCCAGCGTCTTGCCGGCCTCGCCGGGCGGCAGCACCAGACAGGGCCAGTCGGCGAAGGCCGCGCCGTGCAGACGCTGGACGTTACTGTCGCTCAAGATGAGGACCGGCTGGCTGGCCGGCCGAACGGCCAGCCGCTCGCCCAAGACCGGCCGAGCGGCGCCGAAATCGATAAGGCAGCGGCCGCCAGCCGTTGTCAACTCAAGCCTGTCGCTCATGCGTGGTCTCCTCTAACTGGCCACTGCCCCAGGCAGGTTTCAGACGGGCGGCCGCCCGGCTATTCCAGGACGGCCTTAATGCGGCGCACGCCGGCCGAGGAACTCTGTTCCTTCTGGATGATGAATTTGCCCAAGAGGCCGGTGCGCTCGACGTGCGGGCCGCCGCAGACTTCCTTGCTGAAATCGCCCATGGTGTAGACCTTGACCAGGGCGTCGTATTTCTCGCCGAACAAGGCGGTGGCGCCGGAGGCCTTGGCCTGCTCCAGCGGCAGGATTTCCATGGTCACCGGCAGGTCGCGGGCGATCTGTTGGTTAACGATTTCCTGGACGCGCTGGAGCTGCTCCGGCGTCATCGGCTCGGGGTGCGAAAAGTCGAAGCGCAGCCGCTCGGCCGTGATGTTCGAACCCTTCTGGGCCACATGGTCGCCCAGCACCATTTTGAGCGCCTGCTGCAAGAGGTGGGTGGCGGTATGATAACGGGTGGTGATTTCGGATTGCTCGGCCAGGCCGCCTTTGAAACTGCCCTCGGTACTGGCGCGCGACAGCTCCTGATGCTTCTTAAAGGCCTCGTCGAATTCCGCGCGGTTAACGGTCAGGCCGTTTTCGGCGGCCAGCTCGAGCGTCAGTTCGATGGGGAAACCGTAGGTGTCGTAGAGCTTGAAGGCCAGCCGGCCGGACATGATCTTCTGCGGGTTCTTGAGCAGGTTGGGCAGCATCTTCTCGAACTCGTGCTCGCCTTTCTGCAGGGTCTCCAGGAACTTGGCTTCTTCGCGGGCCAACTCGTCCAGGATGCGTTGGCGGTTTTCGGCCAGTTCCGGGTAGGCGCCGGCGAATTGGCCGATGACCACCTCGGCCAGCTGGCCTAAGAAGCCGCCCTCGATGCCCAGCTTGCGGCTGTGGCGGACGGCGCGGCGGATCAAGCGGCGCAGCACGTAGCCGGCGCCGATATTGCCGGGCGAGACACCCTTGGGGTCGCCGATGATGAAGGTGGCGGTGCGGGTGTGGTCGGCGATAATGCGTACCGACATGTCCTTGGTCGGGTCCGCGCCATAACTGTAGCCAGAGACCCGGCCGATGGCGGTGATGATGGCCTGGTAGATGTCAATCTGGTAGACGCTGGTCTGGCCGTTGAGCACGGCGATGGTCCGCTCCAGGCCCATGCCGGTGTCGACGTTCTGCTTGGGTAATTTGACCAGGTTTTTCTCGTCCACCCGGTTGTATTCCATGAAGACGTTGTTCCAGATTTCCATCCAGTTAGCGCTGTCACTTCCCTTGTTGGAACCGGCCGGCGGCAAGCCCGCGCCCAGCCAGTAGAAGATCTCGGTGTCCGGGCCGCAGGGTCCGGTCGGGCCAGCCGCCCACCAGTTGTCGCCGGCCGGCAGGAAAGCGATGCGGCCCGCCGGTACGCCGGCCGCCAGCCAGTGGCTGGCCGATTCCTCGTCGCGCGGGGCATTGGCGTCGCCCTCGAAAACGGTCACCGACAGCTTGGCCGGGTCGAGGTTCAGCCAGTCCCGGCCGGTCAGGAATTCCCAGGACCAGGCGATGGATTCCTTTTTGAAGTAATCGCCCAGGCTCCAGTTGCCCAGCATCTCGAAGCAGGTCAGGTGGCTGGGGTCGCCGACCTCGTCGATGTCGCCGGTGCGGACGCACTTCTGGTAGTCCACCAGGCGCTTGCCAGCCGGATGCGGCTCGCCCAAGAGATAAGGCACCAGCGGGTGCATGCCGGCGGTGGTAAACAAGACCGTCGGGTCGTTTTCCGGTATCAGCGACTTGCCGGGGATGACGGCATGCTGTTTGCTCTGGAAGAAAGCCAGGAATTTAGCGCGCAGTTGAGTTGAAGTGATCATGACTGCATAGTAAACAAGGGCGGGCCTAGTGGTCAACACCGCTGGCCGAAAGGCCGGCCGTGTTGCCTCATAATAAAATCTAGTCCTACGAGGTGGTTGCCTCATAAGTCAAATTCTAGTCCAAGGATAAGCTTGGACTAGAGTTTCCTGG
>MIAR01000018.1 GCA_001829185.1 Spirochaetes bacterium GWB1_60_80
CCAGGAAACTCTAGTCCAAGCTTATCCTTGGACTAGAATTTGACTTATGAGGCAACCACCTCGTAGGACTAGATTTTATTATGAGGCAACACGTATTGCTTGCTGCCTGGCGGATTGGCGGCTATAGTGGACGAAGGCCGAGCTGTCCGGCGGCTTTGGCGCTGACGTCGGGGGCGCTGCTGCCAACAGGAGGGGGAGTATGTCGTCTGGTCAGTTTGTTCCGCAACCCTGTTTCCAGACTGATCGGCTGCTGTTGCAGACTTCTAGCTGACGCGGCCGAGTTTTTAGCGCTGTGCTCGGAGCCGGCTATTTTGCGGTATGTGGCCATGTAGCCGTACGCCGATCTGGCCCAGGCCGAGCACTGTATCGATGCGGCTTTTTGGGCTGGAAGGAACCGACTGGGCCGCTTGGTCGCCAGTAGTCCGAAAATAGTTTGAGCGGACTGGATTTCTCATCTGTCAGGCACTACTATTGGAGATATATCAGCGAGGGATGTGGTTTTATCACGATTTCGGAGCACGGGGGGGATGGAGTGGCGATGCTGCGCAAGCTGGACGAGGCGGAGTGTAGCTATCTGATGGCGCATGGCGAGTTCTCGGCCCAGGTGCTCAGCGCCGCTGACCGGGTGGCGGTGGTGCTGACCCAGAGTTGGTGTCCGCAGTGGCAGATGCTGCGCTCCTGGTTGGAAGGCTGGGCGCAAGAACCGGCGGCGGCGCTTTTTTACGTGGAGTATGACCGCGAAAGTTATTTTGAGCCGCTCATGCTGTTCAAGGAAAATCATTTTGACAATCGTACCATTCCATATATTCGTTACTATGCGGCCGGCCAGCTGGCGGGCGAGAGTAATTTTATCGGCCGCCAGCAGTTTGCCCGCAAATGGTTGGGACGCTGATGTCATTCGGCGCTACGGCGCGTCAGGTAATAATAGAGGAGTGCGCTAGCTATGCTTGAAGACCTTACCCACGCTCTTGAGGCCTTGTTTACCGATCTGCGCGCGAGTTTGGCGGCGGCGGGTAAGACCTTTGACGCCGGCGTGCTCGGTCAACGCATGGCCGGCATCCAGCGTAGCCTGGCGGTTTCCGTTGCCGAGCTGGACGACAAAAACCATACTCTGCAGGACTTGAACCGCCGACTGCTGCAAGCCTATGAGATCATCGAGAATACCAATATCGTGCTCATGGAGTGGACCCTGGTGCAGGATATTCCCACCAAGTTCGTTACCGAGAATATCCGTCAGTACGGCTTTGAGCCTCAGGATTTCTACACCGGTTTCCTCAAGGATTACTGGGACTTTATCCATCCGGACGACCGCAATGCCGCCCGGACGCTGGTACACCAGATGCGCGCCCGGCACGTGGCCGACTATAAGCACCGCTATCGGGTGGTCTGCCGCGACGGGGCGGTGCGCTGGGTGGAGGAAAACACCCTGCTGGACTTCGACGAAACCGGCATCCCCATCCGCGAGCGGGGCATTCTCTACGATATAACAAATATCATGGAAATCGACGACCAGATTCGCTACCTGGGTTACCACGATGCTTTGACCGGGCTGTTCAACCGGGCCTGGTTCGACGAGAAAATCGCCGAGCTGGAACGGGAGCAGCGTTTCCCCTACGCGGTGGTCATCGGCGACATGAATGGCCTCAAGGTGACCAACGATCTGTTCGGGCACAAGGCTGGCGATGACTTGTTGGTGGCCGCGGCGGCTATCATGCAGCGCAGTTGCCGCGACAGCGACATCATCTGCCGCTTCGGGGGCGACGAGTTCATCATCCTGCTGCCGGGTGGCGACGAGGCGGTGGCCATCGAGGTCTGCCAACGCATCCGCCAGCAATGCGCCAAGGCTAACTGTAAGCCGGTTAACCCTAATCTGGCCCTGGGCTATGCCACGCGCGGGCCGGAGACGGTTTCGGCCGAGGCGCTCATTAAGCTGGCCGACGACATGATGTACCGCACCAAGCTCGACGAGGCCGTGGTTGCCCGACAGGGGCTGCTACTCTCGCTGCAAGCCAGCCTGGAGGCCAGGACCATGGAGACGGCCGCCCACGCCGAACAGGTGCAACGTCTGGCCCTGGCCTTGGGCCGGGCGGCGGGTCTGGACGACCAGGCCTTGGAGCAGCTGGCCATAGCTGGCTTACTGCACGACGTGGGCAAGGTGGGCGTTCCGGACGAGTTGCTGCTCAAGCCGGATGTCCTGACCGAGGAGGAATGGGTGACGATGCGCAAACACTGCGAGTTGGGTAGCGCCATCCTGGGTGCCTCGGCTGGTCTGCCCGGGGTGGGCGAGCTGGTACTGCACCATCACGAGCGCTGGGATGGCGGCGGCTATCCGGCTGGGCTGGCCGGCGAGGCTATTCTGCTGGGCAGCCGCATCATTGGTATCGCCGATGCCTTCGACGTTATGGGCCGGCCGCGGCCTTACCGTCCGGCCAAGGCGCGCCTGGAGGTTCTGACCGAGCTGCAGAGTGGCGCCGGCCGGCAGTTTGACCCCGCTCTCGTAGCGCTGTTCTGCCAGCTAGTGGCGGCTGGCCTGGCCGAGGCCGAGGCCGATCCAGCGGCTGATTCTGCGGCCATCGCACCGCTATGGGTTACACGACGTGGATAGGACCAGCGCGCCGGCCGCTATTGGCTTAAGCTATCCGCTTCAGCTATAATACGGAACCGAGGGAGCCCACCATGCCAACAAACACTGACCATTTTCTGCGCTTGCTCAAAGTCGAGCTGCAGGACCTTGTCGAGGATATCCAGGATCTGGATGAACATCTGCAACATCGTCTCGAAGATGAAGAAATCTCAGAATATGTTTTCAAGGAAAATGATGCCTTCTTCCGGCGCGAGCTGGATTCTTTGACAAAATTCCGGAATTTGGTTGACGGAATCAAGCATGGAGATTATAAAGATACGGGCGCAATGACGAGCGATTTGCTTGGGAAGCTGGAACGGTCAACGGCCGAATCCGGCGATCCGGAGGCGGTACTCGGCTTGGTCAGCCGTAAATTCCGAAAATTGGAAGATTATCTGCACAACTGAAGCCTGCACTGCCAGGCCACGTTGACTGACATATATATTGGCGAAAGAGGAAACCATGGATAGTCGCGTACAGGAGATTCTGGAGAAAATCAAGCGGGACGCCGTAGACGAGGCCAAGGCCAGTTCGGACAGGATTTTGGCTACTACCGAGGCCCAGCGCGTCGAGCTGTTGGCCGCTGCCGAGCGGGAAGCCAAGGCGATCATCGACAAGGCTCAGGCCGACGCCAAGCGCAGCGCGGAGGCCGGCGACGCCGCCCTCCAGCAGGCCTCGCGTGATTTGATCCGCGCTTTCCGGGGCGAGATCGAGAAGCAACTGGCTGCCATCGTCCGCAACGAGGTCCAGGCTGCCTACACCGAAGATACCCTCAAGCAGGCCCTGCCGGCCGTTCTCGAGGCTTGGGCCAAGCAGGGCAGCGACGATATCGCGGTGCTGCTGCCCGAAGCCCAGCTCAAGTCGCTGGAGGCCTACTTCCGCACGGCACTGGCCAAGAGCTTCGCTCGGGGCGTCGAGCTCCGGCCGCTGCGCGCCAGCCAGGCCGGTTTCCGCATCGTCCAGAAAGATGGCGCCGCCTACTACGACTTCTCGGCTGAAGCGGTCGCCACCATGCTCAGCGCCTATCTGAACAGCCATCTGGCTACGCTGATGGCCGGAGCGGCCAAGTAACGGCCATGGCCAGCTATTATTATTTCGCGGCTACCTTGCCGTCCCTCAGCCAGTGGACGCCGGTGCCGTTCAGCCATGCCGAGTTCCTGGAGCGGGCCAGCCATTTCCTGAAGCCAGCCGATTTCGCCACCTTGGCGGCGGCCAGTTTGTTTGTCCCGGACGACGGCGCCACGCCGCGCCCGGCGGCGCGTCTCAAGCTGCTGACCCAGTATTACCGCTGGGAGCGGGGCTTGCGCAACGAGCTGACACGGCTACGCGCCGCCCGCCTGCAGAAGCCGGTCGAGAAGCATCTCAAACCCGGCGACATCGAGTGGGACGCCTTGCGCGTCGCCCAGGCGGCCTTCGCTGCCGACAACCCGCTGGAAGGCGAGCTCTTGATCGAGAAGGAACGCTGGCAGACCATCGAGCGGCTGTCGGTAAACCGCTACTTTAACATGGACTATCTGGCGGCCTACGCGCTCAAGCTGCAGGCCTTGCTGCGCCGCGAGCGCTTTAAGGCGGCCGAGGGCGAGGCCGGTTACCGGATCGTCTACGATTCCGTACTGAAATCCGCGGATTACCGCAATCAAACCGGAGATACAAAATGACCAATACCAAAGGATGGGTCACCGGCGTTAACGGCAACATGGTTAGCGTGCGCGTTGAAGGGCCAGTCGCCCTCAACGAGGTGGCGTTCATAGAAATCGGCGGCAAGCGGCTCAAGGCCGAAGTGATCCGCATTCGCGGCGACATAGTGCAGACCCAGGTTTTCGAGATGACCAAGGGCATCACCGTTGGCCTGCCGGTGGTTTTCTCAGGCGAGATGCTGGCCGTCGAGCTTGGGCCGGGCCTCTTGGGCAAGATCTATGACGGCCTGCAGAACCCGCTACCCGAGGTGGCCAAGCAAACCGGCTACTTCCTGGAACCCGGCGTCTATCTCGATGCCCTGCCGCGCGCTACCAAGTGGGCCTGGACCCCGGTGGCTAAACCGGGTGACCGCGTCGAAAAGGCCGACCTTCTGGGTACGGTGCCGGAAGGCACCTTTACCCACCAGATCATGGTGCCCTTCGGCCTGCTCGAGACCTACACCGTCAAGAGCGTCAAACCGGCCGGCCAGTACACTATCCAGGACGAGATGGTAGTCTTGGCCGACGCGGCTGGCGCCACTATCAGCCTGACCATGATGTTCGAGTGGCCGGTTAAGCGGGCCATCGATTGCTACGCCGAGCGGCTCAAGCCGACCGTGCCGATGGTCACCAAGACTCGCATCATCGATACCTTCTTCCCGGTGGCCAAGGGTGGTACCTACTGCGTTCCCGGGCCTTTCGGCGCCGGTAAGACGGTGCTGCAGCAGGTTACCTCGCGTAATGCCGACGTCGACATCGTCATCATCGCGGCCTGCGGCGAGCGCGCCGGCGAGGTGGTCGAGACCCTGATCGAATTCCCCGAACTGATCGACCCCAAGACCGGCCGCTCCTTGATGGAACGCACCATCATCGTCTGCAATACCTCGTCCATGCCGGTGGCCGCCCGCGAGGCCTCGGTCTACACGGCCGTGACCATGGCCGAATACTACCGCCAGATGGGGCTCAACGTCCTGTTGCTGGCCGACTCGACCAGCCGCTGGGCCCAGGCCATGCGCGAGATGTCCGGCCGCCTGGAAGAGATCCCCGGCGAGGAAGCCTTCCCGGCCTACCTGGAGTCGGTCATCGCCGGCTTTTACGAGCGCGCCGGCATCGTCCGCCTCAAGTCGGGCGCCATCGGCTCGGTCACCATCGGCGGAACGGTGTCGCCGGCCGGCGGTAACTTCGAGGAGCCGGTTACCCAGGCCACCCTCAAGGTGGTCGGCGCCTTCCACGGCCTGTCGCGCGAGCGTTCCGACGCCCGCAAGTACCCGGCCATCCACCCGCTGGACTCCTGGTCCAAATACTCGAGCGTCATCGACGGTAAGGCCGTAGCCTGGGCCCACTACTTCCTGGAGCGCGGCTCCGAGGTCGGCCAGATGATGAAGGTGGTGGGCGAGGAAGGCACCAGCCTGGACGACTTCCTGATTTACCTGAAAGGCGAGTTCCTGGACGCGGTTTACTTGCAGCAGAATTCCTTTGACGCCGTCGACGCTTCGGTCAGCACCGAGCGCCAGTCCCTGATGTTCAGCCGGGTGGTCAAGGTGCTTGGTTCCAGATTCGAGTTCAAGGACAAGGAAGAGGCCCGCGGCTGGTTCAACAAGCTGCGCCAGATGTTCCTGGACGCCAACAGCATCGAGTGGGCGACCGACAAGTTCCGCGACGCCGACCGGGCCATCCTGGACTTCCTGGCCGCCAAGGTCAGCGGCCTCGACGCCGCGGCCGGCCGCATCATCGAAAACCTGGAGCGCGCTGTATGAAAAAGGTATACTCCCGCATTGAATCGATCGCCGGCAACGTCATCGCGGTCAAGGCCGACGGCGTGGCCTACGGCGAGCTGGCCGAGGTTTCCACCCGCTTCGGCATGTCCCTGGCCGAGGTCATCCGGTTAGATGGCGGCCTGGTCTCCCTCCAGGTTTTTGCCGGCGGTCGCGGTATTTCCACCGGCGACGAGGTGCGCTTCCTCGGTAACCCGATGCGCGTCTCCTTCTCCGACGACCTCAAGGGCCGCATCTTCAATGGCGCCGGCGAGCCGCGCGACAAGGGGCCGGCCCTGACCGAGAACCTGATCCCCATCGGCGGACCGTCGGTGAATCCGACCAAGCGCATCATCCCCAAGGAGATGATCCGCACCGGCATCCCGATGATCGACCTCTTTAACACCCTGGTGAAGAGCCAGAAGCTGCCGATCTTCTCCGTCTCCGGCGAGCCGTACAACCAGCTGCTGGCGCGCATCGCCATGCAGGCCGAGGTTGACCTGATCGTGCTCGGCGGCATGGGCCTCAAGTACGACGATTACCTGTACTTCAAGGAGACCCTGGAGGAGGGCGGCGCCCTGCAGAAGACCATCATGTTCGTCAACACGGCGGCCGACCCGGTGGTGGAGTGCTTGATGGTGCCGGATATTTCGCTGGCCGTGGCCGAGCGCTTCGCCCTCAAGGGCCTCAACGTCCTGGTGCTACTGACCGACATGACCAACTTCGCCGACTCCCTCAAGGAAATCGCCATCACCCAGGAGCAGGTGCCGTCCAACCGCGGCTACCCTGGCGACTTGTACAGCCAGCTGGCCAGCCGCTACGAAAAAGCGGTCGACTTTGCCGACTCCGGCTCCATCACTATCCTGGCCGTGACCACTATGCCGGGCGACGACGTGACGCACCCGGTGCCCGACAATACCGGCTACATCACCGAGGGCCAGTTCTACCTGAAGGGCGGCCGCATCGAACCCTTCGGGTCGCTGTCGCGCCTCAAGCAGCAGGTTAACGGCAAGACCCGGGCCGACCATCGCGCCATCATGGACGGCATGATCAAGCTGTTTGCCGCCTACCGCGACACGCTGGAGAAGAAGTCGATGGGCTTCCAGATGAGCGCCTGGGACTCCAAGCTGCTCAAGTACGGCGAGCTGTTCGAGGCCCAGATGATGGACCTGTCGGTCAACATTCCCTTGGAAGGCGCCCTCGACAAGGGCTGGGAAATCCTGGCGGCTTGCTTCGAGCCGCAGGAAACCGGCTTGCAGACCAAGCTGCTTGACCAGTTCTGGCCCAAGAAGTCGCATTGAGCCCGGCTGACGGCATGCAAGGAGCGATACCATGGCCAAAGTAAAGCTGACCAAGAACGAGCTCAAGAAGCAGAAGGACGCCCTCAAGATGTTCAAGCGCTACTTGCCGACGCTGCAGCTCAAGAAGCAGCAGTTGCAAAGCGAGATTCGCGGCATCCAGGCCCGCGCCCGGCAGATCGCCGCCGAGCGCGACCGCCTGCTCGAGGAATTCCGCGCCTGGATCGCCGTCTTCGGCGAGGAATCGGCCGTCAAGAAGCCCGACGGCTCCTGGATCCTGGCCGATGGCCGGGTGGTGGTCGATACCGGCAACATCGCCGGCGTCGAGATCCCGATCTTCCGCAAAGCCGAGTTTACCATCGACGACTACGACCTGTTCGCCAAGCCGTTGTGGGTAGACCGGGCGTTGGATCGTCTGCGCTCCATGCTGACGCTGGACCTGGAAATCAAGGTCTTGGAAGAACAGATCGTGCGGCTGGAGCACGAGCTGCGCATCACCACCCAGCGCGTCAACTTGTTCGAGAAAGTCAAGATTCCGGAAACCTCCGAAATCATCCGCAAGATACGCATCTATCTGGGTGACCAGCAGACCGCCCAGGTGGTCCGCGGCAAGATCGCCAAGAACAAGGTTCTGGAAAGGGCGGCCTCATGATAGCGCCAATGAAACGGGCCTTCGTCATGGTGGTGGAAGCCGAGCGCAAAAACGCCGTGCGCGAGCTGCGCAAGCTGGGCATCATCCATCTGGAGCCCTTGGCCGGCCGCGGCGAAACCTATAGCGAGCTGGTGGCCGAGAAGGAGCGCCTGGTAAAGGCGGCCTACGTTCTGATCGAGGCCAAGGCCAAGCAGCTAGAGCGCCAATTCAGCATCCGCGAAGGCATTGACTTCGCCGACCGGGTGTTGGTCAAGGTTGAAGCCATCAAGGACTGCCGCGTTCGCCTGGCCGACCTGGCCAACGAGATCGAGCGTATTGCGGCCTGGGGCGATTTCCAACCGGCCCTGCTGAGCGACCTGGCCGGCAGCGGCGTGCCCTTGCGCCTGGCCGAAATGCCGGCCAAGCTGGTTGCTGCCATCCCGGACAGCCTGCAGTGGTTCCCGGTGGAAACGGCCAAGGGGCGCACCCGCCTGATGTTCGTGGCCGATCGCGCGGCGGAGCTGCCGGCCGCCGCCCAGGAATTCCTGCCGGCCACCGCTTCGCTCGGCCAGTTGCGCCAGGACCTGGCTGACCAGCGGCGCCAGTTGGCTGAGCTTCAGGCTGACATAAAACAGCTGGCCGTTTACGCCGACGCCCTCCAGCCGGTCGAGGCGATGCTGGAGCGCGAGCTGAGCTTCGAAACCCTCCATTCCGGCATGGAAAACGCCGGGCCGGTGGCCTGGTTTGGCGGCTGGGTGCCGGCCAAGGACGAGGCTAAGCTAATCACCGTGGCCAGCCGCCAACAGTGGGGCTTGATCCTGGACGACCCCAAGGAAGACGAGTTGCCGCCCACCAAGGTAGAGAACCCGCCGATGGTGCGCATGATCCAGCCGGTGTTCGACTTCCTGGGCGTGGTGCCCAATTACCGCGAGTATGACATTTCCGCCTTGTTCATGCTGTTCTTCGTTATTTTCTTCGCCATGATCTTCGGCGATGCCGGCTACGGCAGCCTGATGCTGCTGGCCGGCCTGGCCGGGGCAATCGTCGCCAAGGCCAAAACCGGCAAGGTGCCCGATCCGTTGCGCCTGCTGCTTATCCTGGCCCTGGCCACGGTGACCTGGGGCGTGGTTACCGCCAGCTGGTTCGGCATACCCTACAACGACCTGCCGCCCCTGCTGCGCAGCCTGGCCATTCCCTTCGTTTCCGGGAATGACGCCGACCAGGTGGGCGATAACATCAAGTTCTTGTGCTTCTGCCTGGGCCTGGTGCAACTCTTGCTGGCCCACATCAAGAACATCATGCGCGACATCCGGTCGCTCAAGTTCCTAGGCCAGGTCGGGCAGTTCGGCATGGTGCTGGGTATCTACTTCCTGGTGCTGTTCCTGGTGGTCGACGCCGAACGCTTCGCCATTCCGGCTTGGTGCTTGTACTTGATTATCTCGGGTTTCGGCCTGAGTTTCATCTTCAGCAACTACGACGGCTCGAAGGGATTCCTGCGCGGCATCCTGGGTGGTATTGTCTCTAGCCTGGCCAACATCGTCTCGGTCTTCCTGGGCGTGGTCAACATCTTTGCCGACCTGGTGTCGTACATCCGCCTTTGGGCGGTCGGCCTGGCCGGCGTGGGCATCAGCCAGACGGTGAATAACATGGCCGGGCCGATGCTGGGAAAACTGTCGCTCTGGCTGATCGGCGGCATCGCGCTGCTGGTCTTTGGCCATGGCCTGAATATTATCCTGAGCGTGCTGTCCGTCATCGTGCACGGCGTGCGGCTCAACATGCTCGAGTTCTCGGGCCACCTCGGCATGGAGTGGTCCGGCTATAAATACGAACCATTTAAGGACACCGTTCACAAAGAACGGGTCGACACTGAAAGGAGCCTCTCATGAATATTGGTATGATCGGCATTGCCGCCGTGCTCGGCATCTCTGCGGTCGGATCGGCCATCGGTGCCGGCATCGCCGGCCAGGCCGCCATCGGCGCCTGGAAACGTAACTACATGGCCAACAAGCCGGCCTCGTTCCTGCTGGTGGCCTTCGCCGGCGCTCCGCTGACCCAGACCATCTACGGCTTCCTGTTGCAGGGCCAAATGATGAATTCGGAAAAGCCCGCCCTGCTGTTGGCCGCCCTCGGCATCATGAGCGGCCTCGGTATGGCCATGTCGGCCATCGCCCAGGGCCAGGCTTCGGCCGCCGGTTGCGATGCCTATGGCGAGACCGGCAAGGGCTTCGGCCAGTACATCACCGTCGTCGGCTTGTGCGAGACGGTGGCCTTGTTCGTGATGGTGTTCACTTTCATGGCGCTGTAACTTCTTCCTGCCGCCAGCCCCACCGTATAGGCGGTGGCTGGCGGGAAGAGTTTGAATCAAGGAGCCGCCCCCGCATCGGGGCGGTTCTTTCATTTGACAAGCCGGTCCCTTTGACGGATACTGGCGGCATGCCGCCTTCGATTAGTGTCGAGCGCCTGGAGTTCCATACCATTGTTCAACCCTTGCGCTTTGCCTACGGGCACGCCAAGGCCACCCACCGGTCGGTCGAGGCGGTGCTCTGCGTGGCCGTGGACCGAGCCGGTAACTATGGCCTGGGCGAGGCCGTCCCGCGGGCCTACGTCAGCGGCGAGAGCGGCGCTTCGGTCATGGCCGACCTGCGCCGCCTGGCGCCTCGGCTGTTGGCTGGTACTGTTAGCCTGGCTAGTCTGCGAGCTAACATCGCCGAACTGATCCGGTCTTGGCCAGGCGTTTTTCCTTCTTGTGCCCTCTGCGCCTTGGAAGGCGCCACCCTGGATTTGCTGGCCAGGCAGAGCCGGTGTCCGCTTTATCATCTGTTCCGGCCAGGGCCAGTCGAGGTCTTGCGCTATACGGCTTCCCTGGGCTTCGGCTCGGCGCGGTCGGTGGCCTTCAAGACCAGGCTGTATCTGGCAGCCGGCTTCCGCGCTTTCAAGGCCAAGGTTGGCGATGCCGAGGATGTGCCGCGCCTGGCCCTGATCCGGCGCCTGATCGGTCCCAGTCGGCCGCTGTTCGCGGACGCCAACGGCGCCTGGACCAAGGAAGAGGCCGTAGTCAAGATTGAAGGGCTGGCCGCCTTGGGCGTATGGGCCATGGAAGAACCATTGCGGACGGCCGACCCGCCGCCAGGGGCTGGCGGTCAGCTGGACCGGGAGGCTGTACTGGACGACAGCCATTACCAAGCCTGCCACTGGATCCGCCGGCGTTCGGCCCTGCCGTTGATCGCCGACGAGAGCCTGATCTCACCGGCCTCGCTGGAGCGCTTGCTGGGGCACCAGGCTTTCGATATCGTCAACGTGCGCTTGTCCAAGTGCGGCGGCCATTTTGCCGGAGCCTATATGGTCGAGCGGGCCGCTCAGCAGGGGCTGGGTTATGGCTTTGGCGCCATGGTGGCCGAGTCGGCCGTTCTGGCCAACCACGGCGCCCATTTTGGGGCCTGCCATCCGGAACGTTTGTACATCCAGGGTTATTCTCACCTGGCCTTGCAGGCCCGCGCCTACAGCTCCGGCGGGGCGCGGTTGCGGCTGGGAGCCACCGTCAAGTTGGGCGACGCGCCCGGGCTTGGCCTCAGACTGAATCGCGCGGCGCTGTCGGCCATCAGCCGCGCCAAGGAGACCATAACGTTATGAAGCAACGTAACCTGATTATACTGGCCGGCGGCGAACAGGGACCGCTCAGCGCCGAGGCCGGCACCATTCACAAGGCCATGTTGCCTATCCACGGCAAGCCGATGCTCGATTGGGTGCTAGACGCCTTCCAGGCCACCGGGCTGATCGACCATATCGCGGTGGTGGGGGCGCCGGAGCTGGACCAGCTGGCTTCGATGCGTTTCGTTACCAAGCGTCTGGACCCGGGAGTCAATGTTATCCAAAATTTGCTCAACGCCGTTTCCTATATCAAGGCGGAAATTTATGGCAACAAGCCCGGCCATGACGGCTATTTCATTTCCTTTTGCGACGCGGTCTTCCTGACGCCGGAGCTTATCGCCGACGCGATCCGCGGCGTCGAGGAGGCCGCCGCCGACGTGGTGCTGCAGTACGTCGACCGCTCCAGTTTTATCCGCGATGGCTTGGACAGCCAGCGGACCTGGATCCAGATCGACGGCCATTCCCTCACCGGCACTACGCTCTACTACGTCCGCCAATTTACCAAGCTCATCCAGTACGCGCCCAAGCTGATGCAATTGCGCAATGTCCGGAAGGAACCAGAAAAATTCTTCGAGCTGATCCATTGCCGGGAGCGGACCATCGCCGGCGTGGAGGACAGCTTGTCCCGCGAGATCGGCGGCCGAGTGCGCGTCATCATCTCGCCCCACACCCGCCTGGGCATGGATGTGGACAAGCCTTCCGACCTGAGTCTGGCAACACGTCTTTTGGAGTCTCCCTGGCGGCATTCCTACCGCAAGGCCGTGCTGATCCATAACCCCCAGTCGGGGCAGAGCGCCGCCCTGTCCCCACTTTTCCGCGAACTTTTGGGCCTTGAGCAGAAACGCTATGAGCTCTATTCGCGCAAGGCTGATTACATCGAGCATATCCTCGGCTATCTACGGGACTACGGCCTTGAACCCGAAGTACTGGTGACCAAAGCTCCTGGCCACGCCACCGAGTTGGCCCGGGCCAGCGTGGCCCAGGGGGCTGATCTGGTGATAGCCGCCGGCGGCGACGGCACCATTAATGAAGTCGTCAACGGCTTGGCCTACTCCGGAGTTACCCTGGGGATCATCCCCATGGGTACGGTCAACGTGTTGGGATTGCAGTTGAAGATTCCGGCCGAGATAAAGGCCGCCTGCCAGGTGATCGCCCAAGGCCGGAGCACGATGATCGACCTGGGCAAGGCCGGTAATAAATACTTCGCCTGCATGGCTGGCATCGGCTTTGACGCCTTCGTGGTGCGCAAGACCGGCTCGCGCCTGAAAAAGGCCTTTGGCGCCCTGGCTTATGCCCTGACCGCCTTCCGCCACTTCCTGGCCTACCGCTTTAGGCCGATCCTGGTACGCATCGACGACCAGCCCATCCTGCGTCGCGGCTATTTCGCCATCATCGGCAACAGCAAGTACTACGGCGGAAAAACTATCCTGGCTTCGCAGGCCGACATCTCGGATGGCTTGCTGGATATCTGCATTTTTAAGCATGCCAATCTTTTCCGCCTGTTTTCCTACTTTTTACGCCGCAGCGGCCGCCGCGTCGACCGCGACCTGGCGGTGGAGTATTTTCAGTGCCGCCGCATCTCGGTGTTACGCAGCGGCCGGCACGAGGTTCATATCGACGCCGAATACCTCTGCCGGACGCCGGTGGAAATCAGCGTCTGCCCCCAGGCCATCCGCGTCGCCATTTAGCCGGCGATCGAACGCCCGGCTGGTTGCCACGCCTCGGCCGGCCTCACAAGCTGACGATGGCTTCGATCTCCACCAGGCCGCCCTTGGGCAGGCCGGCCACGGCGATGGTGGAGCGGGCCGGCTTGTCGGCCGGGAAGCAGGCGCCATACACCTCGTTTACGGTCGGGAAATTGTCCATGGTGGTCAGGAAGATGGTGGTCTTGACGATGTTGTCCAGCGTACCGCCGGCGGCCCCGATGACAGCCTGCAGGTTGCGCATAGCTTGTTCAGCCTGAGCCCTGAGCCCGTCCTTGAGGTTGCCGGAAACCGGGTCGAGCCCGAGTTGGCCGGAACAGAAGAGCAGGTTACCGGTCTTGACGGCCTGCGAGTAGGGGCCGATGGCGGCGGGCGCGGACGCGGTGGCGATGATGGTCTTGCTCATGGGAAACTCCTTTATGGTATGGCGCAGTGCCGACAGTATGGGGATTTTGGCCCGGATTGTCAAACAAAACCGCGATTATGGCCGGCCGGCCGGTTTTTTGGCTGGAATTATCGGCAAAAATCATATACTATGAAAGAGACCGGTTCCTAAAAAACCTATGATACAAAGCGCATTATCATCCGCCGCCATGCTGGGCGCCACAGTAGACCAGGTTCTCGAAGCTGCCAGCCGGGCCGGCGTGCGCGCCGTCGAGTGGTCTTGCGATGGCTTCATCGAGCGCGGCGATACCGCCCTGGCCGGCCAAATCATGGTCAAGACGCTGAAGGCTGGCCTGAGCGTAGCCTCGTTTGCCACGCTTTTCCGCGTTGGCCTCCATGCCGAAAATGAATTCGGCCGTCTGCTGGAAACGGCCCAGATGATGCACGCGCCGCTAATCCGCCTGTGGAGCGCGCCGGCTGTATCTGGTGACTACGCCAGCCGGAAAGCGGCCGACCAGGCTTTCATCGATCAGGCGCGGCGTTTGGGCGACCAGGCCGGCACCCTGGGCGTTACCCTGTGCTTTGGCGTGGCCCGCGACACGGTTCTCAATTCCTGGGCCCGGGCGGCCAACCTGTTCTCCAGCATCAAGCATCCCTTCGTCAAGCTGTCCTGGGAGCCGGCGCCGGACATCGCCTTCGACGACAGCATGGAGATTTTCTGCGGGTTGTCCGGCCAGATTGGCATGCTGGTGGCCCGCTCGGCGGCGGCCGACGGCACCATCCACTCTTTGTGCGAGCACGACGACGACTGGTCGCAGTACCTGGACGCCTTCGACGAGCAGGCCGGCAGCCCGGAGATGGTGCGTTATGTGCTGTTGCGCGGCATCAAGGGCGGCGACCACGCCAACCTGCGGGCCGACGCCGACTTATTAAAATATTACAGCACTCAGCTGCGCCGTTACCGCGGACGGAGAGTGTACGGATGAGCAGACCCTATACACTTAAAAGCGTCATCTGGTTGGCGGTCGTCACCGCGGCGGCGGTGGCCGGGCTGGTTTTCGGCCGGCACGATCTGCGCGAATTCGTGATCCTGGCCGGCCTGTGTTTTGCCTGCGAGCTGGTAGACAGTGGCCTGGGCATGGGCTATGGTACCATCCTGACGCCGGTGCTGCTGCTGATTGGCTTTCGGGTGGAAAGCATCGTGCCTACCGTGCTGCTATCGGAATTGCTCAGCGGCTTCGCGGCCGCTTTTTTTCATCATGAGGTGCGCAATGTTGATCTATCGCTGCGGGGCCGGGACTTCGGTCCGGCTATGATCCTGGTGGTTGGCAGCGTGCTGGGTGTTAGCGGCGGCGTCTTTTTGTCGTTGAACATCCCCAAGGACGCGCTGACCATTGTTGTCGGCTGCATTATCATGCTATCCGGGCTTTTTGTGGTACTGTTGGCCACAAAGGCCATCCGCTACAGCCGGCCCAGGATGATTCTGCTGGCGGCGGTGGCCTCGTTCAACAAGGCGGTGTCCGGCGGCGGCTACGGCCCTCTGATGACCAGTGGCCAAATTCTAAGCGGCGTCCAAGGCAAGGCGGCAGTGGGCATCACTGCCTTTGCCGAGGCCTTTACCTGCCTGATCGCCGCCAGTCTCTTTCTGCTGCGTGGCGGCGGCATCGATTTCCGCCTGTTTGTGCCGATGTGCGCCGGTGCCTTGCTCTCGGTGCCGTTTTCGGTGTTCGCCATCAGCAAGGCCAATGAAGGTATTCTGCGGCGGGTTATCGGCCTGCTTACCCTGGCCCTGGGAGCGTTGACTATTTACAAAGCCGTCAGCTAGGTACCGCGCCTGCGACGTTGTTATAAGGAAGTACTACATGCTTGAGAAACAGCACTATACCAATGGGCAGAAAGTGTTTGAGCTGGTTGATGGAACGCTGACCTATTTTTTTAAGACCGGCAAGATCAAGGCTGCCGGCACCTACCTGGCCGACAAGATGGAAGGCGAGTGGCATTTCTATCGCGATGGCGGCCAACTCTGGCAGGTTGGCCAATTCAAGGGCGGACTGAAGCATGGCAGCTGGGTGCGTTACGACCGCTTGAGTCGCGTGGAATACGAAGAAACCTTTTTGGATGGCAAGTTGACCAAGCCGCCAGTCGCCGAGGATTGAGGCGGCGGCGGATTCAGCCTTCTAGCAGGTTGTTGAAAAAGCCGGTTGCTTTCTCAACAACCTTAACAATTCCTCGCATAGCTTGCGCTATGCTGCGTAATTGTACCGGCATTTGAAGTGTTGAAAAGCCGCATTCGCGTTTTTCAACACCCTGCTAGTGTTTTGGCCTCGTCCCAGAAGCGGTCCATCAGCGCCAGTTTGCCTGGTTCCATCGTCTGGCCGCTCTCGGCCATGCGCTTCTCGACATGGCGGAAACGCTGGCTGAATTTTTCCATGCTGCGGTGCAGGGCCAAGGCCGGATCGACCCGGTGGGTGCGCGCCACATTGACCAGCGAAAACAACAAGTCGCCGATTTCGTCCTCTAGTTGGGCGTGTAACGCCTCGGGCGTGGCGGCCGCGTCAGGCTGATCGGCGGGCGGCGCTGACATGTCAGCCGCTTCCGCACTGGCTGACGAAACTTGACGCTGTTCCAGGGCCTGGCAGGCGGCGCGGGCCTCGGCCAGCTCTTCGGCCATCTTGTCCCAGGGGCCGTCGCTGGAGTCCCAGTCGAAGCCGGCCTTGGCGGCCGCCTTCTGCAGCTTATAGGCCCGCTCCAACGGCGGCAGGCCGGCCTTGACGGCGTCGAGGGCCGAGTCCTTGCGGCGGCGGCCTTCGACCGTTTCCTTGATGTCGTTCCACTGGGCCACCACCTTGTCGGCCGTGTCAGCGCCCGAGGGGCCGCCGAAGACATGCGGGTGGCGGCGGACCAGCTTGTCGCAGATGCCGCCGAAGACCTGGTCGACCGTAAAGTCACCCCGTTCTTCGTGCATCACCGCCACCATAGTGGGCAGCAGGAACAGGTCGCCCAACTCCTCGCGGACATGGTCGCTGTCCGCCTGGTTGATGGCCTCGACCACCTCGTAGGCTTCCTCGATGATGTTGCCGCGCAGGCTGACCGGGGTCTGCTCGCGGTCCCAGGGGCAGCCGTCGGGCGCGCGCAGGGCCCGGGCGATTGTACACAGCTTGGTGAAGCCAGCCGGCTGGTCAAGGATGGCTTGTTTGCGGTCGTTCATGCTATTCCCCCGGGTGGCCGGAATCGGCTCAGCGCTGGTTGCGGATGGCGTACAGGAAGATGCCGGTGGCCACTGAAACGTTAAGCGACTCGACGTGCCCGCCCTGCGGAATAGCCACCGTCTCGTCGCAGTGCTCCTGGAGCAGGCGGGAAACGCCCTTGCCCTCGGCGCCCATCACCAGCACGGTGCGCTTGGTGAACTTGACCGACGGCAGTTTGCTGCCCTGCATATCGGCGGCGTAGGCCCAGAAGTCGTTTTCCTTGAGCTGTTCCAGGGCGCGGGCCAGGTTGGGGACGCGGGCCAGCGGCACGTAGGCCAGGGCGCCGGCCGAGACGCGGGCCACGGTATCGGTTTCGCGGGCCGCCCGCCGTTCCGGTATGATGACCAGGTCGACGTTGAAGATGTCAGCCGAGCGCAGGATGGCGCCTAGGTTGTGCGGGTCTTCGATGTGGTCCAGGATGAGCACCAGCGCTTTTTCCGGCGGCTCGGCCAACCAGCTGTCCAGATCGACGGACTTGTCCTGTAGCTTGTGCTTGAGGGCCAGCACGGCGCCGCGGTTGTCGGGCGCCATCTTGTCGAGTTCGGCCTGGCCGACGCGCTGGACATTGACACCGTGCTGGTCGGCCAGGGCCATGATGCGCTTGACGCGCGGGCCGGGCGTGCCGACGTAGAGCATGGCGCCGTTCTGGTCGCCCGCCTGGATTTGTTCTTCGATGGCATGAAAGCCGGAGAGGTAGGTCATGGCCTCATGATACCCTGAAACGCGGCCGGCGGCAAGCGCGTCAGCCCGTAACTAGGCCTACGGCATGACTCGTCATACCTAGCAGGGTGTTGAAAAACGCGGATGCGGCTTTTCAACACTTCAAAAGCCGGTACAATTACGCAGCATAGCGCAAGCTATGCGAGGAATTGTTAAGGTTGTTGAGAAAGCAACCGGCTTTTTCAACAACCTGCTAGGGCATCACGGCAAATTCCTGGACAATCTGGATGGCATTTTCGACGTCAACGACGCCGGGCACCTTCCGTGCGGCGCTGATAGCGGCCTCGATGGCGCCTTGGGTGTTGGCCACGCCGTGCAGAGTAACCTTGGTGCCGGCCACTTCCGCTTCCAGGAAATGGATGGGAATATGTTGGTGGTAGATTAGCTCGCTGATCAGCTGCCGGCCCAGGTTCAACTCGGCCAGCCGTTTGGCGCAGGCCGCAGTACTGTCCGGCGTAACCAGCAGCTGGCGCAGGCGATCGATGACGGCGGCGGCGGCGGCCGGGGGCGTCCATTCTGAATTGATGGTCAGGTGGTAGTTGTTCGGATCCAGCCAGTTCAGATTGAAGAAGTAGTCGTAGAAACCCTTGCGGTCGTGGTCCTGCTGCTTAAGTAGGTGCTGGGCGTGGCGCGCGTCGCAGGAAAAGCGGGTGATGATGTTGCGCAGGCGGAAGTCGTAGGCTGCGTCCAGCCGGATTTTCAGCACACTCGGCAGGCCGCTGAAAAGCGCCAAGGCGCCCCGGCCAACGATGATGCAGTCGCCCTTGATGGCCTCGGCGTACAGCACCGAAGTCAGGTAGTGCAGGTAGTCGTCGCGGTCTTGGCTGAGCGAGGCCCAGAAGCCCGGTTTCTTCTCGTCGTAGCGCTCACGGACCCCGGGCTTGAGACCGCGTTCAGCCATCAGCTGCTCGATGTGATCCTTGTCGAACAGGCGGTACCCGGTCAGCTTGGCCAATTCGGTGCCGGTCTCGTCACCTAGCGCTCCGAAGGCCCTGGCGATGCAGATTACTGACATATTATCCTCCTTGTCGCGGCCGATTAGCCGCCCCGCGCTTAGCGCCGCGTGCCCCTTGGCGAATAGGTTACCGGATAGATCCGAGCCTGTGCTTCGCTCCACGTTCAACATAGGACTTTGCCGCCAGCTTGTCAAATTCGCGGGCGGACAGGGTGTCTTCCCGTTCGGCGTTGGCCGTGCTATAACCGTGCTATGAACCACACGGGCGAACTGGCGGCCTTCGGCACCGCCATCTGCTGGACCTTGTCGGCCATCTTTTTCGAGCGCGCCTCCAAGCGCATTTCGGTGCTGGCCGTGAATCTTTTCAAGCTCATTTTGTCCTTCGGCTTCCTGGTGGTCACCGCCACCATCCTGCGCGGCATCCCGTTTCCGACTGATGCCCCGCCGCGGGCCTGGCTGTTCCTGACTATCTCCGGGGTGGTAGGCTTCGTCATCACCGACTTCTTCCTGTTTACCGCCTACAAGACCATCGGCAGCCGCGTCTCCAGCCTGTTCCTGGCCCTGTCGCCGACCATCACCGCCCTTCTGGGCTTCATCTTCCTGGGCGAGCGCCTGGGCTGGCGCGGCCTGGTGGGCATGGGCATGGTGATCTCAGGCATCCTGGTTACGGTGGTGGCCAAGGGCGACCTCAAGATTGCCGGCCGCAAGGTGTCCGGCCTGCCGCCGGAGCACGGCGACCTGCGCCCGGCCCAGCTGTCCAAGGTCGACCGGCGCGGCTACCTATTCGCCTTCCTGGCCTGCATCGGCCAAGCCATCGGCATGATCCTGACCAAGCATGGCCTGCAGGACTACAACCCGGTGGCCGGCTCGACCATCCGCTCGCTGGCCGGCGTCGGCGGTTTCCTGGTCTTCGGCTTCCTGACCGACCGCGGCCGATCCTTTACGACCGCCCTTAAGGACAAGACCGCCCTCAAATTCACCTTCCTGGGCGCCATCGTCGGCCCCTTCCTGGGCGTCACCTTGTCGCTCTTCGCCATGCAGCGCACCCAGGCCGGCGTGGTCTCCACCCTGATCGGCCTGACGCCGGTGCTGATTATCCCGCCGTCCATCCTGTTATTCAAGCAGAAGGTCAAACCAGCCGAAATCGGCGGCGCCCTGCTGGCGGTAGCCGGCTCGGCCGTGTTTTTTTTGTAGGGGGGCGATTCCCCAAGGAGCCCCATCATGTCCGGCAACCTCGAATACCTAAACCATAACCTGCGCCGCTCGGCCGGGCCGATCCTGGCCTGCACCAAAGCCTTCCTGGCCAGCGACAGCCAGCCCTGCGTCAGGCAGAATTTCCAGAACCAGGACTGGTACCACGGCACGGGCATCAAACCGGCCGACCATCCCGGCCGGCTTGAACTGGCCGTGCTCGACCGCCACCTGCCCGACGCCTGCTGCGCCTGGTGCGCCAGCCGCGATGTGCTGGTAGTAGCCCTGCAGGGCTGCGTCTCGGAACACTCCGGCGACGCCTACTACGACTACGAACTCCACTGCCGCCGCTGCGGCCAATTCACCGCCTGCTCCTACGCCGAGAACTAGACGGTCAGACCCTGCCGTGCGATGGCGCTGTGCGGTTTGAAAAAAGTCAAATACCGCGCCAGATTATCTTGGGTGGCCGCGACACCGCGGGTGGCGCTACAAAAACAAGACCATGGTACATGGCCTTGTTTTTGTAGCGCCAGGCCCCGCGTCGAGGCCTCCTAAGGCAAGCCTGCGCTCTTGTTGGGCATATTTCTTAAAGCCGCTTAGCTCCAAAAAAAACTTGCGCGCCGTCCGTTTTCGGCCTACACTGAAGGCATGGCTATAACACTGTATTCCGAAGGAGCCGCCCGCGAGGTGACCGGTTCCAAGCACGTTCTGGACATCGACGGCAAGCGCTACCTGGTGGATTGCGGCGCTTTTCAAGGCAAGCGCGAGGAAAGCGACCAAAAGAACCGGGCGCTGCTTTCCGATCCGCAGTCGATCGAGGCGGTCATCCTGACCCACGCCCACTTCGACCACTGCGGCCTCTTGCCGCTCCTCACCAAGCGCGGCTTCAAGGGCAACATCTACTCGACGCCGGCCACGCGCGACCTGGCCAACATCATCATGCTGGACTCGGCCCGCATCCAGGCCCGCGACGCCGAGTACCTGGCCAAGCAGGCCCTCAAGAAGGGCGAGGTCTTCACCTGGAAGCCGATGTACGACCAGGTGGACGCCGTGGAGGCCGCCAGCCAGTTCATGACCATCAACTACCGCCGGCCCCAGCCCTTGGGGGACATCAAGCTGGAGTTCCGCGACGCCGGCCACATCCTGGGATCGGCCACGGCGCACGTCACGGCCACCGACAAGGACGGCAAGACTGTGCGCATCGGCTTCACTGGCGACCTGGGGCGGCCCGAAAAGCCCATCATCTGCGACCCGGACAAGATGGAGCCGGCCGACTACCTGATGATCGAGAGCACCTACGGCAACCGCCGCCACGATTCCACCGTGGACGCCCTGGACAAGCTGGCCCACGTGGTCAACGAGACCTTCGAGAAGCGCGGCAAGCTGATCATCCCGGCCTTCGCCATCGAGCGCACCCAGGAACTTATTTATTACTTCCACATGCTGGTAGACCAGAAGCGCATCCCCAAGATCCCCATCTGGGTGGACTCGCCCATGGCCATCAACGCCACCAGCATCTTCCAAGTGCATCCGGAGTGTTACGATAAGGACACCTACGAGGCCTTCCTGCAGCACCACGTCAATCCCTTCGGCTTCAACGAGCTGCAGTTCTCCAGCACCGTCGAGCAGTCCAAGAAGCTCAACCTGATGGCCGGCCCGGTGGTCATCATGAGTGCCGACGGCATGTGCGAGGCCGGCCGCATCCAGCATCACCTCTTGCACACCCTGGAGGATGAGCGCAACACCGTTCTGGTAGTCGGCTTCATGGCCGCCAACACCTTGGGGCGGCGCATCCGCGACGGCCAGAAGCAAGTCCGGATCCACGGCAACCTGCTCAACGTCCGGGCCAAGGTGCAGGAAATCAACGCCTTCAGCGCCCACGCCGACTACCAGGAAATGTGGGACTGGCTGAGCGGCATGGACCTATCTAGCCTCAAGACCATCTTCCTGGTGCACGGCGAGGATGACGCCATCGAGGCCCAGAAGAAATTCCTGGAAGCCAAGGGCATCAAGGACGTCAAGATCATCGAGTACGGGCAGAGGTACGAACTGTAATTTTAGTATAACTCACTGGCGCTCGGCGGCCATCCGGCAAGGGTGGCCGCCCGTCTTTTAGGGGGCGCCAGGCCACCGCCACTCCGGGCGGGTTGGCCAGACGCGCCCCCTAGCGCCAGCTACGGCCATCCGGCCGTGATCTGGCGCCTCCCCGGGGAGGGGGGCGAAGTTCAAGGCTCGGGCCGGGTTAAGCTCGCCCTCGGACTGGGCTTGACGCAGCCGGGGTCAGGCCTCTGATCAGTTGGGGCCGGGGGGCTGGCATAAGGGGAATTGCGCTCGCGGACGCTAAAATCTGTTTCCCGAGGAGGAACGATGAAACGTACAATGGTATTCGTTTGCGCGGTGCTTGTGGGAATAGTCGCCTTAGTCTATGGACAGGACCCAAGGGATTATATGTCCGCCACCATCGGAGTTTTAAAGTACGTACCGGCCGGTCGCTTTCAGCGTGACGGTACGGCAGGGAATATCAGTCTGATAACCCAGCCCTACCGGATGAGCCAGCACGAGATTACCCGCACTCAATTTCGGACTATTATGGGGGCTGATCCAAGCGAGGCCGGTTTTTCCAGTGGCATTATAGATCCGGTACAGATGGTGAACTGGTACCAAGCGATTGCTTTTTCTAACAAGCTGAGCCTGGCTGAGAACTTAACGCCGGTGTATGCAGTCAGCGGTGTAAATTTCACAACCCTGACATTCAGGCAGATACCGACAAGCTCAAATGCGACGTGGGATGCTGTCACGGCTAACTGGAGCGCTAATGGCTATCGCTTGCCGACGGAGATGGAATGGATGTGGGCCGCCATGGGTGCCCTGGCAGACGGTCAGGGGCGGGGGACCAATACTACTGGCTATACCAAGGCCTTTGCGGGTAGCACTGGCAGCAATGCGATTGGGGATTATGCGGTATTCGGATATATGGGTCTCGATTTCAGAATGGGAACGGCGGTAGGTCGAACAAGTTCGCAAAGATCAAATCTTGCCGGATCCAAACTGCCTAACGAGCTGGGCTTGTACGATATGAGCGGGAATGTATGGGAATGGTGCTGGGACTGGTATGCGGACAATGGTTCCTGGCCTCAATATGCCGTGACCGGAACAGTCACGGACCATCGGGGCGCCGCTTCGGGCTCGATCCGCGTCCTTCGCGGTGGCAGCTGGTTCGAAGATGCGTCTATCTGCCGCGTGGCGACGCGGGGTGTCAATGATCCGGGCAGCCAGAACCGCGATATCGGGTTTCGGGTGGTGCGCCCCTGACTTTTGGCCAGTTAGGTCCACAAACGAAAAACGACAGAAAGGGATTGTCCATGGATCAAATAGACAAGTACCAGAAAATCGGACATTTGATCATGACCGGAGGAGGCCAGGCGGCCGCTGCTTTGCGAATTAGCTGTTCGATAAGGACAATCAATTGCCTGCCTGTCGGTAGCCGGAAGCATGAGTTACTGCTGTGGCTAACCAGGCTGACCGACGACTATGCCGACCGCTTTTTGAGTTTTGACCAGAAGAGCGCCATAGCCTGGGGCGCTCTGTGCGCCGAACTGGAAGCCAGTGGTCACCCCATCCCGGTGCTTGATGGCCTGATCGCGGCTTGCGCCCTGCGCCATGGCTTAACGCTGGTGACCCGTAATGAAAAAGAGTATCGCCACAGCGCGGTGCCGCTGCTCAATCCCTGGGGAGGTAGCCCGTACGCCTTCCCTGAGTGCGGCCGGCGCCTTGGCCTACTGGCGGCCAGAGCGGTGCCTTCAATCGTCGACTAACAATAAGCCGGTATCGAAGGTGATGGCGATGCTGTCCAGGTAGAGATCGATGCGTGGCCGGGCGGAGCGATGTACCAGCAGGCCGCGCAATTCCAACCAGGGCGCGTACTGGCGCACGTTGGGCAACCAGGACAAATAGATGTGCCTTACCTGTTGGATGTATTCGGGGTTGTCCACCGCTATCTGTTGTTCGTAAGAGCGGTTGGGAACCAGTTGGGTGGCGTCCAGGTATAGGACGGAGACCTGACCATCCAGGCTGGCCAATACCAGGCCCAAGCTGTACGGCGCTTCGACGCCGGCTAGGCCGGGCAGGCTTTGCGCCAGGCTGGCGGCAAACCTGAATCTTCGGATTGCGCCTACGTTCTCCAGGCGCCAGGCGCGCGGCGGGAGCAGCAACATGGCATCGGTGCCGGCAGGCGCGGCCGAGAAATCCAGCCGCACCTGCCGGCTTTGGCCGGCTGGGCAAACGAGTGGCGGCGCGGCCTGGCCAGAGGGCAGGTACCAGGCTTCCCAGGTTTCGGTGGCTTCAAGTGCCGGTAGCAGCAATCCGTCTTCGGCCATGATTGGCAAGCTGATTGCCAGGATCAGGCTGACCAGTATCCCCTCGAAAATGCCGTGCTGCCTGTTCATGGCGCAGTACCTCCGGTTTGCCGGATTTCAAAGGCGCCGATACCTAGCGGCAACATGGCCGGCTCCAGGCCGCTCAGCCAGGGTTCTGGCTGGACATATAAACGCGCTTCCACCAATTGCAGGCTGCGGAAGCTGGTCAGGATATCTAGACTGAATTCATAGTCCAGTGGGTGAATTCGGTCGAAGCGGCAGGTGCCCATCGGAAACTCGCGCAAGCGGCCGTTCTCGTCGCGGAAGACCAGGCAAAGTAGCCACGGAGCCTGACTGCCCCGTATCCGGATGGCCATGGACTGGCCGGGCAGGGCTGCCACGCGGCGGCCGGCGTCGCTCGGCAGGGTGGGCAGGACATACCAGCCGCTGCGGCCATCCTGGCAAGCCACTTCCAGGAGCGGTGCGGCGCCAAACCGGTCGTCGCTGACGGCTCTGGCCGGGGCGACCAGTTCCAGCTGGCGGGCGGCCAGGCGGGCGGCCATGGCGGTCCGGTCGGGCAACGGCTGGTTGGCGGGCGCCTCAGCGGCGGCGTTCGGCGGCTGCCCGTTCAGGAGGCCGTCGCGCAAGGGGTGCGGCGGGCTGAGCGCCAGATAATGGTAATAAAAAGCTTGCTGCCAGACCGGCAGTTGGCCGAGCCGGCCCAGGCTGGCGGCCGCCGCGGCGCTGGCTTGGCCGGCATAGAAGGCTGCGATGGCCCGGTCCATGGCCAGGGTAGGGAGGCTGGCGAAGGCCGCCGTGGATAGTGCGGCCGAAAGCGTCGTCGCCGGCACTTCGGCGATGGCGCCCAGGCGGACCAGCAGGGCTTGATACAACAGGCTGGTCCGGTCCGGTTCGCGCCACCCCTTCAGGTCTTCGGTCAAGCCGGCGCGCTGCCGGAGGCCCCGCAGTAGCTGGTCGGTGGCCAGGTTGCGCTCGTGCAGGAACTCGAAGGCCTGGCGGTCCGCTTCCGGGTTTTCCAGGGCCAGGCCGGCATAACGCAGCCACGTCCCCAGCCAGGGTTCGGGCCGCACCGCCTGGTGGGCGGCGGCGGCCATCAGGAAGGCGTTGCTGCCGCTGGCCCAATCGGCTATGAAATACAGTACATTGTCGAACCAGGGTGACCACTGATAGCCGATGATGGCGAACAGTTCCATCGGGCTGATCCATTGCCAAAGATCCTCGCCCAGGGCTTGCAGCCAACCCAGGGTGCGTGCCGCGTCGATCCGCCACAGGCCGTCGATCAGGTCATCGCGGATAGCCGGAAAGCCCGGCGCGTCCGGGTGGCGCAGCGAGCCGCCAAAGAAGCCGAGCAGGCCTTCATAATCGCCGGCTTGGGCGGCTGGCAGGGCGGGATTGCGCCAGGCGGTCTGACCGGCGGCCGCTGCCGGCGGATTGGCGCTGGCTGGGCTTGCGGTTTGGCTGGGCGTCAGGCTATCCCACCCGCCGGCCGGGCTGCTGTCATCGTCAGGCTGGGCGGAGAACGTATCGACCACTAAGCCCAGGCTGACCAGTTTCAAGCCCGAAGGAGCCGCGCCATGCAGCCGGAAACCGAGCAATCGCAGCCCGAAACGCTGATTGTCCAGACTGACGCGCTGCATGATGCCCGGCGGGACTGCCCAGCGCAAGGTGCACTCGGATTGGCTCAGCCGAGCGGCCGGCAGACGGTAGGTGAAGCCGTTTGAATCCTGCACAATGGGCTGGATGGTCAAACCAGTCGTCACCAGGCGCTGGAAAGTTGCCGCCTCGGGTATCCGCAGCGACAGCGAGACCCTCTGAACGATGCCGCCGCTTTCCAGGGGGACAGCTAGCAGGCAGTCCCAGGCTGGCGGCAGGCCAGCTACCTGCGACACCAGGCTGGCCGCGGTAGCCGGGGCAGCCTGACGCGGCGGCGCTGGCAGAGGCGCTACCGCCACCGCCGCTTGCACAACCAGGCTGCCAGCCGAGCCATCGCCCAACAGGTAGACTCGATCCTGCAGCCCTATCTGGCTGATTGACAGCAACGCTTCATCTTGGGCAAGCGCCGAGCCGGCACTCAAAAAGAGGCTAAGCAGCAGGCCGACCAGCCTCGACGCGGCGGACTGAAGCCTAGGACATCCAAAAAACATGGGTTGGCCTCCCTGTCGTAGTTGAACCTATCGTCCATCCGGCTGATATGGCTATGTCACCTAAGTATATGAACCCTGTCCGCACTGTCAATGTTTCGGATCACGCTCACTTCACTATGCCGACCTTGATGCCAGGCGTGATGAGCCGCCAGGAAGCGCCCGCCCCGAGCGGCGCCCCAGATCGAGCCAACACAGTCAGCGGCCGGCACATCCGGCGGCTAGAAGGCAGACTAAGGCGCTGGCCGGCAGCCACCAAGAGTGGGGGTAGGCCGGGATCCCCCGCGCCGCACACAGGGCCCAACACTGGCGGGCTTGCGCGCAAGACCGCCAGACCAGCCCCCCCACCGCGGCGCGGGTAGCCCGGCCGAAGGGGGAGCCGCCAGCCGACCCAAGGACCCAGCCTAATGGGAACCCCGACCGGCGCTGAAAGCCGCTACGCCTCGCAGCAAGCCACGGCGTGATACCATCAAACGCCGCCACTGGCTTGCCCTGGAACAAGGCGGCCGCGCGGGTGGCGCAACCAAGCATGACCCGGCGATAAGCCGGGCCATGCTTGAACGCGCCAGGCCCCGCGTCTGCAAGCTCCATATACAAGCCACCGCCGTTGCCTTGGCTAACCCAGTCGCTGTACTGAAACCCGGTGCGGTTTTCATCGCCGAACCGCCCACTATGCTGTGCTCCCCCCTTAAGGCTGCATGGAGTCGAGCTTGTCCACCCGGCGCTGATGCCTCTCACCCTCGAATTCGGCCGCCATGTAGGCCCGGATCATGGCGGTCACCGGCATCGCGTAGTTGACGCGGCCCCCGAAGGCGATGAAGTTGGCGTTATTGTGGCGTTTGCACATTTCGGCGCTATACAGGTCGAAGACCTGGGCGCAGCGGATGCCCTTGACCTTGTTGGCGGCGATGCTGATGCCGATACCCGAGCCGCAGCACAGGATGCCGAAGTCGTAGCCGCCTTGCAGGAAGCGCTCGCCGGCCTGGCGGGCGATATCCGGATAGTCGACCGAGTCGGTCGCGTCGACGCCCAGATTGTCCACCTGATGGCCGGCTTGGGTCAGATCGGCGCTGATGACGCGTTTCAAGTCGATGGCGCCGTGGTCATTGGCTATCAGGATGCGCATGCGGGAACCTCCGGGTTTGCTGGGCGATGAAACTGGCGCTGTCCGCGTCCGGCCCGGGCTAAATATACCATTAATGCGGCAGCTGATCAATCAAGTCAGGCGCATAGAGTGGCCGTTATATGTCGACCAGGTGGCCCGGCGCGGCGTCTTTGTGTCAGGAGGACAGGCCATGAAACTATCATATAAGCGCCGTCAATCGGCTCGCGCCGTCAGCTTGGCCGGTGCCATGGCCGTGGCCAGCGCTCTGGCTGTGGGCGGATTGTTTTGTATGTCGCTGGCTGGCTGCATTCCGGCCGTCATCGACGCCGTGTACGAGCCGACCGACCTCCAGCCGCCCAGCCTGGTGGCCTGGAGCGCTAACGGGCCGGGTCAGCTGCGGCTGGACTTTGACGAGGCGGTCAGCCTGGCCGCCACCGACTGCACGGTCAGTGCCCAGGCGGCGGGTAGCGCAACGGACGGTGGCGGGGGAGTCGCCGCCGGTATCGCCGTCAGTCGGGTCGAGATTCTGCCCGACTTGTCAGGCGCCCTGGTATTGGAACTGGCCTTGGTTTTGCCGCCGGGCGAAGCCTATGCTTTGTCCGGTCTGGCTTTTGACGAGGCCGGCAATGCCATCAGCTTTACGGTGCCTTTTTGGGGCTATAACCCGCAGCCGGCCGGCCTGGTCATCAACGAACTCCTAAGCGCCGGCAGCGATACTCATCCGGACGCCGTCGAGTTTTACGTCAGCCAGGCCGGTGACCTGGCCGGCTTGGCCTTCTATGTCGGCGTCAGCGACGACGCCGATGGGCGCTACATTTTCCCGGCCTGCCCGGTCGCGGCCGGCGAGTATATCGTCCTGCACCTGCAACCTCAAGGCCTGCCGGAAGAAATCGACGAGTTGGCGGCGACCAATGTATCCGGCGGACTGGACGCCAGTAGCGCTGGCCGCGACCTGTGGTGTAGCGGCGCCGCCCTGTCCGGCAAGAATGGCGCCGTCAGTCTGTACGCCAGCCCGCATGGCGCCATGATTGACGCCGTCGTCTACTGTGAGCGAACCTCGGCCTCGGACAGCGATTATCGGGGCTTTGGCAGCGCCAAACTGCTGCGGCGGGTCGACGCCATCGCCGCGGCCGCTATGTGGTTGGCCACCGGCGGCCGGGTGACGCCGGAAGCGGCCGCCCAGTCCGGCTATGTGACGGCCACGCGTACCCTGTGCCGCTCCGGCGCGTCGGCCGATACCGATAGCGCTGCCGACTGGCATATCGTGCCGACGCGCGGCGCCAGCCTGGGCGCGGCCAACGTTGATGCCGTCCATCAGCCTTAGCGGGGCATGCAGCGGCACCAAGCGTAGCGTGCGGTTTGGCCAGGCGACCACCTAGCAGGTTGTTGAAAAAGCCGGTTGCTTTCTCAACAACCTTAACAATTCCTCGCATAGCTTGCGCTATGCTGCGTAATTGTACCGGCTTTTGAAGTGTTGAAAAGCCGCATCCGCGTTTTTCAACACCCTGCTAGGCCAGGCCTCAGCGCCTGTTTACGGGAAAAAGGCGGGGCTTGCCTTTACCGGGCCTTTTTCCGTATTATGAGGCCGCATGAATTTGGAAGCGTTTGTCCTCGGTTGCGGTGGCATGATGCCGTTGCCCAACCGTCATTTAACCAGCCTGCTATTGCGTCGCGAAGGGGATCTGTTCCTGTTCGACGCCGGCGAGGGCACCCAGGTATCGCTACGCCGCCTCAACCTGCGCTGGAAAAAAATCAGCGCAATTTTCATCTCGCATACCCATGCCGACCATGTCACCGGTTTACCGGGCCTCCTGATGCTGTCCAGCCAGGTCGACCGCGATGAGCCGCTCTACATCTACGGACCGCCGCGCATCGCCGAATACATTGAATCCAGCCGCCGCGTTTTGGACATGTACATCAACTACGAGATCATTATCCGCGAAACCAGCGAAGCCGGTATCTGCCACCAGGAGGCGGACTTCCAGGTGCGTACCTTCCCCCTGCGCCATACCAAAACCTGTTACGGCTACGCGCTGGAGGAGCACGCCCGGCCGGGTGAGTTTAATCCGGCCCGGGCCCTGGAATTGGGTGTGCCGCGCGGGCCGCTCTGGTCGCGCCTCCAGGCCGGCGAGAGTGTCCAGTCCGACTCCGGTACGATGGTGGAGCCGTCGGCGGTGCTCGGCCCGGCGCGCAGCGGACGCAAGGTCAGCTTTGTGACCGATTCGCTGTATTTCCCGGAGATCGCGGCCGAAGTGGCCGGCTCCGACCTTTTTGTCTGCGAGGGCATGTTCGAGCATGCCTTGCTGGACAGCGCCGTCGAGAAGAAGCACATGACGGCGGTGCAGGCGGCCATGCTGGCGCGCGACGCCGGCGGCGTCAAGCAATTGGCGCTCATCCACTATAGCCCGCGCTACACCGAGTACGACTTGAAGCGCGTCCTCGACGAGGCTCGTGAAATTTTTCCGGCCACCATCCTGTCGCGCGACCGGATGCAGCTGCCGCTGGAGTACGTCGACTGAGCGGCCGACGCGACCATTGACCAAGATGATTATTGAACCTTTCGAGCCAGCCGCGTAGTGGTCGGCGGGGAAGGTTCCTGTGCAAATATCCTGACAGGAGCGCATATGATAGAAGTAAGCAATCTGGTGAAACGGTATGGCGGCTTCGAGGCCGTGCGCGGCGTTTCCTTCGTGGCCGGCACCGGCAAGGTGGTCGGGCTACTGGGGCCGAACGGCGCCGGCAAGACCACCATCATGAAGGTCTTGACCGGCTACCATCGGCCCAGTAGCGGCCAGGCCCTGCTCAACGACATCGACGTCGCCGTCGATCCGGTGGCGGTGAAGAGCAGCGTCGGCTACTTGGCCGAGGGCGTCCCCCTGTACACCGACATGACGGTTCGCGAATACCTCGACTTTATCGCCGAGTCCCGCCAGCTGCCGGCGGCGGAACGGGCGGAGGCCATCGCTAAGGCCTGCCAGAGCTGCGGCCTAAAAGGCATGGACGATGTGCGTATCGAGCATCTGTCCAAGGGATTCCGGCAACGCGTCGGCCTGGCCCAGGCCATTCTGCACGATCCGGCCATCCTCATCCTGGACGAGCCGACTACCGGCCTGGACCCCAACCAGATCCTGGAGATCCGTTCCCTGATCCGGTCGCTGGGCGTCAACAAGACGGTCATCCTGTCCACCCACATCCTGCAGGAGGTTGAGGCCCTCTGTTCGGAAGTGATCATCATCAACGAGGGACGCATCGTGGCTCAAGGCACTACCGCCGAGATCGCCCGCAGCCTGCAAGGTGAGGACCGCCTGGACTGTTTGGTCAAGCTGCCGGCTAATGCCGCCAAGGACGCTTTTTCGGCGGCCAAAGTTGGCGCGGCGCTCCGGGCTTCCGGCGTGATCGGGTCCTGTGAGGTTGAAGCCCTGAGCGGCGGCAAACTGCGGCTGAAGCTGCTGACCGGCGCCGGCCAGGCCGACGATGCGGCGGCCGCCGTCTTCGGCTGGGCCAAGGACCAGGACTGCACGCTGCTGGACTTGCGCCGCGAGGCTCTCAGCCTGGAGCAGATTTTCGTGCAATTGACCGGCGAGGAGGCCAAACGATGAACCGCACCCTGACCATCGCCCGCAAGGAAATCCAGGGCTACTTCAATTCGCCGGTCGGCTGGCTGTTCGTGCTGGTCTTCCTGGTGGCCTGCTCGGCGCTGTTCTTTTTCATGCAGAGCTTCTTTGCTTCGGACCGCGCCGAGCTGCGCGGCTTCTTCTCGCTGATGCCGCTGCTGCTGTCGGTCATCCTGCCGGCTTTAACCATGCGGCTGTGGGCCGAGGAAAAGAAGCAGGGCACCTACGAGTTCCTGCTGACTATGCCCTACACCGAGCCAGAGCTGGTGCTAGGCAAGTACCTGGCCACCATGGCCGTGGTCGGCCTGGCCCTGGTGCTAACCTTCCCGGTGCCGCTGATGGTGTCGCTGTTCGGGGCGCTCGATTTCGGCCAGGTGGTAACCGAATACCTGGGCGTCCTGTTGCTGGCTTCGGCCTCGGCCGCCATCGGCCAGCTGATATCCTCGTTCACCCGCCACCAGATCAGCGCTTTCATCGTTTCGGTAATCATCCTGACGGTACTCAATCTCCTAGCCCAGTTGCCCATCCTGGTTGAGCTGCCAGCCGTCTTGGCCGGCATCGTCAACTGGCTGTCGTTGAACCATCACTTTATTTCCTTCTCGCGCGGCGTCCTCGATAGCCGCGACCTGTTCTATTTTATCATCCTGACCCTGGCTCCGCTCTACGTCACCGCCAGGACCATCGTCTTCGGCAGGTGGAGGTAATATATGATTGATACACCGAAAAAACAGGAATATTTAATCACCGGTTTGGCGCTGCTGTTCTTCGCGCTCCTGGCGGTGGCGACCACGCTGGTCTTTACCCGGCTCGACCTGACCAGCGGTCGGGCGCACACCCTGTCGGCCACGGCGCGCAACCTGCACCGCGAAATTCCGGAAAGCGTCCGCATCACCTATTTTATCTCCAAATCGCTGGCTTCGCGCCATCCGGGCGCCCAGCAGGTCGAGGATTTCCTGCGTGAGCTGGAAGCCGCCTCGCGCGGCCGCATCCGGGTGCGGATCGAGGATCCGGCAGCCGACCCGGAGAAAGCCCAGGGCTTCGGCGTGCCGCCCCAGGAAATGCAGGTCATCGAACGCAATGAGCAGCGCGTCGCCCAGGTTTATACCGGCGTCGTCATCGAGTACCTCGACGACTTTCAGACGCTGCCCGTGGTCATCGGCACCGAGACCATTGAATACGAAGTCATCAAGGCCGTCCGCAACCTGATCCACAAGACCACGCAGGTGGCCGGCTTCCTGGTCGGCGACGCCGGCCGCAGCCTCGACGCCAACTACACCATGCTCAGCCAGTACATTCAGCAAGCCGGCTACGAGCCGCGCGCCGTTGCGCCTAGCATGCCTATCGAGAGCGACATCAACGTGCTGTTCGTGCTCGGCAACAGCCAGCTGGACCGCTACGACGCCTACTTCATCGACCAGTTCATCATGCGCGGCGGCCGGGTGCTGTTCGCGGTGCACGGCGTCAATGTCGACATCGAACAGGGCATCCTGGCCACGCCGGTGGAGGCCGACGGCGTTATCGACCTCCTGGCAGCCTACGGCATCGAGCTGCGGCGCCAACTGGTGCTGGACGAGGCCAACGTTACCGTGCCGTTCCAGATCGGCAATTATAGCGGCGGCTATGACATCCAGTACATCCGCTACCCGCACTGGATTGCCGTTCAGGACCGCTTCGTGAATCACGACCATCCGATAACCAGCCGCTTCGTCGGCCTGAGCCTGTACTGGCCGTCGCCCCTGACGGCGCGGGCCGGCACTGGTCTTGAGGCCCAGTCGCTGATCACCACCACGCCCAAGGGCTGGCTGCAGACCGGCAACTTTGCCACCGCCCCGCAGGAGGAGGCCTCCTACTACTTGGAGAAGACCGCCACCACCGGCAGCTATACTCTGGCCCTGGCCGTCTCCGGCCAACTGCGCAGCCCCTTCGCCAATGGCGATCTGCCAGCCCGCGACGGCGCCGAGCCACTTGAGTCGCCGGCCATCGCCAGCACCGATTCGCGCTTCGTGGTGGTATCGTCGACCGATTTCCTGAGCGACATCATCCAGTTCGCGCGCTCCGAGGTAAATATCAGCTTCGGTATTTCGTCGGCTGACTGGCTGGCGTCGGCCGAAGACCTGATAGCCATTCGCACCCGGGCCGAACGCGACCTGCGCCTCAACCTGATCCGCGACGAGGATACGCGCGCGGCGCTGATCGTCCTGGTGTACATGGTCAACTTGGTGCTGATACCGGCACTTGTCATTGTCTGGGCATTGCTGCGCGCCCATGCCCGAAAGCGCCGCGAGCAGCTGGCTAGAGCGCAGCGGGGAGGCGAACTATGATCTCGTTCCAGAAACGCATGTTACCGATCGTGATAGCCAACGCGGCTTTGCTGCTGATCATATTGTTGGCTCTTATGCTGGCGCCAGCCCGGCGCAACAACCGGCAGGCCAACCTCAGCCTGTACAGCCCGGCCGACAGCCTGGAGCGCATCCGGTTGGAAGGTGCCGTCGAAGTCAGCCTGGTACGCTCTGGCGCCGCCTGGCTGGTGGAGTCGGGTACCGACCTGTTCCCGGCCGACACCACCCGGATCACCGCCTTCCTTGAGGCTCTGGCCAAGAGCGGCCAAGCCGAACGGGTGGCCACCCGACGCGAAGCCTGGGCCGATCTTGGCCTGGAGGACGACGTGGCCGTACGCGTCAGCCTGTTGGCCGCCGACGGCTCGGCGCTTCATGCCTTCCGGGTGGGCAATTACGCCAGCGGCAGCGCCGCCATCTATGTGGCGCTGGATGGTAAGGATGAGGCCTGGTCCGTCCCGGCCGGCTTCGCTTCCTACGCCAAAGGCCCAGCCAGCTCCTGGTACGACCTCCGGCTGTTCGCGGATCTGGCGCCCCAGGACGTCCAGAACCTGGAACTGCGCGGCAGTCTGGCCATGACCGACGGCGTGGTGGTGCAGACCGATTATCGCCTGCAGCGCTGGCAGAACGGCTGGATGCTGGCCGGCAACGACCAGGTCAGCCTGAACCGCGACAAGGTGGAGGCCCTGCTGCGCGCCTGGTCCGGTGCCCGCGCCCAAGCCTATGCGCCGCTGGATGAAGCCCCCGGCGAGGCGCTCTGCACCCTGACTGCTTGGCTGGCCGACGGCACCAGCCGCAGCGTCAGTATCGAGGGCACCGCGGACGGCTACGCCGCCACCCTTCAACCACTGGGCAAGCGGGTCTACCTGACGGCCTGGTCTATCCGCGAGAGCATTAAGGACCTGGCCAGCCTGCTGCAGGAGTGAGTCGCCGGCCGGCCCGCCACTGCGGCAGGCTGGCCATGAGGACAGCTTGACTATTATCGACCGAAAAGGGCGGCGGCGCGTTAATCTGCGCCGTCGCCCCTTGTTTTGGCGCGTCCGGCTTCGTTCCGGAGCACCGGTGTCTGAGCTTTAGCAGGTTGTTGAAAAAGCCGGTTGCTTTCTCAACAACCTTAACAATTCCTCGCATAGCTTGCGCTATGCTGCGTAATTGTACCGGCTTTTGAAGTGTTGAAAAGCCGCATCCGCGTTTTTCAACACCCTGTTAGTGGTTGGTGAGGAATGAGCGGTATTTTTCGGGGTCGGGGCGGAAGGCCATGATGTGGGTGTCGCGCTCGATGCGGGCCTTGCGCAGGGCGACCAGCGCTTCGGCGATGACGCGCTCGGCGTCGACGATGCGGCCCGACCGGGAACTCAAGCCCATGAATACTTCCAGGTACTTGAGTTGGCTGGTCCGGTCCTGGATGACGAAGGTCAGCTTTTTGATAAGTTCCTCGGTATGGCGCATGGTCTCGTCGATGTCGCTGTTGGGCAGCACCACCGCTACGCCGTCCTCGCCGAACGCGAAGCTCAGGTCCTTAAAATTGAAGAAGTCGCGCACCGTGGCCGTGAATGTTTCGTAATCGAGTGAATATTTCTTGACGCTGTCCCAGGAGGCAAGCAGCAGGACCAGGTCCTGTTCGAAGGTCGCCGCCCGGCGCAGTTCGGCGTTGAGCCGCTCGCGCAGGTAGGATTCCCAGCACAGGCCGCTGCCTGGATCGTACAGGCCTTTGGGGCCGCCGATATCTTCCTCGACTACCGGGATGCGTTTCGGGGCGGGCTGGTCGCTAGGGCTGGCCGGCGTCGACGCGACGGAATCGGCGCGCGTCGACGCCAGGTTGGGGTGCGGCTCGCTGATGGCTAGCCCGTCATCCTGGCCGTTATTGGCGACGGGCTCGGCCAGCGCCAGCACGTCCTCGATGTCGCCGTCCAAGTAGGGCAGGTCGGGTAAGGATTCATCGGTCGCGGTGGCGGCGGCGTCGGTGCTTAGGTCGACGCCGTTGGCGACCGCCGTGGCCGTTAGGTCGGCGACGGCCAGGCCGCTGGCGGGCGAGTCTGGCTGGCTGGGCGCTGTTGTCTCGGACACGGCTGTCGCGGCTGGGGTGGCGGCCGCCGCCAGGCTAGGGTCGGCCAGGCTGACCGCGCTGCCCTGGTCGTCCGTGAGGGCCTTATTGGGAACGGTGGTCTCGCTGTCGGTGGTGGCTGCAGCCGGTTGGTCAGCCAGTTGGTCGGTTGGATGGTTGATCCTGCTATCGCTCGGCACGGGACGCGGCGCGGCGTTTGTCAGCTCGATAGTCGGAACCAGCTTGACCGGCGTCAGATCGGGCCGCGGGCTAACCAAGAGGGCGGCGGCGAGGCCGATGGATAGCAGCAGGAGGCCGACCAAGGTCTCCAACAAGGCGCGGAAGACTTGTTCCTGGCTGACGGTGACATAGAGCGCCTCAAGCTGGAGCCCGCCGGGCAGGAGCGTGGAAAAACGGCTGGTGGAAAAGGCTGGGGCGGTAAACTGGTCGGCTGGTCGGCCGTCGGCGTCGCTAGAAGTCAGGGGCAGGAAAGGCGAATCGAGCGGGAGGGCATACACCAGGCCTTGTTCGCTGGCGCGCACCGTGATGGCCAGGAGGCGATGCTCGGTCTGGAAGAATTGCCGGCTGTGCTGCTGCCAGGCTTGGTCGGCCACGGCGCTGGGGTGCGCCAAGAGGCGCTGGCCGGCGCTCTGTAGCGCCAGGAAGCTGCGTTGGGCGTACAACTCGCCCTGGAAGCGGTTACTGGCGATGTGGAGCGTCGGCCAGGCCAGGCTGGCGGCTAGTATCAAGCTACCGCATAACAGGGCCACTATTGTTGATGACTTCATGGTGTACTATTATATACCCAAAGCCTTTGTTTGTGCAAAAGCCTTTGGGGGGAAAACATGAAGCTGCGACAACGCCGCTTGCCGGCCGGTTGGTACCCGGAAACCGCCGCCGAGGTGCGAGAAATGTTGAAGGCCTGGGAACTGGCCGACCCGTTGCCGGCGCCTGCCGCCGCCGTTCCAGCGTCGCTGGCCGCGCTGGCGCCGCATGCCGGCTGGTATTTCTCCGGCGCCCTGGCCTGGCGCAGCTGGCGCTCGCTAGCCCAGTCTGACATCGTGGCCGTCATCGGCGGCCATCGGCCGGCCGGCGCGCCTTGCCTGGTCGATCTGTCTGAGGCTTACGCCACGCCGCTGGGCAACATCGCGGCGGCTTCTGAGCTGCGCGCCGACCTGATGGCGGCGCTGGACTGCGCCGAGGATACCGCTATGGACAATACGGTGGAGGTGCAGTTACCGCTGCTGGCGGCGGCGCAGCCGGCAGCAACCCTGCTGTGGGTGCGGGCCCCGGCCGACCAGGCAGCGGAGCGCTTGGGCGAATTCCTGGCCGCCTGGGCCGAGCGCACCGGAACGCGGCTGGCCGTCCTGGGATCGGCCGATCTGACGCACTATGGACCGGATTACGGTTTCGAGCCGGCCGGGCGCGGAGCATCTGCCCTGGCCTGGGCGGCCGACAACGATGCCCAGCTTTGCCGGGCTGCCTTGGCCCTGGATACGGGGCGGGTGTTGGCCCTGGCGGAGGCGACCCAGGCCACCTGCTCGGCCGGCGCCGTCTGCTGCGCCGCGGCCTATGCCAGGGCCAGGGGCATCAAGGTCGGCCGCTTGCTGGAGCTGACTTCCAGCCACGCCGTCCGGGCGGCCGCCTCGTTCGTCGGTTACGCCGCTCTTACCTATGCGCCGGCCTGAGCCGCCAGCAGGGCCTGTACGGCGGCCTTGAAGCTGTTGCCGCGGTCGAACTCGTTCTTGAACATGCCGAACGAGGTGCAGCCGGGCGACAGTACGACGGTGTCGCCGGGGCGAACCACGGCTAGGGTGGCTTGCAGCGCCTGGTCCAGCTGGCTGAAGGGACCCTGATAGGCCGTGCCGTCGGCTTCGAGCAAGGCGCGCAGCTTGTCGCTGCCGCTGCCGGCCAGCAGCACCACCTGGCGGGCCTTGGCGCAGGCCCGGCGCGACGGTTCAAAGTCCAGCACCTTGTCGGTGCCGCCGGTGATGAGCACCAGCGGCGTGGTAAAGGAGTTGGCGGCGGCCTCGACGGCTTCCGGCACGGTAGCCGCCGAGTCGTTGCACCAGGCGATGCCGTCGTGGCTGGCGAATACTTCCAGGCGGTGGGGCACGCCGGGGAAATCGGCCAGGGCCAAGCGGATGGCGTCGGGTTTGAGGCCGACCGTCCAGGCGGCCAGGCCGGCGGCCAGGCAATTGAGGCGGTTATGGCGACCCGGCACGCGCAGGCTGCCCGGCAGTAGACTGGCTTCGGTCAGCGGCCCGGAATCGGGCCCCACGGCAGTCGGCCCGGCAGTCGGGTCGGTGGCGGGCAAGCGCGTCCGGTCGCGGCCGGCGCTGTCCAGCCAGCCGCCCAAGGCCTCCGCCGGCAACTGGTCGCCATAGAACAGGCTGCGGCCCTGACTCTCGGCCGCGAAGCTCCGTCCCCAGTCGTCGTTTTCGCAGACCAGCCAGTCGGCGGCGGTCTGGTTGGCGTAGATCAGGCGCTTGTCGGCGATGTAGGCTGCCATGGTGCCGTAGCGGTCGAGGTGGTCGGGCACGATATGGGTCAGCACGGCGCAGTGCGGCTGGAGCACGCTCTTGCCGCGCAGGTCGCCCAGCTGCCAGCTGGACAGCTCCAGTACCACCACGTCCGAGCCGGTCAAATGCTCCAGGAAATCCAGTGGCGAGACGGTGATGTTGCCGCCCAGGAAGCTGCGCCGGCCGGAACGGGTCAGGATGTGGTGGATGGCGCTGGCGGTGCTGGACTTGCCCTTGGAGCCGGTCACGGCGATGACGGTGGCCGGGCATTGGGCCAGGAAGAGCGAGATGTCGGTATCGACCCGGCGGGCGGCGGCCAGGAAGGGGTTGTCCGGCCGGACGCCCGGATTCTTGATAACCAGGTCGGCGCCGGTAAAGTCGGCCATTTCGTGGCGGCCCAGCACATAGCGGATCGGCCAGGCTTGGAGGGCCTCGACGCTGGGCGCCAGGACGTCGGCGCCACGCAGGTCGGTGACGGTGACGACGGCGCCGGCCTGGGCGAAATAGCGGGCCGAGGCCAGGCCGCCGCCATTGATGCCCAGCCCCATGATGGTAACTTGTCGGCCCCGGTAATTAGACGCTTGGTTTGTGTTCATGATGGAGCAGATATTCCTTGTGTTCGTTTTCGTTGAGGTAGGATTCCATGCTGAAGCAATTAAAATAATGCCGCCAGCGCTCGGGCAACTGCTCGCGCAGCTTCTGATAGATGGGCAGGTCTTCGGCGAATTTGGCGCTGCGCAACGTTTCCTGGATCTGGTGCATTTCCGGCAGCAACAGCTTAACCGAGTGGTGCAGGGCCGGCAGCAGGTGGCGTCGGCCCGATCCGGTCAACACCGGCGCGGCGGCGCAGACCGTGCGGTACTTGCAGAATAACGGGAAAAATGGATAGATGCGCTTGCCGGAGGGCAGGAATAGGCGGGTGAAGAACTTGGACAGGTCGGAGTCCATCCAGATGCCGCGCACGAAGTAGCCCTTGCCGGTCTCGCCGATCCAGGTCTGCGAGATAAGCTGCTTGAGCACGAAGGCCCGGACTCGGCCGTTTTCCCACATCACCGCTTCCAGGGGAATGAGCTCGGATTCCAGGTAGAGGTGCTTGGTGCTATAGGCTGGCGTGATGTCGTTGCTGCCGGCTTGCAGCACCTCGATTTCCAGGTGGCGGGGCTCCAGGTCAAGGCGCAGCAGGTACAGGTAAATGTTGTCTTCCAGTTTGTAGAGGTGGTAAAAACAGGGTTTTAGAATCTCGCCGGGATCAAAGAAGTAGCTCAGGCCAGCCATGCAGTTAGGCAGCATCTTACAGAGCTGGCGGACGACGTCGGCGACACTGCGGATATACGGCGCGTCCGGCGTCTGGCGCTTAATATCGTGGTGGATGGGTAGCCGGGGCACAAACAGGGGTTCAGCCGTCTTGATGAACAGTTCTTCCGCCTGGTTGAAGTGGATGCTGTATAGCGGCGCCTCGGCCTGCTCCTGGCAGGTGGCAAGGTCGTTGTTTATGCCGACATCCTGGTAGGCGATGCGGATTTCGTTGAGTACCTGATCCATCGTGTCTACAGTATAGATGCAAGTGGGCAATGTAAGCAACTGCAAAATGCCAGGCGGCCTGGAAAGGGCGCGCGTCGGCTGAAAATGTGCTATACTAAGACTATCGGGTTAAGTGGCCCGCCTGGTATACGCGCCTGGAGGTAACATGAACAAGTCTTGCCGTTTTTTCCTGGCCCTCGGTCTGCTGCTGCTGGCCGCTTGGACCCTGTCGGCCCAGTCAGCCCAGTCGACCCCGATCGCGGCCATCGAATTCGCCAGCAGTGACGACGTTACCATAATCCGTCAGGGCCGCCGTCTGACGGTGACGGACCTGTTCGACCTGCCCCTCTATACTGGCGACCAGATCCAGACTGGTCGCGGCGTTTCCCTGGAAGTGCGCATCATCAGCAACAGCGCCTTGCTCCGGGTAACCGAAAATACCGCCTTCATCCTGCAGGCGCCGGCCGTTAACGCCATCACTATCCAGCTGGTCTACGGTCGCATCCGGGCCAAGGTGGAACGCCTGACCGGAAACGAATCGTTTAATGTGGCCACCACCACGGCGGTGGCCGGGGTGCGCGGTACCGACTTTGCGTACGACTTTATCGCCTTGCGGCCGGTAACGGCGGCGGTCGATCCTGCCGCCAGCGGCGCCGCGCCGGCCAATCTGCCGGTCTCGGCCATGCCAACCGCCCGCATCTACTGTTTTGAAGGCTTGGTTGAGGTCAGCGCCTTGGTGCGCACGCCGGCCACCCAGGACGAGGAGTTGGAACCGGTCGAGACCCGCTTTGAGGTGGCGGCCGGGACCATGCTCGAGGTTTCGCCGTCGGCTACCGTGGCCGATACCCAGACTGAAGCGCTGCAGAGCGAACTGCGCGATTTCTGGGTAAAAAACGATTTTATCGAGGAGCCGGGCGTCCCGGAACTGCCAGGCGCGACGACTGAACCGGCCGGGGACGACGACTCAGGCCGGGTGACGACCAGCACCCCGCCAGTCGGTACCGGCGACGCGACCGCTGGCAGCCAGGAGTCCAGCCCGCCGCCGGCCGTCGTTTATCTGCTGGACGAAGAGTTCGCCGCCCGGGTGCGCCAGGCCCTGGAACTTAAAACCAGCGTGGCCATCGTCGGCACCGGCCTGGTCGGTCTTGGCCTGGGCGTGCAGGTCTTCGCTCTGTTCGTGGCCGGCGACGGCAATCTGCCGCTGGCCGACTCACTGTCCAAGGCGGCCATCGCCATTTATGCCGGCTCGCTGCCGTTCCTGATAGGGTCGCTGTTCATCAATCCCTAGCCGGTTCCGCGTCGCGCCCCAGGTGCTCGCGGATGAATTCCTTATAGGCCGGGTTCTGCAGCAACTCGTCGTGGGTGCCGAAGCCGACCGAGCGGCCGTCCTTCAGGAAGAGTACCTTGTCGACGTATTGCAAGGTGGACAGGCGGTGCGATACGATGCAGAAGCTCAGGTCCTTGGACATGGCTTCCAGCGCCCGCATCAGGCGCTCCTCGTTGGCGGCGTCCAGGCTGGCGGTGATGTCGTCGAACAGCATCACCTCCGGCCGGCGGGCGATGGCGCGGGCGATGGCCATGCGCTGTTTCTGGCCGCCGGACAGGCTGATGCCGCGTTGGCCGACCACCGTCTTCTCGCCCTCGGCGAAGCTGGCGATTTCTTCCTTCATCTGGGCAGCCTCCACCGCTTGATTGAACAACTGGTCGGTCGGTTCTTGGCAGGCGAAGTCGATGTTCTCGCGCAGCGAGCCTGAGAAGAGCAGCGCCTCCTGCGGTACGTAGCCCAGGCGCTGGCGGTAGCCGGCCAGGTCGATGTCCGCCAGTTCCCGGCCGTTGACCAGGATGCGGCCCTCGCGCGCCGGCAGCAGGCCCAGCATCAGCTTGATGAGGGTGGACTTGCCGGCGCCGACTGGCCCGATGATGCCGATGCGCTCGCCGCGCTTCAGGGTCAGGTTGACCGCACTGACCGCGTCGCCCGGGCGGTCGCCATAACCGAAGCTAATGCCGCGGAATTCGAGGCTCTCGATCGGGCCGGTCTCGGTCGGAATGGCGCAGGGCGGCGGCGAGGGGTGTTGCCGCATTTCTTCCAGGCGGTCGATGTTGACGAAGGCCCGCTTGCCGGAGACGAAGAGCTGCGGGATGTCCAGGATCGGGTAAATCAGCATGGACAGGTAGCTATAGAAGGCGTAGAAGGTCCCCACCGAGATGGAGCCGCGCACCGCCATGATGCCGCCGCCGAAGACGATGCCGATCTGGGCGATCTGGTCGATGTACTGGTAAATTAAATGTAGCACGATCTCCAGCTTGGCCACGGCGGTCTCGGTTTTGCGCCTTGTTTCCAGCACGTCGCGGAAGAAGCGCTGGTACTTGTGCTCGCAGGCGTAGGCCTTGATGATGCGCACGCCGGAGAAGCTCATCTCCAGACGGCTGTTGATGGCCGAGATGGCCTCCTGGTTCTTCTGGAAGGTGGAGTAGATGCGGTCCGAGGTGACGTAGAAGATCAGGATCATGATGGGGATGGGGATGATCGACAACAGGGTCAGCTGCGGGTTGATCATGAACATGGCGGCCAGGCAGAAGGCCACCTTGCTGATCGACTCCACCGCCCGGAAGATGCCGGAGCACAGGAACCAGCCCAGCTTGGGGAAATCGTACAGGTCGTCGGTCAGCCGGGTGACGATGTCGCCGGAAGCGAAGCGCGCGAAGAAGGTATAGTTTTTCTCCAGCACCTCGCGGAAGTATTTGACGCGGATCAGGTGCTCGAAGACCGAGTTGGTCATGCCGCGGATGCCCGGGAAGATCGAGGCCACCAGGCCGGCCAGGCCGACGGCCACGAAGACCAAGAGCAGGCGGTTGACCTGGGCCATCGGCTCGGTCACTTGCGGCGATTCCAGCAGGCGCTGGATGGTGTCCAGCAAGAGCTTGGCCAGGTAGGGATAGGCCACGGCTACGGCGCTGGACAGCAGCGTCAACAAGAAGAGGAAGATGATCAGTCCGCCGCGCTCGCCCCAGATCTTGCGCACCCAGGCGATGTGCTTAACCTTGGGCATGGTATAGGTCGGCCCGCTTGGAGTTGCCGTTTCGGCGCCGGCGGTGTCGGTAGACGCGGTCTGGCCGGTGGCTACAGCCGCGGCCTGATCCTTGGCCGCGGCCGGTTTTGATTTATCGACTGTTTTTTTCATAAGGTATGCTCCTGCGCGCCGGAAGCGGCGCCTGCGGCCAGATGGTCGCCAGCCGTTAAGCCGGTGGCCAACTTGGCCGGCGGTTCGGTCGACAATTCCGGGAACTGCAGCTTGACCAGCTCCTCGTATTCCGGCAGCTGGGCCAGCAATTCCGCATGGCGGCCCTGGGCGATGATGCGGCCGTCCTTGAAAAAGAGGATGCGGTCGGCGTTGAGGATAGATGACAGGCGGTGCGCCACGATCAGGGCGGTGCGGCCCTTGAGCAGCTCCTGCATGCTGTCCTGGATGCGGCGCTCGGTGGCCACGTCGACGCTGGCCGTGGCCTCGTCCATGATGATCAGCTGGGTGTCGAAGGCCACCGCCCGGGCGAAGGACAAGAGCTGCTTCTCGCCCATCGACAGGTTGGTGCCGCGCTCGTGTAGCTCGGTGCGCACATCCAGCGGCAGTTTGCGCACGAAGTCGGCGGCATGCACCGTCTTCAGGGCCTCGAAGACCTGGATCTCGCTGATCTCGTCATCATAGATGCGGACGTTTTCCAGGATGCTGCCCGGGAAGAGGTAGATGTCCTGCAGCACCAGGCCGATGGTGCGCCGCCAGGCGGTCAAGTCGATGTTGGCCAAGGGTACGCCGTCGATGAAGATGTTGCCCGAGCCGACCGGGTAGAAGCGGCAGAGCAGGCTGACGGTGGTGGTCTTGCCGGAACCGGAAGGGCCGACTAGGGCCACGGTCTGGCCTTTCTTGATGCTGAACGACACATTCCGCAGCACCGGTTCGTCTTCTTTGTAGGCGAAGCTGACGTTGCGGAACTCGATCTCGCGCTCGAAGCGCGGCGGCAGGTCGGCCTTGGCCACTTCACCGGTCTCGTCCATGATGCTGAAGATGCGGTTCATGGCCACCCGGGCCTGCTGGATGCCGCGGATGTTTTCGCCAATCGAGAACAGCGGCTCGAACAGGCGCATGCCGTACTCGATGTAGACCAGCAGCATGCCGACCGTCAAGGCGCCTGAGAAGACGCCGGGCGCCACCAGCCGGATAATCAGCACCATGAACATCGGCCCGGCCAGAAACTGCATGACGCCCATGGAACTGTACTCGATTAAACCGCTTTTGATTTCGGAGTTGCGCTTGTCGAGGCTGGCCGCTTCCAGCTTGTCGGCGGCTTGCTTGGTGCGGTTGAAGACCTGCAGGATCTCGATGCCCTGGACGAACTCGGTGGCCACGGCGCAGATCTCGGCGTACTTCTTGCGCGCCTTGTCGTACAGCGGGCGCAGCTTGTCGAAAATGAACATGAACAAGAAGAGCAGCACCGGCATGGGCAGGAAAATGTACAGGCTGACCCGGGCGTTACGGCTCAGGAAAACGCCAAAGATGCCCAGGAAGTAGAGGGCGTTGCCGATCAGCATGATGGCGGTTTCGGAGAATAGCTGCTTGACGCGTTCGGTGTCGCTCTCCACTCGGGCCATCAGCTCGCCGACCTGGTGCTTGTCGAAGTAGGACACCGGCAGGGTGAGCATGTGGCTGAAGAGGTCGTCCTTGATGCGGGTGACCACGTTCAGGCCCAGCCGGACTATCAGCATGGTCTGGAAGTAGGTCAGCACGCCGCCGAAGATGACCAGCCCGAGGAATAACAGGCCGAAGCGGACCATCAGGCCGATGTCCTGTCGCGGGATGGCCCGGTCGATGATGCCGGCCAGGATAAGCGGGCCGGACAGTTTGGCGGCCGTGACCAAGGCCATGGCCGCCAGGCCGGCCAGGAAGAGTCCCAGGTAGGGTTTGAGGTAGCTGAAGAAGCGTTTCAGGCTGCGGCGCTGTTCGGCGGGGCTTGGTTTCGGTTTTTTTTCGGTGCTCATAGTGTTTTTCCATCGGAGGCGCGCTACCGCTTTCCGGCGGTGGCCGCGAGTGGTTCTGGCGCGCGGACTAGCTGCGGCTGGTTGCGGCGTCCCTATGACGCGGCCAGCCATTCGTCGGTCATGATAGCGGAAAGTGGCTGCTTTGACCAGTGAAAGAACCGGTTAACCAAACTTGGCCGCCCGCTTAGGCGCGAACGCTTTCTTGGTAGGTATTGATGGGGAAGGTGATGGACACCTGGACGCCGTTGCCCGACTTGATGCTCAGGTTGCCGCCCAGCTGGTGCTCGGCCAACGACTTGAGTAATACCATGCCCAGACTCTGGCTATGATCCAGGTCGAAATCGGCCGGCAGGCCCCGTCCATCGTCGCTGTACTGGATGGTCAGCCGGTCCGGCGCGGTCAAGCGCAGCTGCAGCTGGATGGCGCCTAGGCGCGGCAGAGGGAAACCATGCTTGCAGCTATTGGTCAGAAGCTCGTTGATGATGAGTCCGCAGGGGATGGCCTCGTCGATCAGCAGCCGCGGCGAATCACCGGCAATGCTGCGGGTCACCCGGCTGTTCATCTCATAGAACTTGAGCACGGCCGTTGACAGCTGTTCCAGGTAGTGGCGCAGGTCGATGCGGGACAGGTCGCTGGACTTGTAAAGCATCTGGTGTACCAGCGACATGCTCTTGATGCGCTGGTCGACATCGGCCAGGGCCTCGCGCAGTACCGGGTCGCGGTACTTGATGGTCTGCAGGTTGATGATCGAGCTGATGACCTGCATGTTATTTTTGGTGCGGTGGTACAATTCCTTGAGCAGGCTGTTTTTTTCGGCCAGGTTGCGCTGCAAGGTGGTTTCAAACAGCTTGCTGTTGGTAATGTCGCGGGCCGTGGCGATCAGTACCGGTTGGCCAAAGTAGAAGCCCCGGTTGACGATGACTTCCTTGGGGAAGATTTCGCCGTTTTGACGTTGCCCCCAGAACTCGAACTGGGTGGCTTGGCCAGTCAGGCTGACTTCGTTCATGAGGGCTTGAACTGCCAGCAGGTCGTTGTGCCCGGGGGCGCCGACCTCGGCCGGGGTCAGGCCGACCAGCTGGTCGCGGCTGAGGCCGTACATCAGTTCGGCGCCGCGGTTGACCTCGATAAAAACACCGGCTTGGTCAATGATATAAATGGCCTCGCTCAGCGTGTTGAAGACGGCCTGATAACTCTGTTCGGTTTGGCGGAGCCGTTCTTCGGTTCGCTTGCGCTGGCTGATGTCGCGCGAATTGTACAGCATGCCGGTCGGCGTGCCAGCCTCATCCGTGATTAAGGTGCCTACCACCTCCAGCCAGAGGTAGCCGCCGTCGGCGCAACGCGAGCGCAGTTCCGAGCGGTTGCGTTGAGGATCGCACCTGAATTCGGCCAGCGCCCGTTCCACCATGGCCAGATCGGCGGGGTGGACGAAATCCAGCAGCGGCTGGCCGATCAACTGGTCTTCGCGGTAGCCGAAGGCCCGATGCGACGGGCCGACATAGCGGATGATGCCGTCAAGGTCGGTCAGGGTAATGAAGTCGAACAGGTTTTCGGTGATGACCTTGAACAATGCCGCCTGATCCGACTGGTTGTTATCGGCTTGTCCGGACATCGCGTTCCTCTCTAACAGGGTTAGCCGGCCCTTGGCAGGCCATCGCGCTTGGCCACGCCTACAGGCCGGTGCCGACCAGTTGCCCGTCGCTTGAAGTATGTCGTATCGAGGTGAAAAAAGCAAACGTCCGGCCAGTTGGCGGCTAAGCTATGCCGCCAACCGACCGGAGCGTTAGCCGCTGTTCAGGCGTCGGCCGCCTCTACGGTCGGTAGCAAGGCTGGGGCCGTGTCCAGCGCCAGGGCCAGGTGGGAGCCGTCAGCCACGCCCAGTTGGAAGTGGCAGATAGCCTGCTGCAAGTCCACCGCCTGGTTGGATAGGCTGATCGCCAAACTGGCCAGCTCCTCGCTGGCGCTAGCGTTCTGCTGGATGACCGAGTCCAGCTGGGTAACCGCGTTGGCGATCTGCTCGACGCCCTGGCTCTGCTCGCGGCTGGCGTTACTGATCTCGGCCACGTTGTCGGCGCCGCGTCGGATATCCGGGGCCACGCTGGCGATGCGCTGGCCGGCGCCGACGGCCACCGCCGTACTGCGCTTGGACAGGCTCAGGATGTCGGCCGCCGCCGCTTGGCTGCGTTCGGCCAGTTTGCGCACCTCGCTGGCCACCACCGCGAAGCCTTTACCGGCCTCGCCGGCGCGGGCGGCCTCGATGGCGGCGTTAAGGGCCAACAAGTTGGTTTGCCGGGCAATCTCGTCGATGATGCCGATGCGGCTGGCGATTTCCTTCATGGCGTCGACCGCCTGGCCAACGGCCGTGGCGCCGGCCTCGCTGTCGCCGGCCGCCTGGCGGACGAGCCCTTCGGCCGTCTGGGAATTGTCGGCCGTCTGCTTGATGGCGCTACTCATTTCCTCGATGGACGAGGCCAGTTCCTCGGTGGTGGCGGCCTGCTCGGTGCTGCCCTGGCTAAGTTGCTCGGCGCCGCCAGCCAGCTCGCGGCTGCTGCCCGTCAGGGCCAGGCTGGTGGCCTGGACCGCGCTCAGGCTGGCGCGCACGGCGTGCACCATGGTGTCGAAGGCCCGAGCCAGGTCGCCGATTTCGTCGCCACGGCGCTGGAATATCAAGGGTACTTCCTTGCTGAAGTCGCCTGAGGCCAGTAGGCTGGTAAAGCCGACGCAGTCCTTGATGGCCACGATGATGTCGCGCGACAGCAACACCATCAGGAGGCTGCCCAGTAGCAGGCAGACGGCGGCGATGACTATGATATTGGTGCGCATGATAACCACCGGGGCAAAGATGTCGGCCTTATAGGCACCGACGGCGATTGACCAGCTGGTGTCCGGAATCGGCGCATAGCCGAATACCCGGTCGGTACCCATAAAATTATATTCGTCGAAGCCTTGCTCTCCCTCGGTCATGCGCTGGAACATGGCGGCTAGGCGGGTATATTCCGGGTTGGTCTTGGCTTCCTCGATGAAGTTTTTTTGCTCCAGGACATAATCGCGGTTGTTGTGGGCTATCAGGGTGCCCTGTCCGTTTATAATATAGGAATAGCCCTTGGCGCCGTAGCCTATGTCGTCGGTGCTCTCCGACAGCCAGGTGGCGTCCATGATGGCGATGACGATGCCGATGACGGCGTTGGCCTGGTCATAGATCGGCGCGGCGATGACTTGGATGGGTATGTTGCGGACCCGGTGGATGAGCACGTCCGAGATGTTGGTCTCGCCGGCCAGGGCTTTAACGAAGTAGTCGCGGCTGGTGACGTTGCTGCCGTCGCCGTTATGCAGCAGGGCATCGCCGGCTAGATTGGCCACGCCGACTTGGAAAAAGCCGTAGCGGGCGACGGCGGCTTCCAAGATGGGCAGCTGACGGCTCCAGTCCATGCTGACGATGTCCGGGTGGCGGGCGACCTCGTTGACGGTGATCATGCGGCGGTCGATGCCGCCGCGGATCAGGCCGGCGGCGTAACTGGCCGTTTGGGGGGTGTTTTCCTCCAGCTGGCTTTGCAGGGCCTGGTCGGCTTGTTGCAGGGCCCGCCAGCCGATAGCCAGTACTACCAACAGCAGCAACATGATGACGCCGCCGGTTAGGCGTAGACCGATTGTTATTCGGGCGCGTTTTTTCATGGTTAACCTCCGCGAATCGGATTGTGGGTGGATACCAGGTGTGGTGACAGGGGTGTAGAATATCTCCATTTTAAGGTGGGGAAGGTGGTAATGCAAGCCTGCTGATAAAAAAATATCGAAAAATCGACAGCCAGGTCACACTGACGCCTGCCGGCCCGAGCGTCGCTTAGGCCGGCAGTAAACGCATGATGAGTGGAATAGTGACCAGCGAACCAAGGGTGGACACGAAGACTAGGCCGCCGGCCATCCGGCTGTCGCCGCCGTAGACAGTGGCCAGGAGGCTGGAATTGGCGGCCACCGGCATGGCGGCGATCAGCACCGGCACAGCCAGTTCGTGGCCCGACAGGCCGAGCAGCCTGGCCAGGCCGAGCACCACCAGCGGGTGCAGGCAGAGTCGGTAGAGGCTGGTCAACCACAGCCGCGGATTGCGCAGTAGCGACCCCACCCGGCTGTGGTAGAGGGTCACGCCGATCAGAGTCATGGCCAGTGGCGTGGTGACCCCGCCCAACAGCTCCAGGCTGGTATGCAGGATGGTTGGCAGGCGGATGGACAGGCTGAAGAGGCCGAAACCGACCACCGCCGCCAGGATGGCCGGATTAAGCAGCTTGGCAGCCTTCCGTCCCAGGTGTTTCAGGGCGACACCAGGACCGCGCGGCGCTTGGTCGCCGTGACCCGTCGCTTCGTCCCGATCAGCCCGGCTACCGTCAGGTGCCGCCCGGCTACCGTCAGGGGAGGCAATCATCAGGATGCCGACCGAGAAGGCCAGTACTTGGAACGGGATGTTGTAGATGGACACCATGAACAGGCTGGAGCGGCCCAGCAAGGCTTCAGCCACCGGAAAACCCATGAAGCCGACGTTGGAAAAGCAGAAGGCAAAGCGGTGCACACCCAGCTCGGCCCGGTCTAGACCACGGTAAAACAGCCGGGTCAAGCCGAAGGCCAGGGCGAAGGCCACGGCGTAGACCAGGACCGAGAAGCCGAGCACCCGCCAGGCCTGGTCGCGCAGGTCGGGGCTGAAGGGTTGCTGCATCGACACCAGCACCAGGGCCGGCAGGCTGAAGTTGACCAGGAAACGCGACAGGCTGGTGGCGGCCTCCCGGCTGATGGTGCCAGTGCGGCCGGCAATCCAGCCGACGGCGATCAGGCAGAACAGGATCAGGCTCTGGCTGGTGGCGGCGTTCATAGGTGTTGCCTGGCCACATCAATGGCCGCCCGGGTGGCGGCCCGGAAACGCTGGTATTGCTCTTCGTAGGCGGCGCGGCTCGCCAGCGCCGTCTGCCAGGTTCGGCCGGGATGGACCAACTGGCCGGCGGCTTCCTCCCAGCTGGCGGCACGCCGCAGGGCCAAGCTGCAGGCGCAGGCCGCGCCGACGCATTCAGCTTCGGCCAGCTGCAAGCCTTCCAGCTCAAGGCCGAAAATGTCAGCCTTAAGCTGGCACATGAACGGATTGCGGGCCGCCGCGCCGCTCAGGCGGAGCCGGCTCGGCCGCTGACCGGCGGCTTGCATGGCGTCGAGGCTGAGGCGCAAGCCGTAGACGATGCCTTCCAGCGCCGCCCGGGCTAGGTCAGCGCGGGCGGTACTGGCGGCCAGGCCCTGCCAGCCGCCGCGCAGCCGGCTGTCCCAGAGCGGCGCCCGCTCGCCGTCCAGCCAGGGCAGGAATATCGCGCCGTTGGCGCCGGGCGGCGCGCTGGCGGCGGTCGCGAAGATAGCGTCGATTGAATCGAAGCCGAGCGCCTGCTGCAGCCAGACTAGGCTGCGGCCGGAACAGGAGACGCCGCCGGAGGCGTTCCACAGGCCCGGCACTAGGTGCGGCAGGCAAAACAGGCGGCTGTTGGACAACGGGGCGGCCGTGCACAGGTTGATGGCCTCGCTTGAGCCGGAACGGTCCACCGCCCAGCCCGGCCGGACGGTGCCCGAGCCGGCCAGGGCGGCCAAGAAATCCGGGAAGGCGGCCACGATGCGGGCGCCTGAGGGCAGGCCGTATTCGGTCGCCGCCGCCGGGCTGACCGCGCCGATGGTGGTGCCGGGGCGGACGTAGTCCGGAAAGAGGCGGCCGTCCAGACCGAGGCGGTCGTGTAGCGGCCGGAACCAGACGAAGCGGTCGTAGAAGTCGTCGGCCAGATAGGCGACCGGCTCGGCGCCCAGTACCCAGGCCAGGTATTCAGGCGCGGAGAAGAAGATGGCCGGTCGCGGTCCGGACGGCCGTTGCCGGCAGTCCTCGAGCAGGCGCAGGGCCTTGGCTAGGTAGAAGGAGGCGTCCACCGCAGGGCCATCCAAGCCGAGGCTGGCGGCGGCGGCGGCGATGCGGGTGGCCTGGTCGGTGGCGCCGCGTTCCTGCCAGGGGCTGGCCAGGCCAATTGGTTGGCCGGCGGCATCCACCGCCAGCAGGCTGGGGCCCTGGCCGGTTATGGCCAGCGCCTCGATCGGCGGGCTACCTGGCGGCAGTTGCTGCAAAGCCTGACGCAGGGCGGCCTGCAGAGCCGCGCGCCAGAGCGCCGGGTCGCTCGAGTAGCGGCCGTCGCGCTGGACTATGGTTACCGCCGCCTTGCCGCTTCCAGCCAGTCGTCCATCCGGCGTCAGGAGCAGGCATTTGAGGGCTGAACTGCCCAGGTCGATGGCGCAATACATTTCAGCTACCAGTTTGGGCTGGTGAACCAGCCTGGGCCGGCCTTCCAGCCGCCGCAACGTCCGGTCTAGGCAGCAGGCTGTGCATATCGCAGCGTTCGGCCCAGCCGCACGTCTCGCAGGCCTGGCCCGGACAGGCGAAGAAATCGTCCACCTTGTCCAGCTGTTCCAGGTGCCAGGCCAGTTCGTCGATATAGTGGTCCAGTAGGTCGCGGCGGCGGCGGGCTTCAGTCAGCTTGGCGGCGTATTTTTGGGCCAGACCCTGGCGGACGGCGCGACCGGAGCGATCCTTGCGGGCCAGTTCGAACAACTCGTGGATCTCGGCCAGGGTCAGGCCATAATCCTTGAGTTGCTGGATGCGCTTCAGCCGAATGACGTTTTTCTCGTCGTAGCAGCGGTGGGCCAGGCCCTGGCCCTGCTGACGATTCCCGGCCTGGAGCAGGCCTAGTTCCTCGTAGTAGCGTAGGGTGCGGGTGGTAATGCCGAAACGCCGGGCTAGATCGCCGATACGGTAGGCTTTGTCTGTATCCATCTCTAATTGACCTTTAACGTAAACTTGCCGTTACGCCACTTTTCGGTGGCTACACGTGGAATCCGGCAACTCAGTATACTCAGGCTCGAATGAAATGTGAACCAGTCCGGCCGGCGGCTAAAAACCGACCAGGCGGGACGGATACCTAGTTTGGAGGATCATGATGCGTAAAGTACGCGGTTTTTTGGCAATAGTACTCTTGACAGGCTTACTCGGTGCCTGCGCCGACAATGAGAAGACGGTCGGTCAGCTGGATGTGGCCGTTTTTGTGCCCGGCATGGTGGCCGGTAGCCCAATCTACGAAATGCTGGTGGCCGGCGCCACTCAGGCGGTCAGCGAAGTGCCCAACGCCACCCTCAAGATTATCGAAGCCGGCTACAATCAGGCCGAATGGCTGGACAAGTTGACCGCCCTGGCCGAAACCGCCGAGTTCGAATTGATCGTCAGCTCCAACCCGGCCTTGCCGGACTTATGTGCCCGGGTGGCGGCCGATTATCCAGAGCAGCGCTTCTTCATCGCCGACGCCTACCTGGCGGGCAACCCGGCCATCCATACCGTGCTCTATAATCAGCAGGAGCAAGGCTACATGATCGGCTACCTGGCCGCCCTCTATACCAAAGAATTGGGCGGCCCGCCGGTGGTTGGCCTGATCGCCGCCCAATCCTACCCGACGCTGGATCGGCTGATCCGGCCCGGCTTCCTGGCTGGCCTGCAGGCCGTCGACCCGGCCTTCCAGATCGAGTACCGCGAGATCGGCAACTGGTACGACGCCGCCAAGGCCGCCGAGTTGGCCGCCGCCATCTATGACAGCGGCGCCCAGGTCATCCTGCCCATCGCCGGCAGCGCCGGCCAGGGAGTCGTGGCCACGGCCGTGGAGCGCGACCGCAAGGTGGTCTGGTTCGACGGTTCCGGCTACCAACTAGCGCCAAACGTCGTCATCGGCTGCGCCGACCTGGCTCAAGACCGGCTGGTCTATGAGCGCGTTAAGCAGCTCCTGGAAGGTGATGACCAATTGTATGGCCAGGCCGCCATCGTCAGCGTTCGTGAAGATTACATCCTGTTCGATCCCGATGGCGAAGGCTACCGCGCCCTGTCGCCGTCGGTGCGCCAGCAACAGGAAAACGCCTTGCAGGCCCTGGCCGCCGGTCAGCCGGATTTTTTGTTGACCGACTTCTGATAAAATCCGCCGTATGGCCGGAATCGAGCTGCGCTCAGTTTCCAAAACCTTTGTCATGACCGGCACCCGCGCCCTAGCGGGTGTCGATCTGTCATTGCGGCCAGGCCAGATCCATGCCCTGGTGGGCGAGAATGGCGCCGGCAAGTCCACCCTGGCGCGCATCCTCTGTGGCTTCGAGACGGCCGACTCAGGCCAGCTGCTGGTGGACGGCCGGCCGCTGACCTTCGGCAGCCACCGCGACGCCGAGCGGGCCGGCATTGGCTTCGTGCCGCAGTACGGCATGCTGGCCGAAGGCCTGACCGTGGCCGAGAACCTGGCGCTGGGCCACGAACCGCGGCGCTGCGGCTTTCTGTACGACCGGCGGCGGGGTCGGGCCCAGGCGGCCCAGCTCTGCCAGCAGTACGGTTTTAGCCTCCATGTCGACGCGCCGGTGGCCAGCCTGGCCGCAGCTAAGAAGCGCGAGGCCGAGATCCTGCGCGCTGTGGCCCGGGCCTCGCGCCTGCTGGTGCTGGACGAGCCGACGGCGGTGCTGTCCGAGGCAGAAAGCCATCATCTGTTCGACTTGCTCCGCCAATTGCAGGACCGTGGCCTGGCCATTCTCTATATTTCGCACCGCGTCAAGGAAATATTGGCCCTGGCTGACAATCTGACCGTACTGCGCGATGGCCGCGTCCACGGCACCCGACCGATGGCCGGCCTGGACGAATGCAGCCTGGCCGAGTTGATAGTCGACAGTTCGGCCTGCCTGACCCTGCCGACCGCTAACGCTACCACCGGGCCAAGCGCCGTAGTACTTGAATTGACTGACTTGGTTGTCCGGGGCCGGGGAGCCGATTCGCTGGACGGGCTGAACCTGACCGTGCGCTCCGGCGAGGTGGTCGGCGTCACCGCCCTCGGCAGCAACGGCCTGGAAACCCTGGAGGCGGTCGTTTCCGGCCGCCTGGCACCGGATTCTGGCAGCGTCCGCCTGGCTGGCCGGCTACTGGCCAGCTGGCCGCCAGAGCGCTTGCGCAGCGGCCTGCTAGCCTATATTCCCTCGCGCCGCGAGGAGCTGGGCCTCTGCCTAGCGGCAACCGTCAGCGACAACATCCTGTCCAAGGCCGTGCATGGTATTAGCGCGGCGGCCTACGCTTGGGGGGCCGAACCGGTCAGGCTGGCCGGGCGACTGTTGCAGGCCGGCAGCATCCGGGCCAGGCTGCATAGCCCGGTGGCCAGCCTGTCCGGCGGCAATCGCCAGCGCCTGGTGACCACCCGCGAGCTAGACCTGGACACGCCTTGCCTGCTGGCCGCCAATCCAGCCCAAGGCTTGGACAGCGCGGCGCGCGAGCAGCTGCTGCTGCGCATCCAGGCCAGACGCGACGCCGGCGCGGCCGTGCTCCTGCTCAGCGCCGATCTGGAAGACCTGGCGGCCATCGCCGATCGGGCTTTCGTACTCTACCGCGGCCAGATGCGGCCCGTCGATCCGGCCCAACTGGCCGATGGCACGGGGACACTAGCCCGCCTGCTTACCGGAGGCGCCTGATGCGCAGCCTCTTACAACGCCTGGGTATTGCTCTGGGCCTCACCTTAACGTTGGCTTTTATATTCATCCTGGTCTGGTCGCGCCAGCCGGCCCAGGCCTTACGCGCCTTTTTCCTGTCGCCTTTTTTGAACCGCAATGTCTTCCTGTCGATGCTGGAGCAGGCTGCGCCGCTGCTGCTCTGTTCACTGGGCGCGCTGGTAGCCTTCCGGGCTGGGCATTTCAGCCTGGGCGGCGAAGGCCAGCTCTACGCCGGCGCCTGTCTGGCCGCCTTGGTCGGCGGCGGCCTGGCCCGCTGGCTGCCAGCCGCGGCCACGGCCTCGACTGGCGTCTGGCTGACGCTGGCCGCTCAAGGCGCTGTCCTGCTGGCCGGCATGGCCGGCGGCCTGCTGGTGGCCGCCCCGCCGGCCCTGGGCAGTCGCCTGGCCGGCGCTGATGTCCTCTTAACCAGTTTCCTAGTGTCGCAGGCCGCCATCCTGGTGGTGGACAGCCTGATCGGCGGCGCCCTGCGCGACACCGCCAACAACCTGGTGGCCATGCCGACCATCGCCGACTTGGCCCGCCTGCCGCGGCTGGCCCGGCCCTCGGCCCTGACCAGCGCGCCCTTCATTGCCCTAGCGGCCTGCCTGTGGCTATGGTTCTTCATGGAACGCAGCCGCGGCGGCCGCAAACTCAGCCTGTACGGCAAGAACCGGGCCTTCGCCGGCCTGATGGGCTATCCGGTGCGGCGCCTGGCCTGGAGCCCGATGCTGGCGGCCGGCGCCCTGCACGGCCTGGCCGGCGCCAGCCTGGTGCAAGGCGTCAACGGCACCGCCATCCGCGGCATGTCCGGCGGCCTAGGCTGGAGCGCCATCGGCGTGGCCCTCATCGCCAGCAACCGGCCGGCCCTCGTCCCGGCGGCGGCGCTGCTCTTTGCCTGGCTGGACTCCGGCGCCCGCCAGGCCTCGGTGCTGGCCGACATCCCGGTGGAACTTAGCCTGATCGTCAAGGCCACCGTCATCATGGGCATTACCCTCCGTCCCCTCTGGCGCAGCCTGCGCGCCAAGCGTTTCACTGGAGAGCGCCTGTGAGCGGCATCCTGGGCTTCCTGGCCGACGTGCCCGGCGGCTTCGCCGCCCTGGCCCCCGCCGCCCTGGCCGGCCTAGTCACCGAACAGTGCGGCTTCCTTAATATCGCCCTGGAAGGACTCGTCATGGCCGGCGCCTTCGCCTACATCGCTGTCGGCAGTCTGTTCGGCCCCTGGGCCGGCCTGCTGGCCGCCCTGGCAGTACCGGCCTTGCTGGCCGGCTTGGCCGATCTCTTAGCACGACGCGGCGGCGCCGATTCGTTCGTGGTCGGCCTCGGCCTCAACCTGTTGGTGCCCGGCCTGGTGCCCATCCTGTCCTACAGCCTGTTCGCCACCAAAGGCATCGTGGCCGCCGCCGCCCTGCAGTCGGCCCGGCCCTTCAGCGCCTTGGCCGTCCAGCTGCCCTTGATTGGCCCCCTGGTCTTCGGCGGCCGCGCCACCGATTACCTGGTCGGTCTAGGCCTGGTCGTCACCATCCTGCTCCTCAAGCACACCGACTTCGGCCTGCGCAACCGCGCCCTGGGCATGAACCCAGACACCCTGCGCATGGCCGGCGTCAACCCGCACGCCGTGCGCCGCAACGCCTGGCTGCTGTCCGGCGCCTTGGCCGGCCTGTCCGGCCTCAGCCTGGCCGCCTCAATCGGCGCCTGGGTGCCAAACATCAGCGCCGGCCGCGGCTGGATAGCCCTGGTAGCCGTCTTCTTGGGCGGCAAACGCCTGGGCGGCACCCTCCTGGCCAGCCTGAGCTTCACCGTCCTCCTGGCCGCCGCCAGCCGAGCCCAGCTATTCGCCGCCCTGCCGGCCGAACTGCTCACCGCCCTGCCGTACCTGCTAACCGCCATCGTCGTCATGGCCGGCGCCGCCCACAAACGCCGCCGCAACCCAGTGCGTTAGTAGCAGGGTCGGTGTTGTGGCCTTAACCATCTGGAGTGCCGCTAGTCGGTTGGCGGCTTTGGTCACCTCATAGCCGCCAGCTTTGCACGAGGAGCCTGTCGGGCTTTGGAACGCGAAGAATAATTGTCAGGAAAAATTGGGAGACAAATTTGATGAATCCAGTAGCTCGGGAGATTTTTTACGCTTTTTGGCCGATCTCAGCGCCCCATGGCGTAAAATGGGTTTGTCAATCGGGCCATACAGGAAGTATGACCCTCAATCCTCACCAATTTTCCACTCGTGGCTCGCTTTCGCTGGGCCAAAATCCAAAGCCCGACAGACTCCTAGCAGGGTGTTGAAAAACGCGGATGCGGCTTTTCAACACTTCAAAAGCCGGTACAATTACGCAGCATAGCGCAAGCTATGCGAGGAATTGTTAAGGTTGTTGAGAAAGCAACCGGCTTTTTCAACAACCTGCTAGTGCTCTTTTGATACGCGGGCAGCTGGATTTCGATCCGACCGGTATCAGGCTCTACTAGTTCAATTGCCACCTTGCCATCTAAAATAGTAATGATTTTTACGGCCAACGGAAGGGCCAGGCCTAATTCCCGGCCAGCTTCCGACGGATGGATGGCATTAGTAGTTTGGAAGAGTGTGTACATTGCTTTGTTGGAGGTGGTTTGCCTAGTGAATATTATTTCTAATATCAGGATCTGGCCCTCAAGTCGGCTGCTCAGTCTCAAGGTGCTAGCGGACTGGGCGAGAATGATGGCGGCTTGAAAAATTGTGCTGACTGCCTGGGTAAGCAGATCTAGGTCGCCTGCCACGACGTTGCTGCTCATAGCATTATTTTCCCAGACCAGACTCTTGGCCTTCGCCGCATTGTCCATTTTAGCGATGATGTTCTGGATCATCGATGATATTATCACCGGCTGAGCATCATACTGGCCCCACCAGTGATTGGTCTCAGCCATTATGAGAGCATTGTTGGTGGTTTGGAGCAATTGCTCTTCACTTTGCTTGTACCGTTCGACAAGGACGGCTTGCTCCTTTGGGTGTTTGTCGAGGGAGTTTATTACCGATCTTGCCTGCTCAATCAGGCCCTCACCAGGCGCCCACAGTGATTTGTAGATGATCTGGAGATAATCATACATGGCTGAACTCTGGGTTTTGAGATGGTGATGAGCCTCCACCAACTGATTGGATCGTTTGGTGACCAAGGTTTCCAAGTGCTCGTTGTGCTCTTGAAGTAGGCGGCGCGCATAGTACAACTCTAGGTGGTTCGCTACCCGAACGCGCACCAAAGCCAGGCTGAATGGCTTGGTGATGTAGTCCACAGCGCCTAATTGTAGGCCTTTGGCCTCGCTTTCGCTGGAATTTAATGAAGTCAGGAAGATGATAGGTATTTGTTTGGTGGACTCATCTTTCTTCAACTGGCGACAGACTTCGTAGCCGTCCAGGCTGGGCATCATGATGTCCAGGAGGATCAAGTCTATTGGCGTGGAACGGACGATGTTTAGACAGTGCAACCCGTTGGTGGCCACCCTGATCTCATAGCCGTCCGATTCCAGCAGTTCTCCCAAGACGCGGAGATTCTCTGGTGTGTCGTCGACAATGAGGACATTGCCGTTCTGCTTTGTCATCTCAGCCTCCCTTTCCCACCCCCTTATTATATATGATGCGGGCTATCTCTGTTAGTGGCACCTTCGCTTGCCTCACTGGAGCTGGAAGACCGCCGGGCTGATTGCCCGTAGCGGTAAGTTTTTGCCGGCCATGGTCTCGGAGTGGCCGAGGAAAAGAATTGAGGCGGCGCCCATGTGTGCCACTAGATTGGTCACTACGCGCTCCTGGACGTTTGGCGTAAAATAGATCAACACGTTCCGGCAGAAGATCAGGTCATAACGATTGGCATGGAGCGCGTTGCTGTACAAGAGATTGCCGGTATGAAATTCCATGCAGCGCCGTAGTCCGGGCACAATACGGTAAAGACCACGCTTAAGGTCCTTGCTGCGCATGAGATAGCGGTGACGAAGATCCGGCGGGATTGCGGTTGTCCGCGTTTCGGCATATACACCGCGGGTAGCCACCGATATAGCCTCGCTGGACAAGTCCAGGCCTTCAACCGTGAAGGTCAAGTCAGTGCGCCGGCTATCCAGGATGGCTTGGTTAGTTAGCATAACCAGCGTATAGGCTTCCTCGCCTGTGGAGCAGGCCGCACTTAGAATGCGGATGGATTTTCGCCGTTTTTGCCTACACCAGGCCGGTAGAACCGTTTCGACTAGCAGTTGGAAGTGTTTGGCTTCCCGGAAAAAGCTAGTCTCGTGGGTAGAAACCAAATTCACAAAGCGTAGGAACTCGTCGCGCCCTGCTGGGCTGGTAGTAATATGTTCGAAATATTCTCCATACGAAGGTATGCCACAAGCTGCCAGGCGTTTAGCCAACCGTCCTTCCAACAAATGCCGTTTGAGTCGTGGCATTTTGATGCCGAATTCTCGCTCAACGTACGTGCTGATCTTGACTAACTCGGTCTGGCTCATCTGCGGGCCATAGCCTGGCAGCAAGGGAGTCATGTGCTTGGCATCAATGTGGAAACATCCACAGTATTCGGCGAACCGTTTTCTTCGCCAGTCGTCTTATCACCCAGCGCCCAAAGTTCTTTTTCAGCGAATATGCTGTCTGTATCCAGGATGATCACGAATTCGCCATTGCGCTTGGCAATTGCTTGTACCAGGGCGGCATCTAGGCGCATGCCGAATTTAGGTGGCGGCTCGAGGTCGGCGCGTTCGCAACGCATGACGCCTTTAACTGCATCAACCAAGGCGCCTATCACCATCAACTCGCCGGCAGTGGTCAGCTCAACGATGATGATAGCGCTGTTGATAGTATGATTTTCCATAGGCAAATTGAATTTTTTGCGTAGATCTACCACCGGGATGACGCTGCCACGCAGGTTGATGACGCCGGATAAATATGACATGGCGTTGGGCAGCGGCGTGATCTTGGTCAGCTCGAGTACTTCCCTGGTCTTCAACACATCGAAGGCGTATTGTTCGCTGGCCAGCTGGAAGCGCAGATATTGGGATAATTCAGTCGTCTTGACATTTTCCATGATGGCCTCTTTCAGAATTGCTCGAAGTCTTCATCTTCTTTGTCTACGTCAGCCAGGTTGATTTTGACACCAGGAGTTTTCGGTGGTTTCAAGGCGGTGCTATAATCCGCTCTGGTTTGGACTGGCTGAGCCTTGGGCGTGAGCGAACCTCTGGCCGGGTTTTGTCTTTCGGCATGGGTCTGTGAATCGCTGGCATGGGTAACTGCCGGGCTAGTGCGATTATGCCGTCCGGTTTTCAGGAGAGTAACTGCGCCCATCACAGTCTCAGCCTGGGATGCCAGTTCTTCGGCCGTGTTGGCAAGCTCCTCCGCGCCGGCGGCATTTTCCTGTACTACAGCGTTGAGTTGCTGAACTGCTACGTTGATCTGTTGTACTCCGCTGGCTTGCTCGCTAGAGGCGGCGTTTATCTCGGTCACCAAGTCAGCCGTTTTTTGGATATCCGGTACCAATTTATCGAACATGGTGCCGGCTTGTTCGGCAATATCGACGCTAGACTTGGACAGCCCTTCGATCTCGCGGGCCGCTTCCTGGCTGCGCTCGGCTAATTTCTGGACCTCATTGGCTACGACCGCAAAACCACGGCCATGCTCACCAGCTCGGGCAGCCTCGATGGCAGCATTCAAAGATAATAGATTAGTTTGCCGGGCGATCTCTTGGATAACTTGTACTTTCCCAGCTATATCCTTCATGGCGGCAACCGCCTGCTTGACTGAGGCACCACTCTCGCGGGCGTCCTGGGCAGATTTACTGGCAATCTTCTCAGTCTGGCTGGCGTTGTCTGCATTTTGCCGGATAGTTGCAGATAATTCTTCGATACTAGAAGACACCTCTTCAACGCTGGCTGCCTGCTCGTTGGATCCTTGGGCTACTTGTTCGGAAGTGGCCGAGATTTGGCTGGTGCCGATATTCACGTTGTTGGTGGCGACCTCGATGGTCGAGAAAGCCTTCATAATGGAAGCGGTGATGACAAGGGCTAATATGATAGAAAGAATCAGGGTGACGATGATCAGGATGGTAAAGACCAAGATGGCCTGATTGGCATTTTTCGTATTCTGGTTTGAAATTTCCTCAGCGGCGGAAATATTGAGTTCGGTTATCCTTTGGAGTTGCACGTCAACATTACTGACGCTTTGATGATACTCTGTGATGATAAAAGCGGCCGCCGCAGCTTGCCCCTCGCTAGTCATTATCTGGAAGAATCGGTCGACACTGTCGAAATGTCGCTGTTCTAGGGTTTGATAGATCGCGAATTCCTGACGATCAGCGTCATTGAGGAAGGTGGTCTTGTAGTGTTCATCCGCTGCTGTGATGGCCTGCCGGAATTCAAGGCATTCTTGACGGAGGGATTCGGTCTGGGCGGGAGTATTGATGAGTACAGCCATGGAAATGTTACCCATGTGGCTGGCCGTATTGGAGATCAGAGCGCACAAGTCGGCTAGTGGCGCCGTCGCTTTCTCGTACAGTCTGGTATCGGCGGTATTTAAATTCCTAAGGCTGATCAAGCCAACCACGCCAATGCTCAAGCCCAATAAGGCAACTATGAGGAAGCCGCCCAGCACCTTTGTCCTGATTCCCATGTTCATCGTGTTCCTCCCTGTGTTACGTCCAGTTTTTCCGACTTGGCCTTAATGATTTCCGCTATATCTAGAATGAGCGCCACCGAGCCATCGCCCAGAATAGTCGCACCGGATATTATCTTGATCTGCCGCATATTCGTTGATAAAGGCTTGATCACTACTTGTTTGCGGCCCAGCACCGCGTCAACCATGAGGCCAACACAGTGATTTTCATTGGCTACGATGACGAAGCGCGGCTTTCCTTGATAGGCTGCCTTCACACCCAGGCTCTCGCGAACAGAAATGACCGGAATAGTCTGCCCACGCAGGTTGAGAATGCGTCCATCATTGCCGTCAATCCGAATGTCCGGTGTCATATCCACGCATTCCTGTACTTGGCTTAGCGTGATCACGTAGTCAAAGCCGTTGATCCGTACCAGGAGTCCTTCGATGATGACCAGTGTCAGGGGAATGGAAAGGGTGATGCTGATACCCTTGCCGCTTTCGGAGTGAAGGCGGACTTCACCGCGCAGCCGTTTGATATTGCGCTTGACTACATCCATGCCCACGCCGCGGCCAGACAAGCCGGTGGCGTGGTCGCTGGTGGAAAAACCTGGTTCGAAGATTAAAGCTTGGATCCGATCGGGATCCGCGTCTTTCGGATCTAGTAATTTTCGTTCTATGGCGCACTGGCGAATCCGTTCCATGTCAAGGCCGCCACCATCGTCAGCGATGGTTATCTCCACCCGGGAGCCAGCCTGGCAAGCAGACAAGGTGATGGTGCCTTCTGGCGGTTTACCAGCGGCCGCGCGGATGGCGGGAGCCTCGATGCCATGGTCGGCGGAATTGCGGATGATGTGTAATAGTGGATCCTTTAGTGCCTCGATGAGGTTTTTGTCCAACTCTGTGGAACTGCCGGATATTTCCAGGCGAAGTGGCTTCCCGACGCTCTTGGAAAGGTCACGCACTAATCTCTGAAAGCTGGCGAAGGATTCCTCCAGCGGGACCATACGGATGCCCATAGTGGTGTCGCGCAGGTCGGCTGTCAATCGGGACAAGTTTTCCGAAAGACTAACGAATTCCCCCCGTCTAGCCTGGCGAGATTCCTGTTCCAGGATGGCCTGGAGGATTACAAGTTCGCCAACCAAGTCGATCAGATCATCCAGCTTCTCCTTGCGCACCCGGATGGTGCTGGATTCCCGTTTTGCTTCGCGTTCTGTATTGGTGGACTTGACAATGGATTGCTCCGCGAGGGCCGCATCCACGTGTTCCTGGGCCACCCTTCCACTGGCCACGGCTAAATGGCCGAACGGCAGTTGGGCGTTACGGATGCTTTCGATCTCGGCAGGTGCCAACAGCCCCCGGTCAGCTAAAATTTCCCCGATGCGCGGCGTCCTCGGTTCGCCATCCTCGCCTTCAAGCTTTACAGGCGTATAGGTGATCTTTGCATAATCCTCCACAAAGATAAAAACTGACTTGATAGCTGCCAAATTCCGAGAGGTAGACAAGGTGATTGTCCAATCAACATGCAAGGCTGTGGGATCCAGTGCTTCCAGGGGCGGGATTCGTGAAGTATTGGCTACAGTATGGCAAGTGCCCAGAGCTTCTAGTTCGCGGAACAGCGGCGCTAGATGGGCACCGCGGTGGAGAAGGTCGGTTTCCGGCCGGAAGGTTATGCGCCAGACTTGCGGTAAGGCCATGTCATTGGCTGCGCCTTCCGCAAGTTCGCCTTTCGCCTGGCTTTTACTTGCGGTAATGGAGTCACTAGGGGACGCGACGGTTACCGGCTTCGAGACAGTACTCGAGGCCGACGGCTCGCAGACGGCGGCGATTTCACCGATTAGGGTAGTCAAGTCCGAGGCTGCTTCTGGCTGATCAATCAAAACACGGATGCTATCGGCCGCCCGTAAACCTATGTCCACTATCCGCGAATCGATATGTAGCCGGCCTTTGCGAAGTTCGTCAAACAGGTTTTCTACAATATGAGAGAAATCCGAGACTCTGGAAAAACCGAACATTGCCCCTGATCCTTTGATGGTATGGAGGCAGCGGAAAACTTCATTGACGAGTTCCAGGTTTTCCGGTTGGCTTTCGAGACTGATTAGCACGGTTTCGATTTTGGCTAACAATTCCCGGGCTTCTTCCAGGAATAAGGCGCTGTTGTCGGTGAAATCGATCATAGCATACCTGCGATGGTTAGATGGCGCTCGAGCGGAATTCCCAGTAGGTTGGCCAGCTTGGAAACCGGGTGTTCAATTGGTAGGGGCGCCAAGATCATGTGCCGGTTCCGGCTCAGTAGCGCACTGTTGAAGGCAAGGATGATCTGAAACAGAGTAATGTCTGCTTCTACGACTCCGGTCAGGTCAATGTTGATCAGCTTGGCTGGTCCATCCAATAAGCTCTGGCATCGCGCGGCGAGACTATCGGCCTCGGCTACCAGGCTCATGCCGCTTACCGTCAATAGCGCCTCGTTGGGTAATTCGCTATTTTGGTCGTCCATCGGATCCTCCCTAGAAGGGGTTTACCAACACATGAGGCTTCACAAGCCGCATTTAGGCTATGCTTATGGGTTTTGATCCTAGCTAATGTTTGCCGGTTGGGGGAATAATGGCCTCCAACCTCTTGTTTGAGATTATAGGTGCCCCACTAGCCAGAGTACTATGGCACAAAGGATGTCTTTTAATAGTCCTTTTAGCCCATTGCTAGAGCAGATCCTAAATAGCTTCAGCTCTCAGCAAGCACCTTTGGACAGGCTTGCATACAGTCCGGAAATGACTGAGAATGATCATATGGATTCTGTCGTACTAGAATCCGTCACGCAGTCCAATCCGGCGGAGGATCTGGCCCGCTATCTTGACGGAATTGAGCACGCACCAGTCGGCCTGCTTGGATTATCCAGTGGTGCAGATGGTCAACCAGATCTCAGTTTCGCGAATGCCCAAGCTCGGAATCTGCTTGGACTGCAACTCTGTTCCAGCCGGCAGATTTGGGTGGCTTTTCTTGAGCTGATGTCCCCTAATGGGCGAGCTGAGTTCTTGCAGCTATTGAACGAAGCCAGGAAACCTCCAATTACTCTGGAGGTCAAGGTGAGGGCCTTGGTGCACGGAAGCCAACGTTTCTTGCGGTTGCGTTTCCTATCGGCCTTGGGAAGCGATGGCCAGCCAGAAGTCAGCGAGCCAGTGTCTAGCTTCAACCGGTTGCGCGTGATAAGTGTGGAAGATATCACGGTTTGCGAAGCTGACTCGGTTCGTTGCACCGATCTTTTGGCGTTTGCCCGCACTTTAAAAGAGAGCATTAACTCCATCGATGAATACTTGGGTACAGATAAGCCAACATCGCCGCCTTATCATGATAAACTCAGTGAGCGTGAGCGTGAAGTTTGCGCTCTCTTGCAGACTGGAATCAGCGTGGATCAACTTAGTCGCTGGTTGTGTATTTCCGAATCGACCACCAAGAAACATATTAGCACTATCTATCACAAATTAGGCGTGGCCAGTCGTGCTGAATTCATGTGTCTCAATCATGGCGGCCATACCCGCGGCTAGAGTTGGAGAAAATAATGATCCATCGCCAGAGGCATACTTTTCTCATTGGCGTGTTTGCCTTTGCCGGAATGGCCAGTAAACTACTTTCGGCTGAACCAGGTCGCAATACAGAGGCCGATATTGTTTCCGCTATAACCGATGGAATAGTCAGGCAGGAATTCGGCTGGAACACCGAGGAACGTGGGCGCATGCAGCTGAAGGACGAGCCAGTTGGCGGCATTGAACACTTCAAGCCACGCGGCTTTCTCCATCTGTATTGGCCCTGTTTGTTGGGAGTAGCGGTGGCGCTCAGTCTCCTGATTGGATTGGCCTTGTGCCAGGCTTCAAAAAATCGCTCCTTGCTGCAAACCAGCAGGGCGCTTGAAATCAGCAATGATCGTATCAAGTCAATAAATAATAATTTCCGTAATGGCATGATTTATCAAGTTGTGGCGGATGATACAGGGAATAGGAAATTCACATATATAAGCGAATCCGTCCAGGAGCTCTACGGCGTCAGCCCAGAAGCAGCGGCTAATAATTCACACCTGATCTACTCCCGGTTACATGAGGATGATAAAGCTATGCTGGCCAAAGTCGAGACCAACGCCCTCCAGACCATGAGCTCTTTCAAAGCCACTGTCCGGGTATTTAATCCGTCCGGAGATATACGTTGGTCATTGGTGGTGTCATCGCCTCAACGACTGCCGAACGGTTTTATCTGTTGGGACGGAATCGAATTCATTATCACGGAACAAAAACTGGCGGAACAAGAATTAGAGTTCTACCACCAAGAAATAGAACGATTGGCGGAGAATCGAATCCTTAAGCTGGATGAAGCCGTCGCCCATCTGACCGTGGCTAAAGAGGCAGCCGAAATGGCCAGCCGAGCTAAAAGCGCTTTTCTCGCCAATATGAGCCATGAAATCCGCACGCCAATGAATTCTGTATTGGGTTTCGCGCAATTATTGAGCCACAACGACGAGCTGTCTGCCCAAGCCCGTGAACATGTCAAGCTGATTATCCAGGGCGGCGATCATCTCTTGGCCATCATTAACGATATTCTGGAAATGTCCCGGATTGAAGCTGGTTTTATAGAATTACGTGAAACATCCTTCAATGTGCGAGCGCTGCTCTACGGCATTGCTCAAATGTTCAAGCAAAAGGCCGCGGAACAAGGTTTAACTTTCGACTATGAAGTGGAAGATAGAGTACCTGACATCATCAGATCGGATGCCTCAAAACTACGGCAGATACTTATCAATCTATTCGGAAATGCGATTAAATTTACCAGGGAAGGCTCGGTGTTTGCCAGGTTACAGCTTGATACCGACTTTGATGACCACTCGGGATTTTGTGCCTTGGCGGTAACCATCTCGGATACTGGAATCGGGATTGAGCGAGAGGCCATGGATCGCATCTTCAATCCATTTGAGCGAACCAGCTTAGCGCGAGAGATAGCCCAAGGAACCGGTCTAGGTTTGCCAATCAGCTTGAAGTATGCCAGGCTGCTGGGGGGGGATATAATTGTTAAAAGTCAACCTGATCACGGCACCACCGTGCATCTGACATTCCTGGCCAAGCTAGACGCTGTAACACAACTAGAAGAGCCACCCTCGCCGCCGGTCCGCAGGATCGCCTCTGGTCAGCCCTTGTACGAGATTTTGATAGTAGATGACCAAGAAACTAATCGATTGTTACTACGAGATATACTTGAGGAAGTTGGATTCAGTACCCGGCAAGCTAACAATGGCTGTGAAGCATTAATAGCAATTGCTGAGCACAAGCCTGCTTGCGTATTGCTAGACTTGGTGATGCCAGTGATGGATGGCAACCAAACGCTAGTCGAAATTCGCCAGTCGTTAACTGTCCGGGATCTTCCCGTCTTGGCGGTTAGCGCAAATGTTTTTGACCTTTCCAGTTCTATACTGCTAGACCGAGGTTTCAATGCTGCCATCCTCAAACCATTTAAAGTGGAACAACTGCTGGCTGCTTTGGCGGATGTTCTTGGTGTCAAATATAATTATAACGAAAGCTTCGAAAAGCCCGCGGGAGTAGCCCCGGTTTCGCCTTTTTATGCTAACTTGAAGTTGCCATCGGGCTGGGCGAATAATTGCATGGCTGAGTTGGATCGGGGCAACGTTACCCAGTTGAAAGTGGTGATCCAAGAATTGGAACCAATCGAGCTGGAGTTAGCAACCAGGCTCAAAGGATATCTGCAAGCTTACAACTTGGATCAGATGCGGATCCTGCTAGCTGCTATTATAGCGGCCTCATCCAACAATTGAAATGAACCAAGACGTGCTCTTGCCCACCGAGCGTCACCACCGGATGATGCGCCAAAGGAACGGCGAGGAGCTTGTTCAAGGGAGGCGCAGACGTGGGTCCTGGCGCTTTCAAGCATGGCGGGGAGATGCGTTTTAAGGGAGGCGCAGACGCGGGGCCTGGCGCTTTCAAGAGCGGTCAGCTTATCGCTTGACCGCTCTTGAAAGCGCCACCCGCGGGGGCCGCGGCTCTCTGTAAAAGCTAGCGCGTTGTTTGACTTTTGTCCGCCGAGCGTCACCATCGGCGCGCCAACGCCGCGGATCGCCCGCCCGGCGACAAAGACGGGCGTCGCAGATAGCCCGTATTTCCTGCCGCCGCCTCCCCCCACGGCAACGACTTTTTCGCCAGGCGGGATGAGCCGCCAGGCGGACATCGCCCGGAGACGCGTAGGCGGGCTTTTGCCCGCCAAGCGCCACCGAGTGATGTCCAACGCCGCGGATCGCCCGCCTGGCGAAAAGGACGGGCGTCGCAGACAGCCCGCCTTTCATACAACCGCCTCCTCACTGAAACGACTTTTTCGCCAGGCGGGATGAGCCGCCAGGCGGACATCGCCCGGAGACGCGTAGGCGGGCTTTTGCCCGCCAAGCGCCACCGGACGATGTCCAACGCCGCGGATCGCCCGCCTCTCATGCAAGGACTTTTTTCGACAGCGGGATGAGCCGCAAGGCGGAAGACCGCAAGAGAACCGAAGGCGGGCTCGTGCCCGTCGAGGCTCGCTTGCGGTCTTCCAACGCCGCGGATCGCCCGCTGTCGAAAAAAGCTAGTCTTCTTCGGCTTCGTGAATATGGAAGGCTTCGGCTGCTTTTATCACATCGTCCGCGATCTTGCCTGAGATCGGCGCGTAGTGGTCGAAGTCGATCTCGAAGCTGCCGGTGCCCGAGGTTTTGGCGCGTAGGTCGATCGAATAGCGCAGCAGCTCGGCCTGGGGCACTTGGCCCTTGATCTCGATGATACCGCCGCCGATCGGGTTCTGACCGGCAATACGGCCGCGTCGGCTGGACAGGTCGGACATGACGTCGCCCAGGTACTTCTCCTCGACGAAGACTTCCAGGTTCATGACCGGTTCCAGCAAGGTGGGGCCGGCGTTCTTGCAAGCCTCGCGGAAGGCGCCGCGGGCCGCGATCTTGAAGGCCATTTCCGACGAGTCGACGGCGTGTTCCTTGCCGTCCATCAGGCTGGACTTGACGTCCACCACTGGGTAGCCGGCCATGATGCCGCGTTCCATAGCCTGGTGGATACCCTTCTCGATGCCGGGCACGAAACCCTTGGACACCGAGCCGCCGAAGACCTTGTTCTCAAAACCATAGCCGCTGCCGCGCGCCAGCGGCTCAACCTCCAGCACCACCTTGCCATACTGGCCGTGGCCACCGGACTGCTTCTTGTGGGTGTGCTCGCCGCCGGCCTTCTTCTGGACGGTTTCGCGGTAGGCGATACGCGGAATGCGCGTCTCGACGTCGATCTTCTGATGGTGCTTGATCTTGTCCAAGAGCATGTTGATCTGCAGCTCGCCCATGCCGGAAATAACCGTTTCCTTAGTCTCGGCGTCAAAGCGGACGGTAAAGGTCAAGTCTTCCTCGGCGGCCTTGTGCAGAATCTCGGCCAGCTTGTCTTCTTCTTTCTTGTTGACAGCCGTCACGGCCACGGCGTGTACCGGCATCGGCAGGCGCAGCGGCACGAAGTGCAGCGGCGAATCCAGCGCGGCGATGGTCTCGCTGGTCTTGAGCGACGGGCTCTTGGCGATAATGCCAATGTCGCCGGCGTGCAGTTCCCGGGCCTCCACCAGCTTTTTGCCCAGCGCGGTGTACAGCTTGGCCGGCTTCTCTTTCTTGTTGTCGTCGACATTCAGGAATTCGATGTCGGTGGTCAGGATGCCCCGGATGATCTTGATGTACGACAAACGGCCGGAGAACTGGTCAATCTGAGTCTTGATAACCAAGCCAGCCAGCGGTCCCTTATCGGTTACGGCCAGCTCGGCCTCGCTGCCATTGGCCAGCTTGACCCTTTCCGTGGCCAGGTGCGTCGGGTTGGGCGCAATCTGGGCGATGAAGTCGAGCAGCGCCAGGCAGCCGGAGTTCTTGAGGCCGGCGCCGGCAAACACCGGAATAATGCGGTTCTCGGCCAAAGCCTCGCTCAAACCCTTGACGATCTCGGCCTGGGATAGCGTACCGTGGTCCAGGTACTTGGCCATCAACTCATCGTCGCCATCGGCGGCGGCCTCGGACAGCGCGGAACGCGCCGCGGCCACCGCTTCCTTATAAGCAGCCGGCACCTCGCCGGCAATTTCTTTCTGGTCATGCGACTTGGGCAGCGGGTAGGCCTTCTCGTTCAGGACATCGATAACGCCCTGAAAGCTGGTTCCCTCGCCCATCGGAACGGTAATGGCCACCGGGTGGACGCTAAACTTGTCGGTAATGTCGGCCACGGCAGTCGCAAACGAGGCCCGCTCCTCGTCCAACTTGTTCACGAAAAACATACGCGGCTTGCCGCGGCTCTCCAGATTGCGCCACACCTTCATCGTCTCGATCTGGACACCAGAGCGGCCGTCCACCAAAATGATCGCCGACTCGGCCGCGCGCAGCGCCAAAATCACCTCGCCGATAAAGTCGGCCGATCCAGGCGCGTCAAGAAAATTTAACTTCTTGCCATTGTATTCGGCATAGCTCAGGCTCGCGCGCACCGAAATCTTGCGCTCGATCTCCTCTTCGTTGTAGTCGCTCGCCGTCTTCCCGCTCTCGATAGTCTCCGGCTTGGCGATAGCGCCGGCCGAGAACAAAAGATGCTCCACCAGACTGGTTTTTCCGGTACTACCATGGCCCGCAAGGGCCACATTCCTGATAAGATCGGTCCCATACAACATGACACACTCCTTAGGAAACGGATTTTTCCCGCCAGGACCGGCGGGAGCCAGACGCACAGCGCAGAAACAAAAACCAGCCGCCCCCGGCCATTCCGGCCAGACACAGCGATAGATAGCATAAAGCCCGTTTTGCGGAACTGTCAAGAAAAACTGGCGGCCCCCCAAGGCGGTTTTAGCCCTCCCACGCCCCTTTTGGGGCGCCCCGGGCCGCTAGCCGCGCCCCGGCCGGGCTTTCCGCTTGAATCTGTCCGTCGTCCCTACCGGTCCGCCGGCCAGGATACCGCTCCAATCCCTGGCGCGTAGGCTGGCGGTCAAAATACTGCTCGATCGGGAATTGCGGCGAATACGTACTACAATACCGCCGAAACCCCGGCAACTGCCGGAGGCGGGACCGGCCTTCGGGTAGGTCCGCTTCATGCGCCTACTCTTTAACCCATAGGAGCCGCTAATGAAACGATTCTATGCGACAATGTTGTGCCTAATCAGTGTTGGACTGGTATGTGCGCGGGAGGTACGCGAATACCAGGCGCAGTTGTTGGGAACGCGTAAAACAGTCAAACCCCGCACCCGCTTATCCACGGGAGCCGCGACCCCGCGGGTGGCACTATCAATCAAGGCCATGCGATAAGCATAGCCTTGATTGATAGTGCCAGGCCCCGCGTCTGCCTCTCCCCTATACAAGCCAGACGCCGTTTCCCTTGGTTTACCCCGTAGCTTAGACCATCGCCTTGACTAAACCAGGCCAATTGGTTAGAGTCAGCCCCGAGCACCGCAACCTGCGGGACGTAGCCCAGTGGCTAGGGCGCCAGCTTTGGGAGCTGGATATCGAGGGTTCGAGTCCCTCCGTCCCGATTTCTTCCTTGATAATAGACCCGAAAGCCGGTTCCACCCTTATAAGGAGGCCGGTTTTTTTTGTGTTTTCCCGCTTTTCCGAATTTTGCTTGACAGACCGAACAGCTCGGACTAGATTTGGGGCAGTAACGGAATTTGGCGCGGGCTGCATTCATCCCGGACGGGCAGCCTCCGGAAAATCCTCAAATAGCACGAGTGTAGCTATCGACTCCCGCAGCGCCATATAAAAGACACGTCACCGCATGATTTTTGAGGAGGTCAGGATGAGCCGGAAAACCAGAATCGGATTTAAATTGGGCGTGCCAATCGCGCTGGCTCTGATCAGTTTTTCGTTTGTCAGTTATATTACCAGCGAGAACCTGCTGGGCAGCCGCATTATCGCCCAGCGATCGGCCTATTATGACGAACAAACCCTGGGCTTTGCCCGTGAACTGGACAGCGCGGTCGGCATGATCCGTTCGGTTGGCAAGAGCCTGGCCTCCGGCGCCGTTATGCTGGCCGATTCCAGCCTGGTTAGCGATCCGACGGAAATGGCGCGCCTGGTCGAGGCCCTCCTGGCCAGAGTGGTGGGTGAGACCGATTATGTCTACGGCTACGGCATCTGGTATGAGGCCGGCGTCGTCGCGGCCACCGAATGGTTTGGTCCGTACGCCTATAAAGACGGTACGGCGGTGCTGACTACCTGGGATTATTCCAATGCTGAATATGACTACCGGGGCCAGGAATGGTACCTCCAGGTGACGCCGGCCAGGAATCCGGACCGGCAGCTGCAGATCACGGCCCCTTATTACGACGCTGAATCCGGACAGACCTTTATCACCATCGCCTGGCCGATGTACGATGCCAGCTCTCGTTTCATAGGCGCGGTTTCCATCGACTGGACCCTGGATTTCCTGCCGGCCATCTTGGCCGACCTGAAACTGACCGAGCATTCCTATCCTTATTTAATCGACTTGACCAACGACAGTATCCTTTACCACCCGGACAAGGCCAAGACGGGCCAGCCGCTGTCGGCGGCGCCGGAGTTGTCGGTCGACGATTCCGATGACCTCAAGCTGTTCACTTCGGACCTGGTCAATGTGGGCTACCGTTTCGGCATCGCCGTCCCGTACGAGGACGCCTTCGGCGACATAACCCGCATCCGGATACTGTGGTTCGCTATCCTGGCCGGCAGCTTGCTCCTGGTACTGTTCATGATGCTGCTGATCAGCAGCCGGGTAGTGGTGCGGCCGATCCGGGAAGTGGCCCGTCGGCTCAATCTGATCGCCAGCGACAAGGCCGACCTGGCCGCCCGGCTGGAAATAACTTCGCACGACGAGGTCGGCGAATTGGCGGCGGCCTTTAATCGCTTCGTGGAGAAGCTGGCCGGAATCATCCGTACGGTTCAGACGTCCCTCGAGAACGCCAACGAGCACATGACTGATATCGCCGCCAATTCCAACCAGTCGGCGGCGGCTATTAACGAGATCCAGGCTAACCTAGCCAGCGTCGAAACCGCCATCAACTCCCTGCACGGCAATATCGAGAAAAGTCTGCGCGCCAACCAGGCGGTTACGGCTTCGGCCGGCGTCATGAAGGAGCAGGTGGACAGCCAGGTGGCGGCCATCGAGCAGACCTCCAGCGCCGCCGAGCAGATCAACGCCCAGGCTAGCCTGATCGGCGCCACCGTCAAGAAACGCAGCGACGCCCTCAAGGAACTGTTGGCGCTGGTAGGCGATAGCCGGGCCGACTTCGAGGACATCGACCGCCAGATGGCCGACCTGAGCCGTCAAACCGAGGACATGAGCTCGGCCACCGAGATGATCAACGCCATCGCCTCGCAGACTAATCTGCTTAGCATGAACGCGGCCATCGAAGCCGCCCACGCCGGCGAAAGCGGCAAGGGTTTCGCGGTCGTGGCCGAGGAAATCCGCAAGCTGTCCGACACGGCCAGCCAGAATTCCAATACCATCAACCAGTCGCTCAAGAACAGCGTCAAGTCCATCCATCAGCTGGGCGACGTTTTCCGGCACTCCTGGGACGTTTTTGGCAAGGTCGAGTCCAGCACCGTCAGCGTTACCGAATCGTTCGCGGAGATCGAAAATACGGTTATTGAATTATCAGGCGGTATCAACGAGATCAGCGGCGCATTGCTGGCCATCCGCGACGCTATCGAGACCATCAACCGGCAATCGACCGTCATTGCCGACGAATCGACGCTTCTGACCCGCACCGAGGCCGAGAACGACCAGATCGGCATCACGGTGCAGGCCGCCGTCCACGAGATTACCGGCGGCGCCACCGATATCAACCAGGGTATCAGCCTGCTCAACGACAAAATCCAGGAGATTTCCGGGCAACTGAAGGAAATCGGCCGGCAGGTGGCCCTGTTCAGCTGACCGGCGTAGCCAGGCGGTGGCCAACCGGTGCTGGCCATCGCCCACTTGGTCAGACCGCCGTAGTCTTGGGCGGGGTGGACACCGGCTTGAGGACCAGCCCCAGCACGATGGCCACGCCCAGTAGGGCGGCCGAGATCAGGAAGGCCACCCGGTAGGCGCCGGTGGCGTCGACCACCCGGCCGGCGATCAACGGGCCCAGCACGCCGGACACGCCCCAGGCGGTGTACAGCACGCCGTAGTTGGCGCCGTAGCTTTTCATGCCCCAGTTGTCGGAGGTGATGGACGGGAAGCTGGACATCAGGGCGCCGTAGGAGAAGCCGGCCACGATGGTTCCGAGCACGATCAGCGGTACGCTCGTATAATAGGTAAAGAGCAGCATGTTGACCAACTGGGTAGTGAAGACCAGCAGCATAGTGTTGCGCCGGCCGATGCGGTCGGACAGCATGCCGCCGCCGATGCGTCCGCTGGCGTTGCTGATAGCCAATAACGACACGATCAGCGCCGAGTTAGTCAGCGTGGTCTGAACCGTGGCAATCGACGCCAGGTGGCCAATCATCATGACGCCGGCCGAGGCCGACAATACAAACATGATCCACAGAATATAGAAGGCCGGAGTCCTCAGCATCTGGCGCCAGGTATAGTCGTGGCTGGTCAGCTTGGGGCGGCGTTTGGCCGTGGATACGACCGGGGCGTCGGCCACGAAGCCGACCGGCGGGTTATTGACATAGAAGGACAGTGGCAAGGCGATGGCCAGGATGCCGCAACCCAGGATCAGAAAAGAGTGCGAGATGCCGAAGCGGCCAATCAGGAAGTTGGCCAGCGGCGCAAAGTAGACCGCGGCGATACCGAAGCCGCCGACCGTGATGCCCGAAACCATGCCCTTGCGCGACGGATGAAACCACTTCATGGCCATAGGGGTAACGCAGCCATAGGTGAAGCCGATACCAGTGGCTACCACGATGCCGATGGTAATGACCATGGCCAGCGGACTCGAGATAAAGCTGGAGGCGATCAGTCCGGTGCCGACGAAAAAGACACCCAACTGGATAACGCGGCGTGGTCCGATGCGATCCTGTACCACGCCGGCCACCAGTAGGGCGACGGCCCACCAGACAATGGCCACGGTGTAGGCGGCGTTGGCCTGGCTGTGCGTCCAGCCCCAGTTGGCCACGATGGCCTTCTTGAAGACGCTCCAGGCGTACAGGAAACCGATGCTCAGGTTGATGGCCGTGCCGGCGACCAGCATGCTAAGCGCCTTGTTTGTTTTGTTCACGCGAATACCTCTGTTTAAACGCCGGCTGACAGCCCCCCGCCGCTGCCGTCGCGCCAGTCAACGGCCGGAGACACGTCGGGCTGGTGGCGGAACGGTGAAGAGTTATGTTTGTCCGGGATTCCGGCCTTTAGCCGGGTGGAAGGAAGATGCTTCGTTCGACGCCTGAGGGCGGAACCGCAGCGACATGACGGACGATGGGCGCCCGCCAGGTTTTGGGCCGGCAACGCCGGTTGCTTACTATCTATAGTGGTTTGGTTGTCTTTGTCAAGCCAGTGCCGAGAATGGCTGGGTAGCAGATCGGCTGTGGCTAGCAGATCGGCTGTGGCTAGCAGCTGCAAGCTGTCTGGATCGAGCCAAGACGGATAAAAAACGGCCGCCTGCGCTCTGCAGACGACCGTTCCAAGTCTTAGACAAAATGGCTCAGATGGTAAATATCCTCTGCAGCACGAGGTTATACAGGACAACCCACAGGCCGAGGATGATGCCAATGATGCCTAGGCTGCTCTGCGCGCCAGTCAGCTTCTTATAGGTCTCTTCGGCCTTGGCCTTGACGGCGTCGCTGGCCTTGGCGAGGGCGTACTGCTGGATCATGCCGTAGCCGAGGATGATGCCGAGAAGCAGGCTCATGACGTTACCGGCCAAATTGGTGATCCACCAGAGCGGCCAGGTGCTCAACCAGCCGAGCGTCATGACGGCACTTATGATGCCCCAGAGGCCCCAGATGGCCACAATCAAGCCGATCCAGCCTTGGACAGGGGCCAGTTTCTTGAGCTGTTCAGCCGCTTGCGGGCTTTTTTGCGCCACAAGCGCCGGAATGCAGAGCAGGCCACAGACGATCAGTACGATTCCGCCGATCAATCCCATACGTTTCTCCTTGAAGAACAAGCTACTGCAATCTTAGTACACCGGATTTCAGCTTGCAAGGGTAAATTAATAGTATCTGGGTGGTTTGAATTTCCCGCCGCGGTCCAGCCCTCGATTGGATAGTGGCGGGCGGTTGGTTACGCTACCGCTAGCTTTATAGCGAATTAGGGTAGTGAGGCAATAGCCTAGTTAAGCGCGCTGATCATTTTTTTCTATAGAAGATGGTGGATTGACTTGTTTCCATGAATAACCGGGCGACCAGGTGGCGCTGGTCGCTTGACAGCGCGGCGGCGATGGATTCTACTGGGAGGGTTAGCCGCTCGCACCTGCCCAACGCGGCCAAGGAGACAGTGATGCAATCTATCGCGTTAATCTATCGCTGCAGGCAGTGCGGCAAACGCTTCCGTGGCAGCCAGGGTGATCTCGGCTGGCAGCCGGCCCCAGGTTTTCTGGGCATCTTGTTTGGTAAACGCCGTAATGTGGCCACCCTGCCTGGCGCTAGGCCAACCTGTCCCCGGTGTGGCAGTACTGATGCCGAGAGCCTGGTGCCGGATTGAGGTACCCGGGGGATTATTCTATTGGAATTTTCTTGATATTCCTGTAGTAAGCGCTTGACTAAAATGCAGCACCTCATTATCATGGATCTTGCGTCTTGCACTGTACGGTCGTGGACTAATCAACACCGCCCTGCAGCTGCGGCCGCAGGACAATCATCCGACGTTTGTTGGATCAGGTTGTTGTGGTCAGCAGCACTTGCCAACCAAACCGCAACAAAGCGCAGTGGAAACGGAAGAAAAGCGCTGAAAGGCGCTTGACACAAATACGGCGTTACGCTATAACTAGCGACACGTT
>MIAR01000019.1 GCA_001829185.1 Spirochaetes bacterium GWB1_60_80
GGAAACTCTAGTCCAAGCTTATCCTTGGACTAGAATTTGACTTATGAGGCAACCACCTCGTAGGACTAGATTTTATTATGAGGCAACACGGCTGTCTTGACAAGCCGCTAGAGTAAGCATACAGTAAGTTCAGCTATCGGTCGGTCGACTGACCGATAGCTGAACTCACTCGGCCGACCTTTTTGTTTTTGGTTGACCCTGCTAATGCCGTCAGGAGGCTTCGATGTTTTTATACAAAGTCTACGCCCGACTCTTCCAGGCTATTTTCAAGCTGGTCTCACCTTTTTTACCTTGGAGGCAGCCGGAGTTGCTGGAAGGTCCAGGTTGTTTACAGGAATTACCGGCTTTGCTGCAGCGCCGACAGGTTAGCCGTTTATTGGTGGTGTCCGATCAGGGTATCGTCAAGCTCGGCTTGATGGAACCCTTTCTGGAAGGCCTGCGCGGCAAGAGCATTTTTTATACGGTATTCGACGGTACGGTACCCAACCCGACTATCGGCAATATCGAGACAGCCTTGAACCAGTATAATGAACATGGCTGCCAGGCGATTGTGGCCTTCGGTGGCGGATCGTCGATGGACTGCGCTAAAGGCATCGGCGCGCGAGTGGCCCGGCCGAACCTGCCGGTGTCACGGATGAAAGGCCTGTTCAAGGTGGGCAAGCGTCTACCCTTGCTGGTGGCAGTGCCCACCACGGCTGGAACCGGCAGCGAGGCTACCCTAGCGGCTGTCATTTCCAATCCGGCGACTCACGAAAAGTATCCAATCAACGATCCGGTGCTCATCCCTCATCTGGCCGTCCTCGATCCGGAATTGACCTTGCAGCTGCCCCGGCAGATCACCTCCACTACCGGCATGGATGCCCTGACCCATGCCGTCGAGGCATACATCGGCCACAGCAATACCAAGGAAACCGAAGCGGCGGCGATTGAGGCCACCCGTCTGATTATGGACAACCTAGTATCAGTTTATCAGCAGGGCAACGATGTGCTGCGGCGCGGCTTATTGCTGAAGGCAGCCTATTTGGCCGGCTTGGCCTTCACCCGAGCCTATGTCGGTTATGTCCATGCCCTGGCACATACCTTAGGCGGGTTTTATAGCGTGCCGCATGGTCTGGCCAACTCGGTCATTCTGCCGCACGTTCTAGAGTATTTCGGACCGTCAGCCGAACGCCGTCTGGCCAAACTGGCGCGGGCGGCTGGGGCGGTCGAGCCAGGTCTGAACGACCAGGCGGCGGCGCAGGCCTTTATCGCTCGCATTAAGGTCATGAACCAGACCATGGACATACCGGAGGTAATCAACAGTATCAAGCCGGCCGATATTCCTCTGATGGTGCAGCGGGCCTTGGCAGAGGCTAATCCACTGTATCCAGTACCGCGCATACTGGGTCGGGCTGACTTGACCGAATTGCTGAACATTGTCAGCGGGCAGCCTGGAACACGGGCCAGCGCCAGCGCCGGTTTGGTTCAGGGTGAAGCGCACCAAGCGGAGGATGGCCAATGAGCATGGCGATAGGCGATAAGTGCATCGGCTGCACGGCCTGCGTCAAGGCTTGTCCGGTAGGCGCCATCTCCGGGGAAAAGAAGTCCCGCCATGACATTGATCCGGCGCGCTGCATTGAATGCGGCGCCTGCGGCCGGCTGTGCCCGACGGGAGCCGTCAGCGACAGTCAGGGCGTACCGGTGGTCCGCTTGCTGCCGCGTGCCGCCTGGGCTAAGCCAGTCTTTGATCTACGCCACTGCATTTCCTGCGCAGCCTGCGCCGACCACTGCCCAGTTACCTGTCTGGCCCTGTCTACCGGCCAACCCGGCGGACTGGCGTGCTGGCCCAGCCAGTCCGCCCCCGAAAAGTGTGTGTCCTGCGGGTTGTGCGCTTTTTATTGCCCGATGGACTGCATTGCCATCCGCCAGTCGGCCGGTGAAAGGAACCACCCATGAAAACAATCCGCGGAGAATCAAAAAAATATCTGGAAATCGACCTGGGAAAACGTAGCTGGTCGGTCTTTAGTCCCACCGAGGCCGATTTGCGCGACTATATTGGCGGCAAGGGTCTGGGCTTGAAAATGATCCATGACCGGCTGGGTAATCGACTGGGCGCGCTAGATCCGCTGGATCCGGATAACATCCTGGCCTTCATGATGGGCACCTTCCTGGCCACCGGCGCGCCGTGTTCAGCCCGCTTTGCCGGCGTTACCAAGTCACCGCTGACCGGCATCATGGTGGCCGCCTCCTGCGGTGGCCCTTTTGGCATGGCCTGCAAGACGGCTGGCTGGGACGGGGTTCTGGTTAGCGGCCAGGCGGCCGAGCCGACCGTAGTGCATATCGACGAAGCTGGCGTCCGCTTTGAGGCGGCCGGCGAACTGTGGAGCATGGAAACGGGGCCGGCGCAAAGCCGCTTGGTGGATAATCCACGCCAAGGCGCCTTGCTGATCGGCCCGGCTGGCGAAAACGGCGTCCTGTATTCCGTCATCCGCTCCGGTCATCGTTATCTGGGTCGCGGCGGTATGGGTACGGTGATGGGCGCCAAGAACCTGAAGGCCATCGTGGCTACCGGCCTGTCCTGTCGCATCGAGCCGGCCGATCCGGTAGCCTTTGCCCGCTTGAACAAGAAAGCGCGCACCATGATCAACCGCAATGCCTTCGTGCGTTCCTACCGGGCTTATGGCACCAATTTTGGCGTAAATCCCGGGGTGGACGCCGGCTATGCCCCGGTGCGCAATTTCCGCGACCGGACCGACGAGCGCTGCCGCAACCTGTCCGGCGAGGCGATGGCCGAGCGCTACCACACGACGCACGCCGTCTGCGCGCCTTGCACCGTCTTGTGCGGCCACAAGGGTACCTATCCGGACGGCGTCAAGCGCCACATACCGGAGTATGAGACCATCGGCCTGTGGGGCGGCAACCTGATGAACTTCGACCCTGACATCATCGGCAGCTGGAACGACCGCATGAACGAGCTGGGCATCGACACCATTTCCTGCGGCGCCACCGTCGGCTGGGCGATGGAGGCGGCCGAGAAGGGCTTGCGTCCTAGCCAGCTGGCCTTTGGCCGCACCGACAATATCGCCGGAATATTGGACGATATTGCCTGGCGACGAGGCGAGGGCGCCGACTTGGCCCTCGGCTCTCGGCGCCTGGCGCTGAAGTATGGCGGCCTGGATTTCGCCGCCCAGGTCAAGGGCCTAGAGATGGCGGCCTACGATCCACGTGCCGGTTGGGGGCAGGGACTCAATTATGCGGTGGCCAATCGCGGTGGCTGCCACCTGAATGCCTATCCGATTGCCCTGGAGGCTTTGTTCAAATTCATTCCCCAATACAGTACGCTCTCCAAGGCTTCCTGGGTAGCCTTCATGGAAGACTTATTCAGCGCCACCAATTCGACGCAGACCTGCCAGTTCACGATATTCGGCTACCTTTTGGAGCCACCGATCGCCCGCTTTACGCCCAAACCGCTGCTCAAGCTGGCCATGACCCTATTACCGGAAGTGGCCCAGTTGGTATTGGACTGGAGCGCCTTGTCCGGACTGGTTTCGGCCATCACCGGTCGACCCATCGGCATGCGCGCCTTCCTCAAGTCTGGCCGCCGTACCCATGTTCTGGAGCGCTGCATGAACCTAGCCTGTGGCATCACCGCCGCCGATGATACCCTGCCGCGTCGCTTCCTGGAAGAAGCCATTACCAAGCATCCGGTCAAGAGCGTCGTGCCGATCGAGTCACTGGTGAAGGCTTACTACCGCAAGAAAGGCTACGATGCCGACGGCGTGCCGACGCCGCGCCTGCTGCGCCGTCTGGGGCTACCCAGCCTGGTGCTTCCCAGCGTGGTTGGAGCGGCTCGTTGACCCGTGCGACGATAGTCGACCATGCCGAAGCCTTGTTCATGGAACGAGGTATCCAGGCCACCAGCCTGGCCGATGTGGCTACTGCGGCCGGCATCAGCAAAGGCACTTTGTTCTATCATTTCCGGAGCAAAGACGACTTGATCCTGGAAATTGCCTTTACGCATGTCCAGAAGGTCAGTGGGGAAGTGTTAACCTGCGTCAGCCAAGGTGTCGGCTCGCCAGGCCCGCGCGTCCTCATGGAGCGTTTCCTGAACGTGCTGCTGGCCGCCACCCTGCGCAATCGTTTGCATCTTTACCTGATAGAAGAGAGCCTGACCCGTAATGAAAAGCTCAAAACCGCCCTTCAGGCCAAGTACCGTGAATGGCTGGCTACCATGCTCGGCGCCTTGGAGCCTTTCTTGGGGGCACGCGCCACTATTATAGCGCCGGTGCTGCTGGCCTTGACGGATGGTTTGATCATCCAGGCCAGCCTCGGACTGGAACTACCACCCCTCGGGCCGCTGCTGGCTGCTTTGTTGCCGGAAGGCTGATCCCGGCCACCACTCATTCGAGCAGTGGCTTGGTTTTGGCTCTCCGTTCATTTCTACACATCGACTGGCTCAGTAGGTTCGCCTTTGGCTATACCTGGCAAAAAGGCGTTTCCTGCGCTATTCTTACCAATATGAAACTAAGCTTTCCCGTCAAGACCGGCAGCCCGCGCCCATTCGGGGCGACAATCGTGCCCGGTGGCGTTAATTTTGCCATTTTTTCCCGTAATGCCTCATGTATGCATCTGTGCATTTTTGAACAGCCCGGAGACGGCAAGGCCGCCTTTGAAATCAGCGTCTGTCCAACCAAGCATCGTACTGGTGACATTTGGCACATCGAGTTGGTGGGCTTGGCAGCTGGGGCGCTTTATGCTTGGCGGGCCGATGGTCCATTCTTGCCCCTGGAAGGGCATCGTTTCAACCGTTACAAAATTCTGATTGACCCCTATGCCAAAGCCATTACCGGCGATTTTATCTGGGAGGTCGACGCGGCGCTCGGCTACGTCCGCGGCCATCCGGATAGCGACCTGAGTTTCTGCGAGACCGACGATGCAGCCTTTATGCCCAAATGTATCGTCATCGACGATGAGGATTTCGACTGGCAAGGCGATCGTCCGTTAAATTTGCCGTTGCGCCATGCTGTGCTGTACGAAGCGCATGTGCGGGGTTTGTCTGCCCATCCATCCTCCGGCGCGGCGCATCCGGGCACTTACCAGGGTGTGATCGAAATGATTCCGCATCTTAAGGAACTGGGCATCACCAGTTTGGAGTTGTTGCCGGTACACGAGTTCGATTTTTTTGAGAACAAGCGCCAGGATCCGGAAACCGGTGAGCGCTTGAAGCAATACTGGGGGTATAGTACCTTGGCCTTTTTCGCACCCAAGGGCAGCTATGCCGCTACCGGCGCTCGCGGCCAACAAGTCACCGAGTTCAAGACCATGGTGCGTGAGTTGCATAAGCAGGGCATTGAGGTCATCCTGGATGTAGTTTTCAACCACACCGGCGAGGGCAATGAATTGGGGCCGACCTGCAGTTTCCGTGGCTTGGATAATGTGATCTGGTATATCCTGGACGAGAAAAAGCGCTTCTACAAGAATTTTTCCGGATGTGGCAATACACTTAACTGCAATCATCCGGTGGTGCGCAATTTTATACTGGATTGTCTGCATTACTGGGTCGTGGACATGCATGTCGACGGTTTCCGCTTCGACCTCGGCTCGATATTGGGGCGCGACCAGCGTGGCTTGATGCTGGAGAATCCGCCGGTAATTGAGCAAATCGCCGAGGACCCAATCCTGCGTCATACCAAGATCATCGCTGAGGCCTGGGATGCTGGCGGCGCCTATCAAGTGGGTTGGTTTCCCGGCGGACGGTGGGCAGAATGGAATGATCGCTTCCGTGACGACGTGCGCCGCTTCTGGCGCGGTGATGATCATCAGGTAGGTGCCTTTTCGACTCGCTTGACTGGTTCCAGCGACCTGTACTTGCGCGACGGCCGCAAGCCCTTCCATTCCATAAATTACATCACCAGCCATGATGGCTTTACCCTATGGGACCTGGTATCCTATAATAACAAGCACAACGAGGCCAACGGCGAGACCAACCAGGATGGCCATCCCAGTAATTTTAGCTTCAACTTCGGGGTAGAAGGCCCGACTGACAACTTGCTGGTTCAGTGGATACGGTTACGGCAGTCCAAGAATTGCCTGGCTACCTTGTTATTGGCCCTCGGTACGCCGATGATGACGGCTGGTGACGAATTGGGACGTACCCAAAATGGCAATAATAATGCCTGGTGTCAGGACAACGCCATCAGCTGGATTGATTATTCACTCAAGCAAAAGCAGGCAGGCTTGTTTCGTTTTACCCGTCTGCTGATCGAGTTCCGTAAAAGCCATACGGCCTTCCGCCGGCCGGACTTCTTCACTGGTAAGGGGCGCAGCTACAATAGCAAACCAGATATCAGCTGGTTTGACGCCTTCGGTAAAATACCGGACTGGAGTAAATTGGAGCGCCAATTGGCGGCCCGGATTGACGGTTCGCGTGCCGATGTGGCCGCAGATCGCGATGATAACGATTTTTATGTCATGTTCAATGCCAGTATTGACGCGGCGCCCTTTTGCTTGGCTTCGGCGGCCGCTGGAAAAAAGTGGTTCCGCGTCATCGACACCGGCCGAGATGCACCGGCCGATTTTTTGGAAGCCGGTCACGAAGCAGCCTTGCCAAGTCAGGGCGAATATATCGTAGGCCCGCGCAGCTTGGTGCTGCTGATTTCCAAGGACTGAGGGCACCTTGGATTGTTGTGTCGGCCGGGTCGTGGCTTAAGGCTCGTCCGGTCTGGCGGCCGCCATCCGGTGATCGAGGATAGTTTCGAACCAGGCCGGATCCAGGAAGGATTCGAAACGGATGACGCCGATCGGCGCCTGCAGTCGGATGAAGCTGCCGCGCTCGGTGGCAGGTAGGACAAGCCATAGCAGTTCTGAGCAGTAGAGGCTGTCGCCACCCAGCTGGAAGCCGTTGTCGAAGGCCGGTGGTGCGGCTAGCAGGCGGTTGGCCGTTTCCAGCATGGCTGCGACCGTGGCTTGGTCGGCGCGATACCGCACTACGGTGGTACTGTCCGGCAGGCTTTTTCGCCAAAAATCGGCTAGAGGTTCACGCCGCAGACCATCCGTCCCGGATAGGGCTTCCGAGACCGAATGAATTACCTGCCACGTTCCGCTGGCTGGGTCGGGCCACAGGATGCCGCAATGCGAATAGCCGGTAGGCTCACCCAGGCTGTAGACGATCAAGCGGCTGACCAGGCTGTTGCCTCGACGCAGGATAAAGTCTCCGGGAGCCAGGCGAGCCAGCTCGTCGGCCGATAGGGGATCACCATTGTGGCTGGACTGAGGCACCGAGGCCCGGGCTGCTAGCTCAGTAGGCCAGACCGAACCGGCAATAAAAAAACCTGATACCGGCAGGCCAATCACCGCCAGTATCAGGCTCAACCGGAAACGTCGTCTCATAGGCGCTCAGAAATCCTTGTCCATATTATCCTTACTCAAATCCACTTTCCACTGGCCGTTTACCTTGCGTAAGGCGATCGGCTGCTCCTCGCCATCGGATGACAAGATAACGGTGGCGGTTTCGCCTGTTATCGACGTGCTGATAACTTTGAAGTTAGTGCCAATCTGTTCCTGGATTCCAGCCTCACCGGCCGAGGCGGCGATGGTGCTGATCATCTCAACTAACTGCTTGGTGCTGTCGGTACCGAGGCTGGCTGCAGTGTCGAAATCCATGGTGCTCAAGGCTTGCATGAAACGCAAAGTAACCGATCCCGGTGTGTTGTTCGCGCAACTAGCCAGGCTAAGTACAAGACCGACTATCAGGCTGATGGTGATAAGTGCCGTTCTGTTTCTGTTCATTCTTTCCTCCATAATCTGTCAGTATAGCGGGCCGCAGGGGCTTATGATTGCCGGGCAGAGTCATACTATCAAGGACTGGCGCCAACCGGGGGTTTGGCGAGCCGGTCAGCGTAAGAGCGAGTTTCTGGTGTAGATCAAGCCTTCCGCGTCATTGTCAACGTGGAGCTTGCTTTCTAAAACGAGCTGATTGAGGAAATTTTCGGCTGCCTTGAGGTCCGTGCTGGTGGTTGAGGCCAGTCGTTTCGCGCTTATTCGGTCATCGCTAATTCGCATCAGCGTTTCAAATTGGGCCATTGTGATGGTGCCTGCTTGTGACCGGCCGGTGTGCGTCTTGGCCGATGCTTTGAAAAGCATGTTCAAGGGGATATGTCCCAGCAGGCTGACGCCGAGCGGGATCAGTAACAGGCAGGAGCCCGTTTGCAAGAGGGCATTCAAGCCCAAGGCCGCCAATATGACATTGGAAACAACTAAGCCGATCCGAAACCAGCTTTTAAGTCCGCCAACTGGCATATTCAGTCGAGTGGCAAGCTGGTCTGTGGTATAGAGGCTGCTGCCAACCCGGGCGTTGGTTGAGGCATACTCGATGTGGACAATATTACCTTGGCGCGCTTGGCAGGCTCGGCAAAGCGGCTTGGGCATCATCGTTGCCATGCAGGCCTCGCAGAACCATCGACCGCACTCCATGCATAATTGATTGCCGCTGGCCTGGGGGTGATTACTGCACTGCATGTCAATTAAAATCGTATTTAATCTTGCCGTCAGCCGATATTTGTTCCTTAGCCATGCCGCGGGCAATCAGTTTTTTGACAGTCTCTTCAGCTTCATCCAATTCCAGGCTGGTGTTGGCGACTATTTGACGTAGGGTCAGTTGATCGTTCTGGTCGGCCAGGGCCAAAATTTGCTTCTCGGCGCTGATCTTGACTTCAACGGCCGAACCGCCGACGGCAGCGGGCGTGGTGACGTTGACCACGATATTCTGGCTTTGTTGATGGGCTTGCTGAATCTGGCTGAAACCATTATCGCTGTTAAAACGATCCACCTGGCCACTCAGGGTAAAAAGGTCGATGATCCAGCCGATGCCGAACCCGCCGAAAGTGAGCAGATAAAAGATTCCGGAACCGATCTTGTTAAGATAAAAACGGTGAGCACCGAAAACTCCCAAAAACCACCATAGTAAATAGGCGACCACTTTAGATCTCATGTAAGCCTCCCGACGGATTCACTGTCGCCGCCCGTGCTGGCAGCAACCGCTTAGTAAGAGGCGGCGGTGCACGGGTAGACGTAGTTTAGTTTAGTGGCAACGGTGCTAATTTGCAAGATACCGGTGGATGGTGGTAACCGTCAAGCCTTCGGCGGCTGTGGGTTGAATTGTTGGGTGACCAAGAAATTCCAAAGGTAGGTTGCGTAAAGGGCGGGCGCATGGGCATCAATATTCGCGTCACGAATAAAGGTAGCCAGCTTTTTGTCGACCGTCCTGTCCAAGAACCCACGTGCCTTTTTGGATAGATTGGCTGAGACAGTATGTATGTTCTTGCCGATTAAGGCTGGCAAGTCGAGCGGCGCTTCGGTGGCGTTTGGCTGAAGTCGTCTTTGTTCGTCAAAATACATCATGGTGCCAATATGAGCGTACTTAGTGCTTTCTTTGGCAAAGCCTGGCAGATTGGGCGGTAAATATGGAACTGGGTCGCCGGCGGTGACAAAACGCCAGGCTTGTACCGGGAAGTTAGCGCAAAATTCCTCATTGCCAACTTTTGGAGTTCCGAAACTGTATAGTGAGGCGACCTGTCGTCGGTAATAGGCGCTGGCCAAGGTGGCAAGTGCGCCACCGAGGCTATGGCCGGTAAAAAAGATCTTGTCGGCCTGGCCGCTTTCCAAAATTTCATCGAGGTAACCTGGTAAACCAAGCTTAGCAGTCAGGACTTCATCGAAAACCGACTTGAAACCTTTATGCACCTTGCCGAGGTCGTGGAATTTTGTCATCCCGAACTGGACATCCGCCAATGCATCCGGCAAGAAATTGGCGTTTTTTATTTCCGTGCCGCGAAAAGTGACGATGCAGGCCCGGTTTAACGTAAAAACAGCGACTTTTGCGGTTGCCCCGCTAAAAAAACGATAATTACCGGCTCCCATACTGTGTAAAACCCATTTGATAAAACCAGGATGCTCGTATACCAACAGGGATATTTCTGCCAGCCACCAGGCCGTAGCCAGGCTGAAGCCTTGGTCGCTGCCATCAAAAGGGACTAATTCGCTGCCCTTGAAATAATCATAGTTCATGTTCGGCGGGAAAAGCATTTTTAAATCTATAGTCTTTTCATGGTTCATGCGAGGACTTCTCCTATTGTCTGTAAATTAGTCAATGGCGCTTCAATAATGCTGCGAACCTGGTCAGTAAAATAGATCAGCTCGGCCCGTCCCGCACCTGGCGGCGGCGGATTTACTGGTTCATGGAAAATGACCTTGGCGTGGCGAATGGCAACCCGTGTTTCAAGGTCACAGAATTCGGCGTGCGGTATCAAAAGCTTGCGGATCGAAATCGGAAATGGGTAGGGCGCTGTTTTTTCTCGAAAGGGCACGATGGTGACCGGTAATACTGGTTTCTGCAATCGAGTGGATAAAAAGGCGAATCCGCGGTGAAAGGGACGCAAGGGAAATGCAGGTTGTTGGTCCACTAGTGGCAAGAAGCCTTCTGGAAAAATGCCGATGGATTTATGCTGAGACGACGAATCGAGTGCAGCCAGCAGTTTTTGTACGCTGTTGCGGCCATTGGTGGCGATGAATACCGTGCCGGCCAGGCGCGACAGAGTCCTGATAATCGGGATGTCTTGCATGAAGCTGGCACCGATCCAAGGTAAGGGCGCTCCAAGCGCGGCGTTGACAATCAACGGGTCGATGTATGTGCGATGGTTGGCGGCTATAATAAAGGCTGAATTCTTGAGGGCGCTACGCCAGCCTTCGCGCTCAATGCGCATAAAAGTTTTGAGGATGAAGGTGGCGGATACATGAAACAGGCGGCGGCTAGGGTTTTTCATGGTGCGGATCAAACTCTCGCTACTCCACCCTGTTTGGCTGGCAGCAGGGGTGAAGTAGCGCGAACAGCCAAGCGGCGGTTACAGGTTGCCGATTTCCTTTTCGGAATCGTAGACTTGCAGTGCAAAAAGCATGCTGAAACCGATGACCGCAATGGCTCCGACAATCGGGATGGCCGCCAGCAAGCTGCAGAGTAGGATACCAAGCAGGAATTCGAGGGCAGCCGGCCGGTTTGCCTTGATCCAGGAAAAAGCCTTCCGGATAGCACCTACGGCAGAGAGATCCTCGGCATCGACCATGATGATGCCGAGTGACAACACGATGCCGCTAGCCAGGGCCAGAACACCATAGGCGATCCATAACGCGAAGGTCAGGATCGCTGTCAGAAAGCCCACGATAGCGCCAATTATGGCTATCGCCTGCCCGAGATTAATGGCGATGACGGCAAGCAAGGTAGTAACGCCGGTAATGATGCCGAAGGCAATACCCAGGAGTGCGCCGATTAGCAGGATGAGTACGAAGGTAGTACCGAATTTGGACATGCCGGAAAAGGCGTCATTGATGGCGACCTTGCCTTCGTTCTGCAGCTTACGGGCGCCTCGGTACATGCCGAGTGAAACCGGGCCGGCCAGGATGCCGCAGGTAATGGCCTGCACGAGACTGCCGACAAAGACCATCAAGCCGTAATTGACAGTGTCTTTCTGGATAATTTCCCAAGCCTTTTTAAGACGCTCAAAGACGCGCTGAGCCGAAAATGCGTTAGCCATATCAATTCCTCCCACGTTGAAATGATTATAATACTCCGGTCAGCCGTATGGTTGACCAGTCTACAGACTATTGTATAAATGGCGAGATTTCAACACCCTGATCAGAACTCGATGGTAAAGCCCGAAAAATCACCGCGCGGTGCCCGTTCACTGGCGTCGATATGGTCGACCTTAGCACCGGGGGGGCCTTTCTCCAGCCATTGCCGGTAGCGGTGGACTGCGCTCTGCGGACCTTCCGCCCAGGTTTCCACCCCGCCGTCCGGTAAATTCATTACCCAACCGCGCAGGTTCAAGGATTTGGCCACACTGCGGGCTTCGAAGCGGAAGCCGACACCTTGCACCCGGCCACGTACCAGCCCCAGGATGGCAATTTCAGGTTCGTCCGACTCCTTAGGCTTGGTTTGAGTATTCGACCTTTTTTGAGGGGGCGACGTAGCCATCAATTATCGGCCGATATCGGTAATTGTTGGCGGATATATTCGGCTAGGTCAGCATAGTCATATGGTTTGTAGATGACATGGTAGGGTATATCAAACTCCGGACGCAGGAAACCAGAGGTAATAACTACCGGCACGTCACTGACAAATTTCTGTAGGAACTTTATCCAGTAGTCGCCGCCCAGTATTTCCATACGGTAGTCAGTAATGATGAAGTCCACATGATGATCCAGGAGTTGCTTGATGGCGCCGACGCCGTCCGATGCTACCAAAACCTCGAAACCGCGTTTACGCAGATAATCGCGCAAGGTTAGCCGGATGGCGTCCTCGTCTTCGACTATCAGGATGGCAGCCGCATGGTCAGTGCTCATATTCTGCCTCCAGCTTGGCGATAAAGTCCTTGACCGTATCCTTCAGTCTATCCATGTCGAGCGGCTTGGAGAAGAAAGCGTCCGCTCCTTCGTGCAAGATGCGTTGCTGGGTGTCGTTATCTTCCATGCCGGTGATGGCGATAACGAAGGGTTTGCCGAAGGCCGGATTGCTTTTGATGGTGTTGCAGAGTTTGTGCCCGTCCACACCAGGCAAATCGATATCTAGGATTATAAAGCCCGGATGCTTGTCGGTAATGATGGCTCCCGCCTCGAATCCGTCGAAAGCCTGGAAGAAATTGTAGTTGGGCAGGTTTTTTTTGAGGAAGCGGGTGATTAATTTGTTGATTTCGGAATCATCGTCGATGACCATGATGGATTGCCAGTCGGTCTCGCTGGTTATGCCTTGTTGGAGTTCAGCCGGGATCTTGATACCACGGTTTTGGAGGAATTCCAGCAAGTCTTCAAGTGAAACGCGATATTGTCCGCCTGGGGTGGTAAAGGCGCGCAAGTAACCATTGCGAATCCAGTTGATACTAGTCTGATTTACGACACCACACAGTTTAGCTACTTCCAGCGCTGAAAAAATTCGGACACTATCTGACTTTCGACTCATAGTATTCTCCTATTATGACCCTAGTATAAAACTAAACTCCATTAAGTCAACGCTTTAGCGGGCTTTTTACCGCAATTCTTGTGGCACTACTAGAGCCTAGTGTATGGTTTTGCTCTACTAAGATCCTTGGCATTGATAACAAACAATAGCTTGTCATGTACGTTGACTAAACTGCTCTAAAAATATTATAATTCGCCACTGTCAACTTTCACTGTGTCGAGCGTGATTGCGTTCGCTTAAATATTGAGGAGTACCAACCATGAAAAGAACATATCAGCCTAGCCGCACCCGTCGTGTGCGCAAATTCGGTTTCCGCGCCCGTATGAGTACCAAGGGTGGTCGCCTGGTGCTGAAACGCCGCCGTGCCAAGGGTCGTGCCAAACTCACCACCTCCGACGAGCAGAAAAAGTACTGATTGTTGTGCAGAACGACGGACAGCTTCATGCCGGACAACGATTTCCCCGGCGTGAGCACATCCGTAGCAGGCGGGACATTAGCCTAGTCTTCGAAAAAGGGGCGCGTCATTCTGTGAAGGGCCTGCGAATGCATTTGCTACCATGCGGTAGCGTGCCTTCGCGGGTCGTTTTCGTTACCATCAGGAATTACGGTAACGCAGTGCAACGCAATCGGGCACGGCGAGTAGTATCCGAGAGTTGGCGTTTGCTCAAGTCTGGGCTGTCGACCGGTTTGGACGTGGTGGTGGTAATTTATCCTTCCGAGGATACTCTGGCTGCCAGACAGCAACAAATGAGCCAGCTGTTGCGTCGTTTCGGCATCATCCAGCAACAATGATAAAATTGATCACTCTAGCATTCAAACTTCCTGTCATGTTTTATCGGCGGTTCATTTCACCGCTGTTTCCTCCGACCTGTCGGTTTGAGCCGACCTGTTCGGCCTACGCCCTGCAAGCCCTGGATCGTTATGGTCCGCTTAAGGGGCTATTCCTGACCATGAAGCGTATTTTCAAGTGCAATCCTTTTCATCCGGGAGGCTTTGATCCATTACCATGAGTGACTTCAACAACGACAACCCGAAACTATTCAACAAGCAGACGGTATTGGCCGTCATTCTTTCTGTGATTGTGATCGTCGGCATGACGACACTGACGCAGATCCTCTTTCCGTCGCAACCGCTGCCAGTAGAGCCGACCATTGTGCTGGATACCGTGGTTTCAGCGCCGGAGGCCGGGCTGGTGGCACCTCAAAACCTGACCACCACCGATCTGGAAAGCGCCTTGGTAGATACGGCGGAATTCGCTATTGAAGCGCCGACGCGCGAGCAAACCTATACCGTCAACACTAGCCTGTTCACCGCCCGCTTTACTAACAAGGGTGGCAACTTGGTATCCTTGGTGCTTAATGACCATGCCGATAAATCCGGCCCGGTAGAAATGTTCCTGACCACGCCAGAGCATTCGGGAACCTTCAGTCTTGGTTTAGGCGGCAATCAAGCTGCCTTGGTCGAGGCCTTGATGAATGTCAGCCAGCCAGGTCCGGGCATCATTGAGTTTCAGCGTGAGTTTGTCAGCCGGTCGTCCAGTGGCGAAACTACGCGCTATATGCTGCGCAAACGTTTTACTTTTCGCGACGATGAGTATCTTTTCAAGCTGGAAATCAGCTTGGAAAATTCCCGGCCGGAAGCTCTCCGCATCGGTGGCGATGGCTTCGCCTATACCCTGCATATTGGTCCGCAGATTGGACCAGAATATACCCACCTGCCCAAGCAGGCTGATTGGCGCAAGCTGATTTCCTACATCGGCGGGAAGCGCAAGGTGATTAATGCTGGACGCAATCCTGTATTGGAGGGCCGTCCTTCCTGGGTGGCCATTACCGGTAAATATTTTGCCCTTATTGCCATTCCTGATGCCACGGCTTACGTGACCAATGTCGCTAATACCGTGGTAAATGACTATGCCGGTGAAACGTCGGTCGCCCTGTCGCGACCGATGCTTGGCGCCAGCGCCCAGACCGATGTGTTTTATTTCTATGCCGGTCCAAAAGACAATGAGGAACTGGCCCGCTACGACGATGTCCGCAAGAATGGTTTTAACCTGACCGGCAGCGATCTGGAAGCGGCCATGGAAGGTCGCGGGATCCTCTCCTGGCTGGAAACCTTGCTCAAGTGGGGTTTGAATCTCTTTTACATGCTCATCCCGAATTACGGTGTGGCTATCATTCTGTTGACACTGTTGGTGCGCGCGGTCCTTTTTCCGCTGACCTTCAAGGGCAGCAAGGCCACTGCTAAAATGCAAGAGATGCAGCCGCTGATGAACGAACTGCGCGAGAAGTACAAAAACAATCCGCAGCGCCTCAACAAGGAAATGGCTGAATTCTATCAGAAAAATGGTAATCCACTGGCTGGTTGTTTGCCGACCTTGCTCCAGTTGCCCATTTTCATCGCCATGTACAGCCTGTTCAATAACCATTTCGACCTGCGTGGCGCTGACTTTGTAGGCTGGATCAATGACCTGTCTCTGGCCGATGCCATCTACACCTTCCAGCAGCCTATAAACCTGGTAATATGGAAGCTGGCTGCTATTCGCGGCTTGCCGATCATCTATCTGGGAAGCCAGCTGCTATATGGCGTATTCATGCAGCAACCGGCCGCTGCTCCCGGTCAGAGTCAGGGACAGATGAAGTTTATGCTGTTCGGCATGCCGATTATGCTGTTCTTCATGATGTACAATGTACCGTCGGGTCTCTTGGTCTACTGGATCGCGTCCAACATTATGGCTATTGCCCAGCAACTGGTTATAAAGCGGATGATGCACAAGCATCGTGCTGAAATTCTCGAGGAGAATCGGTCTGGTCTCAAACTCGTGAATCCCAAGAACGGCAAGAACGGCAAGATCAAGCGTTGAGCCAGTCCAATGGTGGAATCCGGTAGGTTTTAAAACTACCGGCCAGTCCGGTTACTTACAGTGAATTTTGCATTTTAGGAGATAGTTATGGAGTATGAATTTGAAGCTCGGACAGAGGAGGAGGCCATCGAACTGGCCGCCCGAGAGCTGGGTCTGTCGCGCGAGCAGTTCGATGTTGAAATCCTTGAATCCCAAAAAGGCGGCTTTCTGAAGAAGGGAAAGACGCGCATCAAGATCTATACCACAGAGGCAAAAATCTGGGCAGCGGAAGAGGCGCCGGCGGCGCGCAATCGTGTCTCAGCCAAGGATGGCGAAGCAAAGATTCTCGAATTTGTCACCGGTCTGGTGGAGCGGATGGGCTACAACTGCAAGGCCACGGTATTGTTCCGTGAAGAGCAGAAACTGGGCATCCGGTTAGACAGCAGCAGCGCCGCCATCCTGATTGGTAAGAAGGGCAAGAACCTGGATTCCTTGCAGTTGCTGGTGAATGTCTACGCCGGCCAGCTCGGTTACGGCAATCTCCGGGTAATTCTCGATACCGAGAATTATCGCATCCGGAGGGAGGAGTCCATCGTCAAGATGGCCTACGAGACAGCCGAACAAGTGCGGCGCAACCGGGTTTCGGTACTGCTGGAGGCGATGAATCCTTTCGAGCGCCGCATTGTCCATACCACACTCAATGATATTGTCGACATCGAGACCAAGAGTGAAGGCGAGGGCCTGTATAAGCAAGTTCGGGTCACCTTCAGGGGTAAGATCTAACAGGGAACGGGAGGCTGCGGACTGGAATGCCGGAAGCGGGAATGATCGATTCGATCCTGGCCGATAACGAGCTAGTGATCCTGGAGAGCATTTACGCCTCACTCAAGACCGACCGCAGCCTCACCCAACGCGATCTGGCTCAAACTTCCGGCATGTCGCTGGGGATGACCAATGTCTTGTTGAAGCGTTTCGCCGAAAAGGGTTGGGTGATGCTGCGCAAGCTAAACTCCCGAACCATGCAATACGTGCTGACCCCAGTCGGTCTTCAGGAGTTGGCGCATCGAGCTTACCGCTACTTCCAGCGTACCACGCGCAATCTTTCCAAGTACAAGAACCTGCTCGAAGCCTTCGTTAGTACAATCAAGCTGGCCGGTAAAAAGCGTTTAGTCTTGCTAGGCTGTTCCGATATCGATTTCATTCTCGAATACTCCTGTGAACGCTATGGTATGCTCTTTGTGAAGAGCGCCTTGACCGAGAAGCTGGAATGCCTGGCTGATGAGTATACCGTTCTGGTGGCGGCGGAAGGTCCGCCGCACCCCCCAGTAATTCTGCTGGCTGATATCCTCTTCAGACCGGAAGCAAAGCCTGTTTCGGCCGAGTAATCTTGCTTGACAGATTTGCAAGTATCAACCTATGCTGTTGCTGACGAGGATCAACGCGAGAGTCCACCCGGACGAGGAGAAGGTATGAAGTATTTAGCGAGAGGTTTGACGGTTCTGGTATTGGTCGCTTTGCTTGTCGCCTGTGGTGCTGCCAAGGAGTCGGTCGACCAGGCAATTGATGCTACGGGCAGTATAGGTGATGCGGTAGCCGATGCCGCCGCAGCGTTACCCCCGCCCATGAGTTCCGAAGAACTGGCCGCTCTCAGCTGGCAGGATTGGCTAAAGGAATATGAGCGCTTCATTGACCAGGAGTTCCTGCCGGCGCGCCTGAAGGCGGCCGAGAACGATGTCTCCGCCATTATGCAGATGATGACGATGGTGCCGAGGTTGACCGAGTTCAGCAATCGCGCCACCCAGTTTATCGCCGAGATGCCCGCAGGCGACCTAGCCCAGTTCAATAGTGCTATTGAACGACTCAACGCCAAGATTAAAACCAATCCGTAAGAAGGCATCGCCAGCCGCGCGGGCTGCCTGCGCGACTGGCGGCGCTTATTGTCAAGGTACGGCGTTTTCTTCAGCGATAACTAGTCTGTCAAAAAAAACATCAAGTAGTTTCCATAAACTCTGACTGGTGAATGACGCCATCCCGTGCTGGTAGAGTATTTCCGCTTGGTTATAAATCACATCAGCGTTGGACAGGGGCTGGCCTGGAAGGGCTACGCAGATTATGCCAGCTGCCTTCGCGGCCAGGACGCCTGCCCGGCTATCTTCCACGACCAGGCAATTTCGCGGGTGTTGACCAAGCCGTCGGCATGTTTCTAAGAACACGTCCGGCGCTGGCTTGCCGGCTGGTACTTCATCAGCGCTTGCCATCATGTCGACACAGTCTACGCTCAGACCAGCCCATAGCAGACTGTTTCTGATTATTTCCGGCGAGGAGCCACTGGCAATGGCCGTTTTGAGGCCGGCCGCTTTTGCTTCCTCAAGGAAGCGGACGGTTTCCGGAAAAAAGCGCATCGTCTGGCTGGCCATTGAACGGAATATCTCATTTTTTTCGGACAACAATTGATCGATATTACCAACCAGGCCGTGTTTTGACTGCAGCATAGTCAGGAAATTACGGCTGCCCATGCCGGGAACCGATTCCCAAAAAGCAGCAGGCATTACCAGCCCATGGGCAGCCAGAAAGGCTTGGTCTGCCAGGTGGTAGGTTGGCTCGCTGTCTAGCAAGGTGCCGTCCAGGTCGAAAATTATGGTGCTGAGGGCCGGTTTGCTCATGCTCGTAGTTGCTCCGTCAGGCTGTGGCCGGTTTTAAGCTGCACGAAGAGCGCCGCCAGGGTGGGATCGAATTGGGTGCCGGCGCCGGCGCTGATTTCGGCCAAGGCGGCGGAAAAGTGCATCGCCTGGCGGTAGGGTCGATCACTGGTCATGGCGTCGAAGCTGTCGGCAATGGCGATGATGCGGGCGGCCAGTGGGATGGCTTCCTGCTTGAGCTTATCAGGATAGCCGGTGCCATCCCACTTTTCATGGTGATGGCGGACTATCAGTTGAGATTCGGCCAGGAAATGCAGCGGGCTAAGGATGGCGTCGCCGAATTGGGGATGGTGCCGGATAACCGAAAAATCCTCCTCGGTTAGGTGGCCGACCTTCAATAACACAGCGTCGGCCACGCCGATCTTGCCAATGTCATGTAGCAGGCCAGCGTAGCGGATGATGTCTTTTTCCTTGGCGGCGAGGCCGAGACGATCTGCCAGCTGTAGTGAATATTCAGTCACGCGCTCGGAATGGCCGCGCGTGTAGGCGTCGCGCGCCTCGAGGGCTTCGGCTAGCGAGCGGATGGCCTGATAATAGGCCTTCTGGGTGTTTTCGTAGAGCCGGGCATTCTCGATGGCGATGGCCGCCTGCGAGGCCAAGGTTTGCAGCATGGCCTGCTCGTCCTTGGAGAAGCTGACGCTGTTGTTGTGTCGCAATTCGAAGCGGCCGATTAGCCGGTTGCCGATCAGTAGGGGAATATTGATGGAATGCTCGTCCACGGTGTACGTCAGCTCGCTGGGGATGACGGTGTGCGGGTTCTTGCGGTCGATGGAGATGCGTACTTTTATCTCGGCTGTTTCCTCGTCCAGCAGGACGATGGCGCCATTGGAGATATCCATCAAGCGCTCGGTCATGCTCAGGATGGCGTGGAGGGTTTCGTCTAGGTCTAGGCTTGCAGTAATGGCCTTGCCGGCTTCATATAAGGTCGACAGTTCTTGCAGGCGTTTCTGTAAGGCCAGGTTGAGGGTCTGCAATTCCTCGCTGGCTAGGTGCAGCTCTTGGTTGATGCTGCTGATATCGTCGAGCTGCTTGGCCAGTAAACTATTCTTGTCTTGCAGTTCCTGCACCAACTCAGCCCCGTGCAGGGCGGCGCTCGCCTGGTCGGCGAAGGCTTTGAAAACCTGGAAATCATCGTCGCTGAAATGCTGCGTTACCGACTCGGCATCGAGCACACCAAGTAGCTGGCCATCGAACAGGAGTGGTTGGGACATTTCGGAGCAAGCGTCGCCGGAGGCGGCAATGAAGCGCGGATCGGATTTTACATCAACCAGCAATATAGACTGGCGACTGAGAGCGACACTGCCGGTGATGCCAGTTCCCAAGGGTATGCGCAGTTTACCGACGGCCGCCAGGTCATGGCCGATTGATGCTTTGACATGCAACTCAGTGCCCTCGATGAGCAACACGGCGCAGCGGTCGTAGCCTAGCGCCTGGTTGCCGGCTTCGAGAATAAAGTCCAGCAGACTGTCGAGGTCCCCGGCGTTGTTTAGCCTAGCGCCGACACTGGCGACCATGGCCAATTCGCGGGCGGTTTTCTCGGACCGGGTATGCAGGGTGGCGTTACGGATGGCTACGGCGGCCTGTCCGGCGAATAGTTCAAAGTAGCGCAGATCTTCCTTGGTCAACACGCGATCTGATTCGGCATCGAGTACGCCCAGGATGTGGTTGTCGAAAACCAAGGGGGCTGTCATCTCACAGATGGCATCTTTGACACCGCGTACATATCGTTTGTCTTTATGAACATCGCATAACAGTGATGGCTTGCCGTCCGCGGCCACCTTGCCGCTGATACCCTCACCGCAGGTGCCGCGCCAGTGTTGTACGATTTGTTCGTCGTAACCGACGGCGGCGCGGATGCGCAGCGTCCGGTGGTCGTCTTCCATTAAAATGACCGCGCAGGCCTTCAGGTTAAAGACATCGCGTACGGTGCGTAAAATGGTTTCCAGCAAGGTGTCAAGATCCAACGCCGAATTGATGGCATTCTGCGCCCTGGTCAACGCTTCCAGCATATCCACAGCTTCCCCCAATCAGCCTTAAAAATAATCCAATCAGAAAATCGGCCGCCTTGCCGGACGGACCGCGCGCGACCGATCGGGTGTGACGCGGCGTTCCGTTGCGTTGATGGCTTGAAGCGGCAGGCAGGTCTTCGACTTGTTATCAGGCTGAAGGTTTGCGTCTGGTCGTGCGCGGGCCTATGTTCTGACAGCCTGAGACTGAATACGCGCTATACTACCATTGCAGTGAATGGTTGACAAGGCGCCGCATTGACTCATAATTAATCTAGCCGAAAAAAAGTGGTTGACTCATAAGTAAAATCTAGCCCTGTGAGTAGACTCTACCATGGGG
>MIAR01000020.1 GCA_001829185.1 Spirochaetes bacterium GWB1_60_80
CGCAGCGCTCGACTTTATAGCCCAAAGCCGCCGTTTAAGTCAATGGTGTTTCAGGAAATAGTGCACCTTATATCAACTATTTTTTGCGGGCTTGCAGCCGTCTCGCGCCTCGCTTCTCAGACCGTCAACTCTGCCCAAACCAAATAATGCGGCTCGCTGCCATCCGCTACGGTCAAGCTGTAATCACGGCAGAAGCTTACGGTGTGGAAGCCGGTGGCGGCCAGACTGCTGGCCAGCGTTGAGCGCCGGATCGGGTACAACCGGGAGCTGGCCGCCTGCCCGGCGCCAGTAGCTTTGTCCAGCAGGCGGATGTGAAAATCAGCAGCCTGGTTGGTGATCGAAGTATAACGACGGGAAAAGACCACGCGGTCCGTTTCGATATCGGGAAAAGCGAAGCTGGGCTGGCCAACCAGGCGGTCGTAGTTCATAAGTTGCAGGAGCAGGCGGCCGCCGGGTCGCAGCGCCCGAGCCGCCCGAACACAAAAGTCGGCCACCTGAATGGAGTCGCGCAGGTGCGGCAGGGTGTTGCCCAAGCAGGTGATCAGGTCATAGGCGGCCGTCTCCGTCAGGTCGAGCAGGCCGGCCTGGCGGAAAAGTGGCCGAAGGGCGACGAGCCCTGCCGGGTCGGTGGTGACAGCGGCTACGGTGGCTACTGCCACTGCGGCGGCGCGCTGCGCGGCCAGACTATACAGGCTATCGTCCGGCTCCCACCCTTCCGCCTGGTAGCCGGCGGCGGCCAGGGCGAGGACGAAGTCGCCACTGGCCGAGCCGATATCCAGGATGCGGCCGCTACCAGGCGCCAGCCAGCGCCGGACCAAGGCTAGCCGGCCCGGGTCGCAGGGAAAGAACTGGCTGTACTGGCTGGCGATCAAGTCGTACATGGCGCTGTACGATAATTCTGCTCACTCATTTGCTAGTCTCCGCAGGCCGGGTAATTTTGGCGGCGAAGGCCTTGCCGTATTCAGCGGCGGCGACCAGGGCCGGAGCGTCGGGGTTCCACAGCGCCCTGAAGCCGCCGTCGACCACCTCGAAGCCGGCGGTCACTAGCGCCTCGCTAATCAGGTTGACGGACTCGCCCGACCAGCCGTAGGTGCCGAAGGCGGCGGCCCGCTTACCCTTGAAGCGCAAGCCCTTCAGTTCCTCAAGCAGCCCGGCCACGGCGGTAAGCACGCCCTTGTTGATAGTCGGCGAGCCGATCAACACCGCCTTGGAGCGGAAAACATCCGTCAAGGCGTCGTTTTTGTCGAACTTGGACAGGCAGTGCGCCACCACGGCGGTCTGGGGCGAGGCCTGGCTGATGGCTCGGGCCAGGGCGTCGGCCAGGGCGCGGGTGCCTTCCCACATAGTGTCGTATAAAATAGTAACCCGGTCTTCCTGGTACGCCCTGGCCCATTCCAGATACTTGAGCACGATCTGCGTCGGGTTATCGCGCCAGATGACGCCATGGCTGGTGGCTATCATGGCTACGGGCAACCCCAGGGCCAGCACTTCCTGGATCTTGCGATCCACCAGGGCCGAGAAGGGAGTCAGGATATTAGCGTAATATTTAATGCACTCGACGAATAATTCGTCCTGGTCAACCAGGTCGTTGAACAGCTTTTCGGTGGCCAGATGCTGGCCGAAAGCGTCGTTGGAAAACAGGATGGCATCGCCGGTCATATAGGAAAACATGCTATCCGGCCAATGCAGCATTGGCGCCTCGATGAATATCAGCTTCTTGCCGTTACCGAGGTCAAACTCGTCGCCGGTCTTGACGACCCGGAAATCCCAGTCGGCGTGGTAGTGGCCCTTCAGGGACTTGATGCCGTTGGCGGTGCAATAAATCGGCAGATCCGGCCGCCGACGCAGCAGCTCGGGCAAGGCGCCGGAGTGGTCAATCTCGGCGTGCTGGGCGATGATCGCGTCGAGCTTGGCCAACAGGCCCTCGGCCTCCAGGTTGTCGACGAATTCCTTGGCAAAGGGCTTCCAGACCGTGTCGATCAGGACGGTCTGGCCCTCTTCTACCACATAGCTGTTGTAGGACGAACCTTTATGCGTGGAATACTCGTCGCCATGAAAACGGGCCAACTCCCAATCAACCTTGCCGACCCACGATACCGTTGCGTTCAGGGCTTTCTTCATCGGGTGCTCCTTCCGGACCCGGACAGCGCAAGCAGTCAGCCACCCGGGTACCTGCTTAATATAATCCATATTGGTTATTTAGTCAATAAGGTATTTGAATACCATAATACCTTTGATATTCAATAACCATCGGTGTCGTCAGTCAAGCCGGCGGCACTCGCCTAAAAGTCTGCAGCCTCCACCTTGGCAGTATAGGCGCTGGAATCACGTACTGCAACCTGGAGATTTCGGCAATGCAGCCGCTATCCAAGGCTACGCAAGTGGCCAGAAATTGACTATATTCTAGCTAGAAAGTCGGTTTTTCAAACGGGAGTGCTCATGGCAGAATTGCGGGGCGACGCGACGGCGCGGGCCGAGATTTTCAAACAGCTGTTGGAAACCCTGCTCGGTGGCGCAACCAGCCCAACTCAGGTGAAGAGCCTCCGCGCCTGGCTGGACGACAGCCGCCCGGACGATCTGGTACGGGCCGTCGACCAGGCCGTAGCCGCCGGCCATAACTTGGCACGCCTCAAGCCGGCCGTCTCCAAACTGATCAACTTGATGCACGACAGCCTAGCCAAACACCGCCTCCAAGCCAGCCTGGACGACCCGCTCTTCGCTAGCCTGCTGGCCGAAAACGCTGGCCTGCTGGACTGGCTGGCCAACGGCAAGTCACTGACGCAGGCCTTCAATCGCGGCTTGGCGACTGTCGAGGTCGACGGGGCGGCCCTCCGGCTGTCCAGCTTCTGTAGCGGGTTGGCCGGCCTGGAAAGCCACCTCCGGAAAAAGGAAAATGTGCTGTTTCCGTGGTTCGAAGCGCATTACCCGGAATACCGCTGCGTGCGGCTGATGTGGGACATCCACGATGATATCCGCCGCGGACTGAAGCAACTGGCCGAGCTATTGGACACCTGGCTGACAGTTCCAGCGACCGACGGCCGCCGGCTTGGCGCCGCAGCCATCAATGCCACCCTGGGCAAGCTCTACTTCGACATCAATACCAACATCTTCCGGGAAGAATGCGCCCTCTTCCCGATCATGGCCGGCTTAATGGCTCCAGCCACCAAACAGACGCTCTTCACCGAGAGCGCCGACTACGGCTGGTCCTTCCTAAACAGAACGGCGGCGGCCGAATTCGAACGCCTGGCTCTGGACGACCGCCAGCGTTCCGACAGCCTACCCACTGCCACCGCTCACGAAACGTTTGGAGCAGCCACCGGAACAACCGGGGAGAGCGCGGTCGCCGCAATAGCCAGCGGCCTGGTGGGTCGCACCGGCCACCTGCCGCCGGAAATCCTGGGCGCCTTGTTTGCCACCATCCACCTCGATATGACCTGGGTAGACCAGGACGACAAAGTGCGCTGGTTCTCCGATTCGCCCAAGCGGATTTTCCCGCGCAGTCCGGCCATCATCGGCCGCGACGTCCGTAACTGCCATCCGGGCAGTTCAGTCGACCGCGTGGTGGCCATCCTGAATAGTTTCCGGGTTGGCGGCAAAGACCGCGAAGCCTTCTGGATAGAGCTGGGCGGCCGCTTCATTCATATAGAATACTTCGCGCTGCGTTCGCCCGACGGCCGCTACCTGGGAACACTGGAGGCCAGTGAAGACTTGACCGATAAACGCGCCTTGCGCGGCCAAAAGCGGCTGGCAGAGGCAATGCCATGACGAATCACCTGGTCGACAAGCACAACCCCGCTGACAACTACCGGCGCAACAGTCGGCTGGCGCTGCTGATCATCGGGTTAATCGCGCTGACCAGCCTGTTGATTTTCCAGGCGACGCTCCACCAGGGAAATGACGACAGTCAGCTTGTCAATCTATCGGGTCGCCAACGCATGCTCAGCCAGCAATTGGTTAAAGACGCGCTACTGGCCATCGAGCAGCCGATAGCCGCCAGCGTCCGGTCGGCGTACCTAGCCCGGATCGACCATAACCTGGCCAGCTGGCGGAAAGCCCACGCCCTACTTCTGAGGCGCAATACCGAACGCCACTACCCAGGCGCCTACGGGCAACGCATCGCGGACGGCTTCCAGGCTATCCAGCCTTATTTCGACCGGCTGGCAAGCGATTTCCAAGAACTGGTCAGCCTGGGGGAAACGGCCATTCTACCCAGCCGCCGAGCCTCCAACGACGCGAACGATGACGTGGACGCCAGGCGTCGCGCTATACGCAACAGCCTGCTGGCCAATGAAGAACAGTTTTTATTGAGCATGGACCGACTCACCGCGCTGTACGCCCAATCCGGCGAGCGCCGCGTCGCCATCCTGGGCGGGGTCAACCTGCTGCTCTTCGCCGCCCTGGCCAGCGCGCTGGTAATCGTTTACCTGACGATCTTTAGCCCCTTGGCCGACCGTCTAACCAGCTATTTCCACGAACTGAACCGCACTATGCTGATCCTGAGCGACCAGGCGGCCACCGACCCGCTGACCGGCCTGTTCAATAAACGCAGCGGCCTCTTGCTGCTCACCCAAGAATTTGACCGGTGCCGACGCGACGGCAGCAACCTGAGCGTCATCTTCATGGATCTCGACAACTTAAAGAAGGTGAATGACAGCCTTGGCCACGAGGCTGGCGACCGCCTGATCAAGCATTTCGCCGACGCCGTCAAGGCCGCCATCCGCAGCCACGACCACGCCTTCCGCTATGGCGGCGACGAATTCGTCATCGTGCAGACCGGCAGCGACCGGGCGAGCGATAAAATAGTAAGCCGGCTGGAAGCCCTGCTGGACTGCGCCAACCGGGACTGCGTCGACGACGCCGACCGGGCCAGCTTCTCCTGGGGAACCGCCAGCCTTGAAGAAGAGCGACAAGGGCCGGCCGGGGAATTGCTCCGGCTGGCGGACGAGCGGATGTACGCCAACAAGAAAGCCAAGAAGGCCCCATCGACAACGAAGCCGGATCCGGGACGGATCCAGCTTCATAATCAAAAAATCACATCATAATTTCAGATCGGAAAAGGATCAGCCGACCAGCAGCTTGAGATCGTCCTCGACGCCGCCGATGCCGGCGATGCCAAAGGTCTTGACCAGCACGTCGACGATGGCCGGCGACAGGAAGGCTGGAATCGTCGGCCCGAGGTGGATATTCTTGAAACCGAGCGACAGCAGAGCCAGGAGTACCAGCACAGCCTTTTGCTCGTACCAGGCAATATTGAAGGCGATGGGTAGCTCATTGACGTCCTTGAGGCCGAAGGCGTCCTTGAGCATCAGGGCGGTGACGGCCAGGCTGTAGGAATCGTTGCACTGGCCGGCGTCCAGAACGCGCGGGATGCCGCCGATATCGCCTAGATTCAGCTTGTTGTAGCGATACTTGGCGCAGCCGGCTGTCAGGATGACCGTGTCCTTGGGCAGAGCCTTGGCAAAGTCGGCGTAATAGTCGCGGCCTTTCTGGCGGCCGTCGCAGCCGGCCATGACCACGAATTTGCGGATGGCGCCGGACTTGATGGCTTCGGACACCGGGCCGGCCAGAGCGGCCACCTGGTCGTGGGCGAAACCGCCGGTGATGCTGCCGGTTTCGATCTCCACAGGCGGCCGGCAGGCCTTGGCCCGCTCGATGAGCGCCGAAAAACTCTTGTTACCCTTGGCATCGGCCGCAACGTGCGGCACGCCGGGATAGCCGGCCACGCCGGTGGTCCAGATGCGGTTCTTGTAACTGTCGGCCACTGGCACGATGCAGTTGGTGGTCATCAGGATGGCGCCGTTGAATTTCTCGAACTCGTCGCGCTGCTTCCACCAGGCGTTGCCGTAATTGCCGAAGAAGTTTTTATACTGTTTGAAGTGCGGGTAATAGTGAGCCGGCAGCATCTCGCTGTGGGTGTAGACGTCCACGCCCGCGTCCTTGGTTTGCTCCAACAACATCTCGAGGTCCTTAAGGTCGTGGCCGGACACCAGGATGCCGGGGCGCTGGCCGACGCCGATATTCACCTTGGTGATCTCGGGCTTGCCGTAAGCGCCGGTGTTGGCGCCGTCAAGCGAAGCCATCACGGCCACCCCAACCGAGCCGCATTCCAGCACCAGGCCGGTCAGGGCTTCGGCCGACAGACTGTTGTCGATAGTCGCCAGCAGCGCCTTGTGCATGAAGGCGAAGACCGCGTCGTCTCGTTTGCCGAGCACGGCGGCATGATGCGCGTAGGCCGCCATGCCCTTGAGACCGTAAATAAGCAGCTCACGCAGCGAACGGATGTCGACATTGGCGGTAGCCAGCACGCCGACCTTGGCGGCTTTGTAAGCGTAATCCTGCGGAGCGGCCGTCCAGAGCGCGGCGTCGGAACAGAGCGGAGCCTTCTCGCCGCCAGCCGGCTTGTCTCCACCGCACTCGGCGCAGGCCACGTCGCCCTTATCCTGGCGGGCTAGTTTGGCAATGTCGCGCGTCAGATCGCGGATACGCAACGCCTCGCTGATTTTGTTAGTAAAGAATTCATCGTCAAAGTTGGCATTGGTGATGGTGGAAAAAAGACCGTCCATGACGATGGTATCGGCGTCTAGCGTGGCCTTGCCGGCCGTCCTGGCCTCAACGGCCCAGGCGGCGACGCCCTTGAGGGCATGGATCAAAAGATCCTGCAGATCGGCCGTCGGCGCGCTCTTGCCGCAGACGCCCTTAGCCTGGTCGCAACCCTTGTTGCCTATCGTTTCCTGACACTGGTAACAGAACATGTACTCCCCCCTTGGGGCCCGGATCGAGCCGGGCCATTCATACTATCCGCGCCGCGCGGCCCCGTGGCCGACGGCATTATATTTTCCTGACCGGCCGACCAGCGTCAGAGCCAGGTCAATGAACCGCCTTCGATACCCACCGAAACCGTGGAAACCGGCACCTGCCGGGTGGCGTCGCGCATAGCCTCGGCCAGCATAGAGCGCAGCCCGCCGCAGCACGGCACTTCCATGATGGCCAGGGTGATGGAACGCACCGCCGAGTCGTTTATCAGGGCCCGTAGCTTGTCGATATAAATCTCGCAGCCGCTGTCCAGCTTGGGACAGGCGATGACTAGCTTGCGGCCGCGCAGCAGCGTTTGGTGAAAGGCGCCACAGGCGTAAGCCGTGCAGTCGGCCGCTATCAGCAAGTCAGCTCCGGCAAAATACGGCGCGCGCGGATTAATCAAATGCAACTGCACCGGCCACTGTTCCAAGGCCGAACGCTGACTGCCACCGCCGACCATATCGCCGGCCGGCGCCGCTACCCCGCCGGCCGCAGCGGCAGAGCTGGCGGCGCCAAAACTGCGCGCCGCGCTGCCCGGGCAGCCGCCCGAACCGCAATCGCCGCCAACTGACTGGCCGGCCGCGGGCCTGGCCGCCAGCGGCCGCAAACCGCCGGCCGGATGTCCGCCATGCGCCGACGCGCCCAGCTGACCGGCCAACGCGGCCGCCTTCTGACGTAGCGCCGGCTCATGCGGCAATTCCCCGACTGACAAATCAAACCCGCGCCGTTTCAGACAATCCAGGGCTTCCCGATACCAAGTGTCCTGGCCGTGCGAGTATAAATGATTCAGGTGAGCCAGCACCGTGGCTCGCCCCTTGGGTAGGATATTGTCGATTACCCCAGCTTCCTGATAAGCGTCGGCCTCGCGTACCGTGGTGGTAATGGCGCCGCGCGGACACTCGCCAAGGCAAGCGCCCAGCCCGTCGCACAGACTGTCGCCCACCATACGCGCCTTGCCGTCGATGATCTGCAGCGCGCCTTCCGGGCAACCCTGGGCACATAGCCCGCAGCCATCGCACAGCTCCTCGTTGATCTCGATAATCGTCCGTTTGGCCATTGCCTTCTCCTTTTTCGGTCAGGCTTTACCTGGCCGCACTAATCAAACTATAAAGTACCGTAATACCATATTACAACAGCCACATCGCCGCCGCCAACCTGGCCAAGACAGCCAAAAAATTATTGCGCTTTGGCCCAGGTATCCTTGATGTCGGCGATACTACGCCGATCCAGGTATTCGATCAGCCGATGGGCTTGGGCGGCTACTTCCTGGCCGAAAATGCAATTGTCCGGGTGACAATTAGCGCTGGCAAAAGGACAGAAGTTGTCGGCCAACTCACCGTCCACCGCCTCAATGGCCGCCTTGAAACTGATGTCCTCGGCCGGCTTGGCCAGCGCGAAGCCGCCGGACGGCCCCTTGACCGAGCGCACCAGCCTTGAGCGGGCCAGGCGCTGCATCACCTTGGCCAGGTGGTGCTCGGAGGCGCCGATGGCGGCCGCCAGCTGCTGCGTCTGGACCAGGCGGTCAGGCGACGCGGCCAAGCTGGCCAAAGCGTGGACGGCAATCAGGGCGGCATCGGAAAAGTGGATCACGCTGTTATTTAGCATTGTGGTATTACAATACCATTAACCAACAGCCTTGTCAAGCGGGTACAATTGTAATTTGGATCGGCCAGGCGACTACGTAAGCCCAGCCGCCCGCCTAGCCATCCAGCGGCACCGGGCTAGCCTAGTCGACTTGCGCTTCGCCTACCAACTTCACTCAGGCATCGTCGACGCCAGCAACGCGCTGCGCATCCTGGAGTTTCTGGGCTTTGGCCATTTCATGGCGACCACGCCCCCGGCCGTGCCCAAGCAAACCGCTGCGGCTTTGGACAGCTCCTAGGAACGGCACCCCGTCTGATCCGCTTATAACCTGACGGCCAGGCGCAGGCCGTAGCCGTCCAGCTGCAGCCGAGCGGCGCGGTCGGCCGGCTGGCGCAGGTGCAAGGCCGGCACCAGCCAGCCGACCAGGCTGCCGAGGGCGGCGCCGGCCAGCGCGTCGCTCAGGAAGTGGCTGCCGGAGGCGACGCGCAGCGCGGCCACCGCCGTGGCCAGGCTGTAGCCGCCGATGGCCAGGGGCAGGGCTACGGCCGGATCGACCTGCTCGAAATAAAGGCTGGAGGCCAGGAAGCCGGCCGCCAGGAAGGCCATGCTGCTGTGGCCGGACGGGAAACTGTCGTAGTAGTCGCCAGCCTCCATGGTCGGCACCGTGGCCAGATAGGTATAGGGTCGCCAGCGCGGGAATATCTGCTTCAGGCTTTCTTTGATGCCGTAGGCCAGAATGAAGGCCTCGCCGTACATGGCCGCGTAGGTCGCGGCCACGCTCAGGTCGGCCGGGACCAGCAGCAGGATGGCTGCGGGCAGAACCAGGCTGGCATAGGCGACGCATGAGGATACCGTATCCAGGGTCGGCGAATAATCCGCCCGCAAGGCTTGGTCGGCGAAAAACAGGTCGACCAGCGGCGGTTGCGGGCCTGGCGCCGGCTCCAGCAACAAAGGCAGGCCGAAAGCGCCGAGCGACACCGCCGCCAACGGCAGGTCGACCGTCCACGACAGCTCAAAAACCGACGCACCGACAGCGGCCGGGTCGCTAGTAGCCGCCGTTTCTCCGGCCGCAGCCACATCATCGGCCACCGCCGGCCAAATCAACAATGATGACAATACTATAACAAGCCACTTTTTCATCGCTCAATTCCCTTCCGACCAGAGCAGCTCCGGTTCGCTATTCGCGGCCGAGGCGCGGCTACCAACTTCGGTAGCCGTGGTGGCTTGGCCAAGCTGGGGGTTGCCGACTTGGGTATTCAAGTCGACCAGCCGGGTGCCAGCGCTATCGTCGGCGGTCGGGCCAAGCCTGGCTTGGAGGCGCTGCAAGTTGGCCGAACCAGGCAAGCGCTGGATGGCCAGGGCCAGCTGCTGCCGGGCTTCGGCTTCGCGGCCAGTGCGGTTCAACAGCATCACCAAGTTGGCGTGGAGGGCATCGTACAGCGGATCTTCGCCCAAGGCGCGCCGCAGGCTGGCGATGGCCGCGTCCAGCTGGCCAAACTGGTTCTGGCGCATCGCCAGATCGTTGAGGACGATGGCGCGCGGTCGGCCGGTTGCGGCCCGCTCGATGGTCTGGGCCAACGGCGATAGCCAGTTGCCGGACAAGGCGGTCAGCGCGTTGCCGGCCAGGCTACGATAGGCTTCGGCCGACGGCAGGGGCGGCAGGCTCGGGCTGCCAGCCAGCGGTAAGGCCGGGTACTCGGCGCGGGCCACTTCCAGCGAGACCAGCTCCAGCTCAGTGCCGGCCTGCTGGATAGTCTGCCAGCCGATGCGCCAGGCCTCGGCAAAACCTCTCGTCAACACCGTGGTTTCCAGCGGAATCCAGTAGCGGCCAGCTTGCTCGATGGAGCCAAAGACCGCTGACTGGTAGCGGCCGCTGCCGGAAGGCGGCCCGTCGGCCGCGAAGGCCAGCATGACGTGACCCGGCGTGGTGACGATGGCCGTGGGCACCCCAGCCGCCTCCAGGCAGGAAGCCAGCAGGGCGGTGGTGTCGTCACAGTCGCCGGCGCCGCTCTGCAGGGTGGTGCGCGGCAGCCGGACAGTGTCCAGCATGGCCCGGCCGCCGACGGCCGAGAACGGCGTCTGCGGATCCTCGATGTAGACCAGGCCGCGGGCGCCCAGAGCGCTCACCAGGGCAAAGGCCCGCGAGAAATTGCGGCCGAACAAGGGCGGCGCGCCGGAGGTGATGGCGGCGTGGGCGAAGGCGACGACGGCATCGTCATTAGGGGTTATAAAGGCCGCCAAGGCGGCCGAGTCCTCCCAGGTCAGGGCAGTGCGCGACAGGATGTCCAAATCCTGCCGCAGCTGACCGACGGCGTCGCCCTGCCCGGTAATGGCCACGGCCGTGATGGCCGCCACCACGCCGGTGGTCTCGCGCAATTCCAGCAGGCTGCGGTTAAAGACCGGCCGCACTGCCAGTTCCACCCGGCCGCCCGGGGCGATGGTACCGTCGTAGTCAATGGTCAGCGGGAAGTCCATGAAATCTTTGATAAAAAATTCGAGCGACAAGCCATTCAGCGGCAGCGGTCCGGGATTGGTCACCACCACCTGCCCGATCGGCACCACTCGGTAGCGGGCCATGAAGGCCGGGAAAACCGGACCGAGGCGGGCTTCCAGCTGGAAGTGTTGTGGCGGCCGGACCGACGCGCCGTCCTCGCGGCTGCGGAAGGCTTCCTGCAGGGCCAGCATGTCCTGACGCACCTCGTTGTCGGACGGGTTTCCGGCCAGGTAGCGCTCAAAATTGCGCATCGCCGCCTGGAAGGCCGCTCGGGCCGACTCCACGCCCAAGTCCCGCAGCGGCCCATAGACCCGGGCGGCCTCGGTCAGGACGCGGTCCCGGTCGATTTGGCGCAACAACTCGGTCAGACGTACTTGATTGGCGCGATTGGCCGGGAAAGCGTCGCCCAAGGCCGCCCGGAAGCTTAGTTCCATGGCGCCCAGCCCGGCCGCTTGGATATAAGCCAACCGGGCGACGTAGGCCGCCTCGTCTTCCGGCTCGGCCCGGACGGCGGCGTTGAAGCCAATCAAGCGCGCCATGCGCTCGGCCAGCGCCTCGTCCACTAAGCTGCGCGTCCGGTCGTCGTCAAAACGCGTCACCGTCAGGCCCGTGGACAACAGAACGTACAGGGCGCCTTGGTTATCGACGGCCGACGACAGAATCGAGGCGGTCATCAGCGGGTCGGCCTGGGGGGCGGGCGGCGGCAGGCGCCACAGCGGCAGGCCATGGCGATCGTAAGCCGCCAGGCCATGTTGGCCGGACAGGATGAGGTCGGTGCCGCGCAGGTGGAGGCGCAGCCAGGAATCGGGGGCATCCGGCCCGGCCAATAGTCGCACTGCGGCCAACAGCTGCCCGTCCGGCGCGTAGGTCTTGACCATGCCGGCCACGTTGTCGTACAGCCAGAAGGCACCATCGTCGTCGAAGGTATAGGCCATGGCCACCAGCGGCGGCGTGCCGGCCAGCTGGAATGGGACGCGCCGTCGACCGCTAATCTTGATGAAGTTCTGGGCCGTATAGTCGTAATAGACGAGATCGCCGGTCGGCGCGGCGGTGATGGCCGGCGGCAGGGGCTGGATGCCGGAAAAACGCTCAAATCCTTCGGCGCCGCGTCGCAAGAGCCAGCCTTGGCCGGAGGAGGTCATGGAATAAAGCGTGCCGGTGGCCGAGGTAGTCATGTAATAGAAGAATAACGACGGGTCGGTGGCGTCGGGCTGCCAGGTGGCGCGCAACTGCAGGGCGCTGTCCAGGCTGGCCACGTAGCCAAGGCCGGCCGCGAAGATGCCGCCACCGGGAGCCGGCGCTATGGTGGCGATCGGCTGCTGCAGCTGGAGACCGGGAGCCAGCAGCGGCGACAGGGCGTGCAGGCTGACCTCGAAGCTGGCCTGGGGCGGCTCGGTCCGCCAGTGGTCGGCCAAACCATGCTGGCGCGCCCAGAGCGAAAACAACACCGGCGGCAGCAGGGCCTCGAGCTCGGCCAGGTCGGCCCAGTACAGGTTGACCTGTTCCTCCAGGCCGTCCGGCCGGCTGGCCTGGATGACCGCCAGCCTCGATTCCTCCAACACGATGACGCTCAAGAATGGCCGCAGGCCAGCCGATCGCTGCTCCGGATAGAAGGGCAAATAACGGTCGGCCACAGCGCGCTGGGCGGTCGCCACCAGTGTCGGCAATTGCCGCTGCAACAGCGGCGTGTCGGCATAGTATTGCTGGACCTGAAACAGGTCTTCTGCCGCCGCCTGGCCGAGGCACCAGGCCAGGGCCAGGACAGCCAGAAGGGTCCGCCACATCGTGTTCATCACTCAGCTCCTCCAGCGGAACACTAGTCGCCCCGCTGGAAGAGACTATACACCAGGCGGCTGGAATCGTCAGCCAGCACCTGGCCGTTGACCCGGCTGACCAAGTAGTACATGTCGGCTTCAAAGTCCATCGCCACCATCTTGGACTGGGTGCGGTGGTCGCGGAAGTCGACGGCCGCCGACTGCAGGGCGTCACCGGCCGGATTAAGGGCTGCCACCAGCGCGCTGTGCCGAGGCTGCCAGCTCCCAGATCGGCCGCAGGCTGCCTTCCTCGAACTCGCATAGTATGGGCCAGTCATTGATGCCGGCCGCCCAGGTAAGCGCTGGCCACATAGTAGGCGCCGTAATGCTCGAACAGCTGGCGCGGATTCATGACGTTAATGTCGCGCCGGGCATCGGCCGACAGACCGATGGTCACGGCCATGCTCTGGGCATAGTCGCGCCGGTCCTCGCCTTCCACTCGGGTGACGCTGCGCCGCGGGACGTTCTGCGGACTGACGGCGGCGGGCACCCGGAAAACGTAGGCGCCGATCGGCTGGTCGCGCGGAGCGCCCAGGTCAAACAACTGGAACGGCATCAGGCTGCGTATGTCGGCATAGTTGCCAAACACGTCATAGCCAAAGCCGACGACGTCCAAGCCGCGGGACTGGCCCTGAGCCGACAGCCCGGCGCTTGCGCCAAGAAAGCACAGAGCCAGGCATTTTCCAGCCGAAAGTGTTAGAATTTGACGAAAGATGGCAAAGCATGGTACTTGAACCGCAGCTACACACTTGATACTGGCTTGCCGGCTGTTTGGGAGGGTACAATGAAGTTTCGTGATCCAATTGTGACCATCTGCCTGACCCTTGGTCTGGCCATCAGCCTACTGGCCGGCGCCAGCCAGCCCCTGACCGCCCAGTCCGGCGATACCGCCCTACGAGCGGCCGCCCGCCAGGCCGCCGGCGAACTATCCAGCGCCTACCTGCAGGAACGCGGCCCCCTGGCCATGAAGGCCGGCCTGTCGTTGCTTGGCGTCGAGAACCTGTCGGATGGCGCCGCCCGTAAACAACTCGGCGAGGCCGTGGCCGCTTATATGGAAGAAGCCTTGACCCAAAGCGCGGTGTTCTATCTAGTGGACCGCCGGCAGCTGCAAGCCCTGCTGCGCGAGGTGGAACTGTCGCTGTCTGGTCTGTTCGACGGCGAAGTGCCGGACATGAGCGCCCTGCGCAGCGCCGACGTCCTGCTGGCCGGCCGCGTGGTAGAGGCCGGCAGCGGCTACCGGGTACTGTTCAGTCTGGTGGAGGTGGCCAGCGGCCAGATCGTGGCCACCGCCGCCTTCGAGATTGCGGCCGCCGATCTGGACAGTGCCGCCACCGAGCTGGCCTACCGTTACGTGGCCGCCAATGGCATCGGCCTGTCCGCCGGCAGCCTGCTGCTGCCCTTCACCAATAATCTATACAATAAAGGCCTGCGCCTCCTAGTACAGTTGGGGGCCGCCTACCGGCCGGAGCGCGACTAGCTGCTGGGCGCCGGCATCTACCTCTCGCCCAACATCACCGGCGAGGACTACCGCTTCGATAACCCGAGCGGTTCGCCAATCTATATGTACGGTGTTTTCCAGCCTGGTCTGGCCTTCAGCCCGGACGGCAGCATGGACGACTTGGCAAGGCTGATGGGCATCAGCGACATCCTGGACATCTCGCCCGGTCAGATTACCGCCAAACTGCAAGTTCTGCTGGGCTGCCTGGAAGGCCAATACACGCTGAACCTGATGCCCCAATTCAATATCGGCCTGAACGGCGGACTGCTCTTCCACCTGGTGGAGCCGCGCATGCTGCTGTCAGTCGGCGCCGGCAGCCAAGTTGGACTGGCCTACCGCACCCCCGTCTGGATAGACCCAGACGGAGATCCGACAAGCATTGACGGTTACCACGACTACCACCCAGCCCTGGATCGTTCCCCGGTGGTTTACGACTTTCAGACCATCGGCCTGGCCGGCGGCAAACTCGAACTGCGTCCGAAATGGTTCATCACGTCGCGCATCGCCCTCAGCCTGCGCCTCGGCTACCTCTACCAGGGTGTTGAAAAACGCGGATGCGGCTTTTCAACACTTCAAAAGCCGGTACAATTACGCAGCATAGCGCAAGCTATGCGAGGAATTGTTAAGGTTGTTGAGAAAGCAACCGGCTTTTTCAACAACCTGCTACACCCTGCCCTGCCCGGTCGGCAGCGTCACCGCCCAGGCGGCCGAATGGGGCTTCCGCCCTTACCACCAAGGCGTCGACCCGGCCAGCTGGGTGGTTTACAATAAGGCTCAAGGCGACGATACCAGCCTGAGCGGCTCCGGGGTGGTATACACCGGCAATGCCGACGCCGTGAACCAGTATGCCAGCTGGCTGTATTTCGGCTGGAACCCGCTCTTGCTCCCGGACGGCCAGCGCTGGGTCTTCGACCTGAGCGGCTTTTACGCCAGCCTGACAGTTTCATTCTTCTTCTGAGCGGCCGGCTGAAAATCCGCAGAGCCAAGGCGAAGGGATTGCCAGCGGGCTTCCTCTCCAAGGCTGCCATCGAGAAAAAAAGGCGGCCGCCCTCCAGATGGGGCGGCCGCCTTCGTCAAAGTGACTAATAATTACTTGACAACCTTCATGCCCGCCTCGATGGCTTCGAGGTTCTTGGGAATGAACTTGTGCTTGCTCTCCGGGAAAAAGCTCTTGAGCACGGCTTCCAGTTTGTCCAACTTAACCGCGCCGGTGGCCTTGGACAAGGCACCCATCATGACCATGTTGGCAAAGCGGACGTCGCCCAACTGCTCGGCGATCTCGTTGCAGGGCACCTTGATGACGCGGGCGTCTTTACGGGTAGTCTCCTGCTTGACCAGGCTGGAATTGATGAGCAGCGTGCCGCCCTTCTTCAGACAGTCCTCGCATAGCTTCAAGGAATCGATGTTCATGACGATGGCCGAGTCGGGCGTGGTGACCAGCGGGCTAGCGATCTCGCTGTCGGAGACGATGACGCTGGCCCGGGCGATGCCGCCGCGCTTCTCGGCGCCGTAGAACGGAAAAAAGGTAACTTCCTTGCTTTCCTTCATGCCGCAGTAAACCCACAGCTGGCCCAGGGAAATGACTCCCTGGCCGCCGAAACCGGCCATGAATGTCTTTTCGGTCATTTGGCACCTCCAATGGCGGCGGCGTCGAGGGTGTTCTTGACTTCGCCGAGCTTGTAGAAGGGAATCATGTTCTGCTCCAACCAGTCTTCGGCCTCGCAGGGTCCCAGGCCCCAGTTAGTCGGGCAGGGCGACAGGATCTCCACCATGGTAAAGCCCTCGCCGCGCATTTGGGCTTCAAAGGCTTTCTTGATGTACTGCTTGGTCTTGCGCACGTTGGCCGGCGTGTTGACCGAGCCGCGCGCCAGGTACTTGGTGCCGCCCAGGGTGGCCAGGATCTCGCAGACCTGCATCGGATAGCCCATGCCGGCCTCGCCGGTGGCGTCGCGGCCGTAGGGGGCAGTGGAGGCCTTCTGGCCAATCAGGGTGGTCGGCGCCATCTGGCCGCCGGTCATGCCGTAGATGGCGTTGTTGACGAAGATGGTGGTAAACTTTTCGCCACGGTTGGCGGCGTGGATAATCTCGGCCGTGCCGATGGCGGCCAGGTCGCCGTCGCCCTGGTAGCAGATCACCAGGTGGTCGGGCAGCATGCGCTTGACGCCGGTGGCGGCGGCCGGCGTGCGGCCGTGCGGCGGCTGGACCGAGTCGAAATTGAAGTACAGGTCGGACCAGATGGAGCAGCCCACCGGATTGGTGATGATGGAGCGTTCCTGAACGCCCAGCTCATCAATAACCTCGCAGATCAGGCGGTGGATGGTGCCGTGTCCACAGCCGGGGCAGTACTTGGTCTGAACCGGGTTGAGGCTCTTGGGATGGCCGTATAATAATTCCATTGCGTTACTCCTTATTTACCCAACAAGCGCTTGATCTCGGCTAGGACTTCTTCCTCGGTGGGGATCATGCCGCCGCAGCGACCGTAGAACTTGACCTCGCAGCGGCCGTTGACCACCAGGCGGACATCCTCGATCATCTGCCCCATGCTCATTTCCACCACCAGGAAGCGTTTGCCCTTGGCGGCCAACTCCGACAGTTTCTGTTCCGGGAAGGGCCACAGGGTAATCGGCCGGAACAGCCCGACTTCGAGGCCCTCCGCCTTAGCCATCTGCAAAGCGCCCAGGGCGATGCGCGCCGAGGTGCCGTAGGCCACTAGGATGAGCTCCGCCTGGTCGGTATTGACTTCCTCGGAGCGCTGCAACTTGGCCTTCATGACGTCGTAGCGCTTGAAGCGCGCCAGATTCTGCTGCTCGAGCTCGGCCGGCATCAGGTTGAGGGAGGTGATGTGGTTGTTCGGGCGGTGCGTCTCCTGCTGGCGGCCAGCCGCCCAAGCCTTCTTGGGCAGGGTCTTGAGATCGCGCATCGGCGGGAAGGAAACGCCTTCCATCATCTGGCCGATCAGGCCGTCGGCCAGGATCATGGCCGGCATGCGCCACTCGTCGGCCAGGTCAAAGGCTTCGAAGGTCAGGTCGGCGGCTTCCTGGACGCTCTTGGGGGCCAACACCAGGTGGTAATAGTCGCCATGGCCGCCACCGCGGGTGGACTGGAAGTAGTCGCCCTGGCTGGGAGAAATGCCGCCCAGGCCGGGGCCGGAGCGGGCCACGTTGACTACCACGCAGGGCACATCGGCGCCGCAGGCGTAGGAAATGCCCTCCTGCTTGAGCGAGACGCCCGGGCTGGAAGAGCTGGTCATGGAGCGGGCGCCGGTAGCGGCCGCGCCGTAGACCATGTTGATGGCCGAGACTTCGCTCTCGGCCTGGATGAAGGTCCGCTTGTGATCCAGCATATGCTTGGCCATGTAGGCGGTCAACTCGTTCTGAGGGGTGATGGGGTAACCGAAGTAGGCGGTACAACCGGCCCGGATCGCCGCTTCGGCGATGGCCTCGTTACCCTTCATCAGGCGTTTTTCTTCTGCCATGCTCGGCCTCCTTATTCCTTGTAGACGGTGATGGCCACATCGGGGCACATGATATAGCAGTTCCCGCAGGCGATGCATTTTTCCAAAGCCACCACCTTGGACGGATAGTAGCCCCATGAATTCGGCGCGTCGTCGGCGGCCAATACCTTGGTCGGACAGGCGCGCACGCAGAGGAGGCAGCCCTTACAGCGTTCCCGGTCGATAACCGGCTTGCCCTTGTTTGCCATAGTAACTCCTTAGCAGCTGAGTACGGCCAACGCGATGCTGGCCAGCTTGGTTTCGGCGGTATCGGCCCGACTAGTCAGGATCACCGGCTTGGCGGCGCCGACCACGATGCTGGCGCCTTTGGCTTGGCCCAGATCGAGCAGACATTTATAGAGAATATTGGCCGCCTCGATATCCGGCGCCACCAGGACGTCGGCATCGCCGGCCACATCGGAAACGATTTTCTTGATCTTGACGCTCTCGGCGCTGATGGCGTTGTCCAGGGCCAACGGACCGTCAATCAGGCAACCCTTGATCTGGCCGCGCTGGTTCATCATGCTGATGACGGCCGCGGTGGCCGTACAGGGCATCTTGTCGGCATTGACCTTCTCGACGGCGGCCAGCAAGGCCACCTTGGGCATCTCGACGCCCAGCGCCTTGGAGACCTGCACGGCGTTGGCAATAATGTCCAGCATGCCCGGCAGGTCGGGGTTGATGTTGATGGCGGCGTCGCTGACAATAAACAGCTTATGGTAGGTGGGCACTTCCATGACGGCCACATGGCTGGTCAGACGGCCGATATTGAGGCCATTTTCCTTGTTGAGCACCGCCTTGAGCAGCACCGAGGTGTCGAGGATGCCCTTCATCACCAAGTCGGCCTGCCCGGACTTGACCAGTTCCACAGCCTTGGCGGCGGCCTTGGCGTAGTCTTTTTCCTCGATCAGCAGCCAGCCGGAAATATCGGCCTTCAGGTCGGCCGCCAACTGCTTGATGATGGCCAGGTCGCCGATCAGGATAGGCTCAGCCAGGCCGTGCTTGGCGGCGTCGACGATGGCCTCCATGGCCGACTCTTCCTGGGCCGCGGCCAGGGCAATGCGCTTCTTGCCTTTTTTGAGGGCGGCGTCGAGAATCTCTTGAATTTTCCGCATCAGATGTACTCCTGGGCGACAGTCTCGCCGGACAAGGCCCCTACCCCAGCCAGGGCCAGGGCTTCCAGTTCGCCCTCGCCGGGATAGACGGTAACCGGCGCTATCCAGCCAGTCATGCCGCGCAGGGTGTCCTGCACTTCCTTGCCGTGGGCGATGCCGCCAGTCAGGATAATGGCGTCAACCTTGCCGTGGGCGGCGGCGGCCAAGGCGCCGATGGCTTTGCCCATATTATAGAGGAAAGCCTGATAAATAAGGCTGGCGTTGGGATCCTTGTCCACCAGGTAGCCCTTTTCCAGGACGCGCATGTCGTTGGTGTTGGCCAGGCTGACCATGCCACCCTGCCCGGTGATCATCTTGAGCACTTCCTTCTCGGTGTATTTACCGGAGAAACAGAGCTTGGCCAACTGGCCGGCCGGCAGGGTGCCGGCCCGTTCCGGGCTGAAGGGACCTTCGCCGTTGAGCGCGTTGTTGACGTCCACCACCCGGCCGTTTTTATGCAGGCCGACCGAGACGCCGCCGCCCATATGGGCCACGATGATGTTGCAGTCGCCGTACTGGCGCTGGTTCTCGCGGCACCAGCGCTTGGCGACCGCTTTCTGGTTGAGGGCGTGGAAGATGCACTGCTTGCGGAACAGCTTGTGGCCGTAGACGCGGGCCACCTCGTCGAGCTCGTCCACCACCACCGGGTCGGCGATGAAGGCTGGCAGCCCTAACTCGTCAGCCAAGGCTCCGGCGATGAGAGCGCCCAGGTTGGAAGCGTGTTCGCCATTGATGGCGGCCAAGAGTTCGGCCTTCATGGCCTGGTTGACCCGGTAGACCCCGCCCGGAATGGGCTTGAGCAGGCCGCCCCGGCCGACGATGCAGGACAGCTGCTTGAGGTCAAAGCCGCGCTTGGTCAGATTGTCGCGGATATGCTTCTCGCGAAAGGCGTACTGCGACGCGATACTCGGGAAGGCGGCGATCTCCTCGGCCGAATGGGCGACGTTTTCGGAGAACAATTCCTTGTCATCCTTGAACACCGCGATTTTGGTCGATGTCGATCCGGGATTGATGACCAGAACGGTATACGGCATGCCTGCTCCTTTGCGCATAAGCCGGCCAACCAGGCAGGGCAGGAACCCCTGAACCCGATACCTGAAGCCGCCGACAAAAATGGGGGACTGTCGTCAGTATATCATAAAATGCCAGCTCTGCAAGCCACTTGAGACAATTATTTGCAATATTTGAAACGCAATTTTGACTATTAAAACATTTAGCTAACCTAACATGCAAAAAAAAGTAATTGGCAGACCGCACACACCAGCCAGGCGTACCACTAGACATGAAGCCAACTCTGTCCACCAACACTCCAGCGTGGTATACTGAAGCCATGAGCCGTTTCTTCAATACCACCGGACCGTGTAATCCGGAGGATCACTACATTCTACCGCCTGAGCAACGCCTGGTTCATGCCCAATTGAGCCGCTATATTGGTTCCAAGCTTTACTGGGTGCTACACGCCCCGCGCCAGATCGGAAAAACCACCTTCCTGCAGAGCTGGATGCGCCAGCTGAATACCAGCGGCCAGGCTGTGGCCTGCTACGTTTCGGTGGAAACCTGCCAAGCCTTCCCAGACGCCGCCGACGCCATTCCGGCTGTCGTTCACGCCATCCGCGAATTCGCCAACGCCTTCCTGCCCAAGGACCAAGTGCCGCCGCTACCAGATTCTACGGCCTCGAGTGCCCTGTCTCAGATCCTGACCGAATGGGCCGCCCTGGTAGCGCCCAAACCTCTGGTAGTGCTCTTTGATGAAGTGGACGTACTGGAAGACCAGGCCATGGTCAGCTTTCTGCGCCAGCTGCGCAGCGGCTTTGCCCGGCGCGGCGTCGGCCAGTTCCCGGTCTCGGTAGCCCTGGTAGGCCTGCGCGACCTGCGCGACTACCTGATCAAAAGCAAGGATGGCGTAACCCTCAATCCGGGCAGTCCTTTCAATATCAAACAGGAATCGGCTACCCTGAGCAATTTCAGCGCCGAAGACGTCATAGCCTTGGCTAGTCAGCATACGGCCGAGACTGGCCAAACCTTTTCGCCGGAGGCGCTGGCGCTGGTCTTCGAGCTGACCCAAGGCCAGCCCTGGCTGACCAACAGCCTGCTCCAGAACTGCGTCTGGAACCTTTGCCCCGACGGTCAGCCGGTTGGGGTTGACCATATCCGAGTTGCCAAGGAACAGCTCATCCAGGCGCGGGCAGTGCACCTGGACAGCCTGGCCGAGCGGCTGCGCGATCCGCGCATCAAGCGCATCATCCAGAGCATCATGGTGGGTGAAAGCGATCCGCAACTGACGGTGGGCGACGACTTTCAGCTGGCCTTGGATCTGGGGCTGGTGCGGCGCGAACAAGGCACGCCGGCCATCGCCAACCCCATTTACCGCGAGGTCATCGCCCGCGTCCTGTCGCAAGGCATGCAGGACGCCATCCCGGCTCCAGAGTTTGCCTGGGCCAGGCCGGACGGGCGGCTGAATATGGACAGCCTGCTGCGCGAGTTTCAAAAATTCTGGCGTCGCCATGCCGACCTCTGGGAAGCCAAGAGCGACTACACCGAAGCCTTCCCGCACCTCTTGCTGATGGCCTTCCTGCAGCGCGTCACCAACGGTGGCGGCCGTATCGAACGCGAGTACGCCGCCGGCCGCGGCCGCATGGACCTGGCGGTGCTGTACGGCGGCGCCTGGGACATCATCGAGCTCAAGCTGGTGCATCCCCAGGACGGGCGGGCCGTTACAGTAGAAACCGGCCTGCGCCAGTGCCTGCGCTACCGCGACCAGATCGACCCGGCGGCCTCCTGTTGGCTAGTCGTCTTCGACCGCACGCCCGCCGGCCGCCAGTTACCCTGGGAGGCACGGCTTTCCTGGGAGGCGGTCCAGACCGCGGCCGGGGTGGTAACAGTGATAGGCGGCTAAGGTGCCATCGGCCAGTCGCCGCACCAAGTAGCGATGCAGGCACGGGGTTAAACAAGGGCAATGGCGAGTGGCCATTTAAAAAAAAGTGCAGCCGTGGGGCCTGGCGCGTCCAAGCATGGCGGCGCTTATCGCTTGGCCATGCTTGGACGCGCCACCCACGCGGCTGCGGCTTCTGTGTATAAGCTGTTGCGGGATATGACTCTTTCACGCCGTGGAGTGCTGCAGGCATGAGGCGCGCGCAGCGGGTTTGTTGCACTGGGTGGTAGCGGCGGCTTGGTGTCATTATTTCCTCTGTCTGTCGACCTGCGGTAGCGGGGGCGCTGCCAGGAGGGCGACTGAGACGCTGTTGGCTGTGTTTTCCTTATCCACACACTCACAAATATAATTAATTAACAATAAAAAGCCCGCCCCCAACCGGAGCGACCGGGTGCGGGGGCGGGCGGGCTTTGGCAAACACTCTGGCCTGGCTTTACATCGTCAGGCCAATACTGCCGCTTCCGTCTCCTCGAGGAACTGTGCCTCGAAGAGTTTTTTATAATAGCCGCCCATAGCGAGGAGTTCCCGATGGGTCCCCTGTTCCCTGACCTGGCCGTCTTTCATGACCAGTATCAGGTCGGCGTCTACTATAGTGGACAGGCGGTGCGCCACCACGAAGCTGGTTCGTCCCTCCAACACGAGGTCGATGGCATCCTGGACAAGGCGCTCGGTCTCGGTATCCACCGAGCTGGTGGCCTCGTCGAGCACCAGGATGGCCGGGTCGGCCAATACGGCGCGAGCCAGCGAAACCAGCTGCTTCTGTCCGGTGCTCAAGAGCGAGCCGCCCTCTCCCACCGGTGAATCGTAACCATGCTCAAGGTCCACGATGAAGTCGTGGGCTTTAACCAGCCGGCTGGCCTGTTCGGCCTGCGCGTCGCTGGCTGTCAATTTTCCATAACGTATATTCTCGCGCACGGTGCCCGAGAACAGGTACGGCTGCTGCAGCACGTAGCCCAGGTTGCCGTGCAACCAAGCCAGCGGCAGCTCCTTGTAATCCTGCCCGTCCAGCCGGATGCTCCCGGCGGTCGGTTCGTAGAAGCGGCAGGCCAGGTTGACGATGGTCGTCTTGCCCGACCCGGTCTCTCCCACCAGGGCCACGGTGGTGCCCGCCGCGACGTCCAGGCTAAAGTCCTTGAGAACTTCCAGGCCGGGCACGTAGGCGAACGAAACATTCCTGAACTCCACCCGTCCGCTTAAGCGGGGCACGGCCGAGCCGTCGGCCAGCCGCGCTTTCTCGCGGGCCAGGGCCTCCGGGCTGTCGACGATGTCCGGCTGGGCCTCGATCAGGCCGACCACGCGCTCGGCCGAAGCCTGGGCGTACTGGACGTCGGCGAAGATGCGCGCCAGGTCGGTGACCGGGTCGAAGAACTGCAGGGCGCTAAACACGAAGGCCACCAGCGTGCCGTAGCTGAGCGTCCCGGCCAGCACGCTGCCGCCGCCCTGCCAGAGGGCCAGGCCGGTGCCGACGTAACCGAGGGCGATGACCACCGGCAGATAGAAAGCCGACAGTCTGGCCTGCTTGACCGAGGCGCGGCGCATGGTCAGCGACAGTTCGCCGAAGGCCCGGTTCTGGACGCCCTCCGCCGCCAGGGTCTTGACGACGCGGGCGCCGCGGATGCCTTCGCTGAAGGCCTGGGTGATCTTCGAGTTAGTCTTACGCACCAAGCGCGAGCGCTCCATCAAGGCGCGCTCCACCAGCACCGAGACCACCAGTAAGGGCACCACCACCGACAGGGTTACCAAGGCCAGCTTCCAGTCGCGGGCGAACATCAGGCCGGCCATGGCCAGCATCATGGTGCCGCCCCAGACCATGTCCACGGCGCCCCAGGCGATGATGTCGGCCAATTTACCGATGTCGCTGGTCAGCCGCGCCATGATCCAGCCGGAGCCGGTTTTGTCGAAGTAACTGAACGATAACTCCTGCAGCCGGTCAAAGGCGGCCTGGCGGATGGCATAGTTCATGCCCATCTCGATCTTGCCGGCCATGCCGATGAACAGACGAATGACTACCGCCTGCAGCGACACCATGACCAGGTAGACAACCAGGGCCCGTGGCAGCAGGTCCGGACGGCTGGCGATAATGACGTCGTCCAGCACCCAACCGGTCACGAAGGGCGACAGGGCGTCGATCCCGGCCACCATCATCATCATGCCGACCAATAAACCAAAACTCTTCTTGTACGGCAAGGCGTACTTCAGTATGCCCCGCCAGGTAGCCAGCTTGAAGGGCTGGCGAAAATCGACTTCTTCCATAAGCGTACATCCTTTTCCGATGGTAACCGTCGCCGTCGTCCGGCGCCGCGGTATTTTCCCGGGCGACGCCGTGGGCGGCGACGGCCACCCGGTAACATTTCCTTAATCGACTGGCGGGCTATCCCGCTACCATTTTCAGGCCACCGCGCCGGCCGCATCGGCTTCCAAAGCCTGGTCATCGGCCTCAGCCTCCAGGCCCAGCAATTCCGGGTTGGAGGCCAGGGCGGCGGCGTCGTCGAGGCCGACCGCTTCCAGTCCGCGCTGGATGTCCCAGACGCGCTTGTACAGACCCGGCCGGGCCACCAGTTCGGCGTGCGTCCCGATGGCCGAGACGACGCCGTCTTCCAATACCACAATGCGGTCGGCAGCCGCCAGCGTGGTCATGCGATGCGACACGATCAAGGTGGTGATGCCGCCCCGGTCGGCCTGCAGGCTGGCGCGGATGGCGCTGTCGGTCTCGGTATCCACCGCCGACAAGGCGTCGTCCAGCACCAGCACCGCCGGCCGCTTGAGCAGTACCCGGGCGATGGCCGCCCGCTGGCGCTGCCCGCCGGACAGAGTGACGCCTTCTTCACCCACCACCGTATCCCAGCCCTTGTCCAGCTTCTCGAGCACGCCGCTCAAACCGGCGGTGGCGGCGGCCTGCAACAGGGCGGCCTGGTCGGCCTGGCCGTCGCGCGCCATGGCCAGATTCTCGGTCATGGTGCGGCTGAACAGGAAAGGCTCCTGCGGCACCAAGCCGACTTGGTTGCGCAGGTGGCGCTTAGCGACGCGCCGGATGTCGACGCCGCCAATCCTGATACTGCCCTTATCCGGCTCGGCCAGGCGGGCCAGCAGTTGTACCAACGCGGTTTTACCAGCGCCGGTTTTGCCGAGAATAGCCACGGTCTCGCCGGCCGCTACCGTAAAGCTGACGCCCTTGAGCACCGGCATGCCAGCATCCCAAGCAAAGTGAACATTATCGAACTCGATGGCGCCGTCCAGGTCGGGAGCCAAGTGGCCGTCGTCGTCATATTCGGACGGCTCAGCCAGCAGGATACCTACCCGGTCCAGGGCTACCAAGGTTTTACCCAGGTCGGTCAGGGTGCGCCCCAGTTGCCGCACTGGCCACATCAGCCGGCTGACCAGCGCCAGGAAGACCACGAAGGTACCCACCGAGATGCGGCCGCTGCCGGCCCACAGCGCGCCGGCCACCAATACCGCGCCGGTCTGCGCCATGCACAGCCAGCCGGAGATGGACCAGTACCAGCCGAACAGGTCAATCAAGCGGCGGGTAACGCCAGTGTAATGCCGGTTGCGTTCGTCGAAGCGGCCGCGCTCGAATTCCTGGCGGGCGAAGGCCTTCACCACCCGCACGCCCTGGAGTATTTCTTGCAAGGTGCCGCTCAGGGCGCCCTCGGCTTCGTCGGAGGCCGCGAAGGCCTTCTGTATCCTCAGGAAGAAGACGTAGGAGAATACGATCACCACCGGGATGATCGGTATGGCTACCAGGGTCATACCCCGGTCAATGCGGAACATTATGATAACCGTGAAGACCAGCAGGGCCAGGGCTCGGCCGATGTCCACGAACTGGGTGGCCATGAAGCGGCGGATGGTCTCCACGTCGCTGGTGCAACGCTGCACCAGATCGCCGGTGTTGGCCTTGGCGAAATACCGGTACGGCAGCAGGTTCACCTTGGCGAACAGGCGCTCGCGCAGGTTCTGGGCCGTCTTCTCGGCGGCCGTCGACGCTAGCAGGCCGCGCACGAACATCAGGAGGCCGTAAACCAGGCCGGCGGCGGCGAAGCCCAGGCCGCAAAGCCAGACGTTGCGCGCCAGGTAAGAGCCTCCGCCCAGGCGCTCCAGCAAGCTGTCCAGCCAGCCTGGCAGATCAACGCTCTGGCCGCCCAGCACCGCGTCCAGGGTGTAGCGAAGAATGAGCGGATCGATTACCGACACCAGGGCAGCCAGGCCGATGGCCAGGGTGGCGCCGACGAACAGAGCGCGGCTGCCGCGCAAGGCCTGCCACAGGATAGCTAGCCGCGTCGTTTTCCGGTGGGTTGTGATGTTTTCATGTTGTGCCTTCATAACTGTCAACCTTTGTTCATGGCAGGGGCGGTCATATGACCCTCCCCCGCCAGGCCAGCCTGCTAGGCCCGGCCTGCTCTCCCGGCGGATACTGGCAACCCCTCAGGGGCCGGCCAGAAACCACCGCACGGTTCATCAACGCCCGTCTGCGTTCCATCGGAAGCCTGTAGGCGCGCTAAAACGCCCTGCCCGCCTGAGGGCAGCGACTGTCCGGCCGGACTGCGGACAAAAAAGCCGCAGACAACCGGGCAAGCCAAAGCCCGCCTGGACGATACACCGTGCTTCCGGTGCCATTATGTAGTGGATTGTGTCGAAACCTTTCACGCCGCCGGCGGAAAGGTGTTAAAGAAGGGAAACCTGTAAAAAGGATTCGCCTGTTCTAACGGCCTTTCGCGCGGAGCGGAGCGGCTGCGACGCAGAAACTATCGTTGCTTCTCATCATTGTGACTCCTCCGATACGAAATTCGTTACATTGACAATACACCCGCCCCGCCCCGCCTGTCAAGCGGACGGACCGACCAGCCTGGTGAAACTTTATTTATAACGGAATTGTCAACAGCGCCACCCTGACGCTATACTGGCGGCATGCCACCTGTCACCTACGCGAACGTCCTGCGCGTCATCCTGCTAACCGGCGAGCGCGGCGCCGGCAAAACCAGCTTCTGCCTCAAGCTGATCAGCCGGCATCGGGCGGCTGGCCTGGCCTGCGGCGGCATCGTCTGCCCGGGCATCTTTGCCCCACCCGCCGATGCTGGCGCCAGCTCCACTGGCGGCGAGAAGCTGGGCTGCCTAGCCCAGGATGCGGCGTCAACGCCGGCCGCCCTGCCGCCGTCGGCCCAGACCGACGACGAATGGGAACTAGGCAGCCGCGTTACCGCCCTGGACGGATCACGCTGGAAACAATGGACATTCTCGGCTATCGCTTTCGAAAAAGCCAACCGCCTGATCCTGGCATCACTAGAGCGGCCGGCTGAACTGACGCTGATCGATGAGATCGGGCCGCTGGAAACCGAGTTGGCCGTCGGCTTCCGGCCAGCCTGGGACGCCTTGGTCAGCCGTTGCCGGCTAGCCGGCCCGGGCTGCCGTGTCGAAGGCTGCCACCTGGAGCCAGACGGCCAGGGCGGGGAAATGCTGCTGGAAAGCTTGACCACGGCGGCCGGCGTACCTGGTCGCCAGGCGAACCAGGCCAAAACCGTACTGGTCACCGTCCGCCCGGACCTGGCTGAGCGTCTGGCCAGCTGGCTGGTACAGGGCTGCGACTGAAAACCTGGCCTGAACCGCCAACCTGGTCGCCCTTTCGATTGAAAAAACGGCCTTTTTCGAGTATCTTTGTCCGGTATGATCAAAACCAGCATCAAGGTCGGCGAGCGCCGCAATGCCACCATCCTCTTCGCCGACATGACCGGTTTCACCGCCCTATCGGAGAAAATGGACCCTGAGGAAATCGACGCCCTCATGAACCGCGTGTTTGGCACCTTTGAGACTATCATCAAGGACAACGGCGGCTTCGTCGAGAAATACATCGGCGACGCCTTAGTGGCGGTTTTCGGCGTGCCGGAGATCCACGAGGACGACCCGGTACGCGCCCTGGACTCGGCCATCGAGTTCGGCCGCCTGGGCAGCAGCCTGTTGGCCGGCCTGCCGGGCGACCTGCCAGAACTGAAATTCCGCATCGGCATCCACACCGGGCTGATCACCACCGGCACGCGCGGCGACTACGACGTGGTCACCGGCCACGCCATGGCGGTGGCCCAGCGCCTGCAAGGGGCGGCCGTCCCCGGCGAGGTGTTGGTCTCGGACACCGTCAAGGAACACTGCGACAGCGAGTACCGCTTCGGTGAGCCGCAACTGCTGACCGTCAAGGGCAAGAAGGAGCCGATTCAGGCCTGGAGCCTGAAAGGCGAAGTGTCCGGCGGCGGCGAGGAATCTGGCGTCTACATCGGCCGCCAGGAAATCCTGGACGACATCCTGCGCCTCTATATAAAAGACGACAACCGAGTAGTTACCGGCCGCTACATCGTCAGCGAGCCAGGCATGGGCAAAACCCGCTTCGTCAACGCCCTCCTGGAACGTATCCGGCGTTTCCCCGACTTCCAGGCGCCCATCCTCAAGGCCAAGGCCCAACGCTACCGTTCGGCCCGTTACGCCGTAGTCAGCGACATCATCACCGAGTACCTGGGCCTGAGCGTCTACGAGCCACCGGACAGCATCCGCGCCGCCCTACGCGGCATCCGCGGCATGGCTGAAGGCCCGATCGACGGCTTTCTCCGGCTCCTGGCCATGAAGGAAGGCGACGCCGACGACCCAGACATCGTCCTGTCGCTGTTCGCCATCTTCCAGGCCATCATGGAGCAGTACTCAAATGCCCTTTACTCCTGCCTGGTGTACATCGACAACGCCCAGGACCTGGACGGGCTGTCGCTCGAATTCTTCCAATATTACCTGAAAAACGGCCGCATCAAACCCTTCGTGCTGATGGCCGGGCGCGAGTACCCGCGGCGGCTGCGCGAGGTCTTCCCCGACCTCAAGCTGGTTAAACTGCGGCCGCTGAACGGCGACGAAGCCCGCCAGCTGGCTTTGGCCCTCTTCCCGGATTGCCCGACGCCGCTCTTGGACATGATCGTCAACCAAGGCATGGGCAATCCGTTATTCATCAAGGAATACGCCCAGTACGCCCGCAAAAATAAGGACCTCAACAGCCTGCCCGACACCATCCAAAATATTTTCCTGACCAGCCTGGACCGCTACGAGCCGGCCAACCGCGACCTGATCAAGAAACTGTCGGCTTATGCCCACCAGTTCTCGGCCGACGACGCCCGCAAGGTACAGGAAGCCACCAACAGCCCGGCGACAATTGTCGACAAGGCGCTGCGCCGCTTCGTGGAAGACGGCATTCTGGCGCGCAACGGCAATTTCTACAGCTTCAGCCAGGACATCTTCCGCAAGTCGCTCTACGCTAGCCTGCTCAACCACAACAAGCGCATCATTCACGGCGCCATCGCCGACATCATGCTGATGGGCCAAAAGCCGCACCGGCTGCGCCTAATCCTGCACCTGTTGCGCGCCGAACGCTGGGCCGAGGCCGCCACCATCATGCTCAACGACACGGCCCGCACCTACACCTACGAGTACCTGGCGCACATTGACCTATTATACCGCAACCTGAGTAAGGCCGCGCCAGACGAGGCCATCCAGCTGCTTATTCTGCGCGCCAGCCTGTTCTTCAACGCCGGGCGGGTCGACGAGGCCGAGCAGGAGCTCAAGCGCATCATGCAGGCCGCCCTGGCCCAGGAAGACGCCGCCTGCATGGGCTTCGCCTACCACCTGATCTGCGCCATCAACACCATGTCGTATTCCTTCCAAAAGGTGCGCTTCACCGGCCAGAAAGCCCTCCAATACAGCCGCCGCGCCCAGCATCCATCGCGCGCCATCCAGGGCATCAGCCACTACCTGGCGCTGGCCGAGATGCACCGCAACAACTTTGCCGAGGCCTGGACCATCATCGAAGACACCAAACAGCTGGCTGAGTTCGATAATTTCCAGTACGGCCAGACCCTCAGCGAATATTACCTACTGTCCGGCGACTACCAGCAGGCCATGCGCACCATCGACGGCAATGCCACGCCTAGCGACAAGAACTACCAGCCGGTGGCCACCTTCTACGGTCTTAACCTGCGCCTGAAAGTGCTCTGGCAGCTCTGCGACTACAAGGCCCTCGGGCCGGCCGCCAAGCGCCTGCTGGACGCCGGTGAACTATCCCGCTCCAGCATCAGCCAGGCTCACGCCATGCTGGCCGTCTGCCAGCACCTGGCGGCCGACCACAAGAGCGCCGGTGAGAGCTTCTCGCAGGCTGAATTCCACACCGAGCAAATCCGCAACGATTTTGACCGGCTAGACGCTTTGCGCACCCTGTCGCAGTGCCTACTCCTGGCCGACGATGCCAATAAAGCCGAGAAATTCGCGCTTGAGGCCCTGGCCTTGGGGCTGCGCCACTCCTGCTTCTATCCGACCTTCACGGTCTGCCTCAGCCTGGTGCGGACGATGGTCGCTAAAGGCGACCTGGAGGCGGCCCGTTTCTACCTCCAGGAAGCCGCCTGGTTCTTCACTACCGGGCTGCTCTTGCCCTACAAGGATGTAATACTCTACTATTACTACGCTGGTAGTCTGGGCAGCGCCGACAATGCCGCCCGCAACCGCCAGATCGCCAAGAACCTGATAGACGACGAGCTCGGCCGCCTCAAGCAGCCGGAGCTCATCAACAACTTCCTGACCGTGCGCGGCTATGGCGAGATACAGCACGCGCTGGAACAACTCGAGGACAACCATGAACCAGCCTGAAATTGCCGCGGTACTGGCCCAGATCGACGACCTGAAGACGCTAGATGTTGAGCGCCTGCAGAGCTTGTCCGGCCTATGCAGCCTGGAAAGCCTGAGCGAGAACAGTGTGCTCTACCGCGAAAACGAGAAGACCAGCGACGTCTATTACCTCATTTCCGGCCTGGTGGAAGCCCGGGTGCGCATCCCCTCGCGCGACAGCGAGGACTGCATCCGCACCCACAAGCCGGGCCGCCTCTTCGGTGAGACCGCCTTCCTGGACTCCGGCCGGCGCGGTACTACTAGCGTGGTGCGCGAGCGCAGCCTGGTACTGCGCATTCAGGGCACAGCCCTATCCAGCCTCTGCCACCAGGATGCCGTCATCGGTAGCGTCATGTACCGCTGGCTGGGACGCTTCGCCGCCGAACACTCGCGCGACGCCACCATCGAGTTGCGCAATTCCCTGGGCAATTTCTGAACATGGCGACCATCGAACCCGCCGCGCTTGATGCCCCGGCAGCTGAATCTGCCCCGGTTGAGGCTGGCCGACTACTGCTGTACCGCAGCCTGAGCTTGCTGGAAGACTGCCTGACCGACGGCTACCACCAAGCTGGCGATTCACCGGAGTTCGAAGCGCTGGCCCCCCGGCCACTGGCCGCCGAGGCCAGACCGGGACGCCTTACCCTGGCTACCACCCAGACAGCCGTCTCGGCCGTGCCCTTACCAGCCGGCGAACCCGCAACGGCCGAACCAAGTGCCGCCGGACCACCCTCGGCCGCCGAAAGCCGCCGTGCCGCCGCCGAAGCGGCCGCCCTCCAGCCCCTACCCGCCAACGACAGCCTGGAAACCATAAACCAGGAAGTCAGCCGCTGTCTGAAATGCCGGCTGGCCGGCAGCCGCAGCCGCACCGTACCGGGCCAGGGCGTCGCCCGGCCGCTGGTGCTGGTCCTCGGCGAAGCCCCGGACGACGCCGACGACGCCAGCGGACAGGTTTTCTCCGGCGAAGCCGGCCTCCTCCTGGACCGCATGCTGGCGGCCATCGACCTATCCCGCCAGCAGAACTGCTACCTCACCCAGCTGGTGAAGTGCCATCCGCCGCTGGGTCGCGAGCCGGCCCCGGATGAACAGCGCGCCTGCCTGTGGTACCTGCGCCGCCAACTAGCGCTGCTGCGGCCCCAGGCCATCCTGGCGCTCGGCCGTAGCCCGGCGCAATGGCTCCTCGGCTGCAAGGACGGCCTCCAGAAACTGCGCGGCCGAATTTACGACCGTGATGGCCTGCCCTGCGTGGTCAGCCACGGCGTTGGCAACCTGCTGCGTGACCCGGAGCTGAAACGGCCGGTCTGGGAAGACCTCAAGTTGCTCAAGCAAATTCTGGCCGATGCCTGAATACGTCTCGGTCGTCTTCAACATCCCCCTGAAGCGCGATTTCCTCTATCGCAATCCGGAGGGCCCGGCCGCCAGCGTCGGCTGCCGGGTGGAGGCCGCCTTCGGCCGACGCAAGGCCATCGGCTGGGTGATAGGCAGCGGCGACGACTGCCCCATCGACAGCGCCAAGGTCAAACCCTGGCTGCGCCTGATCGACGACCAGCCACTGTTCGGCCCCACCAGCCTGGCGCTGGCCCGCTGGCTGGCCGGCATGTATTTCTGCTCGCTGGGCGAAGCCCTGGCCATTATGCTGCCTTCCGGCAAGAAGGAGCCGGCCAGCCCAGCCCAGGCCTTCGACAGCGTCGAGATCGCCGCCCAGGCCATCACGGCCTCAGCCGAGCAACAAGCCGCCCTGGCGTACATCCTGTCTATACCGGATGGTCGCTGCTATCTATACGGCCCCACCGGCACCGGCAAGACCGAGGTTTTCCTGCAGGCGGCGGAGGCCACCCTGGCCGAGGGCCGCGGCGTCATCTACCTGGTGCCGGAAATCGCCCTCACCCATCAGGTCATCGAGGCTGTCCGCCAGCGCTTCGGCAAGCAGTGCGCGGTGCTCCACTCCGGGCTTTCGCCGGCCAAGAAACTGGGAGAGTGGCGACGCATCCTGGCCGGCGAGGCCCGGGTAGTAGTAGGAGCGCGCAGCGCCGTCTTTGCGCCGCTGCCCAAACTCGGCCTGATTGTCCTGGACGAGGAACACGAAACCTCGTACAAGGCAGGCAACACGCCGCGTTACCATGGTCGCCAGGTGGCCATGTATCGCGCCGTTACCGAGAACGCCCGCCTGTTGATGGGGTCGGCCACGCCCAGCGTCGAGTCCTGGCAGGCCATGGAGGCCGGCCAACTGGCCAAACTCAGCCTCAGCCGACGCCTGGCCGGCGGCGCCATGCCAAGCATCGAGATCGTCGACATGCGCCTGGAAGGCCGCACCCTGTCCAAACGCCTGATCGAAGCCGTGCGGACGGTAAAGGCGGCCGGTGGCCAGTCTATCCTCTTCCTGAACCGGCGCGGCTTTGCCTACTTCTGGAGCTGTAAAAGCTGCGGCGCCGAACTCAAGTGCCGCCAGTGCTCGGTCGGCCTGACTTACCACAAGGAAAAAGGCCGCCTGATCTGCCACTACTGCGGCTATTCGGCCGAGCCGCCGCGCTCCTGCCCGGCCTGCGGCTCGCTGGAGGCCGGTTGGTCGGGCTTCGGCACCGAACGCGTCGCCGAGGAAGCGGCCGCCCTCTTCCCGGACCTCAGTCTGGCCCGACTGGATAGCGACACGGTCAGCCATAAAGGCGTCCTCGAGCACACGCTGCAAGAATTTAAGGCCGGCCGCATCGACCTGCTACTTGGCACCCAGATGGTGGCCAAGGGTCTCAATTTCCCCGGCGTGCAACTGGTCGGCGTCATTCTGGCCGACACCACTCTCAACCTGCCCGACTTTCGGGCGGCCGAGCGGGCCTTCGCCCTGGTTACCCAGGTAGCGGGCCGAGCCGGGCGCTTCAACCCCGGCGGCCGCGTCATCGTCCAAACCTACCGACCGCACAGCCCGGTTATCCGGCGGGCGGCGGCGCACGACACCGTCGGCTTTTACGCCGACGAGTTAGCAGTGCGCCGCGAGTTGGGCTTCCCACCCTTCGCCCGCCTGATCCGCATCGTACTGCGGGCCAAGGAAGCCGAACAGGCCGACCAGGCGGCCAACCAGCTGGCCGAACGCCTGATCCGCGCCGGACAGGCCTACGGCAACGCCATTGAAGTGCTCGGACCGGCCGAATGCCCAATCGCTACCCTAGCCGGCAATGCCCGACGCCAGATTCTGCTACGTGGCCAGCTGGTCAGCCAGATACGGCAGCTCTTAAGCCACGCCCTGACCGACTTCAAGCTGCCGTCGGCCTGTTATTGCGAGATTGATGTCGATCCAGTCAGCTTGATGTAGGAGTCGATTGGCCGTTGCGCAGGTATTCCAGGGCCTTGTGTTCGGAATAGAAAATCTTGACGAATTCCTTGAGGTTAACCAGCTCGAAGACTTCATTGACCTTGGGCGGCACGTTGTACAGTACCAGTTCGCCGTTAGCCTTGATGACGTCCTTTTTGATGCGGATGATGGTGCCAATGCCGGTCGAATCGACATAGATGAGATTCTCAAGGTTGATGATGAAGCGTCGAATGCCACCGTTAACCAGAGCCCTCAGCAATACGGCTGTCTCGTGGGCGTTGTCGATGCCGAGGTTGCCGCGTAAATTGACCCGGCACGTGAAATCGTCGCAGTCGTCGCAGCGAGCTTGCGTCTCGCGCGAGGGTATTAGTTCGATATAATGCATCGTGGCCATGCAGCCATTGTAGTACAGCTTCGGCGGCTCCGCAATGCCTAACAGGTTGTTGAAAAACCGCTTGCTTTCCCAACAACCTTAACAATTTTCGCCAGAGTACTGGCGCTCGCATAGCTTGAGCGCCAGTACTCTGGCGAATATGCTGCGTAATTATACCGGCGCCGCCTGTCGGTCAACCCCGCTAGCCGCGACTCAATCTTCCTCTTCTTCTTCCACCGGGGTGGAGGTGTCGTAGGCCATGACGGTTATCTGTTCGGGATAGACCATGATGCGGGCGACGTTGCGGAACCAGGTACCCTGCACGTTAAACAGCACCTTGAGGTCGTATTCGCCAGCCGGGACATTGTAGAAGGTGTAGTCGCTACCAGCCGGAACAATGGTGCTGGTTCCCAGGCGCTCCGGACCCCAGGTGTCTTCTGAAGTAAGGCTAAAGTAGACATCAGTCAAGTTGACTGCGGTATCATTTTCCAATCTAATGGAACCGGTTGGGCCGCCGCCGGTAACGCAGGAAGCGAGACCGATGGAGAGCACCAGCACCGCTACCAGGCCAAACAGGATTCTTGCTACGGGATTCTTCATCATTTGACTCCTTATATTGAACTGGGCGGAACGAATTACTCGCGCCCTGACCAAAGCATATCGGGCTGCTTTATCGCCGTCAAGCATTTTAACGATTTTTACGAAAAAATTTTAAACGCACAGCTAATCCTATCGCCGGCAATCATTTAAGGGCATAGACGCAGCCATCGATGCTGCCAAAATACAGGTTGCGACCAGCTATAACCGGTACCGTCCAGATGCCATCCGGGGCGCTGTAACGCCAGCGTTCTCGGCCGTCGTGGCTGTCCAGGGCATGGAGCAAGCCATTGTCGCTGCCGAAGTAGAGCGTATTGCCAGACAGCGCCAATTCACCGATAACACCGTCGACTTCGACGCGCCAGTTCTCTTGGCCATTGACGGCGTCCACCGCTTGGATGCAATGCCGGCCGCTTTCCGTATCGTCCTGCTGACTGCTGAAGTAGACAATGCCATCGGCCAGCGCCGGCGACACCCAGCCGGTTGCCAAGGTATCAAGCTGCCATACTTCCTGACCAGAGGCCGCGTCCAAGGCGTAGACATGACCGTCAGCGCTACCAAAAAAAATCCGGCCGTCGGCCACGGCCGGCGATGAGCCGATATAGTCGGCGGTTTGGAACCGCCATAATTCCTGGCCAGTCCGATAATCCAGGGCATAGAGTCGCCCGTCGGCGCTGCCGAAATAGAGAGACTTGCCGGACAGCGCTGGCGAGGAGCCGATCCAGTCCTCGGTCTGGAAGCGCCAGCGCTCCTCACCGCTGGCTGCGTCCAGGGCGTACATCAGGCCACTGTAGCTGCCCAGGAAAACCAGGCCATCATGAACCAGCGGCGAGGAAACCACGTAGTCATCGGTCATGAAACGCCAGACCTGGCGGCCGCTGGCGGCGTCCAAGGCGTACAGGTAGCCATTGTCACAGCCGAAATAGACCAAGCCGCCGGCCACAGCCGAGGAAGAGTAGATCGGATCACCCGTCCGGAACCGCCAGAGCTGTTGGCCGTCGCGCCGGTCGAGGGCGTAAAAGTAGCCGTCCTCACTGCCAAAATATAGCTTGGTACCGACGACGGCCGGCGAAGACTGGATCTCGCCGGCCGTCTTGAAGGTCCAGGCCAAGGCCAGCTCGGCGCTAGGGCCACCGGCTGGATAGCGTCCGGTCCGGTCTGGTCCGCCCCGGAAATGGGCCGTACTACCCGAACAGCCAAGCCAGACAGCGGCCAAGATCAGCCAAGCCAGGCCACGCAGCAAGAACTGGGCTCTTTTCTGTATCATGCTTTTTCCACTCCCGATTACCCAAAAATAGCGCTTCATGTACGGACGCAGTCAGCCTGCTCCCCGTTCAGCCAGCCAGGAAGCGGTTGATGGAGACGGCGGCCCGCCGACCCTCACCCATGGCTAGGATGACGGTGGCCGCGCCGAGCACGATATCACCGCCGGCCCAGATGCGATCCATCGAGGTGCGCTGCTCGCCGTCCACCAGGATGTGGCTCCACTTGTCGACCTTGAGGCCGGGCGTGGTCTTGGCCAGGAGGGGGTTGGACTCGTTGCCGAGGGCCACGATGACCGTATCAAAGTCCTGCTTCCGCTCACTACCGGGGATGGCCACCGGGCGCCGTCGGCCCGATTCATCCGGCTCGCCGAGTTGATAAGCCTGGGCAACCACGCCGGCCACCCGGCCCTCGCCATTGCCGTAGATTTCCACTGGATTGGTCAAGAACTGGAACTGGATGCCTTCTTCCATGGCGTGGCCGACTTCCTCCGCGCGGGCCGGCATTTCGGCGCGGGTGCGCCGGTACAGAACGTGCACCTCGGCGGCTCCCAGGCGCAGGGCCATACGGGCGGCGTCCATGGCGACGTTGCCCCCCCCCAGTACCGCCACCCGCTGGCTGGGGTAGAGCGGCGTGGCTGCTTTCTGGCGGTCCCAAGCCTTCATCAGGTTAGCCCGGGTCAGGTATTCGTTGGCGCTGAAGACGCCAACCAGGATTTCGCCGGGAATATTCATGAACTTGGGCAAGCCGGCGCCAACGCCGACGAAAACAGCATCAAAACCCTCCTCGTCGAGCAAGGCTTGCAGCGGCCGGGTGCGCCCCACCAGCGTGTTAAGCTCAAAACGGACGCCCATAGCCTCCAGTTTGGCGGCTTCCTCGCGGACGATGGCCTTGGGCAGGCGGAATTCGGGTATACCGTAGACCATGACGCCGCCGACCTTCTGAAAAGCCTCGAAAATGACCACTTCATGCCCGGCCCGCCGGACGTCGGCAGCCACGGTCAGGCCAGCTGGGCCAGACCCGACCACGGCCACGCGCTTACCGGTGGCCGGCGCCAGGCTGACGGCGGCCACCACTGCCCCGCCGGCGATGGCCTCGCGCTCCCGGTCGGCCACGAAGCGCTCCAGACGGCCGATCTGGACGGCCTTGTCGACCGACTTGAGGGCCTTGCCGAGGGTACAGGGCGCCTGGCACTGCACCTCCTGGGGACAGACCCGGCCGCAGATGGCCGGTAACAGGTTGGTCAGGCGAATGATGGCCGCGGCTTCGGCGTAGCGACCAACAACTGTTTCCGCCAGGAAACCGGGGATATCGATACCCACCGGGCAACCGGCGATGCAAGGCGCGGTTTTGCATTGCAGGCAGCGGGCGGCCTCCAGGCGGGCTTGCTCCTCGCTGTAACCGAGGGCGACTTCTTCCATATTAGTAGCGCGAATCGCTGGTTCCTGGCAGGGCATGTCCTGAACCGCTATGGCCATGCGCTCCCGTGGCCCCAGGCTGGACGGATCACGCAGGATTTCGGCGTTTGACAGCATCACAAGCCTCCCTTTTTGAGATCGGCGACGACTTGGTCCAGACGACAGCCGCCCTCGGCATGGACGGCGGCGTGGGCCGAATCCTCGGCGCTCTTGTAGGCGCGTAGCCGGCTCATCATGCTGTTCCAGTCCACGAGGTGGGCGTCGAATTCCGGCCCGTCGACGCAGACGAATTTGGTGGCGCCGGCCACCTCGACCCGGCAGCCGCCGCACATGCCGGTGCCGTCGATCATGATGGTGTTAAGCGAAGCCAGGGTATGCACCCCGAACGGCCGCGTCGTTTCGGCGCAGAACTTCATCATGATGGGTGGCCCGATGGCCACCACCAGATCGGGCTTGGGATCCATTTGGCAGAGTTCCTTGAGCGGCTCAGTGACCAGGGCCTTGCGCCCGTAGGAGCCGTCGTCGGTAACCACGATCAGGTCATCGGCGATTGTACCCATCTCTTCTTCCATGATAATGAGCTCGCGGTTGCGGGCGCCGATGATGATGGTAACATGGTTGCCGGCCCGCTTGAGGGCCTGGGCGATGGGGTGCATCGGCGCCACGCCGATACCGCCGCCAACGCAGACCACCTTGCCGAACTTGTCGATATGGGTGGGATTGCCGAGCGGCCCTAGCACGGCAGGGATGCCGCTGCCCACCGCCAGGTCGGCCAAGCGGTGCGTGCTGGCGCCAACCGTCTGGAAAATTAAGCTGATGGTGCCGGCCGCCGGGTCGGCATCGGCGATGGTTAGGGGGATGCGCTCGCCCCACTCGATATCGGTCTGGACAATCACAAACTGGCCGGCCTGCCGCTGGCGGGCGATGAGCGGCGCCTCGACCTCGATGCGGTATACTTCGGCTGACAACTGGCGCTTGCCGGTTATGGTGAACATGGGCACTCCCTGGCGAACGGATTCCGGCTTAGGGACTCGAACAAGGCTGCTAATGCAGCCTCGCCCAGTTGGCGTGGCTTTAAAAAAAAAGGCCCGCCACTTCATCCCGTCCCGGCTGGACTGGGGACATTGTAGCAGGCCGATGCAATATTGCCAAGTTTATTTAGCGGTCAATAGACGAAAATCAGCCCGATCATCAGGTTGAAAACCGGCCGCTGCCCAGGCTCGAGCCCCAACTCGCGACCGTACATGCTGGCCGACAGGCGGAAAGCCGTCAGATCGAGACTCAGGCCAAACGCCGGCAGGGCCTCGTTGATGCCGGCCGAAAGCTGGACGATATCTAGCATCGTGAAGCGAAGCCCCAGCCCAAGGCCCAGCAGGGGGTGCCGGGAAAGCGGCTCAAACAAGTTAAGAATATTTTTGTAATCGGCCATGACCTCCATCCGCAAGCCCAGGCGGGTGAGGAGTTCCATGGGCACGTTAAAATAGGCGGAAAAGGCCAGATCAGGCGAAATCAATCCGCCGGTCTGGGAAGCCTGGGCGGCGGCGGCGTCAGCCAGAAAAGCGTCCAGGCTGGTATAGGCGGTAACCAGGGCCGGCGTAAAGACATCATGGCATACCAAAGCCAGCGCCAGGCGGTCAACATAGCGCCAAGTCAGGCCGGCATCGAAGCCCGCGCCGCTGGTCAACTCCAACGGTTGGCTGGATAACATGCCGGCCGGGTCGCTGAACAGGTTGGCGACGCTGAGGATATCGCCAGTGGCCTGCACTTCGGCGCGCAGGAAGCCCTTGGGCATGATGCCGAGCTCCAGCGTCTGGTTGCCGGGCAGCGGGACGGACCAGGCATAGCCGCCGGCAAACAGCAACTCGGCCCGTACCGTGATCGAAGCATAGAACAGGGAGGCGACATTGACCTCCACCAGCAAATGGTCAAAGAAACCAAAGCCTAGGCCGCCGCCCACGTAGCCAAAGGCCAGCGGTCCGGTCAGATCGAGCGCGGCGTACAGGCGGTTACTGTCATCGACCAAGGCCGGGATCAGCGTCGCGACGGACAGTGAACCGTCCAGTAGCCCTGGCAACATGGTGAATACGTCCAGAATCGGGCCGCTCAAGTTGGCGACGACTTGGGCGGCGCCCAGTTCGCGGCCGGACAAGGCGAATCCGGCCGGGTTTATCAGCAAGGACTGGAAGCCGCTGGGCACGGCAGCGTGAACGCCGCCGACCCCACCGGCATCCGCATCGGGCAGCGCCAAGGGCGGCAGCGGCGTCAAGGCTTGGGTCAGCGCCGAGCCACCGGCCAGGAGCATTAAAATAATGGGCAAAACCGTACGTTTCATGGACACCTCATTCCAGGCGGCGCGCTTCAGACCGCGACCGGCGGCTGGCTGCGGCTAAGCGGGCGGGCCTTAGCGGATGGCGGGCCGAGCAAGCCGTCGAACATACCATCAAAGGGCAATTCGGCGTCGACCGGTATCATCAGCGTAAGCGCCAACGCCAACATATAATTTTCATCAGCCATCAAAGTAGCCATATAGTCTGGATCTTCCGGCGACAGCTCGATATCGGCCAAGGCGGTCAACATCAGGCTGGCGCTCAGCATGACCAGCTGGTCGACCGGGGGAGCCTCGACCGGATTACTGATCAGGTAGGCGATGGCGGCATAATCAGCCTCGGTAAAGGCTACCGCTTCAAACATCGCGGTTAGATCCGGTAGATCCTCGCCCTCCGGAGCGCTAATCAGGGAAATAAGATCGCTGAAGGCCGCGCTGGCCCCGGATGATATCAGGATGGAGTCCAGCAGCGCGGTCGACAGTTCGGCGGCGGCGGCGGCTTCCAGGCCTTCGGCCTGCAGTTGGGTCAAGAGAATAGGCGTCAGGGCGGCGGCTAGGGCGGGGTCATTGTTGGCCTGGGCTTGCTCCAGATAGGCCAAGGCCTGGTCGGCGCTGATGTCGGCCGGTATGGCCAGGGCTGGCCGAACCGCCCAATTGGCGAGGGAGGTGGTAAAAAAGGCTTGGCAGGCGCCCAGGGCCAACAACGCAACTACCAGCAGGGCAACACGACACCATGTCCTGAATTTCATAAAGACCTCCACACCGCTTGACAAACCGGCGGCCTGGGCCACCGCTGGGCCGGCACCACATCGTATCAAGTATCGGCAGACGGAAAAAAGAATCAAGCGCCGCCAAAACTTCTATAAAATACTATAGCACAAGCCGGAAGGGAATACTGTAGAATTCTGGAGATAATGCGACGCCAGGAGCCTTCCGACCGGCTCAGCGGGACGCAGCGCCAAGGATACCGGCCGACAAGTCGATGCCCGGCGGCAATACCTCCGGCACTATCGTGTCGACCAGAACCCGCAGCGCTCCCTGCTGACCAGGCGGCACCTGGCGCACGGCGATCTTGAGGTAATCGGCGCTGACCGCCACCCGCCAGCCGGTTGCCGCCGGCCCTATCGGTGGCTGCCGCGACGGCGCCGCCGGCACCAGATGCCCCCTAAAGGCCGGCCAGCCGGAGGCCGCCCCAGCGCCAGCCCGTTCCAGCACCGCCTCGAGCTTGGCGCCCAAGCGGCGGGCGGCAAAACGTCGGCGGCCACTGTCGGCCAAGGCCGTCAAGCGGGCGGTTCGGACCACGGCCTGGTACGGCGGCACTTGATCGAGCAGCTTGGCCGCCGCCGTTCCCGGCCGGGGGCTGTAGGTAAAGGCATGAATCCAGGCAAAATCGGCCTGCTCGGCCAGGGCCAGGGTCTGGCCAAACTGGGCGTCCGTCTCACCGGGAAAGCCGCAGATCAGGTCGGCGCCCAGGAAGGGGTCTACCTTGACGCGGCGCAGGTCGGCCACGGCGGCCAGCAGGCGGGCCGCGCCGTAGTGCCGTCCCATGGCCCGCAAGGTGACATCCGAACCGGACTGGGCGGCCAGGTGCAGGTGTGGTCGCACCCGCGACGCCGAAAAAACCGCCAGGAAGGCGTCGTCGACCCGGTCCGGCTCCCACGAGGAGATGCGGAAGGCTACCCGGTCGGTTTCGGCCAGCAGCCAGCCGAGCAAGGCGCTGAAATCCAGGCCAACGGCCCGGTATTGCGACAGGTTGACGCCGGTCAGCACGATTTCCGGCGCCCCGGCCGCTTCGAGCGCCCGGACGCGTTCCAGCAATCGGGTCGGCTCCAGGCTGACGCTGGGGCCGCGCGCCAGGCAGACCCGGCAGTAGGCGCAGCGATTGTCGCAACCGTCCTGAATTTTGAGGGACGGGCGGGAATGGAAGCGGAAGGCGGTCGGGGCGAAGGCAAAACGGTCGCCGGAGCTAGCCGGAGCGGCCAACCAGTGCACGGCGGCCTCGTACAGGTCCAGGCGGTCGGCGGCGGCCGCGGCCAGGCATTCGGCCAAGCCATGCAGCCGGGCTTTGTCGTCGCCGGGTACCACCACGACGCGCGGCGCCAGGGCGGCGATAGCGGTAGCCTCAAGTTGGGCATAGCAGCCGCTGACCAGCAGCAAAGCCGCCGGATTGCGCCGCGCCGCCAGCCGAATCTCGCGCCGGGCCTTCTGCTCAGCCTTACTGGTGACGGTGCAGGTATTGAAGACATGAACCTCGGCGCTGGCAGCGACAGCGCGAGAAAAGCCGGCCGGGCTACCCTGGTCGCCAGAAATACTAGCCACGCTGCCGCCAGAGTCGTCGTCCGGGTCGCATAACGTCATGTCACTCGGGCCGGATCGGGGCCATACATCCGCGCCAGCCGCCGCGAAGGCCGCCGCCAACGACTCGCTCTCCAGCTGGTTCAGCTTGCAGCCAAAGGTGCGGAAGTGGACAGTCAGGGACACCGAAAACTCAGCCGCGCAGCCGGGCGGCCACCCGATCGCGACCGGCTTGGGCATCACTCATGCCGGGACTGATACGCAAGGCGGCGTTATAGGCTTCCAGGCCGTTCTGCCAGTCGGACAGCCGCTCGCGGACAAAGCCCAGCCGCGCCCACCAGCGGGCATTGTTCGGCTCGTACTGCAAGGCGGTGCGCATGGCGATATCGGCATGGTTCAGTTTGTCCTGGCGCAGGTACACCTCGCCGACAAACTGATAGGCCGTACCGATGCGCGCGCCATCGGGCAGTTGGTTGATGTACATGGTAAAATAGTTAAGCGCTTCCTGGTTTTTGCCCTGAAAGAAAAAAGCCTCGCCCAGAATCTCGATGATACGCGGGTCGCGCCGAATATTATAGGCCCGAGTGGCGTAAATCTCGGCGTCGGCGTAGCGCTGCATGGCCACCAAGGTCCAACCTAGCACCACGTAAGATTCGATATTGGACGGATTATCGGCCAGTTCGGCCAGGCAAATCTGGCGGGCTTCTTCGAGGCTGCCAGCCCGGAATTTCTGCAGGGCGTCTGGCTTGCCGGCCACGCTTTCTTGGGTCCAGGCCAGGCCGACGCCGAGCGTCAGCAACAAGACGATGGCCAGGAAACGCGTCCCGGCGGCTCGATTGGTATGGTCAGCCATTTTTCTTCCCCGTCATAGTGCAGACGCCCGAATAGAAGCAACCGGTTTCCATGCTCACTTCAGCTGCCACGATATTGCCATCGACCGAGCAACAGGCGTGCAATTCCACCCGGCCGGAGGCCTTGATGCTGCCCTTAATCCGGCCACGGACGCTGACGTCGTGGGCCACGATGCTGGCTTCGACCACGGCCTGCTCGTCGATGTACAGGTCGCTCTCGGTTTCGATACGACCCTTCACCTTACCGCGGATCATCAGCGGCTCATTAAAGATTAAGGTACCATTGAAGTCCACGTCGGCGGCCAGAATGGTATCGAGGATGTCCTCGTCCACCGGCGCAAATTCTACGTCTGTCATGGCGCTATAATATGCCAAAAGCGGCCGGCTATCAAGCGGCAAAAACGCGGCACAACGGACGAAGCCGGCGGCTCAGCGCAGCGATTGGTTTACGATACAGCCCTTCTCTTAGTCGAGCCTTAGCTTTTGCCCGGACAGGGCTCTGGTGACGATGAAGGAAACATGGCAAATCTCGATGTAAGTACCCGAGTAGACCGTCCCGATGACGATCACTTGAGCCTTGTCGTTAATAGCCAGGGATTCCAGGCTCCGTCCGGTAGCCGGCGCCTGTTTTTTCAATTCCGCCAGACTCGCCACTAAGGCGATATTCTTGTCACGAATCCAGGAAATCTTCCTCTGGATTACATAGTCGATGCCACAGATGGATTCAGTCCTCGGGCCGGCTCGATAACCCGGGCCAACTCGACTTCCACGACGACCCCAAAAACGGTATTGCACACGAAAATGGCGTCCTGAATGACCTTCCAGTCGATATCATAGGTAATCTTCAGCTCGGCCAGACGCTTTTCGACACTGCTCAAGGTCAGCGGCTTTATGCCTTCGGCAGGCGGGTGAAAGTAGCCATACGCTGAAAGCTTGTCCAGAGAAATCGATATTTCCAGATACCCATCCGACCCGGGCTCGAGCGGATTGTCGATGCTGACCATTTCAGCCCGCCGCGCCGTTTCGCTAACCAAATCCTTGATCGACTTGGGGAAGCCGGATTACGCGCCAAACAGGTCGATATCCGCCAACAAAGCCTCGGCGTCCTCGATAGCTTTCAGCCCGCCCGGGTATCGCCTGGGAGAGACAGTAGGGCTTGTCTTGAAAAAAATCAATGACTTTGGCGACCTCGAACGGTTTCCTGAGCAGGCCAATCGCCCCGGCCGCCAGAGAGCGCACCGCCAAAGGATCGGCGGTAAAGCCGGTAATCACGAACACCGTGCTGGATGGCTCGTTCTCGAACAAGGTTTCGGTAACTTCGGCGCAGTTCAGGCCGGGCCTGCGGATATCGACCGGCGCCAAATCCTAGCCGTTGGCCAACGCGCCGTTCAATCCCGGTCGGAAATCGGAAAAGACATCCACCTGGTGGCCTAAATCCCCGAAAATCAGCTTGATGCCTTCGAGAACAAATTCTTCACTGTCGATTACCAGTATCTTTTTTATTACACAGCACCCCGGATTAAAGCGGCGAGCAATACGATGGACGGAAACCATCTAGCCACAAGATACTCCAATCCACGGATAGTCAATTCTGTTAGTTAATCCCAAGGACAGGCGACCCAGCAACGCCGTTAGCGCCCCGTTCCTCTCTGCAACGACTTTTGGTGCAGGCGAGGATTATGACAAGGCGCGACCGCGCGGGAGGCGTGAAGGCGGGCTCTTGCCCGTCGAACGTCGCCCGCACGGCCGCAACGCCGTCAGAACCCCGCCTGCTCCAAAAGCTAGCGCCCCGCCTGCTCCAAAAGCTGGAAGAGGCTGGCCAGTTGCTCGACCGACAGCCGCTCCGCTCTGACATCCGGAGCCAGGCCGAGGGACTCAACCGCCGCGTCGAAGGCGGCTTCGGCGATGCCACTGGCTTTGAGGTTGTTGCGCAGGGTCTTGCGGCGGGCAGCGAAGGCGGAACGCGTGAAGCGTGTGAATTTCTTGTCACCAGCGCAGGACGGGGCGTCGGCTCGGAGCTCCATGGCCACCACGGAGCTGACGACGCGCGGCTGCGGCCAGAACATGCCGGCCGACAGGTCAAAGGCCTTGCGGACGCGATAGAGCGAATGGCAGAGCACGGTAAAGGAAGAGTAATCCTTGTCGCCCGGCTTGGCGGTCATGCGCTCGGCCGCTTCCTTCTGGATAGTAAAGACCATACGCGGCGGCGTCAGGCCGCCTTCCAGCAGGGCGGCGATCATGGCGCTGGCGACATTGTAGGGCAGGTTGCCGAAGATGCAGTCCGGAGCAGGCTGTTCGGCGCGGGCCCGGCGCCAGGTGGCCAGGAAGTCGCCCTCGTAGAGCCGGAAAGTGGGTAGGCTGCCGTAGACGTCGGTCAGGAAGCGCGCGAAACCGTGGTCGATCTCGAAAGCCGAGAGGTCGAGGCCGGCGTCGAGGGCCAGGGCTGTCATGGCGCCAAAACCGGGGCCGATTTCCCAGCAACGGGGCGGAGGCTGGTCACTGCCCGGCAAGGCCAGCAGCTTGAACAAGCGTTGACGGGCGCCTTGGTTAACCAGGAAGTTCTGGCCGAAGCGCTTCTGCATGGCAAAGCCCATGCTTTCCAGGAGCACGGCCAGTTCCTTGGGTGAATTGTAATCGGGCCGGACGCCGGGTGGCAGGGCGCTGCCAGCCAGCAGATTGGCGGGCTGGGGGCCAGAGGGCTGAGGACTGATGTCTAACACGGTAATATCCGGCATGGATGCCAGCATACAGTAGCAGGCCAGCCAGCGCAATAGTCGCCGCCAGCGCCCAACGACCGACGCCGGTAGCCGGTCGCAACGACGGCAGGGCGGCAGCTAGGTTGATCCAGGCCAGCAAGACATCGTGCAGCAACTTGCACAAAGGCGCGGTCAAGTCGGCGGCGACCGGCACAACAGCCACCAGGATGGTGGACAGGGCGCCAGCCCACAGCAATGCGGCCGTCAAGGGGCCGGCCACCGTCGAAGTGATTATGGAAAAGGGATTGAGGCTGCCCAGCGCCACCAACCCGAGCGGGGCGGTGGCGAAGAAGGCCGCCATGCCTAGCCCGGTAGCACCGGCCACAATCGGCGGCAGCCAGCGCTTCAGCCAGAGCGCAAAGCCGCCGGCATACAACGTAATGCCGGCCACCGCCAGATACGACAGGATGAAGGACAAGCTGTGGACGCTATCCGGCGCGGCGGCCAGGCTGATGGCGAAGGCGCCGCAGAGGTAGACATACTGCGGTTGCGGCCGGTCCAGCTCCTTGGCCAGGCTGGCCAAGCCGAACATCAGACCGGCTCGCAGCACGGACGGCCCGGCGCCGACCAGCCAAACGTAGACGGCGATTAACAGGCAACTGGCATAGTTACCGACACGCTTGCCGAGCAACGGCGTCAGTAGACAGCCCAGCATCAGGGTCAAGACGCCCAGATGCTGGCCGGACAGGGCCAGAATATGGGCGCAGCCGGCGGCTTGGAAGCGGCGGGCGACTGCCGAGTCGAGCTGGTCGCGGACACCGACCAACAGCGCCTCCAGCAGAGGCGCGGCCTCGGCGCCGCCAGCCCGGGCCAGCAAGCCAAGCAGGTCCTGGCGCGCGGAAAAGCGCAGCGTCTCCAGCCCGGCGGCCGGCGGCTCGACTAGTAGCTGATCGCGATCGGCGAATACCAGACCTGGCGGCCCGGTCAGCGCATTTTCACCCACGCGGGCCGGCGACAAGCCGGCCCGCACCAGGAAGGCGCTGCCCACCGGCCAAGGCAGCCCGCCACGGACGCAGAGCAGCACCGGGCCGCCGGCCGTGGCTTGAGCGCCATCAGCCGCCGCCACCGAACCTAGTTGCAAGGGATAAGCGCGCAGGCCGCTGGCCGTAATGCGGCTGTCACTGGCCAACCTTGCCCGGAAAGACATGACGCTGACTGGCGGCAGGCCCCAGGCCAGGCGCTTGGCCCGCGCCGCGATGCCCGCCCGAGCCCCGGTTCCAGACAGCAGGCCAAGGGCCAGCACCAGCCACAGGCCGCGCCGGGCGGCCAGCCAGGCCAGTCGCGGCCGCGGTCGCGCACCACGAGGTCGCCAGGCTGGTCCCCAGCCGGGGCCACAGCCGTCCCTCGCCCTCGACCGGGCCGACCGGGCCGACCGGGCCGACCAGGGCTTGGACAGGCGCCGACGCCGCGCCACCACCAGCCAGGGCAAACAGGCCAAGGCCAGCAAGCCAGCGGCGGCCAGGACGGCGGCGACCCGAAACCCGCCCCCAGCCGGCAGGTAGACCGGCAGGGCGGCGGCCAAGCAGCCGGGCAGCAGCCAATGCGGCCGCGCAGACTTCGTCGTCAGGTTCATAAAAAAAAGACGCCGCGAAAATAAGCGGCGTCGGCACAATCGGGGATACGAGCGCTGAACTAGATTTACCAGCGCAATTTCTGCAACGCGTCGCGGGCGGCCCGCTTGATGGTTTCCGAGTACTGTAAATAACCGACGTACAGCAGATAATCGAAGGCCGCCTTGTCGCCCAGGTTACCGAGGTTATTGATAACCGCCAGGACGATCTGCTCGTCGTAAGTCTTGCTGCCCTGCTCGGTTTCGGTGTTGATCAGCTGCAGGTAGATGGCCAGGGCCTGGGCGGCTTCGGCCGTGCCCATGGCGCCCAGCAAAGCGACGGCCTCGAGGAAGTCGGACTTGGTAATCTGATTGCGGTTGAACCTGGTCTGGAAATCGTAGAAATGACGCACGGCGATGGTGGAGGCGCGCTGCCAGCCGAGTCTGGTAAGTTCGCGGGCGGCCAGCACCGCCAGGCCGCTCAGGGCCTGCTGGTCGGCATTGGAAGCCGGTTGGGTGGTCACGCTGACTAGCAAGGCGGCCTCGGCCAAGGCGCCACGCTGCTCGGCCGGCAAGGCATCGCCGGACAGGCCGACCTGCAGGGCGGACAGCTTAGTGGCGACCGGCTCGTCCTGGATGACGCCGGTGAGGTAGTTGCCGAAATCGCCATCCAGGTTGGCCATGGCGGCGACGGCCGAAGCTGAAATGCCCCGGCTGTAACCGGCGATGAAGGCCGAGAACAAAACCCGGAAGGAACTGGCGTCGCCAAGCTGGCCGATGGTGAAAATCAAGGCATCAAGCACCTGATTGTCGGCTGGCACGCCGGAACTAAACAGGGAATTCTGAGTGTCCAGCACATTGTTCAACTCGGCCAACAAGGGCTTGTTGCCCGCGCCCAGCTCGGACAGGGCTTGCAGCACCGGCACCCGCACCGCCGTTTCACGGTAGGACTTGAACAGGTTCATCAATAGCCCGGCGGCCGAACTTTGCTGAAACTGGCGCAGCATGTTCACCGACAGAATAGAAATATCGCGCAGCAGCACGTCGGTCTGCAGCAAGGAAGCATTGTCGAGCACGAACTGCAGGGCCGTCTCATAGAGCGGCCCCATGTTCTGGAAGGCTGCGGCTTCCTGGAGCAAGTCGAGCTTGGTGGCCAAGCTGGCTCTGGCAAAATTGCGGCGGTAGGATTCTACCAGGACGGTCGGGTCTTGCGCCCACAGCGTGGCGGACAGCGCCAGCAAGCAGACTAGACCAATCATTCTCACCTTTGTCATCAAAACCTCCCGAGCCGCCGTTGTATTGCAGATTATAGCGCTATTTGCTGTAAAAAACCGTCTCGTCGAAGACCGCGCCGTTAGAGGAACGCTGCTCCCTGGTATTATAAACGTGGGAGCGGATGAGGTTACGCATGCGCGGGCTGGGCTGCATGGCCTGGATATGCAGCTGTGACTGATTCTTGGCGGCCTGATATTCCGATCCCTTGACCACGCCGGACAGCACGATCTGGTCGTCGTCCAGCCAGACCTGGATTTTTACCTGCATGCCGACCTTGGCCTTGCCGCCGATCAGGATGGCGGCGCCGTCTTCCGATATATCCTGCACGATGCACTTCATGCCGGGCACGCGCTCCGGTTTCTCGTAGGCGCCGTACAAATGCTTAAGCAGGTAGAGGTAGGCTGGCAACTGCGAGCGCACCCGCAAGGATTTGCGTTTCTGGGTTCGGAAAAGCGAATCGGAATGGCCCAATTGCAGCACCGGGATGTTGCGGACACGTAACTCTTCCAGGATGTAAGTATCGAACACGTAGCCGGCATCGTCCTGTCGCCAGAAATAGACCGACACTTGGTGGCCCTTCCAGACGAAGTTGGCTGGCAGGCGGCTGCCGGACGGCAGGGTGATGATGATACAGCGATCGGTGTTTTCCATAACGGTGGCGTGCATGACGCCGAGGACCGGCAGCAGTATCTTGACGCGCTGGTTCATGCGGATCATGCGGCTAGAACGGATGCCGAGGTGGTATTTTGGCTGCTCGAATTCCAACTTCTTACGGAAATCGTAGAGTTTTTCCATGAACAGAACCGTGTCGCGCTTTTTGTCGACGCCGTCCTTGCGGTACTGCTGGGTGAGTGAACGAATAACCGTATCCAGCTCGCGGATCGACCAGAACACGTTAGTTGGATCATCGCATTCGGCCAAGGCAGCGGTGCGCTTGATAAGATTGGCTTCGGGAACGCTAAAACCGACTTCCTTGGCGCGGGCGTAAAATTCAATCGGCGAATAACGGCGGTTGCCGCGTAAGAATAAACTTAGGGCTATCAGGATGAGAATCAATATTATGATCGGAAAAATCAACAACATGATATACTAGTATACATGGAAAGCCCGATTAAGTCACGCTCCATGAAGCTGGCTGGCCTGACGGCCGTGGCTCTGGCCTGTCTGGCGCTCGGCCGCCTGCCACCGCTGCTCAGCGGCAGCTCCAGCCTGCAGGGTCGGCCGGCGGCCGGCTACCTGGCGCTAACGGCGCTAGTGGCCGCCGGCCAAGTGCTGCTGCTGGTCTGGGCCAGTCGCCGTCTGGACTTGCCGCCGACCGGGGACCTGGCCGGACGACAGACCGCAGTCTGGTGGCGGCCGCTGGCGGCTTTGGCCGTGTTCATCGTCATGGGCCTACTCCAGGCTAGCCTGACCGGCTTAGGCGGTGCCAGCCAGGCGGCCGCGTCGCCCCTGGTCAGCTCGGGCAGCCGGAGCCCGGCCTGGATCGTGGCCGCCGCTCTTTTTGCCATTGGCATCGGCTGCCAGGAAGAACTGCTGTACCGCCGCTTCCTAGCGGACGGCTTGGACAGCTGCCTGGCCGACGCCACCAACGATGGCGACCCAGCTGGCGGCGCCACCCGCTCCCGGCTGAAGGCCGAACTGGCCAGCAGCCTGCTGTTCGGTTTCGGCCACCTCTACCAGGGCTGGTCCGGCGGCCTGGCCGCCTTCGTGGCCGGCTGGCTGCTTTGCCGCTTGTATCGCCGGGGTCGGGACTGGCCCAGCCTGGCCCTGGGCCACGCCGCCTGGGACTTCTTCGTGTTGATGATGCGCGCCTGAACGGCCGACAGCACGCCTAGTCACTTGGCCGCCTTTACAAAAGGCTAGTAATGCGCTATCAGTATTATTGAATGCCGCCAGCCATTCAGGCTGCTGTCCGGGAGGATCTGATGAAAAAAACTTTGTTTAGGATGCTGCCGCTAGCCGCACTGGCCGCCATGAGCCTGTACCTGCTGCCAGCCCAATCCAGCGCCAACCCCAGCACCGCGCCGGTCGCCGCGACCAGCGCCAGCCTGACGCCGATCCTCGACACGATGGCCGCCAACTACTATCTGAGCAACCTGCGCGCCGCCCTCGGCAGCTTTACCTGGGAATACAGCAACTTGCCCACACCCTTCGCCCGCTGGCTGGAAGAGCAGCTGCAGGCCGCCGTTACCATGAACAGCCGCCTGCAGCTAGTCAACCGCAACGCCGGCGCCGCCATGGACCCGGCCTTCCGCGCCGAATACGAGGCCTTTTTCCGCGAGACCGAAACCGGCGCTTTGTTGCACGGCCGCTATTTCCTGGAGGCCGACAACGTCCGCGTCCGACTGGAACTGACCGACCTAGGCTCGGGCACCCAAATCGCGGCTCGGGACTGGCTATGGCCGCAGGCCCAAGTGCCCGGCTACGCCAGCGTGGCGCCGGCCCCAGCCGCCCGCGAGCGGGCCCAGGAACTGGCCAGGCTGGGCATCAACAGCGGCGGCTTGACCGTGTCTTTGTCCACCAGCCGGGGTTCGGGCGCGGCCTATCGCGTCGGCGAACAACTCGAAGTGCTGCTGACCGTCAGCCGCGACGCCTACGTGCGCCTCTACCACATCGATTCCGCCGGCCAGATCCAGCTTATTTGGCCGAATCGTTTCCACGGCGGCAACGGCCTGGTACGCGCCGGCCAGACCATACGCCTGCCTGACGCATCGCGTCAGTTCAGCTTCAACTTAGTGCCACCCTACGGCACGGAGTTCCTCAAGGCGGTGGCCAGCAGCCTGCCCTTCGTTGACGCGGTCGGGGACTTCGCCGACCTGGGCAGCGACAGCCGCCAGGTAATCAGCCGCGGCCTCCAGGTGGCCGGAACCGCCGCCAGCGCCACGGCCAGCGCCGCGCCGGAAATGGCCGAGAGCCTGGCCTCCTACTACATCGGCCCCTGACCCGGCCGGGAATCGGCGGCCAGCCCGTGACAGGCTGGTGGCTTTCCGCTATGATAAAGCCATGCTACCACAAGAAAAACTGAAGCGCGACCTTAACGAATGGTTTCGCCATAATTATCAGACGCCAAACTCCAAGGATTTTGACGCCTTGCGCAGCCTCTTCACCCGCGCCGTCCGGCCCTTGCCGGAAAACACCGCCAACGGGTTCTTCAGCACCTTCCTGTCCCGCTACCAGGCCGATGGCCAGCCGGCCAGGAGTGCGGCCATCGACTGGCTGGGCGGCGTCGGCTCCCTTTTACTCGCCGATTACGACGGCACCGCCTTTAGCCGCCAGGATTGGACGGAAATCCGCGATCTGGTGACCAGCGACGCCGGCGACCTCGATCTGGATCTCCTGACCTACATCCTGAGCCAGGTGATGGAACATGGCGGCATCTGAGCCGGCGGCCGGGGCTGGACCAGCGGCCGAATGGTTTGCCAAGGACGAGTTCTGGACCAATTACGCGCCGCTGATGTTCGACGCCAGCCGCTGGGCGGAAATACCGGCCATCGTCGACGGCCTTATCCGGCTGAGCGGCTGCCAAGCGCCGGCTGCGGTACTCGACTCCTGCTGCGGACCGGGTCGACATGGTCTGGAACTAGCCCGGCGCGGCTACCGGGTTTGCGGGGTGGACATCACCGCCGCCTATCTGGCGGCCTTCGCCGACTCTGCCACCGCCGAAAGCTTGACCGTCGAGCTGGTTCAGGCCGACGCCCGCCACTTCCAGCGCCCGGCGGCTTTTGAACTGGCTCTCAACCTGTTTACCAGCTTTGGCTACTTTGCCAGCCCGGCCGAGGACCAAGCCTACCTGGGCCAGCTCTGCGCCAGCCTCAAACCAGGTGGTCACTTAGTAATGGACATGGTGGGCAAGGAAACCGCCGTACGAGACTTCAGCGAAGGCGAGTGGTTTGAACGCGACGGCAAGCTGATCCTGACCGAATTTTCGGTCGTTGGCGCCTGGGAAGGCCTACGCAACCGCTGGATCATCATCGACGGGGCCAACAAGATCGACCACGCCTGGGTGCAGCGGCTCTATTCGGCCTTTGAACTGCGCGCGGCCCTGCAGGGAGCCGGTTTTAAGCAGGTGACCATCTACGGCTCCTGGGACGGAGCGGCCTACGACCAACAAGCCGATAGCCTGATAGCCGTAGCCGAGAAATAATCGCCCGCCAGCCTGGTCAAGCCGGAAAAAGGCTCGACAATTTAGCGTTTTAAGCCGATACTTTAGCGAAGAAGACTATCAGGCTGTCGAGGGGCGTCGAGTCTCTCAACCAGCCGCAGAGCACAGCGCGCAGGACGGAAGCAGGCATGGCACACATAGGCATCAAACTGGCCGATGGCAGTTTTTACCCGATTCTCGACGAGGACAGCGCGGCCCGCAAGGCAATGGTCGTTACCACGGTAAAAGACCGGCAGCCAAGCGTCCGCATCAACCTGTACAAGGCAGAAGACGGCACGGCGTCGACCGGCATGCTCTATGTCGGCTCGCTACTGATCGAGGACTTGCCGCCTCAGGCCCGGGGCGGTCCGGACATCCGCCTGGAGCTGAGCCTGGACGAGGCCGGCGAGCTGCACGTTGAGGCCAGCGAGAAAACGACCGGGGCCAGTCAATCCCTAAGCGTCAGCCTCGGCGACCTAGCTCCTCCAGCCGACGATGAGCTGCCCGATTTTGACCTCGGGGACACGGACGACGCGACGCCGCCGGCCGACGGCGAACCGCCAATCAGCCTGGTCGGCGACGACCTAGACAGCGATTTCCCCAAGTTGGACGACGAGTTGCCGTCACTGGACGACGAGACGCCCGAGCCGGACACCATCGATAACGGAATGGACAACCTGGACAGCGAATTCCCCAGCCTGGACAACGACCTACCCACCATGGACGAGGAGATGCCAAGCCTGGATGACGAGGTGCCCAATTTAGATGACGACCAGACCGATACCAGCAGCGACGGCAACATGGATGATTTCAACCTGTCGGCCGCCGATGGCCTCGATACCAGCCCTTATAACGACGACAGCAACGACGAACCCAGCGCCGAGGACTTCGAAAGCGCGGCCGCGGCCGCGGCCAATGAAAATTTCGACATGCCGGACGACTTTACCCTCGCCGACAACCCGCCGCCCGATGAGTTCAGCAGCGCGGCCGACGACTTCGATACAGCGGCCGACGATAATCCGACGCCGCTGGAAGTGCCCCTGACGGCGACCGCGCAGCGCCCGGTCCGCACCCGCCGCGAAGCCGCCCCGGCCAACGACAGCGACCTGTCCCTTGACCATAAACGGCGCGGGCTGCCGGTCTGGTTGCGTATCGTGCTTATCCTGGTCAGTCTGGCTGCCCTGCTCGGGCTGGCCTTCGTGGTGTTCCGCTGCGTCGCCGACCGCACGCCGCCCATCCCCGACGCCACCGCCTTGCAGCCGCTGCCCCCGCTGGTGGTACCTACCTTGCCGCCGCTAACGCCGCCGCCTGTTACCACCCCGGCGGTGACCACGCCGCCGCCGGAAACCACACCGGCGGTAACCACGCCGCCCGTTGCCACCACACCGGTCGTCACGCCAGCGGTCAGCGCCGAAACCACACCGCCGGAGACTACCGCCCCCCGCGGCGACCGGCCACCGACTACGCCGCGCGAGCCTGGCGTCTGGTACCGACTACGCTGGGGCGACACCTTGTGGGACCTCTCAAATTCCTATTACCGCAATCCCTGGCAATACATGAAAATCTTCCGGGCCAACCCGGACATCATCGTACATCCGGACCGGATCATCGCCACCACGTGGATCTATATCCCGAAGTAAGCCGTCGCCGGCCGGGGCATCCGGCCGAACTAGCCGGCGGGGCTAGCCTCAGACTCCAGCCGGCGCAGCCGCCGACCGCGTCCAGGCCGGGCCGGCGGCGATGGCCTGGACGCGCACCGGGCAAGCCGGCCCGTGCGCCCCGTCCAGGTAGCCCGAACTCATCAGAAATTCATTGACGATCTCCGGGCCGGTGAAGACCAGCGTGGCGCGGAACAACGTGATCCAGGCGTCCAAAGACCGCGGCTGGTGCGCGTCCAGCCAGCCTTGGAACGATCCATACCCGGGGCGCTGCGCCTGGAGGCGGCGGGCATTCTCGATGGCGGCGTCGACCTTGCGCCGGTTGCGGATGATGCCTGAATCGGCCAGCAGCCGCAGGCGGTCGGTCTCGCCGAAGGCCGCCACGGCGTCGATCGAGAAGCCGACGTAGGCGCGGCGGAAGTTTTCCTCCTTGCGCAGCATCATCGACCAGCCGAGACCGGCCTGGTTAATTTCCAGTAACAGCAAGCCGAATAGCCAGCTTTCGCCGGCCTCCCCTTTTGGTGGCGGAAAACCATAGCGGCGGTCGTGATATATCCGGTCGGGATGGGCGGCCGGCAGGCCGGCGCAATAGGCGCAGTAGGGCGGTAAACCGGTTTCGGGCATGGCTTCAGCCTTCGCCGTCAGCTGGGGCCGCCGCCGCGTCGCTTTTTGTCCCGACGCCACCGGCCTGGTTGGCGGCTCCGATCAGCGGGATAACGGCTAACAGTAGCTCGGTCATGCGGGTGGCGTTGCGCCGGAATATCTCCAGCACCGCTTCCTGGGTAACCGGCGCCTCGTCGGCCTTCCAGGAGTCGTAATCGGTGGCCATGGCGATAGCGGCGTAAGGCAAGCCCAGCTCGGCGGCGATGGCGCATTCCGGCGCCGTGCTCATATTGATGATGTCGGCGCCCCAGCTGCGGAACAGGCGCGACTCGGCCCGGGTGGAAAAGCGCGGCCCCTCGATGGTGACCACGGTGCCGCGCGGGTGCAGCCGGATGCCCAGCCGCCGGGCCGTTGCCCGCAAAAGCGCGCGCAGGCCGGCATCAAAAGGCTCGGCCATCGGCGTGTGATGCAGGCCGTCGGCGAAGCTGTCGAAGACGCTCAAGTCGCGGCGGCGGGTGAAGTCGATAAACTGGTCGGGCAGGACGAAATCGCCGCGCCGGATGCGGTGCCGCAGCGATCCGACGGCGGTGGTGGCCAGGATGTGGCTGCAGCCCTGATCGGCCAGGGCTAGCAGGTTGGCCCGGTTGGGCACCATGGTCGGGCTGATGGAGTGGTCGCGGTCGTGGCGCGACAGGATGATTACCTCGGTGCCGCCGACCGCGCCGGCCGTCAGCGTCGACGAAGGCCGGCCGAAGCGACCACCGACCGCCAACTCGCGTGAATATTTCATAATATCGGGATTCTCCAGCCCCGACCCGCCGATAATGCCTATCTTGACCATATTCATGCCTCCCCGTCGCGCAAGCCGGCCGCGCTCAGCCGGTCCATGAGTAATCCATAAGCTTCCGCCAGGTTGCGCCCGGCCACGAAAATGCCATCCTGGTGGCCGCGCGTCACCACCAAGAGCGGCAGGTCCGGCGCAGCCGGTGCTGTACCGCTAGACAGGGCCATCAAGGCGCGATAGAGCGCCGCGCTGCCGTACGTCACATCGGCCGCCGTAGTGGCAATGCCGCCGTTCCCGGCATCGGCGGCCGCTAATTCGGACTGCCACAGGCCGCGGCAATGGACGTGGATAACCGCGCCGACCTCCGGCCGGGCATAGAATGCGCCGTGGCTGAGCGACTCGCTGGACGGCAGGCCGAGGCCGACGCAGGCCACGGCGTTGGCAGCGAAGTCGCAGGCTGTTACTAAAACGTAATCCTCGCCGGACAGGACCGGCAGCCGGCCGGTCTGGGAGCCGGTGATGACGAAGCCGCCGCCGCTACGGCGTTGGCTGACGTTGCCGTACCCCAGGTTGAGCGCCGCGTCGTGACCGACCAAACCCTGCCGCCACAGCCGCGAACGCCAGCCCTCCAGCTCCTGCCACAGCGTCGCCTGCAACGGACCGCCGCGCTCCTGGGCGCTGACCGTGAACTTGAGGACGCCCTCAGTCGGCATCGACTGCCCCCGGCCGCTTGCCAAGCGGCTGGCTGGGCAAGGGGTCTGCTAGTTGGTCAGCCAGTTGGTCAGCGGTAAAAACGCCATATTCGGTGATGTAGCCGTCCACCAGCCGGGCCGGCGTAACGTCGAAGGCGTAATTGGCCGCCCGGGTGCCAGGCGCGTACAGCCCGATGCTGGCCAGGGCAACGTCGACTCCAGCGACGTCGGCTCCAGCGGCACCGTCGACCAAGTGACGGCCGCGCACGGTAAGCACCTCGGACGGGTCGCGTTCCTCGATGGGAATGCGGCCGACGCCGCTGGCCAGCGTGGCGTCGAAACTGGGCGAAGGCAGGGCCACGTAAAACGGCAGGCCGTTGTCGCGGGCAGCCAAGGCCTTGAGGTAGGTGCCGATCTTGTTGGCCACGTCGCCGTTGCGCGCCGTGCGGTCGGTGCCGACGATGACGGCGTCGACCAGGCCCTGCTGCATCAGGTGCCCGCCAGAATTGTCGCAGATGACGGTGTTGGCGATGCCGTTCTGGGACAGTTCCCAAGCGGTCAGGGCGCCCTGGTTGCGCGGACGGGTCTCGTCCACCCAGACCTCCAGGCGCAGGCCGCGCCGGGCCGCCTCATAAAGCGGCGCGGTGGCCGTGCCGTGATCGACCGTGGCCAGCCAGCCGGCGTTACAATGCGTCAGGATGCGCAGCGGGCGGTCGCCGATACCGGCGGCCAGCCGCTCCAGCCAGTCGGCGCCATGGCGGCCGAGAGCGGCGCAGATGGCGACATCCTGCTCGGCCAGGGCGTCGGCCAAGGCGCGGCTGAGGCGGACCGCCAACGCGTTATCAGCGGTGGTAGCGCTAGCGGCGGTGCCGGCGTTGACGCCGGCGCTGCCGGGAGCGGCGGGCAGGAAAGCGGCCAGGGCACGACGCTGCGTGGCTAGCGCCCAGTGCAAGTTGACGGCCGTCGGCCGGGCGGCTAGCAAGCCGGCTAAAGCTACCTCCAGCGCCGCGGCAAAGGTAGCCGGCGGCCGGTTGGCATACTCCAGGCAGGCCAGCCAGACGCCGTAGGCAGCGGCCACGCCGATCAGCGGGGCGCCGCGCAGGTGCATATCGCGGATGGCCGTGGCCATGGCCCGCCAATCGCCGACCGTCTCGATAACCAGGTTAAAGGGCAAATGCCGCTGATCAATCAGGCAAACCGACGATCCGTCAGCCGCCGGCCACATAGTGCGATACGGTGTCCCGTCAATAAGCATGACCGCCTCCAGACTTCATTCTAGCAGCCGGCGGGCGATCTGCCCAGCCACCGACAACGCTTTCCGCGTCGTCCGAGCAAGAATCAGGCCACCTGGGGCGTTTGCCTAATAAGGTGTTGAAAAACGCGAATGCGGCTTTTTAACACTTCAAAAACCGGTACAATTACGCAGCATAACGCAGTTATGCGAGAAATTGTTAAGATTGTTGGAAAAGCAACCGGCTTTTTCAACAACCTGCTCTTGCCTGCTGGCCGATCTCGGGTTAAAGTTCAGGCATGGAAAAGGATTCGCCTCAAGCTCAAACCGAGACGCCGGCAAGCGCCACTTCACCGCTGCAGTACCCGTTGATCGCCCTGGAAAAATACGAATGCGCCCTGGCGCGCGTCGCCTACTTCCATCACGATTTCCAGCAGGAGATGGTGGCCATTGGCGAGGAAATCGGCAAACAGACTAGCCTGTCGGTCGCGGCCGTCGGGCGTTGCCGTGAGGTTGCGCCGTTCCTGGACGCCATCGCCGCCCACATCAAGGCCATCAACGATGGCACGCTCCAGGTCGGCGGCTACGTCCAAGCCGGCCGGGAGGGCCTCAGCGTCTCCATCGGCGACATCCAGGCGGCCATCGAGCAGCTCAAGCAACGCAACCTGGAGATGCGCGGCATCCTGGACATCAGCCGCCAGGTCACCGAGAGCGTCAATAAAATCGCCGAGATCGCCATCGAGAACAAGGTCATTGCCATCAACGCCTCGGTGACGGCCAGCAAGGCCAGCGACAAGGTGAAGGGCTTCAAGGTCATCGCCAATGAGATCACCCGCATCTCGGCCACCATGGCCGAGCGGGTCGGCCTGATCGTCGACCACGCCGCCCAAGCCGGCGAGCGCATGCAGCAAATCATGCAAAATATGGACGAGAGCATTACAACCACGCAGGCCGCCCTCGGCAACATCGACGAAGCCTTTGCCCTGCTGGACAAGATCGACGGTACCATCCACGAGGCGGCCATCGCCAACGCCGACATGTTGGCCGAAAACCACCAGCTCAGCCAGAAAATCCATACCCTCAACGATGCCCTCGGCGCCATCGAGACTACTATCGCCCAGACCGGCGAGCAGGCCGCCCGGGTGCAGTCCGTCATGGACCAGCAGGCTAGCTGCATCGCCAACGTTAACCGGCTAGTGCCGGAGCTGCGCTCGCTGGGCGAAGCCATCGCGGCCGGCAGCCAGCCTGCGGCCAAGCCCAAATGCCTGCGCTTCTGCGAATCGCCTATCACCACCATCGACCCCACCTGGACCAGGATGCTACGCGAAACCCATTTCGCCACCTACACCTGCATCCGCCTGCTGCGCTACTCCAGCGACCGCAAACTGGTGCCGTACCTGGCCGAAACCTGGTTCCTGCATCCAGATGGCCGCACCTGGGAATTCAAGCTCAAGCAAGGCGTCCTCTTCCACGACGGCAGCCCGATCACGGCCCGCGACGTCAAGTTTTCCTTCGAGCGCCTGATGAACCCAGCGCTCGACTCGCCCTACGCCAACCTCTTCGCCATCATCGCCGGCGCCGAGGAGTACATCGCCGGCCAGACCAAGGCGGTGGCCGGCATTAAGATGGTCGGCAGTCAGACTATCCAGTTCAAGCTGACCAGTTCCTTCAATTTCTTTCTCAGCCTGCTGGCCTTGAGCTATTGTTCTATCATAAAGAGCGACCCGGCCATCGCCGCCCGGCAGCTGAAGCCCGGTGAACTGGTCTCGGCCGGCCCCTTCCGCCAAGTGCCTTCGGGCAGCCCGAATCTGGACCGCCTGGTCGGCAATCCGCATTTTATAAACGGGCGCCCCTTCCTGGACAGCCTGGAGATCGTCCGCAACGTCGGCGACGTCCCGACGGCCTTAGCCGATGGACGGCTGGACCTGGCCTACAACCAGGCGGCGGCCCAGGCCGACCTGATCCGCCAGAAAAAATTCGACGGCGAGCTACAGTACTATACCTCGCGCTATTGTTACGGCCTGCTGGTCAACTTCAAACGTGACAATTACCTAACCAGGAGTCCGGAATTGCGCCTGGCGCTGCAGATGGCCGTAGACAAGGACGCCATCGTCAACCAGGTGCTCGGCGGCAAGGCCGTCCGGGCCGACGCGGTTCTGCCGCCGGACATGCTCGATAACGGGGGGCGCCGTTTCGTGCCCTACAACCCGGCCGAGGCGACGCGCCTCTTCGAGCGCTACCGGGCGGAAGGCAAGATTTCGCAGCCGCTCAAGGTGGCCTTCCGCGCCTACCCAAGCCTGCCTGACCTCAAGCGAATCAGCGCCGCCATCGAGTCGACCCTGGGCTCCCTCGGCTTGAGCGCGGAAATCAGCCACCATCCCAACAGCACCTCGCCCGGTGGCTTCGCCGCCGACTACGACCTGGTATTCCTCGGCTTCCTGTCCGAGATCGACCTCTATACCGCCGTCGAGCCCTTCATCAATCCCGAAGGCGGCGACAATTACTTCGGCTACAACAACCCGGAAATCATCGCCATGTTGCGGAACTCGATCGAGCTGAAAAGCGACGCCGAGCGCCGAGCCCATTTCAGCGCCATCCTGGACAAGTTGACCAAGGACGCCTTCATGGTGCCGCTGTTCTTCCTCCAGGCCGTTTGCGCCACTGCCAGCCGCACCCACGCCGTGTTCATGAGCGCCGAGGAATCCTTTATCCCCGACGCCGTCTATCTTTCGGCCGACCAGGCGGAACGGGCCACACTAACCCTCGACCGTCAACTAGGCGAGCGCTATGGCGACGCGGTCGGCCGGCTGGACCGGGAGTCGAAAGCCATCGTGGAATCCTCCAGCCAGTTGATCAGCATCGGCCAAACCATCAGCCAGCTAATCGGACGGCAAAAAAGCGGCATCAACCAGGCCAACGACCTGTTCGATTCCTTCGCCGAGAGCGCCGCCCTGCTGCAGACCACGCGCGCGGCGGTAGTCGACAAGATCCGGGGCACCACCGAGGAGGCTGGCAAGAGCAGCCAGGCGGCGCAGATCATTCAGGCCGGCCTGACCGATCTGGCCAATGCCCTCGAAGGCACCGTCCGCTCGCTTAGCCAGGTCAAGAAAGACATCCACAACATGCTGGTCATCGTCAAAGACATCAACGAGTCGAACGCCTTCATCGGCTCCATCGCCATCAACGCCGCCATCATCTCCAGCAAGACCGATGTCCGTGGCGGCGACTTGGTCAAGGTATCGGAGTCCATCTCCGAGCAAGCCCAGCGCAACACCGAGAACACCAACACCATCCAACAGTTCCTGGACGAAATGGCCAAGAGCGTGCTCGAACACCTGGCCTTCCTCGAAGCGCTGGTCAAGAAGATCGCCCTGGCCAGCAACGCCGTCGGCCAGAGCGGCAACGTCCTGAAAAAAGTCGGCCCCCTACTGACCGCCGCCAACCAGCGCAGTTCGGCCATCGAAGAAACGTCCGGCCAACTGGCCAGCCTGATTAACGAAGCCAACCAGTCGGTGGACCTCATCAACCAGGAAATCGACCGACTGGCGGTCAGCGCCGACGGCCTGCGCTTCGACCTGGACATGGAGCAGGCCGTAGCCGACATCCTCAAGGACGTAGCCTGGATCAACGCCGACGTCAACCGCTTCCTCCAAGCCGGGACATGAGGCCGTCGGTTACATGGCGACCAACCAAGGCGACCGCCCGAGCACCCTCCCCCGCCGGCTGGACGACGGCCAGCTACTAAACCTGGTTCGGGAGCGGCCGGCCGGCTGGAAGGTGCACGAACTGTCCAGCGCCGTAGACAAACTGGATCTGTCGGCATCCGACCAAACGGCGTTTGGCCAGCCGCAGCCGGACCAAACGGGGGCTGAGGAGGCGGAACCCTTCGGCGACCTGCGCCTGTTCCGGCGCAATTTTCTGTTGATGCGTCAATTATTCCAGCTGCGCCGCTGCTTGCGCGCCGAAAGGGCGGGTGATCTTTGTATCAGCAGCATGGACATCCGCTTCTGCCAGCCCGTACCGGCCACGGTGGCCGCCGGCACGGCTGATGCCAGCGACACTAACGACGCTAGCGCTACCAGCCTGCCGGACAGCTACGACGGCCTGGAGGCCTACTACCTGGAGGAGGCCAACTACCACGCCGCCAACCAGGCTAGCGTCCAGGAGCTATTGGACGACTTCTGGCGACGCCTCGAGCGCTGGCGCCAGCGCGATGCGGCCCTAGCCGCCTGGGACATTGATCCGACGCTGCCCTACGAGGCGGTCAAACAGCGTATCCTGGACTTGGCCAAGCAGCACCATCCCGACGGTGGCGGCGACGCGGCGGCTTTTCGGTCGCTGTGGCGCTTCTGGGAAGCCTACCGCGACCGCGCGACGGCGGCACCGAGACCGGCAACGTGGTGACCGGCGACGCTACCGCCAACAAAAAACAAAGAGGTTGACAGCATGGCCTTACAACAGTTTCGCCGGGTCCTGGCCACGGCCTTCATCGCCATTTTCAGCCTGAGCCAGGTAGCCTGCGTCGACGGCAAGGTCCTCGGCCTGGAGCGGGCCGAGTGGTTCAGGCGACTGAGCGTCGGCGAAACCTTGCCGATTTTTAGCGTGGCCTACGTCGATTACGATGAACTAACCGAACTGGGACCAGGCGCTCTCCTCTTCCTGTCCTGGCACGCCGAAGCGGCCGGCGAAGCTCGCCTGCGGCAACGGCTGCTGGAAGCGGCCACTCGGCTGGAGTCTGGCCTGTACCGCCAGCGCGCCGGCCAACTGCTCGAGGAACTGTACCTGGCCACCAACCAGTTTACGGCGCTGTCCGACTTGTACGCCGCCAACCCGATGAAGCTGCCGGACTGGCAGTTAGCGCTGGGCCAGGCGAAAGCCCTCCAGGGTCAAGCCAACTGGCCGGCTGCCATCGTCGCCTGGCAAGATTTCACCGACCGCTGGCCGGAACAGGCCGCCACCCGGTCGGCCAGCCTCCTAACCGCCCGGGTGGACTGCCTGCTTGGCATGGTAGCCGACAATCTGACCGATGCCAGCTGGCGCCTCCGCCTAACCGAGGCCGCCCGGCAGTTGACCGAGCAACGGGCCGAAACCAGCCTGGCGGCGGCCCTAACCCGGCTCCTACCGATTTTAGAGCCGCTATTGCCGGCCGACCTCTCCCTTCTGCTGGCCCTGCGCGAGGCGGCCGGCCGGCGCGATTACGGCCCGGCCCTGCGCCTGTTCTACCGCTACATTGCCGTGCGTAATCACGCCAGCCAGTTCGACCAGGCGGCTACCGCCGGCTCTGCCGCCGAACCGGCAACCGGCACGCCCGGCGACAACGCGGCGCCGGCCACAGAGACCAGGCCGGAAGCGTTGGCCGTATCCGACCTGTTCGCCACCGTCCACCGGCTGGACCAAACCATGCTGGCCGACTTCGTCCGCAGCCTGCCCTTCGCCACCGCCGCCGACCTGGCCCGCTGCTGGCTGTTTTCGGAAGCGGCCGAAGGCCTCAACGTCTTCCGTTTACTGGTTGCCCAGCCGGAGCTCCCGCTTGAGCTGGCCTACCTGTACCATTTCTACGCCGGCCGACTGGAGAGTCGCCAACAGCGACCCGACCAGGCGGCGCTGTATTTACGTCAGGCCGCCCGGCTAGCCGGCAACGGTCCGGACCGCGATGTAGCCTACTGGTACCTGGCGGAAGGGCAGCTGGCCACCCGACCGGCCGAGACCATCGCCAGTTTGGCGGAGGCCCTGGCCGTCAGCGACAACCCGGGCTACTATGATGATCTGCTGGAAGCGCTCAGCCGCTTGGCGGTATTACGCCGCGACGGCCACCTGCTGGCCAGCCTCGATGCCGCGGCCGGCCGCCGGGCCGCGCCATCCCAGCGCGCCCGGCTCGATTACCTGTTGGCGCGCGCCGCCGCCGCCGGCCTCATCAGCCTGAGCGACCTCCAGGCAGCCTTCGGCGAAAACGCGCCAGCCAGCCTGCAGCGCTACCAGAACGCGCATTACCAGCTGGCGGCCAATCAAGCGGCCAACCCCTGGTACCGCCTCTTGGCTAACTTGCGGCTGGGCCGCCCCGCTTTGGTCCGACCACCGGAAACCGCCGCCGCTGTGGCACCCCCCGCCGCCACTCCGAGCGCCGGGTCTGGCCGTGACGGCAGCGCGCCAGCCAGCCAGCCGGTAGCCGACCAACCCTACGCCGAGTTCTGCCGCGGCCTGGTCGACTGGCAGCTGGGCAGTCGGCTCTTCGACGAGACCAGCCGCTTCCTGCCGGTCATGTACCTTGAGGAAATCCGCCTGGCGGCCCAGTGGCTGGCCGACGGCGGCCGCCATGCCGAAAGCATCCGCCTGGCCAACCGCCTGCTGGCCCGGTCGGACACGGCGGCCACAATGCAAGACTGGCGCCTGGCCTGGCCGCAGCCCTTCGGCGACGCCATGGCTACCGCCCTGGCCGTCAGTAGCGTCGACCGCAGTCTGATGTATGGACTGATACGATCGGAAAGCCTGTTCATGCCGGCCGTGGTATCCATGGCCGGCGCCGTCGGTCTGTCGCAGCTAATGCCGGCCACCGCCGCCGAAATGGCCGGCCGCCTGCGCCTGGCCAGCTGGGACAGCGCCAACCCGGCCGACAACCTGCTTATCGGCACGGCCTACCTGAAGCGCCTCCTTGACAACAACGGCGGCGCGGTCCTACCGGCCTTATTTTCTTATAATGCCGGCCCTGGCCGCTACCGGGCCTGGCGCACGGCCGCCGCCGGCCTGCCTGTCGATCTAATGCTGGAGACCCTGGATTACGCCGAAACGCGCCAGTACGGCCGCAACGTGGCCACGGCGGCAGTCTACTATGAAACGCTCTACGGCAGCGTTGACGCGAACGACTACCTGAGCTGGTTGTTGGGGGAGGCGGATTGAAGGTAACTGGTGGCGTCAGGCCGCGGTGGAGACCAACAAGCCGGGCACCACACCCTGCGGCTTGACGTATGGCAAGCTGTCGGCCACTAGCGCGCTGTGCAGTTGGCGGCCGTATTCCTCGATCAAGGCGTCGATACGCTGCGGGTCGGCTTGGGCGAAATTTTCACGGGCCAGTAAGGGATTGCTCTTTACGCTCCGCAGGTGTTCGATCAACGTGTCAAGGATTTTCAGCTTGTCCAGGCTATAGGTGGCGGCCGAGGGCGTTGCCACCCCGGTCACATTCTTGAAATAGGAATACGGCAATTGCGAGGGCGGCACCGGTACGCCGACACGCCCGGACATAGTGCCGGAATACAGGTACGCATAAGGCAGATGATTCGATACCGTAATACCCATAGGACAACTCCCGCCCGGCCCAGGCCGGTTCCGCCGGCTGGGCAACAGATACCCGGACCGGTGATGATGACCGGGAAACCTGGTTCCCCGGCAACCGGACTGCGACGCGGCCCGGACATCTTCACCCCTACTATCGGCAAGGCGGGAAGTCTATATTAGGACTATGTTTGACTGCTGCTTGGAAGCTGTGGCGAGGCTGTGCCAGTCGGCTCAGCAGCAGTTTCAGAGGGCTCTTCCGGCAACACGACCGGGGCGGCGCCGCCGTACCAGTCGACCTTGCGGGTGGCCCACATGACGCCGGCGCTGACGGCGAACAGGCAGAGTGAGCCAATCAGCAGGGCGTAGTCCTCGGACAGCAACATGGCGTACAAAAGCCCGTACAGGGCGACCATGCTGGCCAGGCCCGCCCACCAAGCCTTGTGGCCCTGCGAGATGGAACGGAAGTATAGACCCACCGCCAGGCTGGTCAGCAAGGCGGCGCTCAGATAGGCCGGCGCGAAACCCCAGTGTTCGGAGATGGACAAGAGCAACAGATAGAAGACCATGTTGGCGAAGCCGATCAGGCAGTACTGCACCGGGTGGAAGCGCAGGCCGGCGAACAACTCGAACAGGAAGAGCACCGCGAAAGGCGCGGCAATAAACAGGATGGCATACTTGGCCGCCCGGTAGGCCTTGCGGTTGGCGTCGACTGGTTCCAGGAATTCGACGCCGAAGGTCGTCTCGCTGACCGCGCTGAAGGCCGTCTCGCCAATGAACAAAGCGTTAAGCGGCTGGACGCTTTCCGGCAGGAACCAGGTGGCGTCGAAGCCGTCCTCGCGCAGCTCGCGGCTGGCCGGCAGCACAAACCCGTTGAAGGATGGCGAAGGCCAATCAGCCGTCAGGTTGACGGTAACATCGCCACCACCAGGCGCCAGTTGCAGCGAGCCACCACCGCGCAGGGTAAAGTCAACACGGCCGGCAAAGACCTGTCCGGCTACCACCGTCACCGGCGTTGTCAGACCACGGTGGAAGCCAGGCACCGGCGAATCGCCGCCCTTGAGGCGCTGTTCGCCGCCGCTCTCGGAGCTCAGGATGGCTTCGCTAGCTAGCAATCGGGCGTCGGGAATGGCGATCAGCAGCTCGGCCTTGGGCCAGAGTACCTCGTCACTCCCCAGGCGCTCCAGCTGCGGTCCGCCCAGGTTGAAGGCAAAACCCAGGCTGGCCTGCATGGTCACCACCGGCGCCTGGTAGATACCGCGCTGCAGGCTATCCACCGTGGCCTGAATATCGGCCGTCCCGTTCTCCGGCGCGAAGTAGACCGTGTAATTGCGCGATATTTCATTACCCTTGTCGTCTTTGTCGCGCGCGATGGCCGGCACGGCCAGGAAGGGCCCGGTGTAGGCCGGCTGGCCGCCCAGGGGTTGGTACATGCCCAGGACTGCCTCCTCCTGGAGGCGGCCGCGCTCGTTGACCAGCGACAGGATCATGCCCTGCGGCACCAGAAACAGCAGGATGAGCACTACAAGTAATAAAAGCTTCAGGCCAAAACCGCCGACCTTATGGCGCTTGCTAAAAATGGTTGCCATAGCATCCCTCTTTGGTAGTCTGGATCGTGGCGACCAAGCGGCCGGCCACCTTCACTATAGTAGCGCGCGATTACGGCGACATTGTGTCGGAATTGTGTTCTTTACGGGGCAGTTCAAGCCGGTTGGCAGGGTAGCCGCAGCCAGAAGGTGGCGCCGATCGGCGCGCCGGGTAGCGCGCCGCTCTCGGCCGAAAATTCGGTCACCAGGGCCAGGAGCGAGGTTGGCGGCGCCGGCGCGGCCGCTGCGACCGGCGCGGCCAGGAAACCGAGATCGCCGCCGCCCGCCCGGGCAATAGCCAGCGTGATAGCCAGCCCGAGGCCACTGTGGCTGCGCTTGTCGCCCTGGGGTCGCCAAGTGAAGAAACGCTGGAACAAGCGGTCGCGGTGTTCCGGCGGCACGCCCGGCCCGGCGTCGTGCACCAGCAACCACAGCCAGGCGGCGCCGTGACCGGCGGCGCCGTGACCGGCGACGGCGTGGCCGGAAGCAGGCTCCAGGCCGCAGATCAGGCGCACCGCGCTGCCGGCCGGCGAAAAATCCTGGGCGTTTTCCAACAGGTTCTTGATGGCGATGGCCAACAGAGCCGGCTCGACCCCCAGGGCGATTGGCCGCTCCGGTAAACGGGTGGTCAGGCTGATGGCCACCTGACCAGGGCCGGTCAGCTCCGCCACCAGCCGGCGTAAAACGGCCAGCACGTCGGCGGCGCGACCGACCGCCGGGCCGACCGCGCGCGCCTCGGCCGTGGCCAGCAGGCGCAGACTGCCTAGCACCTCGCGCAGCCGCTCCAGCTCACGCCGGGCGCTGGCGCCGAAGCGGCGACGCTCCACCGGATCGACCAGGGTCTCCAGCAGCTCCAGCGAGGCAGCGGCGCTGGCGATGGGGTTCTTGAGCTCGTGGGCCACGTCGGCGGCGAAGGCCTCGGCCCGGGCGGCCCGCTCCTGCAGGGCTTGGCTCAAGCTGGCCAGGGCCCGCTGCAGGTCGCCAATCTCGTCTGGCCGCCGTCCCGGCTCAGTGACCAAGGCCTGCGGCCGGCCGTCGGCCGACAGCGACTGCCTGGCGCTGGCCGCCAGCCTGGCCAGGGGTCGGGTGATGGTCAGCGACAAAAGCAGGGTGCCCAGCAGGGCCAGGCCGATGCCCCAGGCGAAGGTCTGGCCGGCGGCCAGGCGCAGGCTGTAGAGGTCGCTTAAGATGCGCCAGGTGGACTGCGAGACCAGCACCACCCCGGCCACCCTGTCGCCACGCTGGATGGGCAGGGCCGAATACAAGGTGACGGAAGCCTCGCCCGACGGCGAGATGCGGGTCAGCGCGCCGTAGCGGCCGGCCAGCGCGGCCATTACTTCACTGCCAGCCAATCGGTCGACACCGGCGTAGTAATCGGCCCCAGCCGGCGGCGCGGTCGGCGGCCCCAGCCAGCGGCGCCACAGTCGCACCGGCCAGGACATCAGCCGGTACAGCCAGTGGGCCTCGGCCGGCGGCTGGCTCAACTCCTCAAGGCTGGCCGCCACCCGACCTGCCCCAGACTCGACCGCACTACTCCAGGTCTTCGCCGGCTCAGTCTGGTCGGCCAGGCCGAGCTCTGCCGCAACCGGCTCGGCGACGGCGCCGTGGACACTGGAATCGGCGTAGAGGCTGCCGTCCGGCCCGACGACACGGATGCGGGCGGTATGGCGCTGGCGCAGGGCGGCCAGGGCGGCACGAGCCTGGCTTGGGCTGAGGGCGCCGGCGGCCTGCCCCAGCCAGGCGGCCAGGAAGCGGCCCTGCTGGGCCATCGACTGCTCCTGGGCAGCCAACAGGCTGCGCTCGTAGTCACGGAAAAACCCCAGCGCCAGGACCGGCACCAGGAGTAATAAAACATTCAGGGTAAAGATGCGGGTGGCGATGCGGAAGACCAGGCGGGGGCGTCGTGCCGCCGGTCGGGCTGCCGGTTGAGGCGCCGATCTCCCGACTGGCTTGACCTTGACGCTCACGCGCCGACTCCGGTGTAGCGGTAGCCGGCGCCATAGACCGTTTCCAGCAGACGTTCCGGCGCGCCGACATCGGCCAGTTTGCGGCGGATGCGCTTGATATGGCAATCGGTGGCCCGGTCGTTGACGAAGCGCTCGTCCGGGTAGGCGGCGGCCAACAGCATATCGCGATCGAAGACCACGCCCGGCCTAGCGGCCATGGCTGCCAGGATGCGGAATTCGCTGACTGTAAAATGCAGGCTGCTGCCCCGCCAGCTGGCCAGCAGGCAGTCAGCATCGAGGTTCAGGCCGCCCGGCTGGGCTGGAGCGGTCGGCTGGGCTAGTACGCTGGCGACGGAGCCTGCCACATCGGGCTGGCTGACAGCCGTGGCCAGCCGCCTGGTCGCCACGGCCCGCCGTAGTAAGGCGCGCAGCCGGGCCACCAGTTCGCGCAGCGAGAAGGGTTTGCACAAGTAATCGTCGGCGCCCAGTTCCAGGCCGAGTACGCGGTCGAATTCCTCGTCGCGCGAGGTCAGCAGCAGCACCGGCAGTTCGGCGCCGGCGGCGCGCATGCGCTTGAGCAGTTCCAGGCCGTCGAGGCGCGGCATCATGATGTCCAGGATGGCCAGATCAAAAGCGCCGCCCGCAAAGGCCTCCCAGGCGGCCAGGCCGTCGGGGCAGGCCTTTACCCGGAAGCCGGCGGCCTCCAGGGCGTAGACCAGGGCGTCGCGGATGCCCGGCTCGTCGTCGGCCACCAGCACCCGCGGCGAGTGCTCAGCCATGCCGCCCGTCCGCGCCATCCTTGACCGAGGCCTTGAACAGGCGGTCGTTGACGGCCCGGCCCAAGCCGGCCTCCGGCAGGCGCTCCGACCAGATCTCGGCGCAATCGGCCGTCTCCAGGTCGTGCAGCAGGCTGAACAGGCGGGCGGCGGCCGTAACCGGGTCGCCATCCGGTGATAAATCAGTCACGCTGCCGAACAGGCCGCAGGCGGCGGCGGCCCGGGCCGACTCCCGGCCAAAGCACAGGGCTGCCGTACTGCGTACCCAGGCGGCGCCTTCTGGCGTGCCGGCGGCGAGAGTCGCGACGCCCGGCAGGCTGCCTGAGGCAAAGAGGCGCAGCGGCTTGCTCGGCGCGTAGTGGCTGGGCAACTGGCCGGGGGCGCGCGGGCTGGTGGTGGCGCGGTCGAATAGCTGCACCGTCGGCACTACCGCCCGGATAGCCTCCAGGCTCAGGCCGCCGGGCCGCAGCACCAGCGGCGGGTCCATCGACAGATCCAGTACCGTGCTCTCCACACCCAGGGCGCAAGGGCCGCCGTCAACGATGAAGTCGACGCGATCCCCGAGGCCGTCGGCCACGTGCTGGGCGGTAGTCGGCGACAGGTGGCCGAAGGCGTTGGCGCTGGGCGCCGCCACCGGCACGCCGGCCTCGGCGATAAGGCGCCGCGTCAGGGCCAGCCCCGGACAGCGTACCGCCACGGTGGCCAGGCCGCTAGTGGCCAAGGCCGGCACCCAGTCGCGTTTGGGCAGCACCAGCGTAAGCGGGCCGGGCCAAAAAGCCTTGATAGCCTCGCGGGCGTACGGCAAGGACAGGTCGGCCACCTCATCGGCGCCCTCAGGCGTGGCCACGTGGATAATCAGCGGATCAAAGGTCGGGCGCTGCTTGGCGGCGAAAACGGCGGCCAGGGCGGCCTCGTCGCGGGCATTGGCGCCCAGCCCGTAGACCGTCTCGGTCGGAATGGCCACCAGGCGGCCGGAGCGCAAGGCCTCGGCAGCGGTTATGATATCTTCTTCACTTGTTCCCAGTATTTTCATTGCGCCCCGCTCCCTGACGTCCCGTTACGCCGGGAAGCGGTGGAACCAGCGGATCTCGGCGCCGTCCACCAGCTTGACCTTGCGGGAGGCCACACGGCCGAAGCCGGCGCCGAAGTCCTCGCGGTCGACGATGAAGCACAGCTGCCAGCCGGCGAAGCGTTCGACCAGACCGCTCAGTCGGCCGTAAAGGGCCTCGGCTTCGGCGGGCGTACCCAGACGCTTGCCGTAGGGTGGGTCGGCGAACAGGAAACCGCGCTCGGCCGGCGGCGTGGCGTCTTCCGCCTTAGCAGTAAACAGTTTGACGCGCCCGGTCAGCCCGGCGTGTCCGGCGTTGGCCAGGGCGGCCTTGACCACCGAGGCGTCGGCGTCCGAACCGCCGATCAGCACGTCGCGGTCGGTGCGGATGCGCTCGTGGGCGGCGGCCCGCTCGACCTGGACGGCCGCCGGGTCGGCCACCGGCATGGTCTCCCAGCTAAACGAGCGGTTCAGCCCCGGCGCGATGTCGAAGGCGTAGAGGGCGGCCTCGATCGGGATGGTGCCGGCGCCGCAGAAAATATCGTATAACGGATAGGAACGCTTCCAGCCGGCCATGAACAAGAGGGCGGCGGCGACGCTTTCCTTGAGCGGCGCCTCGGTGGCCACCTTGCGGTAGCCGCGGCGCGACAAGGCTTCGCCGGACAGGTCCACCTCCACCCAGGCGGTATCGGCCTCGATGCGCACCCGGACGGCGCGTTCCGGTCCGGTTTCGGGCATGCGCGCCAGCTTGTAGACGCCGCACAGCCGGTCGTAGGCTGCCTTCTGAACCATAGCCTGGACCGTGCTCTGCGAGTCGATTTGTGAACGCAGGCAGCGCGCCTTCTCTACCACCAGCCGGTCGTTGCGGCCGATCAGCTGCTCCCAGGGCAAGGCTAGCGCGCCATCGAACAGGGCGTCAAAATCGCCGGCCGGAAAATTGCCGAGCTGCAGGAAGAGGCGGTCGGCGGTGCGCAGGTTGATGAGGGCGCGAATGATGCCGGTGGCGTCGGCCGAAAAGTAGACCCGGCCAGGGGTGCGTTCGCCGGACGAAAAACCGAGGAAGCCGAGCTCCTGGGCCAAAACCCGTTCGGCGCCCAGGACGCAGGCCGCCGACAGGTAAAATTGCTGTTTCATGCTGTCACTATGCACTTAATCGGGTAAACCTGCAAGATGCGGGGTTGGAGGATGGACTGGATGGACTGGATGGACTGGATGGACTGGATAACAGATTTACGGGATTTATGGGATAATTCTAGTGGACAGGTGGGGGAATGGCGCGGGTTGGCAAAAGGGGGGCTTTGGCCTAAACTGGGGCGGCGGGCGAGTTACCGCTACTGCCGCACCAGCCAGCCTCCAGAAGGAAGATGCCATGAGCCTGCCTATCGACCCCCGCTTGGCCGAAGCCACCGCCGCCCGTCTGCGCGCCTGCGACCTGCCGGTGGCCGGCCGGCTGGACGACATCATCGGGCGGCTGGAAGCGCAGGGCAGCTTGGTGCTGCAGGCCGAACCGGGCGCCGGCAAGACCAGCCTGGTGCCGGCCGCCCTGGCCCTGGCCCCGGCTTTTGCTGGCGGCCGGGTGCTGGTGTTGGAGCCGCGCCGCCTGGCGGCGGTGGCCGCCGCCGAACGGGCCGCCTGGTTCTTCGGTGAAACGGCCGGCGGCGTGGTCGGCTACCGGGTGCGCTACGAGCAACGCGTCAGCCAGCGCAGCCGGGTCGAGTTCTTGACCGAGGCGCTGCTGCCGCCGCTAGTGCTGGCGGAACCCGGCCTGCCCGGCGTGTCGGCGCTGGTGCTCGACGAATTCCACGAACGTTCGATGCACGCCGACCTGGCGCTGGCCCTGGCCCTGGAATGCCGCGAACTCAACCCCAAACTGCATATCCTGATCATGTCGGCCACCCTGGACAGCGCTCGCCTGGCCGCCTTCCTGGGCGGACAGCCACTGGCCATCCCCGGCCGCAGCTTCCCAGTGACCACCGCCTACCAAGCGCTCGACCTGAACCCGCCATCAAGCCGCCGTTTTGGGCGTGATCAAGCCGGCCGCCTGGCCGCTGCCATCGCCGGCCAGCTGGCACAGCGTCCCGGCGACATCTTGGTCTTCCTGCCCGGCAAGGCCGAGATCCGGCTGGTAGCCGCCGCTTTGCACAGCCTGGGACCCGCCGTCCCGGCCGACAGCCTGGCGCTGCACGGCGAGTTGTCGCTGGACGAGCAGCGCCGCGTCCTGGAGCCGCCAGCCGGCGCCCGCCGCCGCGTCATCCTGGCCACCAGCATCGCCGAGACCTCGCTGACCGTGCCGCGCGTCACCATGGTAGTGGACGCCGGGCTGGCGCGCGGCAGCCATTACAACCCGCGCAGTGGCATGGATGGCCTGGTAACCAGTAGCGTCAGCCAGGCTCAGGCCGACCAGCGGCGCGGCCGGGCCGGACGGACGGCGCCCGGTTGGTGCCTGCGCTGTTGGTCGGAGGGCAGCTTCTTAGTAGCCGCGCCGCGACCGCAGCTGCAGACCGCCGAGCTGTCCGGCCTGGTACTGCAGCTGGCCGCCTGGGGGGTGCGCGACCGGCTAGACATCCGCTGGCTGGACGAGCCGCCCTCAGGCGCCTGGCAGGCCGCCCTGGAGCTGCTGCGCCGCCTCGGCCTGCTGGACCTAGAGGGTCAGCCGACAGCACGCGGCCGGCGTTGCCTAGGCTTTGGCCTGCACCCCCGCCTGGCCGCCCTGCTAGCCGCCGGCCTGGAAGCCGCCCCCAACGACGGCCACAGCGCACCCGCCCAGACGGCCGCCTTCCTAGCCGCCCTGCTCGGCGAAGGCCCCGGCAGCCCCGACGGAGATTTCCTGACCAGCGCCGGCGCCAGCTTGGCTGCCCTGCGCGGCGACCAGTCCAAGGCCGGCCGCCCACTGGATCAGGAGGACACGCGCCGCCTGGAGCGCGAATACCGGCGCATCTGCGCCCAGGCCGGCCTGCCCCGGGTACAAGAGCGCGTCGACCTGGAGCTGGCCGGCCGACTCTGCGCCTGCGCCTACCCGGATCGCATCGCCCGCCGCCTGGACGGCGGCCGTTTCCAGCTGACTGGCGGCCGCCAGGCCGACTGCAACGGCGGGGCCGCCCTGGCTGACTGGTTGGTGGCCCTCGATGTCGACCAGGGCGAAACCGTCGGCCGGATCTATGCCGCCCTGCCGCTGCTTGAAGCCGACGCCCGAGAAATTCTGGCCGCCACGGCCGAGACGAGAGCGGAAGCCAGCTGGCGCGGCTGGCGGCTGACCATTACCGAGCGCCGCCTGGCCGGCCAACTGGTCCTGGGCGAGCGCCGCTTGAACCCGCCACTGCCGACTGCCGTCCGTGAGGCCGCGGCGCTGGAACGATTGCGGCGCGAAGGCTGGGCCAGCCTGCCTGAGAGCGAGGCAGCCGCCAGCCTGCTGGAGCGGCTACGTTATCTTGTACGCCTCAGCCCGGCCAGCCTGGCCGAGCTGCCGCCCCCAGACGAGGCCAGCCTCCTCAACAGCGCCGCCGACTGGCTGCTACCCTTCTTGGCGCCCGACGGTGAACTCCTGGACGGCCCCCGCCTGGTACAGGCCCTGCAGTACCGCTATGGCAGCTGGCTGGACAAGCTGGAGCGGACCTGTCCGGAATATTTCCTGACCGCCACCGGCAGCCGCAAGCCCATCATCTACCCGGCCGAGGCCGACGCCAGCGTGGCCCTGCGCCTCCAGGAGCTGTTCGGCGTTGCGGCCGGCCCCCAGATTGCCGGCCGCCCCCTGGTCTTCCAACTGCTGTCGCCGGCCAACCGCCCGCTGCAGGTAACCAGCGACCTGCCGAGCTTCTGGCGCAGCGTCTACCAGGAGATCCGCAACCCGCTCAAGGCCCGCTACCCGAAACACTACTGGCCAGAGAACCCGCTGCAGGCCGAACCGACGCGCGGCATCAAACCGCGCCACTAGCGGCCGCGCCCAGAGCCACGCCCTGGCACCTGGCCAAATGATCGCCTGGCCACCGGGTCGCCCTGGTCGCCCTAACAAAAATAACGCTCTGCCTTGCCCGCCAGTCACAAATAACCTATGCTGAAACGAGGAGCCTGCACCAAGTATGACCCTACCGCCGGACAGCCGCTATATCAGCCACGCCATCATGGACGCCGTCCTGGATCCGATCTTTGTGCTGCGGCATGACGAGGCCATCAGCGACTGCAACCAGGCGGCCTGCATCTTGCTGGCCCGGCCCAAACTGGACATCCTGGACCAGGCGGCTCGACGCTTGTTTTCAGGCTGGCCGGATGGCGTCGCCGCCGCCCTGGACTTTCCCGACGCCGAGACCGAGATCGAGCGCCCGGTCAACGGCCGGCGCCGCGTCTACCGCGTCTCGGTGGTCTCCGGCCGGCGCGGCGACGACGACCAGAACTGGAAGATCCTGATGTTCAACGACATCACTGGCGAACGCGAGCTGAGCGAGGAATTAAGCGTCCTTAACGCCAGCCTCGAACTGAAAGTCGGCGAGCGCACCGAATCGCTACGCCAGGAAATCGAGCTCCGCAAGGCTGCCGAGTTGGACCTGTTGGACATCAATCGGGAGATGGCCACCACCCAGAAGGAGCTGCTGTTGACCCTGTCCGGGGTGGTCGAGTCGCGCAGCCGCGAAACCGCCAATCATGTCACCCGCGTGGCCGAACTCTGTCGCCTGCTGGGCAAGTCGCTCGGGCTGTCGGGAGAGGCCATCGAGACGCTGGTGGCGGCCGCCCCGATGCATGATGTGGGCAAGATCGCCGTGCCCGACGCCATTCTGTCCAAGCCCGGCCCGCTGACCGCCGAGGAGCGCAGTACCATGCAGCTACACACCGAGACCGGTTACCGTATCTTGCACAGCTCGGAGCGACCACTGTTGCGCGCCGCCGCCGTCATCGCCCGCGAGCACCACGAACGCTGGGATGGCCAGGGCTACCCGAACGGCCTAGCCGGCGAGGCTATTAGCTTGAACGGCCGCATCGTGGCCATCTGCGACGTCTTCGACGCCCTGATCAACGCCCGGGTCTACAAGCCAGCCTGGCCGTCCGACCGCGTCGTTGAGCAGCTGCGCCAGGATCGGGGTACGGCCTTCGATCCGCAGCTGATCGACCATTTTCTCGAAAACATCACCGTTGCCCTCATCATCAACGAACGCTATCAATAAACACTGAAGCTCAAGGCTTGCCACGCCACCGGCAACGTGCGATAGTAACAGCATGAGCAGCGACAAACGTCTCCCGCCCCGGCCCAGTCCGGGCACCCGGCCCAACCCCGCCACCCGGCTCAGTCCGGACCCCTCGTCCCCGATACCAGCCCGCCAGGGCGGCTACCGCCAACATGGTCGCCACCATCATCCTGGCAGTCCCAATCCTGACGATGGCATGACCATCGAGAGCATCCAGAGCCTACAGGCCCCGGCCGAGTCCCGCCACAGCGTCGCCATCCTCCTGGACATGATCGAGGACGCCGCCCCGCTGCCGCCCAGCCACCGCAAGGCCATCCGCTTCGACGTGCTGGACCTCTGGCGCGACCTGACCTCGGAGCGTTCAACGCGCCAGGCCGACTACATCGGCGAGCCGGCCAAGTTCGCCGCCTACCTGCGCTATTTCCTGCCCTGGAACGTGGTCCGCCTCATCCCCATCCTGGCCGCCCTCGAGCTGCCGCCCGGCGACTTCAGCCTGCTGGACATCGGCTCCGGCCCGCTCACCCTGCCCATCGCCCTGTGGATCGCCCGCCCCGACCTGCGCGAGCGCAAACTGACCATCACCTGCAGCGACCGGGTGCGCCGCATCATGGACACCGGCCTGACCATCTTCGACGGCCTGCGCCTGCGCCACAACGCCGCCAAGGCCGACCAGTGGACCATCAAGCTGCACAAGCTGGTCTTCCCGGCCACCAACGAGGCCGAGACCGGCCGCCACGACCTAGTCTGCGCCGCCAACGTCTTCAACGAAAGCTTCTGGAAGGACAAGACCCAGCTGGACGAGCGGGCGGCCGAACTGGCCGGCCAACTCAGCGCTTTGGTTAAGGACGACGGCCGCCTGCTCTTGGTTGAACCAGGCGACCCGCGTTCCGGCAGCATGCTGGCTGCCATCCGCGAGGCCTTGATCCTTGACGGCGGCGCCATTCTGGGCCCCTGCACCCACCAGAAAGCCTGCCCCATGCCCGGCGTCTTCATGAGCCAGTCCTGCCGCGACCTGGAGGGCGAGCGGCCGCCCATTAGCCCGGTGCTGATGCCCAAGGGCCGGCACAAGATGCCCTGGTGCCACTTCGTGCTCGACTCCGGCGCCGCCCCCGACAAGCTACTGGCCTTCTCGGCCAACGCCGGCCTGCCCAAGGACCGCCTGGTGGCCAGCTGGCTGTACGCCGAACCGGCCACTATGGAGGCCGACGATGACGGCGACCAAGGTGACCAGGCCGATAAAGCGTCCAAGCCGACGCCACCGGCTACCACCGCCACTCCCGCCGCAGCTGTGGCCCAAAAGCCGCACGGCTCCTCCACCTGGCCCAAGCGCAGCCTGCGCATCATCTCGGACGCCTTCAAACTGCGCACCGGCGGCTATGCCCGCTACGCCTGCGGCTCGTCCGGCTATCTGTTGGCTTGCGGCCAGCTCGCCCGCCTCGAATCGGGCAGCCGGGTTATCCTGGTCCAGCCCCTGCCCGACCGCCACGGCCGCAAGGACCCCAAGTCCGGCGCCATCATCGTCGACACCAACCCGCTGGTGCGCCAGGCTTTCGACAACCTGGAAGCCATCAACACCAGTCGCCCGGCCGCCAGCCGACGCCTTGACGCCAACCAATCAGCCAACCTCGACGACGATTTTGACGATGACACAGACGACGACCCAACCAGCCGCCCCGCCCGGAGCGAGCCGCGCGCCGCCGCATCCCCCGACCGCTCTCCCCGGCCGCCAGCCGCCCGCCAACGCCCCCCGGCTCGTCAAGACACCCGCCGCAAGGCCAGTCGCGGCACCCCCGGCCCGGACAGTCCGGACCGCCCCGCCAGCCCCGCCAGCACCGCCAGACCGCCGGCCAAACGCGGCAACGCCCTGGCCGGACGCCCGGCCGGCCGGTCTAGGCTACCTGACAGCCGCCCTGGCGGCAGCCAGGCGAGACCTAAAAAAAAGCGGCCCACTTGACACAAATTCGCCAGATCGCTATAGTCCATTCCTGTCAGCAATGACGTGGGGGCGTAGCGAAGCTGGTTATCGCGCCGGCCTGTCAAGCCGGAGATCGCGGGTTCAATCCCCGTCGCTCCCGTAACCCGCCACCAGGCGGGTTTTTTTAAACCGATCTGACGCAGCAGCGTCGCCACGGGTAGTAGCGCAGGGGTAGCGCGCTTGGTTCGGGACCAAGAGGTCGGGGGTTCAATTCCCCCCTGCCCGATTTTCAAGTTCTTGTTAAACAAGGACTTACGTTCCATAAGAATGGGGCGATCGAAGCCAGAATAACTAGTGTCAGATAAAATGTCAGATTTTATCGGAGACTGGAAGATGGCACGATCGCCTTTTTCTTTGTACAAACGCCGCAGCCGCTACGCCGGCCGGTCAACCTATTATGTCCAATTCTGGGATGCTGCTTCCAAGCAGTATGCTGTCGGCCGTTCCATCAATTGTATTATCGAAGAACTAGAGCTCGACCCCAAACTATACCCGTCACACAGCAAGGCCGCCGCCCGCCTGGTGGCCAACACTTGGGTTGCTGCCGGCAAATCAATCACCAGAAAAAAGGAAGTGCTACTGGGTGACTATTGCCTCACTTTTTGGGATTGGGACAACTCGCCTTATATCAAAGCCCAAAGGCTCCGGCAGAAAAGCATAGGCAAAGAATATGTGCAAACCAGCCTGTCGTATATCAAGCGCTTCCTGCTTGGGCATCCACTAGCCCGGAATTTAATGTCCGTAGTCACCCCAGGCATGTTGGAAAACTTCATGATGGGATTAAAGGAAACTACTACCTTATCCAATAAATCCTGCAATGAGATCCTGCGCTCCATAACCAAGCCACTCAACGAAGCCGCCAGATTAGGGCTGATTAAAGAAAGCCCGACCACCAGAGTACAAAAACTGGGAAACGATTGCCGCCGGAAAGGCCTACTCTCCAGCCAGGAATTGTTGGAATTATTTCAGAAGCCATGGCTAGATGACCGTGTGTATACCGCCGCGCTCGTATCCTTAACCTGCGGACTCAGACTGGGCGAAATCCTGGCAATCACTAAAAGCTCAATCCAGGATGGCTATCTACTTATTACTGAATCATTCAGCAAGATCGAAGGCCTGAAGCAAACCAAAAACGGACATGACCGGCTTGTTGCTATGCCAGCGATAACTACTAAGGCCTTGCTTAAGCTCCTCAAGAATAATCCCTATGAGGAGAATTTGAGATATTGTCAATAGTTGTGGATTGGAAGTTTGAGCGTCATCACGGTTAGGCAGCCACGCCATCAACCTGCTCCCCATTTACAAAC
>MIAR01000021.1 GCA_001829185.1 Spirochaetes bacterium GWB1_60_80
CCATAAATCACCCCATGGTAGAGTCTACTCACAGGGCTAGATTTTACTTATGAGTCAACCACTTTTTTTCGGCTAGATTAATTATGAGTCAATGCGGGTTGTTGAAATCGCCGGCCTTTTCAGGCTAGTATCGAAGACACGCAGACCACCGGCTCCGGCCGGTGTTTTTGTTAGCGCGGCTGCCCGCCGCGGGAGCGGGCCATTCCAGCGTCCCGGCCGCCTAGCGCCGGCCCGGGCGGACAATGAGGTTTTACATGGCAGAAAAGATTACCGCCCGGAGCGTCGACTACTCGCAATGGTATATCGACATCATTCTGAAGGCCAAGCTAGCTGACTATTCGCCGGTCAAGGGCTCCATGGTAATTCGGCCGCGCGGCTACGCCATCTGGGAGCGCTTGCGCGACGAGCTCGACCGCCGCTTCAAGGCTACCGGGCACCAGAACGCCTATTTCCCGCTGTTTATCCCGATGAGCTTCCTCAAAAAAGAAGCCGAGCATGTCGAGGGCTTCAGCCCGGAGCTGGCGGTGGTCACCCACGCCGGCGGCGAGGAGCTCGAGGAGCCGTTGGTGGTGCGCCCGACCAGCGAGACCATCATCTGGGCTAAATACCGCGACTGGATCCAGTCCTACCGCGACCTGCCGCTGTTGTACAATCAGTGGGCCAACGTGGTGCGCTGGGAGAAGCGCACCCGGCTGTTCCTGCGCACCTCTGAATTCCTCTGGCAGGAAGGCCATACCGCCCACGAGACCAAGGCCGAGGCGGTGGCCGAGACCGAGCAGATGCTCGAAGTCTACCGCCACTTCGCCGAGGAAATCCTCTGCCTGCCAGTTATTGCCGGCAAGAAGAGCGAGGCCGAGAAATTCGCCGGCGCCGTCGACACCTATTCCATCGAGGCCATGATGCAGGACAAGAAGGCCTTGCAAGCCGGCACCAGCCATTTCCTGGGCCAGAATTTCGCCAAGGCCTTCGATGTCCAGTACCAGACCCGCGAGGGCGGGTTGGAGTATGTCTGGGCTACCAGTTGGGGTGTCTCGACGCGCCTGGTCGGCGCCATCATCATGACCCACTCCGACGACAAGGGCTTGGTGGTGCCGCCGCTGTTGGCCCAGGACGAGATCGTCATCGTGCCGATTTTTAAGAACGAAACCAAGGCCGACGTTTTAGCCTACACCGCCAAACTGGAGGCGGCGCTCAAGGCCGACGGCCGGCGGGTGGTGCTCGACGCCGACGAGAACAACAGCCCTGGCTGGAAGTTCGCCGAATGGGAAATGCGCGGCGTGCCGTTGCGCGTCGAGGCTGGCCCCAAGGATATGGCCGCCGGCAGCGTAGTGCTGGTCCGCCGCGACACCGGCACCAAGCTAGTGGTCAAGGCTGAAGAACTGCCGACTATGGTCGCATCGCAGTTGGCGGCCATGCAGAAAGAGATGCTGGAAAAGGCGCGGGCTTTCCGCGACGCCAATACCCGCGACGTGGCCGACCGCGCCGCGATGCTGGCCTTCTTCGGTAAGGAAGGCGCTGGCATCGACACCGCCACTGGCGGCTTCGCCCGTGGCCTGTGGTGCGGTGGCCGCGACTGCGAAGCCAAGCTGAAGGCCGAGATCAAGGTGACCATCCGCAACATGCCGCATGACATGCAGGACAATATCGCCGGCGGCTGCTGTCTGTGCGGCGCGCCGGCCAAACACCGGGCCATCTTTGCCCGCTCTTACTGAGGTGGCCGCTCGGGGGCGCCTGGCCACCGTCGCGCTGCTACTGGCTGGTTTAGCGGTCGGCTTGGCGGCCTGTGGCCAAGGTCGGGCGAGCCTGGCGGAACTAGACGCCAACTCCGCCACCGTGCCGCTCGAGCCCGGGGCATCGGATGGCGTTGACGCTTCCAGCCAGGACTGGCGCCTCAGCGCTGGCGGAGTGTTGGTCTGCGGGTTGGCGGCCGACGGCCGCTACCTGGCCCTGGCCGCGCCGAACCCAGCCCAGCCAGCCGACGCCGAGTGGACCTGGCCAGCCGGCAGCACCTGGCCGGCGGCGGCTCCCTTCGCGGTTCAGTCCATGCCGCTGACCGCAGTCGGCTTGTCGCCCTACGGCTTGTTGCTGGCCACCAACCGTCGCGGGCTGCAATTTCTGGAATGGAGCGGCGGCCGCAGCGCCGACCGGTCGCTGCGGCTGGAAACGCTAACTGGCAGCCGCGAGGTATTCGCCCACTACACCGTCGCTCCCGGTTGGCTGGCGCCGACTGGTGATGGGGCCGCAGCCAGTCCCGGCGCGACTAGTAGCGGCGTGACCAGTTCTGGTGCCCCCACCAGCGGCTTGTTTCTCCTGTACCGGCATCCCTTGTTTGAGAATGACGCCCTGTCCGGTAGCGCTTGCCGGGCACTGGAAGGCGCCTTGGTCTTGCCCGCAGGCAGCCTGGGCGATCCGGCTCTGCCCGGCGCCCAGAACAGCCTGATCGTGCAAGCCAGCCCAACCAGGTTCAGCCTATGGCCGGCCTTTGGATCGCTGCGCCGGGCCGGGCCGAGCGGAGCCGGCAGCCTGGCGGCTATCTATCCGCAGGAAGCCGGGCGTTGGTACCTCCAGTATCGTCTGGACGACGCCCCCAACCAGAGCGTGAGCCTGCGCTACGGCCACTGGTCTGGCGGGGAGAGTAGTTTCCAGTACCTTGACCGAGCCGAATTCGAGGCGGCCCTGACCCCGCTGCCATTGTCGGCCGCCGCCCCATCCCTGCGCCAGGCCGTCGCGGCGCTGGGTGGCGACCTGATCATCGAGACCAATCTGCCCGATGGCCGCCGTGTCAGCTACCGGCAGGGCGATCCGGCCTTCGCCGTCACCGCCGCCGCCATGCTTGGTCTGGACGGCGCTGTGACCATCGTTGTGCCGGACGGACGGGCGGCGACGGTAGCCAATGGCCGCCTCCAGCGCCTCGAGTTGCCGCGCCCGGTGGCCGAGACCCGTTTCGGTGCCGTCGTCGGCCTGAGCGGGGCAGTCTTGGTGCTGTGGGAGGAAGACCTGTTCCCCCTGGTCGGCCGCTCCGGCTTCCTGGTGCTTTGCCTGCCGTAAAGACCGCCTGCGCCGTTGTGGCGTGGCGCTGGACTAGGAGTCTGTCGGACTTAGGAGCGCTAAAAAAATATTCTACGTGAAATTGTCCAGCCCCTCTAAAGAACCCAGAATTTTAGCCTGTTTCCACGCTTTTTGGCCGATCTCAGCGCCCCGCGGCGTAAAATCGGCTCGTCAATCGGGCCATACAGGAAGTATGGCCCTCAATCCTCACCAATTTTCCACTCGCGGCTCGCTTTCGCTGGGCCAAAATCCTAAGTCCGACAGACTCCTAGGTTTTTTGGTCGCGCTGCGTTATAGTTCAAGCTATAATGAACGTAACCCGCCGAATTGCCCTGAGTCTGTGCCTCGCCTGTCTGGGCTGGTCGCTATCCGCCCAGGTTAACCTGCTCGATTCGGCCATTGGCCGCTTCGGCGTTATCGTCATCAACAACACTGTGCCCAATTCCGCGCCTGATCCGATTCTCAACACCCTGGGCGGTGCCGTGACCATCACTTTCGCCGACGATTTTTGGCTACACCTGGAGCCGGGACTGGATCTGTTCTGGACCAACTACGGCAACGACGACGGACGGGCGGTGCCCGTCGAGTCCGAGGCTGGCGATGGCAATAATGTTTTCGTGCTGGGCTTTCTGCTCGACCTGCCACTGATGGCTAGCTGGCATTTCGGCACGATGCTGTACCCGGAGCGTCGTCAGCGCTTTACGGTCGGCGCTTCGCTTGGGCCGGCCTTCCTGTTTCGTGCCGGCTTCAAGGGCGACACAACGGCCGCCTACGCTGACAAGATGGTGGTTAACCAGGCGGCCGTGCTCGACTGGTTTTGGCAGCAGGGCCGCTGGTTTTACCCGTCAGCCAGCCTGCGCTTCGAAGCCTTGTTGCAGGATGATTTTACCTTCGTATTGGGAGTGCGCGGCTTTTTAGCGGTTTCCAACTTGTGGACCGGCCTGAGCCCGGCCTTGGATCATGCCATGCTGCACGTTGTCCTGGGTATGCGCATTGCCATTCATCCGGTAGCGCCTACTGATAGCGAGGCGGCCAATGAGACCGTGCCACCAACGGCTTCGCCGGATGAAGACAGCGCGCCGGTCGAAGATAGCGCTCCAGCCGAAAACGACGAAACGCCCACTACCGGGTCTTGATTTGACAAGCCTTCTGAAATACAAAACGGGATACCGGCCCGGTATCCCGTTTTGATTGATTCTGTAATGTTTTACCTAGGTTCTAGTGCCTTTACAATAACATTATTAAATATTTATACCTGCCACTTTATTACATCATTTTTACCACCAACTGTCTACATAGATGCAACAAGCGTGCCAAAATATGATTAAACAAGATAATTATTTAATTACTAATACCATTAAGAATTAGTAGACTAACTTTAAGCTCGAAGCTGGGCTGCCTTTGGTGAGCCCCTGTCTGGAATTTGGCAGTATTGAAGCCGAATAGCTGTTGCCGACGCTTAACTTCAACTGGTGTATCAAGTTAGGTGGCGAGATAGATTTGCACAACTGTGCATATTTGCACAGGGTTGGCGCTAGCTTGTTTCCAGATACGTTTCAGAACCGGTCAGTCTTCATCCTCGCGGTTGATCCGGCGGTTAAGGGCTGTCCTGGACAAACCGAGCAAGCCAGCGGCGATGCCCTGATTGCCACCGGCGCGCTGCAAGGCCTCTTGGATTAATTGGCGTTCGGCTTCCTTGAGGGTGGGCAGGGCTGGCAGGTGACCAAACGGGTTGTCGGCCTGATCCCGGATGGCTGGCTTGGCGTTTTTTCGGGGCAGGATTCGCGACTTGAAGCTGCTCAGTGACAGATTCACCCCATCGGAGCGGCCGACGGCGTCGTGAACCATCGATTCCAGCTCCCGGATATTGCCGGGGAAGTCCCAGGTGGATAGCAACTGGTAGAGTTCATCGGGAATATGCGGCTTGCTGCGACTAAATTTGGCGGCTGCGGTGCCGGCGAAATGCTCGACCAGGAGGGGCAGGTCCTCCAGGCGATCGCGCAGCGGCGGGATCGAAATGTGGTGCGTTTCCAGCCGGTAGAACAGGTCCAGGCGGAAGCGTCCGGCCTCGGCCTCGGCGCGCAGGTCGCGATGGGTGGCGGCGATGATCAGGGCGTCCGAGCTGCGCGTCAGGTCGGAACCGAGTGGGTAGTAGAGCCGCTGCTCGATCAGGCGCAGCAGCTTGACCTGGCTCTGGGCCGACAGGTCGCCGATTTCATCCAGGAAGAGGATGCCGCCGGCGGCCTGCTCGATTAGGCCCGGGCGCTCGTTGTCGGCGCCGGTAAACGCGCCGCGCTTGTGGCCGAAGAGGGTATCGCTGAACATGGTGTCGTCCAGCCCGGCGATGTTGACCGTTACCAGCTTGCCGGAGCGCCCGGAGGCGGCGTGGATGGCGCCGGCGAATAATTCTTTACCGGTGCCCGACTCGCCGTTTATCAGGATGGGTTTTTCTGACCGGGCGATGGCTTCTATGTATCGGAAGATGGCCATCATGGGACGATTGCGGGTGATGATGCCGGCGAAATACGGCGGCAGCGACTTGTTTTCGGTGAGCAGGCTGTGCTTGAGGGCTCGGTTGTCGTCGAGCAGGCTGCCGATGGCCTCGGCGTGCTTTATGCTGGCCAGGAGGCGACTGCTTTCGGCCGACTTGGGCACATAGTCGAAGGCGCCGGCCTTCATGCAACGAATAACCGCTTCCAGGTCGTCGACGGCCGTGGCCACGATGACGGGAATTTCCGGCCGTTTGCTGTTCAGTTCCTCCAGAACCTGGTAGCCGTCTATTTCCGGCATCAAGAGGTCGAGGATCATGGCCATGACTTTTTTTTCCTTCAGGATCGGCCACAGGTCCTTCGGATGGCTGCAGGTGATGATATCTTCATAGCCACTGAAGCGGAGCAGGCGCTCGGTGCGCTTGAGGACGCTGCCGTCGTCGTCGACGATCAGAATGCTGCCTTTTTTATCATCCATGGCCGTGCTCCTGTGGTTCGTGTCTCTCGCCGTTCTCGGCGTCGTCTTCGCTGTCGCCAGCCACCGCTTTCATCGAAATGGTTATGGTAGTTCCCCGGCCCGGGGCCGAATCGACCTCGATTGCGGCATCAAGCTCGCGCAGGATGCCTGATACCACCGCCATTCCCAGGCCGGTACCGCCCCGATCGCGCTTGGTTGTGAAGAAAGGATTATATAACGATTTGAGCGTTTCCGCCGTCATGCCGCAGCCCTGGTCGGTGATAACGATACTAACCCGCTCTGGCTGGCCGGTGGCGGCATCTGTATGGAGCCTGGTTTCTAGCTTGACCATGGCGTCGGGTCTTTCCAGTGCTTGCAGGGCGTTTTCCATTACGTTGACGATTATTTGCGTGAGCTTCAGCTTGTCGCCGCGGATGAGAGGCCGCTGGCCGTCGAGTTCGATCCGGAAATCGGTGGTGCTGGCGGCGATAGCGTGGCGCAATAGCCGGGTGGCGTATTGGATGGCCTGGTTGACGTCGACGATGCCGGACAGTTGGTTTTCTCCGCCAGCGCCGGAGAACTCCTTGAGCTCGGCGACGATTTTGCGGATGTGCTGGGCGCTGCCGTAGATGTCGTTCAGCATGGCCGGAATCTCGGTTTGCAGCTCGTTGTAGGAAAAGCCGCGCACGTTGAAGACGCCTTCCAGCCGGTAGAGTTTCTCCAACGCGGCGGTAATCTCCGTCCATATCTCCCGCAGCACCGGCAGGTTACGCAGGATCGAGTTGTTGGGCGTATTGATCTCGTGCGCCAGTCCGGCGGTCAGCCAGCTGAGGGTGTGCATCTTGTCGATCTCGGCTATACGGCTTTTTTGTTCCAGTTCACGGCGGTTGCTGGCCGCCAGTTGGGCATGAGTGGTGAGGCGCGCCAGCAGTTCGGCGGTGCTGAAGGGGCGCAGCAAGTAATCGTCGCCGCCGGCCTGGAAGACCTCGTTGATTTCCCTGGTGGTATTGTTGTTGATGATAATGATGATGGGCAGCCGGGCGTTGGTCGGCAGTCCGCGCACCAACCGGCAGAACTCGTAGCCGGTAAGATCGCGCAGGCCGGACTCCACCAGGACGGCGGTGAAATCGCTGTCGGAACGCAGGGCTTCGATGGCCTGGTCGGGCTGCAGGAAGCTGCGCACCTGCCAGCCGTTGGTTTCCAGCCGCCGTTTGATGGCGAAAAGTGAAACCGGTTCCTCGTTGAGCAGCAGTACGGTCTGGCCGGTATCGACCACGACGCCGGTCGCAGGATGCTTGGCTGGCAAGGGGGCGGGCGCTTGGGGCAGGTGTCCCGGCAGATGTTCGGGCAGATGTTCGGGCAGTGCGATGCTGACCGGCCGCTTCACCGTAAGGGTGTCACGATACTGCGGCAGCGATAATCGGTAGGTATTACCGGTGCTATCCCGCTCATAGCCGATAGTGGCGCCGATCAATTCGGCCAGTTCCGTGAAGGGATTATGGTCGATCATTTCCTGGTCGACTGGACCGTTGTTGCGGATGACTATCTGGATTGTAGACCCGATGCGACGGATGTCGAGGGCGCATTTGTTGACTGCCCAGAAAAATTCTTCGCGGTACATGAGGCCGGCCATGATTTTCTGGAGTATTTTACCGTCGGTGGAGACGCTCACCGGCTGACAGTCGATGGTAAACTGGACTTGCTGGTTGGCGGAAAGGTAACGGGTAAGGCGAACGGCTGAGTCAGCGAGCACCGCCATATTCTCGTTGCTGACAATCAGGTCGTCGCTGCTCTCTCCGCGCGTATAAAAAGAATCGAGCGAGCTGATCAGCTTGCCAATCTTGCTGATTTCGAAGCGCACGGTACGCGCTAATTGGGCGGTCGCCGGATCGATTTCGATGCTTTCCAGAATTTCCATGGTGCTATGCAGCGGATTGAGCAGCATTTTAAAGATTGTGGAGCGTTGGTCTTTCTGGCGTGCTATAAGGAAACGCACCTGCTCGTCGGCTTGTTGCCTAGTATCGCGCAATTGCGAGAATTGGGCGCGCAGGCGGCTAGCCCGGTCGGTGAATAGCAAGACGCAATGCCACACCAGCAAGGCCGGATACTTGAATTGCTCAAAGACCACGAACAGCGGCCGGCCGCTCAGAATCAGTATCAGACTGGAGAGCGGCAGTAGGGCTGCCGGGATGAGCAGCCAGAGGCTGCGGGTGCCAGGTCTGGTCGCTCCTTGGTGGTAGCGGCGGGCGAGTGGAGTCAGGCTGGCAAAGAGACTGAAGCCTAGAATTGTCAGATCCGCCAATAGCTGGTATGAGCTGGCCAGAGCTAACAGGCTGCCGATGTAGCAGGCTGTCGCGCCGATGAGGGTGGCTGGCATCCTACGGTGGCTTCCAGGCAGGCAGTCGAAAATTCCGGCCGACCAGCCGTACAGGCTGGCCGACAGCAGGATGGCTAAAGCCGGGATGGCGAAATTGAAGAAGGGCTGGAGGGCCGGCGGCGCAAAGGCTTCAGGGAAAACCAGTACGCCAAACAGCAGCACGTTTAACGTAAATGGTCCGAGGGCGTGGCTGGCCTGTTGCCCAGGCAAAAGCTGGATATAGACCATCATGCCGAGCATTAAGAGTAGGCTGCCGGCGGCGATGAAAACGATAGCATTGTAGACGACCGTTAGCGTGGCGTAGTAGCTGTGTTCATAGAGGTGGAGCTGGAAGACCTGATGAGGGCGGTAGCGCAACTGCAGGTAGACGGTTACGGGCTGTCGCTGGCGGATGGACAAGGTGACGGCTTGCATGCGCGGCAGCAAATGCCAGGGTTCCAGGCTGATCAGCGGCGATTGGTCGTAGGACGCGGTCGACCCGTCTGCCTGAACCAGTATCATCTGGCGGATGCCATGGTGGAATTTGTCGGTGGTCAGGACAATATGCTGGAAGTTGTGGCCGTAGAGGGTGAAGGCCACCCACCCGAAGTCTGTCTGGCCGCCGATTTCCGGGATAAATGATCGCCGCCGCAAAGCCTCCGACGGGAAGAAGGGAAAACTACCCGGACGGTAGGTATCGAGGTTGTCGCCAAAGACGAAAAGGTGGCGATCCGACAACAGGTACTGAATCGGCTGGTACAAAGCAATAGTGCCGAACGCCCGGCCGCTGCCCGGGTTGTCGCGCCGCAGCAGCGACGGGTAAATCAGCCGCAGACTGAGTAGACCAGCCAGGCACGCCAGGCCGATGAGCAACGGCTTTTTCATGGCTGGCCGGGCAAGTTGATGAGCTCGGGCCGCAGGGCCGCGGCCAGTATGGCCATGTCGGCCAACCCGTCGGCTTGCTTCCAGCCGGGGGGCAGCTCGATGCCGAAGGGGCGCCGGCCGATGTGCTCCGGGTAGTGGGCGTCGGAGCCGGTGGTAACAGTATGGCCCGCCGCCAGGGATCGGTCAGCCGGGCGCATCAGCTCGACGGCCTGGTAGGGTCCTTCAGGCAGGAAACCAAGTTGACTGATGGCCCCGAACATTGGCCGGTCGATGTGCGCCGGGATGACCAAGGCGTCCCAGGCGCGGCCGACGGCGCACAGCTCGTCGAAACCCAGGGTTAATGCGGCGCCGAAATAGATTTCCGGCAAGTCGACCACGCCCTCGTCGGCATCGACCACCACCTGGTCGCCCAGACGACGCCGGTCGTAGGGCAGGGGCAAGAGCCGCACGCGCAGATACTCGCCGAAGCCGAGCGCCTCGTCGACCGTGCCGAACAAGCAGAGGACGTGTACTTCCTCGATACTGGTCGCCTCCAGGCCGAAGAGTGGCACCAGGCCTTCACGGCGGGCGCATTCCAGCCAGGCCGGCGCGTTAAGGGCGCTGTTGTGGTCGGTCAGGGCCACTAGCTCCAGGCCGCGGGCGCGAGCCTGGCGGGCCAACAGCGACGGCGACATGTCCAGGCTGGCGCAGGGCGAGAGGCAGGAATGGTTGTGGAAGTCGGCGATTACCTTCATCGATCCCTCCGCCAGACCGGCTTCAGGCGCGATTGGCGACGGGGGCGTCGGAACGGGGAATGGCCGACAGGCCGTGCAGGACGGCATAGAGTTGGCCGGAAACCTCGAACTGGCTTAGAGGCGTCCGGAAGAGGGCGATGCCTTCCTCCCGGGCGCTGGCTATCATGTCGTCGGGGATGGGACGGGCGTTGCAGATGATAACGCTGCCGATGCCAACTAGGCCGGCTACGGCTACGGTGTTTTTATGCGCCTGGATGGTGATGAGCACGTCGCTGTCGCCGGCCTTGCCCATGACATCCGACAAGAGGTCGGAGGTGTAGCCGGCGCTGATCTCGGCGTCGGTGAATTCGGCTTGAATGGTCTCGAGGCCGAAGTGGCCGGCTAGATCGCTTGTTTTCATCATGTGCTCCTGCGGATCGTACTGGTGACGCCGGCGGCGTCGGTGGCCGCGGCGAGGCGGCCAAGGTGGGCGGGAGGCTCCGCCAGCTGGCCTGGTCGCCCGGGCATTATAGCAAATCAGGCCGGCAGCGCATAGTTGATGGTCACGCAGACCGTGGTGCCGCGGCCGGGCGCGGAGTCGAGGCTGAAGTCATCGCCGGCCCGCTTGGCGTTGGGCAGGCCCAGGCCGGCGCCGAAGCCGAGGCTGCGAATCCAATTGTTGGCGGTGGAAAAGCCTTCGGTCAGCGCTGCCGCGACGTCGGCGATGCCGGGGCCGCTGTCGCGCGCCACGATGGTGATGCGGCCGTCGCGCACGATGTACTCCATGACGCCGCCGGAGGAATGGATAACCTGGTTCAGTTCCAGTTCGTAGCTGGCAATCGCGGCCCGCCGGATGATGGTCGGGTCCATCTTCAGGTTGCGGAGGGCTTTCTTGAGTTCGGCCGAGGCTTTACCGGCGTTGTCGAAATCGAACTGGTAGGTGTTGAAGCTGAGCGACAGCGCCGCCTCGGCTTCGTCGGAGGCATTGGCAACGGTTGGACTGGCCGGTGCGCGGATGGTGGCCTCTAGCCGCTCCACCTCACGGTTCATGGCCACCAGCAGCGTCTTGATGATGTCGGCCGCCGTAATGATGCCGGCCAGCGCGCCGTTCTTGTCGAGCACCGGGAAGCGGCGGAACTGGTAGCGGTTCAAGTAACTGATGGCAAAGGTCAGCGGCATTTCCTCTTCCAGCGTTACCACCGAGCGCGACATGCAGGCCTCTGCGCTGGAGCTGATGCGGCCGTCGTCCAGGGCCAGGAGCAGGTCGCCGATGGAAACGATGCCCAGGAGGCGGCTGCCCTCGACGATCGGCACGCCGGTGATGCCATTGTCACGCATCAGCTTTTGCACCTCGCGCATCGGGCTGTCCGGCGCCGCCGTTATCAGCTGGCGGGTCATGACATCGCGGACCTTGAGGCTGTAGATCAAGTCGAGAACGACGCGCGAGCCGCCCTCGGTATTGATGGGAATGTCCATGCTGATACTGTCGCGCATGGCGACGCAAAAGGCAAACCGGCTGGCTTGGCGGCGGTCCAGCTGCGCCCTTGGTCGCCCTGACGCCTGAAAATTGCATATTCCAGCGCTTTTCATTATATTGGCTGCATGGAGTACCGCGCGCCTTCGCTCTTTGATCGGATCGTTATACCGCCCGGCGGCCACCGAGCCCTGGCCGGGAAGGCCGTCCTGCAAACCCTGCTGGGCTCCTGCGTGGCGGCCTGCCTGTACGACGAGCGCGCCAAGGTAGCTGGCATGAACCATTTCTTGCTGGCCAACAGCCGCTACGCGCGCAGCCTGCCCCTAACCGTTACCGAGGCCGGCCGCTACGGCATCAATGCCATGGAAATGCTGATCAACGACATGCTCAAGCTGGGCGCCGAGAAGCGGCGGATGAAGGCCAAGGTGTTTGGCGCCGGCAATGTGGTGTTTGGAATTTCCAGCGACAATTTTTTGTGCGTAGGCGACGTCAACGGCCGTTTTATTCGGGAGTTCCTGAAAACCGAGGGTATCCCCCTGGTCTCGGAGGACTTGGGCGGTGAGCTAGGCCGGGTGATCCATTTCCACACCGACACCTACGAGGTTTTTCGCCGCTTTATTCCCCGTACTCAGACGGTGCGTCTGGAAGAAAAAGAGTATACCTTCTGGAGTAGCGAGGTGGAGCGCAAGCCGCTGGACGGATCGGTGGTTTTGTTTGGCGACCAAAGCCCGCCGCGCTCAAATTGACCAGCCGGCCGGCCGACCGTTAAAAAAAGCCGAACGCGGCTTTTTTTAACATACTATAACTGTAGCAATTTCGTAGAAAGCCGTAGGGCTTTTCGAGGAATTGCACTGCAGGTTTTTGAAAAGCGTCGAGTTTTTCAAAAACCTGCTAGCAGGGTGTTGAAAAACGCGGATGCGGCTTTTCAACACTTCAAAAGCCGGTACAATTACGCAGCATAGCGCAAGCTATGCGAGGAATTGTTAAGGTTGTTGAGAAAGCAACCGGCTTTTTCAACAACCTGCTAGAGCTCCAGCCGCTGCGGTACCACTTCCACCGCGCCGCCCTCGTCGTCACGCAGCCACACCACGCCGTCCTGGACGGCACATTGTACGGTCAGCTTGCGCCGGGCCAGGCTGCCCAGGGCGGCGGCCTCCTGGTCGGTGATAGACCAGAGCGCCAGGTTGCGCAGGCCGGCCAGCCGTTTGCGGATCGGCTCGTACCATCGTTCCGGGAACTGCGAGTAGGTGTAGACCAGCACTTGGCGGGCGCGACCGCAGGCCTTGGTCAGGACGCGTTCGTCGGGATGCCCCAGCTCCACCCACCGCTCGATGTCGCCGGTCAGGTCCTTCTGCCACAGGTCAGGCTCGCCCGATTCGGATACTCCGCCGCCGAAGGCCAGGCGTGGGTGGGCCTGGAGGGCGTAGACCAGCAGCCGCACCATCAGGCGCTCCTCGGTCTCGGACGGGTGGCGGGCCAGCTTTAGCTGATAGGTGGCGAAGTGTTGGCGGTCGAGATCGACCACCTCGAGTTCGGCTGCGTAAATGGTTGCTTTAAGTGCCATTGTACCAGTATGGCGGGAAGCCCGCCACCGCGTCCAGAGCTTTAACAGGGTGTTGAAAAACGCGAATGCGGCTTTTCAACACTTCAACAACCTGTCAGTTATTGCGCCGGTTGTTCTCGTTGATGAAGCTGGCCGACAGGACGACGTGTTCATGGCTCTGACCGCTGGTGGCGGCATAGCGCACCAGCTCGCCCTTCAGGAAGCGATCCAGGCAATCGTCGAACTCTGGCTTGGCCATGCCGACGTGGCTGTTTACCCAGACGCAGAGCGCATCGACCGCTACTTTGTAGCCGCCGTCGAAAATTTTCTCGCCGTGGCGTAGGGCGTAGTCGACCATGGCGTGGGCCGCCCGCTCGCGCGGGATGGTCTCGGTCAGCTCGGAAATGTGGATATTTGACGAACGGATGCGCGCTGCCAAGGTCTTAATGATGGTCAGGGCGAATTTGGGATTGCCGAGCACCATAGAATCGAAAATGGCTTCGTCCACCGCCAGCAAGCGGGTCGCTTCGGCCGCCACCGCCGTAGCCGAGCGCGGACGGCCGTCGATCAAGGCCATCTCGCCGAAAAACTCGTTGGGCGTCTTGACCACCTTGAGCACCATTTCGCCGGCGTCAACCTTCTTGCGCAGTTCGACGCAACCGCTGACCATGATGTACATCAGGTCACCCTGGTCGCCCTCTTTGAAAATAACATCGCCGGTGGCGAAGGATTTTGTGTTGTCTGCCATGCCTGAATAGTAGCTGGTTGGCGGGAGGATTGCAAGGCGGGGATGGCCTGGCAAAAAAGCCTGCCCGGAAAGGGGCAAGCCTTTTGTCATGAATAATCTAGCGGCTTAGTTGGCAGTTGTAAAGCGGTAGCTGTAACCCCAGCTGGAGTAATCCATGGTAGTAACGCCATTGGCGGTGCTGTTTGAATAGTTATCCTGGCCGGCCAGAATTTCCAAGTAGACGGTGCCGCCGCTGGTAGCGATGACCCCGGCATGGACCGCGGCCGGGCCGATCCGCGAATCGGTGGTATAGACGGCGGTACCCCAAACCAAGGGACTGCTGATATCAAGCGACAGTGGTTTAGGTGGCACGACTACTTTATAAACCTTGCCGATACTGGCGGCGCTGAGGTCAACGGAACTGTCGATTCCCTGGGTCCAGGGGTCAAAGTCATTGTCGAAAGATAAATAATTCATAAACAAGCTGTCCAGCAGATCGCAGCTGGATACCATACCCAGCGCCAGCACCGTCAATAAGACGGCCCAAAATTTCTTCATGTTTCACTCCTGATCTGAGATAGGGCTACCAGTTTGGGTAGCCAGAGGTGACTATAGCACGGGCTAGTTCGAAAACCAACGTGCCGGTGTAGGGTCTGACCCCTTGACCACCTGGTCAAGCCGCGTTATATTTAAGCTATGACCACCTGGTCAACAGGCTTTTACTGGGAGGACACCGTGCCGGATATCTCTCAACTGGTGGACGACAGTTTCTTGCGCCTGCCGGCCGACAAGGCCAGCGCCATCCTGGCGGCGGCGCGGGCCGAGTTCTCGGAGCAGGGCTTTGCCGCGGCGTCCACCAATCGCATCGTGCAGGCCGCCGGTATCGCCAAGGGCTCGTTGTTCAACTATTTCCGCGATAAGGCGGCGCTGTTCCTGTATCTGCACTACCGCTGCGCCTTGGACCAGTTGGCCGTCTTCCGGCAGCATCGGGCGCGCATCCAGGCCGGCCGTGACGCGGTAGACCGCCTGCGGCTGGCGGTAGAGCTCAGCCTGGCGCAGTACGAACGCGACCCGGCGGCCTATCGCTTCTCGCTGACCCTGGCCGGTGCCGACGCCGAGGCGCTGGTGCCGCGCTATGCGGCGCTGTTTGACCCGGCGGATAGCCGCGAGCTGTTCCGTGACCTGATGACGCCGCCCGGTTCGGGCGACTCGCCGGCCCTGGCCCAGACGCTGCAGTGGCTGCTGGCCGGCATCAAGCTGGAGTTGCAAGCCTGCCTCCGCCGCCGTCTGAGCCCTGCCGAAATCCGCGACCAGTTGCTGGCGCGCATCGAACTGATCCGCAGCGTCCTGAAAGCCGGTCCACATACCGGCCAGGACAACGGGTCGACCAAGGAGGCATGACATGATTACTGTGGAACATCTGCGCCACGACTACGAAGGCAAGGGCAATTACGCCGTCGACGACATCAGCTTCCAGGTGCCGCCCGGCCATATTTTCGGCTTTCTGGGGCCGTCCGGGGCGGGTAAGAGCACGGTACAGAACATTTTGACCGGGCTGCTGCCCCTCCAGGAGGGCGAGGCGACCCTGGCCGGCCAGACAGTGCGGCGTCTGCGACCAGTCTTCTTCAACCGCATCGGCTACTCCTTCGAGCATCCCAACCTGTTCGGCAAGCTGACCGCCCTCGAGAATCTGCGCTTCTACGCCGGCCTGTTCGCGGTGCCCACCCTAGACCCCTTCCAGCTGCTGGAACGAGTGGGCCTGGGCGGCTCGGCGCATAAGCGCGTAGCTCAGTATTCCAAGGGCATGAAACAGCGTCTGCTATTCGTGCGTTCCATCATGCACCGGCCGGACATTCTGTTCCTGGACGAGCCGGAATCGGGCCTTGATCCTAGCACCGCCTTGGTCATCAAGCAGATGATCCGCGAGGAGCGCGACCGCGGCGCCGCGGTACTGCTGACTACCCACAACATGTACGCCGCCGACGAACTGTGCGACCAAGTGGCTTTTATGGACCACGGCCGCATCCTGGCGGCCGGCAGCCCGCGTCAGCTCAAGTTGCAGTACGGCGAGAGCCTGGTGCGCGTCGAGTACCGGCCGGCCGCCCCAACCAGCGCTGCGACAGCCACTGCCGGCGCAGCCGGGCTGGAACGGGCCAGCCTCGACCTGGCGCGGCCGGAGGACCAGGCTAGCCTGAACCGGCTGATGCAAAGTGCCCGTATCGAGACCATCCATTCCAGCGAGGCCAGCCTGGAGGCCATCTTCATCAAATTGACCGGGCGGAGCCTCAGCCAATGAAAGCCTTCAGCAGCTTGATCCGGCAGGAAGCGCTTATCATGGCCCGGAATCACCTGTTTATGGTTTTAGCCATCGTGCTGGCGGCCAGCGCCGGCAGTATCCATCTAGTGCGCTGGTACGACGCCAGCCGGACAGCTCCCGAGCGGCCGGCCATGCTCCAGGCCGGTGGCCACCGCCTGGCCGTGGAATATCTGCCGGCCAGCGTGGCCGAGCCACCGTTAGCCGAGCGGATGGCGGTGGCCCTGATGGTCTGCGAGGTGCTGATCCTCGGCTTCCTGTTCGGCTCGGTCGGGCTGTTTCAGGAGAAGGAGGAAGGCAGCCTGCGCGCTTACCGCCTGAGCCCGGGCGGCCAGGCCCGCTGGATCGGCGCCAAGTTGACGCTCTGGACCGGCCTGAGCGTAGCCTATGCGTTTGCGCTACTCGGAACGGCGGCGCTCCGGCTGGATGGAGCCAGTCTGGCCGGCATCGCCCTTGTTACCGCTTTAGGCGGCTGCCTGATGACGGCCCTGGGTTTGGCTATCAGCGCCTGCTTTCAGAACCTCAGCCAGTGGTTCATCCCCGGCGTCGGCGTCCTGCTGGTCAACATGCTGCCGCTGGCCTTTCAGGGCGCGACCAACCCGCCGGTCTGGCTGTGGCTTATTCCGGGCTGGCCAGCCCTCCAGGCCTACGGCCAGCTGCTGTCCGGCGCTGGCCAGGCGGCTGGCGGCGGTGTGGCGCTGAGCTGGCTGGTGGTCTGGTTGTTGGCGGCCAACTGCTTAATGCTGCCGACGCTGGCCTGGGTGGTGCGGCGGCGTATTTTCAAGGAGGCGCGCTCATGAAAGCCATTTTGTCCCTGGTGCGCCAGGACTATACGCGGTCTTTCCGAGACGCCATCGTGGTTTATATTATCCTTAGTCCGCTGTTGCTGGCGCTGGCGGCCCGCTTCATCCTGCCGGCCATCGCTTCGCCGAGCCTCGCTCTGGCGGTCGACTCGGCGGTCCCAGCGGCGGTCAGTGTTCGCCTAACGCAGGCCGGCCACCAGGTAGAGTCAGTGGCGGCGGCGGAACTGCCGGCGGCCGTGCAGTCCGGTCGCTTTGACGCCGGCCTGCTGGTCGATAGTCCTGCGGCGGCTGTCCCCGGGGCAGACCAGCCCTCGCTGCGCCTGTTGGTGGCGCCGGGACAAGAGGCGGCCGTGAATGCGGTCGGAGCGGCCCTGGACGGCCAAGCCAGACCGACCGCTGCCGGCCTGGAAAGCTGGGTGGCGGCCTTCCTGATGCTGACCGCGTCGCTGCTGGCGGCCCTTGGCGCTGGCCTGGCCATGGTCGACGAGCGCTCCAGCGGCGCCATCAAGGCGCTCAACCTCAGCCCCTTGTCGCTGGGCAGCTATCTGGCGGCCAAACTGCTCTTTTTCCTGCTGGTGTCCAGCCTGGTCATGGTCGGCTCAAGCTTCATCATGCTGGGCTTCCGCCTTAGCTATCCGCACCTGCTGGCGGCCTGCCTGGCGTCGGCGCCGCTCAGCTTGGTGGTGGCCCTGCTGCTCGGTATCACGGCCGATAGCCAAATCGGCGCCATGGGGTCGATCAAGCTGATCATGCCGCTTTTCCTGACCGTGCCGCTGGTGGCGGCACTGGTGCCGACGGCCATCCAGCCCTGGTTCCTGGTCTTCCCCAACGTCTGGATGCTCAAGGCCTTCTATGGCGTCTTTGCCGGTCAGACCGGCGCGTCCTTCTGGCTGGCCGCGCTGGTTACCCTGTTCAGCGGCCTAGCCCTGGTCTGGCTGTTAACCGGCGCCGTCCGCAAACGGCTGGGCTTCGGCACTTGATTTTCGATCCTTGATTGCGGATATTTTAGCGGTAGGCCCGTTCCGGACGGAACGGGTGGGGGCGACCTGTCGCCCGGAAGGAAGTATTATGGCTACCTTGAATCCGTATCTGACCTACGACGGCAATTGCCGAGAGGCGATGGAATTTTACCGCAGCTGCTTGGGCGGCGAACTGAGCTTGATGACCTACGGCGACTCGCCGGACGGCGCTAGTCTACCTCCCGCCGAGCGCGCCAAGTTGATGCATGCCCACCTCAAGACCGTCAGCTTCAGCCTGATGGCGGCCGACCAGCAACAGGGCGGCCCGATGCGGCGCGGCAATGACGTCAGCCTGATGCTGTACTGCGAGAGCGAGGCCGAGATCCAGCGCCTTTTCCCGCTCCTGTCGGCCGGTGGAAAGGTTGACATGCCGCTAGCCGAGCAGTTCTGGGGCGCGGTGTTTGGCAACTTCACCGACCGCTTCGGCATCAACTGGATGATGAACTGGGACAGGCCGGCCTGAATGTCGGCTGGAACGCCAGACAGCGATACCGTCTGGCGACTTCCTTGACGCGCCTCGGCCTTTCAGGTTATACATCTCCGGTATAAATTTTACCTAAACAGGGGATCGGCCCGCGGCAATTCCGATCCCCTTTTATGTACCCGAGACCAGGGGAACCCCAGGCTGCGGCGCGCCTTCCGGACGGATGGCTTGGCTGCCGCTTGAACCTCGATCTTTTCCCGGTGGCGCATAGGCGCGACCGCATTTTTCAGGAGGATTCCGTGAGCGTAAAAATTCGACTCAAAAAGTTCGGCGCCAAGAAGCGCCCATATTTCCGCATCGTGGTGCTCGATTCCCGCCAGCCCCGCGACGGCAAGACCATCGACGAGCTCGGCCTCTACCATCCGATCGAAGTGGCCGACAAGCAGCTGCGCATCGACGAGACCAAGGCCCGCGACTGGATGAAGAAGGGCGCCGAGCTCTCCCCGACCGTCCGCCGCCTTTTCAACCTGAAGAACATCAAGCTCGAGCGGGTCTGACCGCCATGGAACGCGACCTCATCGAATACATCGCCAAGTCGCTGGTTGACGACCCGTCGGCCGTCTCGGTCCGGACCGTCGAAACCGAGGCCGGGCTGACCATCGAGTTGCGGGTGGCCCCGGCCGACATCGGCAAGGTGATCGGCAAGCAAGGACGCATCGCCAAGGCGATCCGCACCGTCCTGTCGGCCTCGTCGGTGCGCGGCAACAAGGACGTTCGCCTGCAGATTCTCGACTGATTATGGAAAGCCTAGCCATCGGCAAAATCGCCAAGCCCTTCGGGGTCCATGGCTGGCTCAAGGTGCAGTCGTATTCCGGCGAAGTCGACCATTTCCTCAAGCTGTCCACCGTGCAGGCCAAAGCCGAGGGCCGGGAGTGCCTGTTGCGCATTGAGAAGATCGAGGCGCACGATCCCGGCCTGGTCATCAAGTTCGCCGGCTACGACAGTCCGGAAACGGCCAAGGCCCTGTCCGGACTGGAACTGTGGGTGCCGCGCGACAAGGCGGCGGCCTGCGGTCCCGGCGAGTATTATTTCGCCGACTTGGTCGGCTGCTCCCTGGTCCATGACGGCCAGGTTGTGGCCCGGGTGGAAGGCGTCCTGGAAGGCGGCCCGACCGGCTACCTCTTGGAGGCCCATCGCGGCAGCGAGACGCCGGTGCTGGTGGCCTTCGAGGCGCCCTTCATCGGCAAAGTCGACCTGGCCGCCAAGACCATCGAACTGCTGACGCCATGGGTGCTTGATTGAAGCTCAGCGTCCTGTCGCTCTTTCCCGGCATCATGCGCGGCTTCTTCGAGAGCTCGATCATGGCCCGGGCCGTGCAGCGCGGCCTGGTCAGCTACGACCTGGTCGACATCCGCGACTTCGCCAACAACAAGCATAACAAGGTCGATGACGAGTTGTTTGGCGGCGGCCCCGGCATGCTGATGATGCCCGGTGCGCTGTCCTTGGCCCTGGAAGCGTCCGGCGCGCCCGGCCCGCGCGTGGTCTACGTCACGCCCGGCGGCCGCCTGTTCAACCAGGCCTACGCCCGCGACCTGGCCAAGGAAGAGAACCTGGTGCTGCTGTGTGGCCGCTATGAAGGCATCGACCAGCGCATCATTGACAAATATGTAACCGACGAGGTCAGCATTGGCGACTATGTGCTGTCCTCCGGTGAGGTGGCGGCGTTGGCCATCGTCGACGCCATCTACCGCCTGATTCCCGGCGTCATTACCGGCGAGTCGCTAGACGAAGAGAGCTTTGAGGGCGGTCTGCTGGAATACCCCCAGTATACACGGCCGGCCGTTTATGATACACTCCGAGTCCCGGAGGTCTTGGTCTCCGGACATCATGCCAACATCGAGGCATGGCGCTACCGTAAGCGCTTGGAGAAAACCTTGCTGTACCGGCCCGATCTGTTGTCGGGCAAGGGGCTGGACGACCAGCTCCGGCAGCTTGTTCAGGAAATATTGGATCAAAGGGGAGAAGAATGAACCTTATACGCAAGATCGAGGCAGCTCAGGTCAAGGAAATGACCGACATAAAAGTGGGCGATACCGTTCGGGTCAATTTCAAGATCGTTGAAGGCAAGACCGAGCGTATCCAGGCCTATGAGGGTTTGGTCATCGCTTTCAAGAACGCCGGCATCAGCCGCACCTTCACCGTGCGCAAGACGTCCTACGGCGTCGGCGTGGAACGCGTCTTCCCGCTCTACTCACCACGCATCGACAGTCTGGAAATCGTCCGCTTCGGCAAGGTTCGCCGCGCCAAGCTGTACTATATCCGCGACAAGGTGGGCAAGAAAGCCAAGATCAAGGAGCTGCTGGGCGGCCGCAAGCCAGCCTTCCGCTCCCTCCAAGCCGCCGCCAAATAAGGCTGGTCTTGAAGCCCGTTTCCGCCAGCGGAGACAATCGACAGTTACCATCCACGCCACCAGGCACCAGTCCGGTTGACAAGCCGACCGCTGGTGCCTTGGCGCATTCCAGCTCTCTGTCTGGCGACACGGCGGTGCAAGCGGTGGCCGCTCAGGGCGCCGGTCGGCCGAGCCAAGTGCCGGCCGCTACCGGTCAGGCTCCAGCCGCTTCCTTGGCCGGTGGCCGGCGTCCGGCCGGATTGCCCACCGGCACGGTCGCCGTCGGCAGCGCGGCTACCCGGTCCGCTATCACCCAGCCAGCCCCACCTGTCGGGCGGCTGGGCGACTTGCTGGCCGCCTGGTCGATCAAACCCGAGACGGCTGCCTTGACCGCGTTGCAGGCCATGATGGCCGAGCAGTTACCGTTGCGGCCGGAAACGGTCCGTAGCCTGCGCAATCTGGCTCGTCGTCACGCCGGCCATGAGGCTCTGGCCAGCGCGGTCGGGGCCCGGGCTCTGGCCAGCGGCGTCGAGCTGACGGATCGGGCGGTAGAAGGCTTGGCCGGCTTCTTTGACAGCGGCAGCCAGCCCGACGGCTCGTCCGCTGACGGTCAGCCTCGAGGTGGTCAGCCAGGCGACGACTCGTCTCGGGGTCTGACCCCTCGTCCGCCGTCATTGGGGCCTGATCCCGTCGCCAGTCTGGCGCAGGCTCTGCGTCGGGTGGCTCAGGCCGCCGCAGCCGAATTCTTCGACTTGGCCCAGCCGGCCGCAGATGGCGCGGCCTGGCTGTTTGTACCCTTCAACTTTTCCGAGCGCAGCCTTGATTTCAGGGGAATGCTGCGTATACACTATAATTACGTTCACCGGCAGACCGAAGCCCTGATTCTGGACCTTTCGACTGCTGGCGGTCAGCGCAGCTTTGCCGTCGCTGGCCACGGTCGGATCTTGTCAGTGCGGCCCGTCGCCGCGGTCGAGGGGCGCAACGACCCGGTGGTCAGGCGGCTGGAAGCGGTATTGCGCGCCGCCGGACTGATAGTAACGGTGCGGGAGGTGGGCGATGAAGGCGACGGGCGCAAGGTAGGGTCATGGCGCGGTGTCGATGAGCAGGTATAAGCGCGTCCGGGCGCGGGCGGTGGGCATCCGCTACGAGCGCGGTGGCTATGCCCCCTGGGTGGTCGCCCGGGCCGACGGTGCCGCGGCGGGACGATTGGTTCGCCTGGCCGGCGAGCGCGGCGTGCCGGTGTTGCGCGATCGTACCTTGGCCGAAAGCCTCTGCTTGCTGGATCCGGGAGCCTTCGTGCCGGCCGAATATTGGGAAATAGTGGCCAGGATCCTGCTGGCGGTAAAGGACATAAAGTTATGAAAAAGAAATTCGCTTTGGAGGACCTGGCCCCGGGCGACTCGTTCAGCAAGGATGCCTTCGTCGATGGCCAGAACATTTTCGTGCCGGCCGGCGTGGCTGTCCGGATGCGCGATATCGAAGGACTGCGCCAGTGGGATGTGCACCATGTCTTTTCCGAAGGCGAATTGCACCGCAAGGTTGACGCGCCGGCCGCGGCCGAAGGCAAGAAGAAGAATACCCTGGCCGACGGCAGCCAAATAAGCGGCGGCGGTTTCGTCGACGATAAAATGTTTTCCGATTACGCGGGCATTCTGGCGGCTGCCAAGACCTGCTTGGAGGGTTTTCGCAGCGGGAGCTTGCCCGAGCAGGCGGCCATCGAGAAGGTAGTCAAGGATATCGTCCAGCTGGAGCAAACCCACGGCTCGCTCATCGTGTCGGCTATTATCGGCAGCGACGTCGCCGGCTATCAGGATGCCAAGACCGCCGTCAACTGCGCCCTCCTCAGCCTGGTAGTCGGCAAGACTCTCAAGCTACCGGCCTACCGCCTGCATCACCTGGTGCTAGGCGCCTTCCTGCACGATATCGGCATGCTGCGCATGCCCCCGGAAATCGTCCATAAAAAAGACACGTTGACCGTCGAGGAAGCCCAGAAGCTGAAGGCCCACCCCCTGTACGCCTTCCGCACCATCGTGCGCGATATGCATTACCCGGAGGACATCGGTCTGATTGCCCTGCAGCATCACGAGCGCTGGGACGGCGATGGCTATCCGCGCAAGACCGCCGGTCAGGAAATTGACCTGTTGGCCAGGATCGTCTCGGTGACCGACGCCTTTGAGGCCATGATAAGCCAGAAGCCGTACCGCAACTCGATGATCGGCTACGCCGCCATGAAGAGCCTCTTGTCCGATAACGGCCGGCGTTTTGACCCGGACGTGCTGAAAGCTTTCCTGCGTAGCATGGGTATCTACCCGATCGGTTCCATCGTGGTACTGAACAACGCCGCCATCGCCAAGGTGATGGAAACCCACGCCGACGCTCCGCTGCGGCCCAAGCTGCGCATCCTGGTCGACGAATTCGGCAACCACTACCGGGAGCCGGAGGGCGATATGCTTGACCTCCTGACCGAGAAGACGCTGTTCATCGCCCGAGCCATCGACCCGCGCGAATTGGCTAGCTGAGAGTCGCCGTGGTACAGCTCACGGCCATCGTGGCCACGCCACCGGCCGCCGAGGTGCCGCCATCGGTCACCTTGTCAACCAGTTGCAAAGGCCGCCACGCCGAAACACTGGCTGCCGACTATGTGGCCGAGGCCGGTTGGATGATCCTGGAGCGCAACTTTCGCTCGCCGGGTGGCGAGATCGACCTAGTAGTCAGCAAAGCTTCTATTCTGGCCTTCGTCGAGGTCAAGGCGGTGGACGCCTATGGCCTGGAATCATTGGCTAGCAGCGTCAATGCCCGGAAACGGCGCCGGATTGTCGAAACGTCTAAACTCTACCTGGCAAGACATCGAGAATATAGGGGTAGTATCCTGCGGTATGATGTTATTGCGGTGCGGTCCGGACGCGTTGAAGCGTGGCTGGAGGGCGCCTTTGCGGAGTAAGCATGACAGAGACGGCGACACGGCAGCGAATCAGGGCGGAAAAAGAATCAAGGCTTGCCGAACTCAAGCAAAAAGTGCATGATGAGGGCTACTTGAGCGGTGCTATTTACCGTATTGCCCAGGTGATGAGCGCCGAAATCATGGAAGGATTGGGGGATCGCGATGCCCGAAGGCCGTAAGGATGACCGCCGCCGCTTTTACCGCGGTGGTCGCCGCAACCGGACCGAAACCAAGGTCGAGGTCAAGCCGAAGCTGCCGGAATTGCCGGCGGTGGATTGTCCCTATTGCAAGAAGCCGATACTGGATGTTTCCTCATCCCTGGCCGACCCGTCCACCGGGGCGGCCGTCCATTTCGACTGCGCTCTGGCCCGCCTGGCCGAGTACGAGCGCCTTGGCCCCGAAGAACATATCGTCTATATCGGCCGCGGCGCCTTTGCCGTCGTCGAGTTCCTCGATAAATCGCACACCCGCTTCAGTATCAAGCGCAGCCTGCCCTGGGAAAAAGAAGGCGAAAAATACGACTGGCGCCTGCAGTTGCAGAAGCGCATGGGCATTTAACAGGCTTTTGATCTACATGGAAGCTGCTGTTCGGCCCGGAAGGAGTGTACGGTGGATTTGATACCTATAGTTGCCATTCTTTCGGTCTTTGTGTTTGCACCTAGCGTGGTTTTTGGTTTCATTTATGTGAGCAAACGCTCTAAGCTGCGTGTCGAAGAACTGCGCCTCCAGAAAGAAATGCTGGAGCTGGAAGTTAAGAAAAAGGAATTGTCCATTTACGAACTGCACGAAGAGAACCGCAAGCTGGATCACATCATTAACGACGAGATTCGCAAGCTGCCCGGCAGCTAAACCGGTTTTGCCACACTGCCACCGTCAGGAATTTCCGCGGCGGCGGCTTGAAACTGTGGCCGTTATCCGGTGGGCTGGCCCGCGGATTACGAGGTGAGGAGGCAGTATGGACTACAGACTGGCCACCGCCGGGGATCTAGCTGGCGTCCTGGCGCTGCAGAGTAAATATCATGTTACTACGATACGCGAGGCTGACAAGAAGGATGGTTTCGTGACCACCCTGTTCAGTGCCGAACTGCTGTCCGAGTTGATTGACCGGGAGCAGGGGCTGTTCCTGGCTGTAGAAGGGTCTGTAGTGCTCGGTTACGCCATGGCCGCCTCCTGGCAGTATTGGTCGCGTTGGCCGCTGTTCCAGCAGATGATGGCTGACTTGCCAAACATCCGGGTGCGGGGCGAAAGCTTGACGCTTGAGAATTCGTACCAATATGGCCCGATCTGCATCGATGGAACCTGGCGCGGCAAGGGCGTGCTGGAAAGCCTGTTCGAGCGCGCCCGGGCGGGCATGGCTGGACGGTATCGCCACCTGGTAACCTTCATCAACCAGATCAATCCTCGTTCCTACGCGGCGCACGTCGGCAAGCTGGGGCTGGAAGTGGTCAAGACCTTCACCTTCAACGGCAACAATTATCACGAACTAGTCTATGATACTACGCGGCCGGTTGACCGAGCCCGCGTTGCTTCTCTTACCGTTGCTTTTCCTACCAATGAGGTTGGGGTGGCCGAGGAAGGTGGCCTGAGGGCCGCTCCGTGCTGAGGCGTCTCTGGGGGCTGCTAGGCTGCCTCCTGCTGGGTGTAGTGCCGGCTGGCGGCCAGGCTGCGGCCGGTCCGGTAACGGCCGGCGACGGCCAACCCGCTTCTATCATCGTGGTGCTGGACGACAACTACCCTCCGTATATCTTCAAGGATGAGGCTGGCCACCTGCGTGGTATTCTGGTTGACCAATGGGCGGCCTGGGAACGCGCTACCGGCGTGCGTGTCGACCTGCGCGGCCTGGACTGGGCGGAAGCGCTGCGTCAGATGTCCTCCGGCGAGGCGGACGTCATCGATACCATTTTCAAAACTGCGGAGCGCGAGGCGGCCTTTGACTTTACGGCCCCTTACGTGAAACTCGAGGTGCCGGTGTTCTTTCACAAGGGTATCACCGGTATCGCCACGCCCGAGGACCTACGCGGCTTCCGGGTGGCGGTCAAGGCCGGCGACGCCTGTGCGGCGGTGCTGCAATCCCATGGCGTCACTGACCTTCAGTATTACCCGAGCTACGCGGCTATTGTCGAGGCGGCGGTGAGCGGCCGCGAACGTATCTTTAGCATCGACCGGCCGCCGGCTATCTACCTGCTGACCAAGGCTGGCGCGGAAACCGAGTTCCTGGAAAGTTTCAGCTTGTACAGCGGCGAATTTCACCGCGCGGTAGCCCAGGGCGACGGGGCCACGCTGGCCTTGGTGGAACGCGGTTTTGCCGCCATTCCCGCGGCCGAGCTGCGGTCCATCGACGAGCGTTGGCTAGGCCGGCCGATCTTTGCCAGGGTCGATCCGCGCTTCATGACGGCGTTGGTGGCGTTGGCGATGGTGGCCCTGATTTTCGCGTTCAATCTGCTGTTCATGAACTGGGTGCTGCGCCGCCGGGTGGCCCGGCGTACTGCGGAACTGGCTGGCAAGGTGGTGGAACTCCAGGCCAGCAAGGCTAAGGTAAACGCCATCCTCAAGGCGCTGCCGGACCTGTTGTTTGTGTTTGACCGGGAGGGACGCTTCGTTGAGTCTCATGTCGGCGGCAGCAGCGAGCTGGCCGCGCCGCCGGAAATATTCCTGGGCCGAACCGTCGGCGACGTCTTCGGCGACAAGGAGCTGGACTCGCGTACCAAGGACGCGATTGACAAGGCCTTGGCAGGTGACGGCGTCCAGTCCATTGTCTACCAGCTGGCAATGCCCTCCGGCCCGCGCAGCAATGAGGCCCGCCTAGTGGCCCTGTCCGACGAGGCGGTACTATGCGTGGCTCGCGACATCACCGAGAAGGTGCGGGGCGACGAGTTGGTGGCCGCCTCGCTGCGCGAGAAAGAAACTTTACTCAAGGAAATTCACCATCGCGTCAAGAACAACCTGCAGATCGTATCCAGCTTGCTTTCCATCCAGGCGGACCGTATCCGCGACGACTTTGACCGCTCGCTGCTGCTGGAAAGCCAGAGCCGGGTGAACGCCATGGCCCAGGTGCATGAGCAACTCTACCGCTCCAGCGATTTGTCTTCCATCCCGGTGAAGGAATACCTGACCGAGATGCTGGGGCAACTGGAATCAGCCTGGGGGCAGGCTAGTCACCCGCCGACCTTCTCCATCGAAACCGACGGGCTAACCCTGGAACTGGAACGGGCTGTGCCGCTGGGTTTGATCGTCAACGAGTTGGCTACCAATGCCTACAAGTACGCCTTTCCGGGTAAGGATGACGGCCACCTGACGGTGACAGTGGGCCGGGAAAGCCAGGGCGAGGTGCTGATGCGCGTTCTCGACAACGGCCCGGGCTTTGCGGAGGGTTTTTCGATGGAGGTTTCGGCCGGCATGGGTTATACCATCGTTCGCGCCTTGGTCGGCCAACTGAGTGGAACCATGACGGCCGGGAATGGGCCGGCCGGCGGGCTGCAGGTGGAGATCCGCCTGCCGGCCAAGCTTTGATTGGGCTGATGGGCAAGGCGGCAGTCTCATGGAACTCGACTTCATGGACAAGAAGCAGCTGACGCTGTTCGACAAGGATATGACGAGGTACCGGTTGTATCTTGACCAGGTGCAGCCGACGCAGCTGCCGGACGCCGCCACGCAGGCCGACCTGCGCAGCTATGCCGGTAAATTGCGCGATCGCCTGCGGCTGATTAAGCAGCCGAACCATCCCGACATCGAGGCGCGCCGGGCCAGCATCGACGGGTTCGAGATCCTGGTGGCTGGCAAACTGGCCAGCGCGGGACAAGCCGCCCGTCCAGCGCCAGTCAGACCGCCGCAGCCGCCAGCGCGCCAGCGGCCACCCCGGCCAAAGACCTGACCGTTTTGTCTGCGGACGACCAGCACCGTGCTAGACAGTGACGGCCGCGAAGGCAGTTACCACGCCATGGCCAAGCGCCTGCGCAGCATGTTCGGCCTCATCGGCGCCGCCGACAACACCGAAGCCATGGCGCTGGCCACCCGACTGGCCGATTACGACCGCCTGCTGGCCGAAAAGACCGAAACCAGCCGGCAAAAGCTGGCCGAGCTGCAAAAGGCCGGCGACATCAAAACCGTGATAAACAACTATTTTGAAGCCTTCGCGGTCAAGGATTTTCCGCCGCAGTTGGCCTTGCCGGCAACGCCGGCCGCCATCCAGGCCTGGGCCACTGGTCTGCGCACCTGGCAGGCGCGGCTGGACGAGGCGGTGGATTATTGCCGCCTGGCCGAGTGATGGCTGCCCGCGCTGGCGGCCGACGTCGACCTGCGCAATCGCCTGCGCCGCTTCCTGGCCGAGCGGCCCGGCCAACTGGCTGCCGCCCAAGCGGCGACCTTGGAACCCTGGAAGGCCGCCGTGGCCCGGGCAACGGCCATCGAGCCGGCAGCCCTCGCCACCGAGTCGCTGGTCAACGGCGCCGGCGAGGAATTGTTCCGGTTGGCGGCCGTGCACCGGCTTGAGGATGGCGGCTACCGCATCCTCAAGGAACATATCGACCGCTAGCTTTTTTGGGGGGGGGCGGAAAAGCATCAGGCCGGCGCCGCTGCCCGTTAGCAGGTTGTTGAAAAAGCCGGTTGCTTTCTCAACAACCTTAACAATTCCTCGCATAGCTTGCGCTATGCTGCGTAATTGTACCGGCTTTTGAAGTGTTGAAAAGCCGCATCCGCGTTTTTCAACACCCTGTTAGGGGAGCGGCGCCGGCCTGATCTTTGTAGCCAGGGGGATACACCCCCAGCTATATACTTTTCATCAGTAGGGCAAAACCCGTTTCTCCAGGCGTTCTTCCACCAGCTCGGCCATGCCCAGGTAGAGGGCGGCGGCGCCGCAGACGATGCCTTCCCAACCGGCGATCATGCCAATCAGCTTGGAGCCAGTCCAGTTGTACAGGGCCAAGAGCAGGAACAGGATGTCCAGGGTGACGAAGACGAAGGTCAGCACCTTGCTGGACTTGAGGGTGGCGATGGTCATGAAGACCGAAAAGATGCCCCAGACGGCCAGGTACCAGCCCATGTAATCGGGCGGCGTGGGCTCGGCCATGCCCAGTTTGGGCAGTATCCAGGTGGTTACCAGGCTGATCCAGAACGAACCGTAGGCGATGAAGGCCACGGTGCCAAAGCTATTGCCACGGCGGTATTCCAGGATGCCGGCGATAATCTGGGCGAAACCGCCCATGAAGATGCCCATGGCCATGGTCATGGCGCTGACCGGAAAGAAACCGGCGTTATGGATGTTGAGCAGGATGGTCGTTAGACCAAACCCGGCGAGGCCCAAGGGGCCAGGATTGGCGAGTTTTGGTTCCATAGTGGGGGGGAATTCTCCTGAATGGGATGGCTTGTACGGTGGTCGGCGCGATCGGCTGATTCCTGGACAAGTCTGCGTCCGATTGTATACACGAAGCGGGGCTGGCTGGTCAAGCCGGGCGCGGCTGGCCGACCGCCGCCGAACGCGCGGACTCCTCATCAGGCCCCTATTGTCGCTACGCTTACTCCCACTTGAACAAGGCGGCCGAGAGTAGCATACAGACAGCCGTGAATCCAGCCAGGTACGCCAGGTGCGGGGCTATCGTCAAAAGGCCAGCCCCGTCCAGCATGACTTGGCGCGCCGCGGCAATGAAGTGCGTCAACGGGAATAACCCGGCTATGGTTTGCAGAATTGGCGGACTGCCTTCCAGCGAGAAGAAGACGCCAGACAGGGCCAACATTGGGAAGGTGATGAGGTTCAGTAGCCCGCCGGCCAACTCCTCGCTACGCAAGCGCGCGGCAAACACCAAGCCTAGCGCTATCATGCACAGAATGCCCAGGGTTGTCAGGAGCAGCAGGGTTAAGTAATTGCCACGCATCATGAAACGCAGGAAGAAATTGCTGCCCACAAACACGAAGACCGAGGTAAGGAGGACGATGATCAAGCGGCTGGCGGCCTGGGCGCTGACGAAGTTTAGGGCCTTGACTGGCGTGGCCTTGAAGCGCTTGAGTACGCCGTTCTTGCGGTAGCGCACCAGGACGTACCCGACGCCGAATAAGCTGGAGAACATCATGTTCATGCCGATGACGCCCGGCACCAGCCAGTCGATATAGCGGGCGGCCAGACCGCTGACGGTCCGTTCAGCGAAGGCTGGGGCGGGGGCGTCGCCTGGTATCCTGACGGTGGCCGCTTGCTGTGCGACAAAAAGGTCACGCAACAGGCGGCCTTTGTTGGATTGGTGGTTGATGGCATATTGGCCGGCCTCGAAATCGATGACCATGTCCACCTGGTGCCGCTCCAGCTTCTGCAGGGCTGTAGCGGCATCGCCGTAAAGAATGACCTGCATTTGATCCATAGCCAGGATGGAAAGCTCCGAGTTAGCCGACCCGATAGTTCCAATTTTATACAGCTTTTCCTCGCCGCCGGAGAAGGCGAAGGCGATGCCGAATACCAGGAAGAGCGGAAAGAGCAGGTTCCAGAAAAACGTGCCTCGGTCGCGCACAAATTCCATGGTACGCGCCTTGAACATGGCCTTAAACTGCCGGATAATCATGCTAGAGTTCCTTTCGCTTCGGTTACACCCGCAACGAGCTGCCGGTCAGCTTGATGAAAAGATCTTCCAGGTTTGGCTTGTGAATGGACAGGCCTTCCAGGTTGACGTGGGCGGCCAGCAATTGTTTAAGACTGGTATCCAGGGTGTTAGTCTGCAGTTCAATGGAGTTTTCGCTCATCACCAAGCCTTCAAAACCGGCCAGGGAATCGGCGCAGCAGCCATCGTAGGGCAGATGGATCAGCACGCCTTCGAAGTGCTTGGCCAACAGGGCGTCGGGTGTATCGATCTCCAGTATTTTGCCCTTGTCCATGATGGCCACCCGGTCGCAGAGAATTTGCGCCTCGTCCATGTAGTGGGTAGTTAAGAGCACGGTGGTCCGCTCGGCCTTGATGCGGCCGATCAATTCCCAGAAATTGCGGCGGGCCTGCGGATCCAGGCCGGTAGTCGGCTCGTCCAGGAAAACCAACTCAGGCTTGGGGATGATGGCCAGGGCCAGCAACATGCGCTGGCGTTGCCCGCCGGACAGTTTCTGGTTGTCGCGGGTCAGGATATCCTCCAGCGAGCAGAGCCGGATTACTTCTTCCATCGGGCGCGGCCGGTTATAGAAAGCCGAGAACAGCTCCAGCGTTTCCTTGACGGTAATAAATTCCGGCAGGGCGGTGGTTTGGAATTGAATGCCGACCTTGCCCTTGAAATCGGCGCCCAGCGGCTGGCCACGGAATAATACCCGGCCGCCGCTTGGAGCGGTGATACCTTCCATGATTTCGATGGTCGTGGTCTTGCCGGCGCCATTCGGGCCAAGCAAGCCGAAGCAGCTGCCCTCGGCAATGCCGAAGGAAATATCATCGACGGCCTTGACCGCCCCATAGCTCTTGGAAAGCCGTTCGACAGTGACGATGTGATCCATAGGCATCAAGGTATCGCTAAAAAGCGTTGCGGGCAAGGTGCTGGGCAGTGGATGCACCTTGCATTCCGGGTCGACTTGTTTCATGCTTAGCAGGTTGTTGAAAAAGCCGGTTGCTTTCTCAACAACCTTAACAATTCCTCGCATAGCTTGCGCTATGCTGCGTAATTGTACCGGCTTTTGAAGTGTTGAAAAGCCGCATCCGCGTTTTTCAACACCCTGTTAGGGCCAGACGGAGGATTGAACATGAAAAGAATAGTGGGATTGTTGACCATCGCTGCCGTGTGCCTTTCGTGTGGCTTCGTTAAGGTGCGCAGCTTGTCGGACGCCGATATCGACAATTTCCTAACGGCTAATGCCGCCTTGCGCCAAGTGGGACCGAAGCTAGGTCTGGAGGATATCAATTCCGGCCAGGCTGATGGCCAAGCCGGCTTCGCCCAGGTGGAGGCAGCCATAAAAGAAGCCGGTTTCTCCGGCTACCGCGAGTTCGTGGAGGTGACAGCGGCTATCGGCGCCGCCGTTTCAGTGCTGGAAGGCCAAGCCACCGTGGCCACCTATGACGCCGCCGCTCAGGACATCAACGCCGCCATGCCGCCGGAAATGCGGGTCGCGTTTGACGAATTCATGAACGACCCGAATAATACGCCGGAAATGAAGGCGGCCTTTGAGGCCCAGCTGCGGGCCAGCCTGGGCGAGGCCCAAGCCAATTTCAACACGGAATACGCCCGCAATAAACCCTTTGCCACGGCGGTGCTGGAATTCTTCACCAAAAACGGCAATGACGCCAACCTTGAACTAGTGCGACCCCGCCTGCGGGAAATAACCGCCGCCCTGGCCGGTCAATAGCCAGGACAGGCCTCAGTTTTGGTAAGGTCGGGCGTTCAGCTGGCGCGCGCCCAAACCGTTCCGCTTGATTGAGTGGCGCCAGCTAGCCTCGCCGGCCAGCTTGTACAGCCACCAGGGAAAGCTATGCTGAGTGAAAATATCATCTGGCAGCCGGCCGCCCGGTTCGCGCATCGCCTCGGCCAATCGTCGTTGGGCGCTGGTTACCGGTCGGCGGATGCCCGCCTGCGGCGGCACGTTACGCAGGCCCACCGCCATGCCGCCGGTGCCGATGCCTAGGCCGCCCGCCCAGTCCAGCCCACTAGCCTGGCAGAACAGCTGGCAGACGCGCAGGGCCACAGCGTTCTGGACGCCCTCGTAAAAGCCGCAGTTGGCGATGGCGAAAACGCGCTGCGGCGGCCGGCCGGCCCCTTCTTCCCGCTGCCAGGCTGGGTAGCCGGCGGCGTAGGCCTCCAGGTACTCGACCAGGCTGGCCGGCAGACCGTCGACATACAGCGGGAAGGCGATCAGCAGCGCGTCCGCCCGGTATAGGCTAGCCAGCTCCGTGACCGGCGGTGGACCGCGGCGCGCCCAGGGCATGGAGCTGGTCAGGGTCCAGCCCCGGATCTCGGGCAGTAGCAGCTGCATCTGGTGGATCAATTCGGCCGAAACTGATTTTTCACGGCGCGGGCTGCCGTTGATGGCGGCAACGGTCATACGGAGCCTCCCTTCAGGCGGCCAGAAAACCAGGCTTGCAAAGCCACGGCGCCCGCCTCGTCGGCCAGGTCGGCGCCGGCCGGCCAGACCCAGCTGTCGGCCGGGTCGCGGCTAGCCAAATTGTCGCGCTGGGCGCCGGTATAGTCGCGGAAGCAGTCGGCCTCGGCGGCGTTGGCGGCGCCAAAGCCGACCGCCAGGCTGCGCGGGTAACGGCCGTAGCGCAGCCGGTGGTGCATGCGGCCGTACACCCGGCGGAAATAAGGGTGCAAGAGCGGCAGCATGCGGTCGGCGCAGTACTTGACTCCCGAACCGTAGCTGCCCCAGCGTACGGCCGAGGCAAAGACCACCCGGTCGGCCGCCACCAGCCTGCGCAGATAGTCCGGCCCGCCGTCGTCTTTAAGGACGCAGATGCCCGGGCTCTTGATCCAGCAGCCGAAGCAGCCAATACAGGCCTTCAGCTTCAGTTCCGACGCATCCAGGACGGTCAGCGGCTCGGACGCCGCACCGGCCGCCCGTTCCAGTAACTGGCGCACTCGCCCAGCCCCGCTGTCTCCCGAATCGTAGATCAGGATGGTACTCATGGAAACTCCTTGCCAACAGCAATGTTGGCACTGGTAACATACCACATCATGTTTACATCGTCAACATGAATCGTTATGATTGAATCATGAAGCCAAGCTATCATCACAAGGACCTGCGCAAGCAGTTGGTTAGCGCCGGCCTGCGCCAACTGAACCGCGACGGCCTGGTCAACTTTTCGATGCGCCGCCTGGCCCAGGACCTGGGCGTTAGCCACGCCGCCGCCTACCGCCACTTTGCCAGCAAGGAAGCCCTGCTGGCCGCTATCTTCCTGGAAACCTCGGCCGCCTTCCGCGCCGCCCTAAGCGCCAGCCTGGTACAACCGCCGCCGCTGGCCAACGCCTCGTCCGCCAGCAGCAGCGCCGTCGCGCCGCCCGACGCTAGCGTCGCCCTGACCCGTCTGGGCCGAGCCTATGTGCGCTTCTTCCTGGACAACCCCGAGGCCCTCGGCCTGTTCAGCGCCCTGCCCGAGGAGCAGAACCTGATGCTCAGCCTGATCGCCAGCCTGGACGGCGCCGTGCCCGCGACCGCGTCCGCCCCCTTAATCGAGCTGGCCAGCCACGCCGGCGCCGATTGCTTCGACAGCCTGCCGGACGACAGCGCCTTTGGCCTGTTGCGCGGCCTAGTGCGCGCCATCCGCGGCCAACCCGCCTTCCGCCACCTCTCGGAGCGCGAAGTGATGCTGGGCTACTGGGCCAAGGTACACGGCCTGGCCAGCCTGCTGGTCACCCAGAAAAACTTCCTGCCGCCCGATCAACTTGACGCCAGCCTGGACCGCCTCCTGGAAACGGCCTTCTGATTTTTCCGGGCGCGTGCCGGGCTACCTCTGCCGCCGCCGGCCGCCGCGCACCCGCCATCCAGGGTAGCTTCCCGCCAGAGACGGCGGGGGGCAGACCCTAGCAGCGGCGAACGTGGGGTCAGTTCCCGGGCGGCGTGGTTCAAGCTGCATCAGTTGACAAGCGACCGCGCCGCCACCTGGGCAGCCGAGGTCAATGCCAACTGGCGCATCACCTTCTACTTTGAAAAGGGGGATGCATATGTGGTCAATCTGGGCCAAAATCCAAAGCCCGACAGACTCCTAGGAGCTACCCGTGACCAAGCGAAAACCTACCCATCCGGGCGCCGTGTTGCGTGAAGATGTCTTGGCAGAGTTGGGTTTGAGTGTGACTGAAGCGGCCAGGGATATGGGAATTACGCGCAAGGCTCTGTCCGAGTTCCTGCATGAGAAGTCCGCCCTCAGCCCGGCCATGGCTATTTGGATTGGACGAGCCACTAATACCAGCCCGGAAAGCTGGCTGGCCATGCAGCTCAAGCTGGATATCTGGATCGCCTCATCCAAAGTGGGGCCGGTTATTCCCTTTCCGGCGGCCCAGGCTAGGCATAAGCCTGCCAGTACCCAAAAGCGGTAAGACTGGGCCTTTTCGGCCTCAGGCCAATATCTGCGCCTTCACGGTGCCTCCGATGCGGCAAGCCTTGACGCCAGGCCCCCGCGTCTGCGCCCCGCTGAACAAGCGCCGCTTCGCTATCGTGGTGCGCGGAACAACCCAGCCGTTGCCAGCAGCGGCGGCCAGTCGGCCAGGGCGTCGTTCTCGACCACGCCCCATGTGGTGTACAGATGGCCGAGCATGCGCCGGTTGTCGGCAAAGTCCAGGCTGCGTTCTACAAAGGCGCGTGCGGCCGCCACGTCCTGGTAGCTGGCGCCTAGCACCCTGAAACCCTTGTCCAGAAAGAAGGCGAGCGAACCGTAGTCGGGATGCTCGGCGTAGTGCCAGTCGCAGATGACCAGGTCTTTGGGGATCTGGTCGAGGGCCGTCCAGGTGCCATTTAGGGACGTCTCCCATTCATTGCCGTAGTCCGTGGCGGGATTGGCTCCGTTTATCAGGCGATCGCCCCACAGGTGCATGGTCAGCCCGCGTTCCCCCGCCAAATAGGCATGGAGCGTGCGCACCGCCAGCGCGAACAGTTCGCCCTTGTCCTTGCCCCGGCAGCGGGAGCACGAGTCTTCGCCGATAAGGAAAACCTCATCCATGCCTACCGACACGCCGTCAGCGCCGAAGACGGCGACCAGCTCGTCGAACAGGTCGAACAGTAGCGGGTAGACGGCCTCGTTGGACACGCACCAGCTGCGGCAGTAGATGCCTTCATTGTTCGGGTGCTGGCCCGGCGTCTCGTCGAACTCCGGGTAGGTTTCCAGCAGCCTGTCGGTGGCCGCTTCCCACGATTGATGCCCGACGCAGTTGATCTCGGGAATCAGCGCCAGGCCGAGGCGTTTGGCTTCCTGGCGGATGGCGTCAGCCGTGGCCTGGCTGAGAGCGCCAGGATAGGACAGCTCGGGATGCGACTTCCAGTCGTACCCGTAGCCGACTTCCAGAAACAAGCTATTGACGCCGCGCGCGGCCAGACCGGCCATCGACGCCAGCAGTTTCTGCCCGGCATCCTCGGAGCCGGTCATGCAATGCAGGTCGACCAGGTACTCGCGCCCCGGAGAGTGGGCCGTGGCGCAGGCCGTGGCGACGAGGGCGAAAAACAATACGAGCAGCGTGATCAGAATAAAGCGGCGGCCTTTACGCATGGTTCCTCCATGGGGCCTGCCCCCTGCCGCCAGGCGCTGCCAGGCCGGCGGCCGGGGCGGGCAGGCCGGGGCGGGCAGGCCGTTTTATCCTTCTCTCAAAAATTGATGCCACAGCCGCGATGGCTGTTGGTTATTTTTTCTTTAGGAGGGCGGCAAAGGGGTTGTAGGTATCACTGTCGCTTGTTTTGTCCATGTACTGGGCGGCGGTCTGGTCTTCTTCTTGGCTGGAGGCCGGCTTTAGGGCGATGCGCCGGTTGGCGCGATCCACGCCTAGGATCTGGACAGTCAGGCTCTGGCCGACCTTGAGGGCGGTTGGCTGGCTGTTTGAGTACTTGTTGCCGGTGCGCAGTTCGGAGTTGTGCACTAGGCCGTCCAGGCCGGGCTCCAGGGTGACGAAGGCGCCGAAATCGGCCAGGCGGGCTACGGTGCCGGTATGTTTGGAGTCCACCGGGTATTTAGCGATGGCTTGTTCCCAGGGGTCGGCCAGAAGGCGTTTCATGCTCAGGCTGATGCGCTGGTTTTTCCAGTCCAGTTTGAGAACCGAGGCCTCGATTTCCTGGCCGACGCTGAGCAGGGTATGGATGTCCTCGACGCGGGCGCGGCCAATCTCGGAGATGGGCAAGAGGGCTTGGACGCCTTCAAGGTCCACGAAAGCGCCGAAGTCCTGGAGGGAGGTGATCACGCCTTTGACCACCATATTTTCGCGCAGATTATTCTTGAGGGCTTCAACTTTGGCCTGTTGGGCTTCCTCGTGGATGATGCGGTTTGATACCAGGATCTTTCGGCCGTTTTCTTTGTACTCGATGATCTTGAAGGTCAGGTGCTTGCCGACTGGGACTGCGGCTGTTTGCTCACTGCGGCGGGGACCCATCTGGGAATAGGGGCAGAAGGCCCGGGTTTCGCCCAGCTTGATCTCAAAGCCACCCTTGATCTCTTTTTCGATCAAGCCTTCGACGGGTATCTTGTTGAGGTAGGCCTGTTCCAGCATGGCCGAGCCGGCCTTGTCGCCACTGATCTTGGTGGTGAAACGCAGCTCGCCGTTCCTGGACTGCAGGAAATAGACTTTGATGCTGTCGCCTTCTTTGACGCTCAGCTGTCCGTCCTGGTCGGCCAGTTCGTCCCGTTCCAGGATGCCTTCGCTTTTGCCGCCCAGCTGCAGGAAGATGCAGTCCTTGGCGATGGACACGATGGTGGTTTCCACCAGTTGGCCGGGTTTAAAGTTTTCCATAGTGGCCAGGCTTTGTTCGTACATGGTGGCGAAATCGTCCTGTTTGCTATTGGTAGTGTCTTGTTTCATGTCAGTGCTCCCTGAATAATTGTCCGGTTGTTAGTAAAATCACGTTTGCCTTTTAACAACCTGACAGAGACTATAGCAGATAAGTCCGCTTGGTGATAGCAGCGAGGAGTGGGCCTTGGCCGGCGGTTGGGACGTGGCAGGCCTGCCAACTGTCTTCCTTCAGCTGAAAAACGGATTCTGGAAGCCGGGGTGGGCGTCGATCCTAGCCACCAAGTCCGGCGTGATGTCGGCCAGCCGATCCACCGTGGCGTCGGGCAGCTCGATGGCCAGGCGCGCTTCCTGGGCGGCGTGCAGGCCGGTCCGCATCCGGATGGAGCGCATGCCGACGACGTTGGCCGGGTAGATGTCCTTGTCGATGCGGTCGCCAATCATCAGGCTGCGCTGGGGTACGGCGCCGGCGTTGGCCAGCACGGCCAGGTAGTAGCGCGGGTCGGGCTTGGTCAGGGTGTGGTCGTCCTGGGTGTCCTGGAAGGCGAAGTGACCCAGCAAGCCGGCCGCCTCCAGGGTTTCCAGCAAGGCCTGTCCGTACTGACCCAGGATGCCGAGTCGGTAGGAGCCGGACAGGCGGGCCAGCATTTCCGGTAGCCCGGCCATCAGCACCAGTGGCTGGCCTAGCGCCTGCCATTCCGAGCGGTAGCGCGCCATGGCCGCCGGGTAAAGGCCACGGCTATGCAGGTGCTTGAACAGGGCATATTCATAGACGCTGGAAACGTGATCCTGCACGGCCTCGGCCGTGTCGCGCCAGTAGTCGGCTTGGCTGTAATCGAGGTGTACGGCCAGAAGGCCGCAGATCAGGCTAGCTCTGGCAACTTCGGAGGCAGTCTCGTCCAGGATGACGCCACCGGCGTCCAGGAAGATGGCTTCGGTCATGGAGGTCCTTTCAAGGTATCGCCGGCGCGGCTCAGTCGTCCAGTCTTTGGGGGGTACGACAGCCTGGAATTTCCTTGACCATGGTGGGCGAAGCGCCGGAAATGGTCAAGGGTGCCGGGCTGCTGGTGTAAGCTTTCGGTTTTGAGGCTAATTCGGATCAGAAGCCAACCGGTGAAGGCATCGCCAACCGCCACTACCGCGCCACAGCCTGAGCGCCATGGAGCGCGCGCCGGATCGGGCCGCCATCGACGCTTTCGCCCGCCTGCTGGAAGCCAACCTTGACCTGCAGTATGCCGAGTATTGGGACGGCGACGAGTCTGGCCAGGACTGGCTGTCGGCCTTCTTTACGGCCGGTTCAGGATCGGGCGGTGCTGCCGGAGCATTGAGGGCCTGACCCCGAATCTTGACAGGCCAGCCAGCCTGATTTACGCTGTTAATATCTATTCGCATGTCTTTCGTGACCCGAAGGAGGATCCCATGAACAGTCGCCATATCCGTTCCGGTACCGCTGGCATCTGTGCCAGGCTCCTCTGCCTCCTGCTGGCCGGGTTGGCCGCCGCCGCCCTGTAGGACGAGGATATGGACGTGCTGGAGGCCGAGATTGGCCAGATCATCGCCGCCATGCAGCGCAAGCCGCTGGAGCTGCGCGTTGGACCGGCCGATTTCCGGCGTTGGCCGACCGCTTTCAACCTGCTTACCATGACGGACGAGAGCGACTGTTCTTATCTGTTCATCAATGACGTCACCGAGCAGATCGCCGAAGAGCGCGTTGGCGGCTATACCTATACTACCTATTTCGTCCGCTTTAGCATCCTGCCCCTGGTGGATCCCAGGCCGGGATTAACAGGTTGTTGAAAAAGCCGGTTGCTTTCTCAACAACCTTAACAATTCCTCGCATAGCTTGCGCTATGCTGCGTAATTGTACCAGCTTTTGAAGTGTTGAAAAGCCGCATTCGCGTTTTTCAACACCTTGTTAAGCGACCTCGAGATGTGGATGGTGCCGGCCTTGCTCGTCGACATACCCGACTTTATGGAGAGTCTGCCAATGCGGTGCCTGCAGTCGGTGATGGATGTGGAACGGCTGCGCGCCTTGAACCTGGAGAAAGGCATCTTCATGGGCTTGTGCGGCGGCTTGGGCTGGACCTTTGGCGGCATCGGGGTGGCTTGCTTGGCCGGCGGTATAGCCTCGATTGGCAACGATTGGGCGGATATGCTGTTTGGTACCGCTATCGGCCTGGGCGCCGGCGCCGTGGTGTCGGTGCTGGTCTTTAACCAGGTGAACGACGCCTACAACCGACAGCTGGCCGAGATTTACCAGGAGTACGCCGACGCCATGCTGGCCGCAGGCGACTGATGCGTCAGCGTCGGCATTCGGGGGTTGACGCTAAACCGAATCTGGATGGAGATCGTTCTGGGGACTGTCCCTCGGGGAGCTGCACTTCGGCGCCAGCCTTGCCGGGCGCTGCAGTTTCACTCATAATGCGACCACATCCGGAGCACGCGCACGATGCCTTGGTCTTTGAATACCTCATAAACCAGGCGGTGCTGGATGTTGATGCGGCGCGAGTAAGCGCCCGAGAGGTCGCCTACCAGTTTTTCATAGGGTGGCGGGTTCTGGAAAGGATCAACCGCCAAAAGCTGCAGCAGGGCGGCAGCTTTGGCCTTGAGGCCGGCGGCGGCCAGCTTGGGTGCATCTTTGAGGGCGGCTTTGGTGTAAACGACCCGCCACATCACCAGTCCAGGTTAGTGGCAGCGTCGGCCAGGGGTTCGTTCATGCCCTCCAGGATGGAGGCGCGCATCCCTGGGATGGAAACCAGGTACAAGGTTTCCTGCAGGGCATTCCAGTCCGACTCGCCGATCAGGACGGCATTCTGGCGCTTGCCGGAGATGATAACCGGTTCATGCGATTGGTTGGCCTCATCGATCAGGCGATAGAGATTGGAACGCGCTTTGCTGGCTGTCAACACGGTCATGGCGGCCTCCTTTGTTTAACGTACGCAATTGCGTACATAAAGTCAAGCTGTCGCATGGTAGTATAGCCGCCGCCGCCCGCCCGCCGCCGCCCGCCCGAGGCGCTGCGGCCGAGCTCAAATGGGGGGTGGCGCAAAAGCGTTCGGCCCGCGGCCGCCTGAGGGCGGGCACGGGCCGAACCTTTGGAGCCAGGGGGATACACCCCCTTTATATAATAATTACTGTTTAGCCTTGATAACGTCGAAGCCGGTGTAGGGCACCAGGGCGGCCGGGATGCGCACGCTGCCGTCCGCCTGCTGGAAGTTTTCCAGGATGGAAACCAGGGCGCGCGAGCAGGCGATGGCCGTGCCGTTGAGCATGTGGGCGTACTTGTTCTTGCCGTCAAGGTCCTTGAAGCGGATGTTGAGGCGGCGGCTCTGGTAGTCGGTGCAGTTGGAGGTGGAGGTCACTTCGCCCCATTCGCCTGAGTTGCGGCCGGGCATCCAGGCTTCTAGGTCCCACTTGCGGTAGGCCGGGGCGCCCAGGTCGCCGGTGCAGGTGTCCACCACGCGGAAGGGGATGCCCAGGCCGGCAAAGAGTTCTTCCTCGATCTTGCGCAGCTCGGCGTGCTGCTGGCCGGAGTCTTCCGGGGCGCAGATGACGAACATCTCGATCTTGGTGAACTGGTGCACGCGGTACAGGCCCTTGGAGAACTGGCCGGAGGCGCCGGCTTCGCGCCGGAAGCAGTGGCTGATGCCGACCATGCGCAGCGGCAACTTGGCTTTATCCAGGATCTGGCCGGAGTAGTAGCCGCCCAGGGTGATTTCGGCGGTGCCGATCAGGCACATGTCCTCGCCCTCGATGGCGTAGATGTTGCTTTCCGGGCCACGCGGGTTGAAGCCGATGCCTTCCAGTATCTCGGTCTTGGCGATGTCCGGGGTGATGAAGGGGGTGAAGCCGGCCTTGACTAGCTTGTTGATGGCGTAGTGCTGCAGGGCCAGATCCAACAGCACGGCCTCGTTCTTGAGGTAGTAGAACTTGGTGCCACAGACGCGGGTGGCGGTGTCGAAGTCCAGGATGTCCAGCGCCTGGCCCAGTTCGACGTGGTCTTTGGCCGGGAAGGCAAACTGGGTGGGTGCGCCAAAGCGGGCCACTTCCAAGTTGCTGGTGTCTTCGGCGCCGATGGGGGCGTCCGGGTGGGCCATGTTGGGGATGGCCCACAGCTCGCGGTGCAGGGCAGCCTCGGATTCGGCCAGGCTGGCCTCCAGGCCGGCGATGGTCTCCTTGAGCCGTTTGCCTTCGTCGATCAGCGGCGTGCGCTGCTCCGGCGACAGTTTGCCCTTCATGGCCTCGGCCACTTCGTTGCGGCGGCGGCGCTGGTCTTCCAGGGTCTGCAGGGTGGCGAGCTTTTGCTCGTGGAGCAGCACGGCCTTGTCCGGGTCGGCGTGCATGTGACGGGCGGCGATGTTGGCCTTGACCGCGCCCAGGTTGTCTTTGATGAATCGGATGTCGAGCATAGTGCGCCTATTGTAAACCGAAAACGGCCGCTCGGCAAGGGCGCTAAAGCATCCCGAGGGCCGCCCAGGGCAGGATCGAAATACCTTGGTGGCTAAAAGACTCGGTTCCATCATAACGCAGCTCCAGGTCGCTCGGCTCAAGCCCGGCCAAGGCGGCAAAGGCTTTCAGGTTTTTTAGATGCTCAGGCTTGAAGGTTTGGGTAGACTTGATTTCTATGGCTCGCAGCCTGGTGCCGCAGGTTCGGATCAGATCGACTTCTATCCCTTGAGGGCTGGCCCAGAAATACCACTCGCCGGGCGGCGCTGCATATAGTGATCGTTTTATCAAGTCGCTTACCACCAACGTCTCGAAAAACGCGCCGCGTTGCGGGTGGCTATACCATTGCCTGGCATCGGAAATGCCCGCCAGGTAGGCGGCCAATCCGACATCCCAAAAATAGAGCTTAGGGCTTTTTACCAAACGCTTCTGGTAATTGGCTTGCCAAGGTTGTAAAAAAAAAATCAGGAATCCGGCTTCCAGAACCGAAAGCCAGTGCTTGACCGTAGTATGGCTGACATCGGCATCACGCGCCAGGTCAGCCATGTTGATTACCTGTCCAGTCCGGCCGGCGCAAAGTTTCAGGAAGCGATGAAAAGATCGCAAATCCTTCACGTGCAGCAATTGGGAAAGATCCCTTTCGACATAGGTGTTTACATATTGGGCAAACCAATCCAAAGGCTCAAAAGGACGGTCGTAAAGCGGCGGATAGAAGCCCTTGGCCATCCAGCCGTCGGCTGTCTCCGGTAGGGTTGGACAGCCTGCCAGCTCCGCACTGCTAAAGGTGGATTGATGAAGGTAGGCAGCCCGGCCGGCTAAGGATTGCGCCACATGCGCTTTCAGGAGGGGTTGGTTGCTGCCCGTCAGGAAAAAGCGACCCGGAGCTGGATTGGCATCGACCAAAATTTGCAGCCAGGAAGGCAAGTCGGGCCAGCGCTGGGCTTCGTCAATGATAAGCGGCTCATTACCATAGCGCTTGAGAAAAGCTTTTGGGTCATCCAATGCTTGGGCTAGGATATCCGGTTGTTCTAGGTTTACATACGGTAGCTTGGGGTAAAGGGATCGGATGGTGGTGGTTTTTCCGGATTGGCGCGGACCGGTGAGCACCAATACCGGAAATTGCTTGGCTAAACTGATGATGCGGGCAGCGCTGGCTCTGTCAATCATGCGTCTATGATACGCATAATCTATGCAAAATGCAAGTTCAACTTGCAGATTACATAGATTATTATAGTATAGGACTAATCCCAGAGGACAAACGCGGCCTGTGAGGACTGTTGTGCTTTTCGGTGTCTTTGCTAACCATGGTCTAGGCTGACGTCGGGCTCTGCGCTGCAAGTCCGCGCCGATCCCTCACGCGGCTTGTGCGGCTGGCCGACTGATTGATTTTGGTAAATAACAGGATTATAGTATAGGTATGCCTACTATTTTGCGGAGTGGAAATTTGACCTCGCGGCTAAAACCTCGCCGTGTGGCAGATTGCGCTGATACAATCTGCCGCACCCTGGCTTAATAGCCTCGGCCCTGTCCCCCGTCCCTTGTGCTTACCCCCTAATTTTGCTATTTTATAGGCATGAACCTTGAAATTAATCCCCGTGGCAACGGTGCCTGCCCGATGTGCTTGCATAATCGCAACTGCCATGTCCAGAAGCAACTGGTGAGCAACATTGTCGAACTGAAGGCCGCCTCGGCGCAGGAACTGGAGATCGTCATCTATTCCTGCCCGTATTTCCAGGAAGCGCTGGCGCTGTGATCGCCAAGCTGGAATCTTCCCTCATTCGGTTTCGCGAACTTGAGGACTTGGTGCTTGACGGCAGCCTGGCCCGCGACCCGGCGCGCTACAAGGCCGTGATGCGCGAGCGTTCGCAGCTGGCGGCGGTGGTCGAAGCCTACCATGAGTACCGCGACCTGGCCGCCCAGATCGGTGGCGCCCGCGGCATGATGAAGGACGAGGCCGACCCGGAGCTGCGCGAGTTGGCTAAGCTTGAACTGGCCGAGCTGGAGGCCGCCCTGGTCGCCCTGGAAGCGCGCATCCAGCTGCTGCTCATCCCACGCGACCCGCTGGACGACAAGAACACCATCATGGAGATTCGCGCTGGTACCGGCGGTGATGAGGCTGCCTTGTTTGCGGCCGACCTGTACCGCATGTACTCGCGCCTGGCCGACCGCCGCAAGTGGAAGCTCGAGGTGATGAGCTTATCCGAGACCGGGCTGGGCGGCTTTAAGGAAATTATCTTCTCGCTGTCCGGCGAGGGCGTTTTCGGCGCCTTGCGTTGGGAATCGGGCGTGCACCGGGTACAGCGGGTGCCGGCCACCGAGGGTTCCGGCCGCATCCACACCAGCGCCGTCACCGTGGCGGTGCTGCCGGAGGCCGAGGAGACCGAGATCGACATCAAGCCGGACGACATCCGCATCGACGTGATGCGCGCCGGCGGCCCTGGTGGCCAGTGCGTCAACACCACCGATTCGGCGGTACGCATCACCCACCTGGCTACCGGCCTGTCGGTGCACTGCCAGGATGAAAAAAGCCAGATCAAGAACCGGGCCAAGGCCATGCGCATTTTGCGGGCCCGCCTGTTCGACCTGGAAGAGGAAAAGAAAAACGCCGAGCGTTCCGAGAACCGCCGCAGCCAGATCGGGTCGGGCGACCGCTCGGAGCGCATCCGCACCTACAACTTTCCCCAGAACCGGGTCAGCGACCACCGCATCGACCTGACGCTCTACAAGCTGGAGCTCTTCATGCAGGGTGACATGGACGAAATCCTCGACGGCCTGGCCATCCAGGCGCGGGAAAGCGCCATCAAGGCGTCCCTGCAATAGCGGAAGGGGTGACCACGTGACCGTGCGAAAGGTCCTGGCCAACGCGGCAATACTGCTGGCGGGTGGCGTCGACCCGGATGCGGCTGACGTTGGACTCGGCGAGAGGTTCAATCCGCGACTCGACGCTTCGCTGCTGTTAGCCAAGACGCTTGGGTTAGCGCGCCATCGCTTGTTGGCCAGCCTGAGCGACCAGGTGACGGCGGCAGACGCTACTGTCTTCGACGCGTTACTCTCCCGCCGGCTGGCCGGCGAGAGCGTCGCCTATATATTGGGCAGCCGGGAATTCTACGGCCGACCCTTCCTGGTGGACCATCGGGTGCTGGTGCCGCGGCCGGAGACCGAATTGCTGGTGGCTTTGGCTTTGGGCTTCCTAGACAGCTTCGCCGCCCATTACGGCGGGCCGTTGCGCTGCCACGACGCCTGCACCGGCAGCGGCTGCGTCGGCTTGACCATCGCCTGCCAGCGGCCGGGCCTATCCGTATCGTTGTCCGATCTGTCGGCCGGGGCGCTGGCGGTGGCCGCCGCCAACATACGGGCGCTGCAGGCCGACGGCGAGCTGCTTGGCGCGGTGGATTGCCTGGAGTCCGACCTACTGGCCGCCGTGCCGGGAACTTATTGCCTGATAACCGCCAATCCACCCTACGTGGACAGTACAACCACCGACGTTATTTTTTCCGGCGGCAGCGTCGAGCCGCGCCTGGCGCTGGACGGCGGGGCGGACGGCCTGCGGCTGTACGGCGATCTGGCCGCCCAGGCCTACCAACGGCTGGTGGCTGGCGGCGCCTTGCTAGTCGAGATCGGCGAGGAGCAGGGCGCCGCCGTGGCTGCCCTCTTCCGGCAGGCCGGTTTCCGGGACGTTGGCGTGAAGCAAGACCTGGCCGACCAGGATCGAGTGGTGATAGGGTATAAACATGAAGCAGACTGAGGAACGGATCGACGAGCTGGCCGGGCACTTGGAGCGTTTCAGCGCCGCCGACCGAGAGCAGGTGCTGGCGGCGTTGGCCTGGGCCAGAGCGCTGCACGTCGGCCAGACGCGCTTGTCCGGCGAGCCGGCCATCCGGCATCCGGAGCGGGTGGCCATTACCCTGGCCGACCTGGGTATGGACGCCGTCGGTTTGATCGCGGCGCTGCTGCATCATAGTTTGGAGCCGGCCACGCCCGGCCAGCCGCCAACACCCAACCCGGAAATCCGCCAGCGCTTCGGCGACAAGCCGGCCGACTTGGTGGAGGAACTAGCTCGGATCGCGGCGCTCAAGGCCAAGAATAAGACGCGGCAGGCGGCCGAAACCATCCGCAAGATGCTGTTTGCCATGGCTCGCGACCTGCGCGTCATCCTGGTCAAGTTGGCCGACAAGCTGGACAACATGCGCACCATCAAGTGGCTGCCGGAGCTGGAACGCAAACGCATCGCCACCGAGTGCCTGCAGATTTTCGCGCCGCTGGCCGACCGCCTCGGCATCAGCTGGCTGAAGGACGAGCTGGAAGATCTGTCGCTCAAGGAGATCAACCGCGAGGCCTTTGACCAGATCAAGCTATTGGTGTCTGGTAAGAAGGCGGAACGGGAAGACTACCTGCGCAAGATTAGTGAAGACCTAATCACCGCCGCGGCGGCCGATGGCCTGGTCATCGGCGTCGAGGCCCGGGCCAAGCATTTCTACTCGATCTACCAGAAGATGCGCAAGCGGGCCAAGGGTAGCGGCGAGCTGTACGACTTGTTCGGCATCCGGGTGATGTGCGAGGCGCCGGCCGACTGCTACGCCGCGCTGGGCTTGGCCCACCGCCTCTGGAAGCCGCTGGATGGGCGCTTCAAGGACTACATCGCCATGCCCAAGTCCAATGGCTACCAGAGCCTGCATACCACGGTGCTGGCGCTGGACGGCAAGTTCCTGGAAATCCAGATCCGCACCCGGCAGATGCACCGCATCGCCGAATTCGGCATCGCCTCGCACTGGCTGTACAAGAAGGGTAGCTCGGTAGAATCGATCCGCCTGGAGGACCTGCCCCTGGTCAACCGGCTCAAGGACTGGAGCAGCATGCTCGAGTCAAGCGAAGATTTCCTGGAGGACATCAAGCGCGAGCTGCTGAAGGGGTCGATCATCGTCTTCACGCCGCGCGGCGACGCCATCGAGTTGCCGAGCGGTGCCACCCCCCTTGACTTCGCCTACGCTATCCACAGCGATGTCGGCCACCGCTGTATCGCCGCCAAGATTGACGGTTCCATCGCCTCACTGGCCACCGAACTCAAGAATACACAGGTGGTGGAGATCCAGACCAGCGCCAGCGCCCATCCCAGCGTCAACTGGCTCAACGCTGTCCGGACCAGCAAGGCTAGATCCAAGATCCGCCAGTGGCTGGTAGCCGAGGGTCATGTCCTGGCCATCGACAAGAACGTCGTCGCCCGCCGCCAGGACGAGCCGAAGGCCGAGGAGCGCAAGCCGGAGGTACAGCAGGACGTCCATCCGGCCAGCCTGGCCTTTCACGCCGCGGCTGAAGCCAAGGCTCAGGCCGCCGAGGCGGCTGGCCTGGCCATCGACGGCGGTTTCGGCCTGTTGGTCCGCTTTGCGGCCTGCTGCAAGCCCATCGCTGGCGACCTGATCGTCGGCTACGTGTCGCGCGGCCGCGGCGTGGTGGTGCACCGCGCCAACTGCCCCAACCTGCCTGGCATCAGCGAGTTTGCCGAACGCCGCGTCGACGTGCACTGGGAAGTGACGCCGGACCTGCGCCGCACCTACATCGTCCAGGCCAAACGCACCCACGACTTGTTCTCGGAAATCGACAACGCCGTCAAGAAGCACGGCGGCACTCTGCTCGAAGGCAAGCTGGAGGAGACGCCCGGTGGGCTGACCGGCCGCTTTACCCTGTCCTACCTGACAGCGGCCGCCGCCCGCACCGTCGAGCGCAACCTGAAGAACGTGCCATCGATCATCAAGCTGCAGCGGGTCGGCTGACTTAGCCGGCAGCCTTGGCGCGCTGCGCCAGCACCTTGTCCAGGGCGTTGGCGAAGGCCGTCAGCTCCTTGCGGCCGAAGGCGCCGTGCTGCGGCATCGCTGCCAAGCCGGCGGCGCGCAGCTCGGCCATCCGGTCGCGCATCGATAGCCGTTGGCGTACGCTGTCGGCGCTCCAGATGTCGCCGCGGTCGTTGATGGCCTGCAGGCCGTTGGCGATGGCCCGGGCGGCTAGCGGAATGTCGCGAGTTACCAGAATATCACCAGCTGTGGAATGGGCCATGATGTAGTCGTCGGCGGCGTCCGCTCCGGAGCTGGCGGCTGGTTTGCCGTCGAGGTCGGTCTGCGCCAGCCCGTCAGGGAGCGCCTCGTCGACGCGGATCAGGCGGCACTGGCCGCCGGCCGGCAGCGGCACCGGGCGGGCGGCCACGAACACCACCTCGATCAGTTCGGCCCCACCCGGGCGTAGGCTACGTCCGCCGCGGCGGGCGCACAGTTCGCGCACCCCCGGCGGCAGCGAGTCGGCGTCGGCCCACAGGGTCATTGTACCTGCTCCCCGCCGCCCTCGTCGGCCGGCGGGGCCAACTCGCGTGGGGCGTCGCCACCGGGCAGGCGCTTCTTGCGCTTGGCCGGACGCTTGGCTGGCTTGTTCACCCCAGCCGGTGCTTGAGCCTCTGGCCGGCCGCCGCCGCTGGCTGGCGCTGCCGGCCGGACGCTATCGTCCGGCTCGGCGGCCAGCGCCAGTCCGGACAAGGCCGAGTTGGTCTGGAGTGCGGCGCTGGCGCGCCGCGCCGTCGCTCTTGCCGGGCCCGTCCCGGCCGGCGGCGGCGGCTGTTCCAGCCGGTCGAAGGCCTGGCGGCGCATGGTCTGCAGGAAGCCGCGCACGTCTTCGCACAAACCGGCCAGCGGTTTGAAGCTGGTGGCCGTTTCCGGCAGCGAGGACAGGAAAATCTTGCCGTACTGCTTCTTGAGCAGCCGGGCGTCGAGGATGGCCACGGCGCCGTAGTCGTCGGAGTGGCGGATCAGGCGGCCGAAGCCCTGCTTGAGCCGGATGACCGCTTCCGGCAGCGACAGGTCGGCGAAGGCGTTGCCGCCGCGGCGTTCGATAGCCTCGGCCCGGGCCATCTGCACCGGGTCGGTCGGCACCCGGAAGGGCAGTTTGGTTATTATAACTAGTTGCAGGGTGCTGCCCGGCGCGTCGACGCCTTCCCAGAAGGAGTCGGTGGCGAACAAGACGCTGGAGTGGTCGGTCTTGAAGCGTTCCAGCAGCCGCGAGCGCTCGTCGTCGCCCTGGCGCAGGGCGCTGATGCCGCAGCGATCCAGCAGCGGCTGCACCTCGTCCCAACAGGCGCGCAGGCTGGCGTAGGAGGTAAACAGCACCAGGGCATGTCCGCCGGAGGCCTCGAGCAGCTGGCTGACCGCCTGGTTGATGTAGGCCTGCCAGCCGGGATCGTTCGGGAAGGGGGCGTCCGGCGGCGAGGCCAGCAGGGCGTGGTCACGGTAGGGGAAGGGCGAGTCGAGGATGTGGTAGTCGGTCAGGCAGTCGGCCAGGTTTAGGCCGACGCGCTTCTTCCAAAAATCGAAGCGGCGGTCGACCGTCAGGGTGGCCGACACGCAGATGCAGCAGCGGTAGGGCTCGAAGACGGCCTCGTTCATCAGCTTGGTGATGTCTAGCGGCGTGATGCGTAGGATGGCGAAAGCCTCGTCGCGCCCGGTGCGGCCTTTCTCCAGCCAGAAGATGTTTTCCGGCTCGTCGTGCCGGGAACGGAAGCGGGCGCACAGCCGGGCCATGGCCGACAGCCGGGTCAGGGCCAGGCTGGTCTCGTAGACTGACATTTCCTTCGCGTTCGGCTCGTCGACCTCATCGATGATATCTTTTAATAATTGCGTCAGGGCCAGTAGCGCCCGCTCCAGGGCGCCCAGCGGGCCGTAGATCAATTCTTCGATGGCCGGGCTGTCGGCCAGCAATCGCAGGTTGCCGGAGTCGCCCAGCAGGCGTTGGGCGCAGTCGTCGGCGTAGTCGATGCAGGCCCGCACTTGGTCGATGGCGTCGGGGACGCGCTTAAATAAAGTTTGCGGAATGCCCTGCAGGTTTTGCAGCTTGGTGAGGATGCCGAATTTGCGGTCGCGCTTCTCGCGGTACAGCCGGGACAGCTGCTTGAAGACGGCGAACTTGGCCAGTTCGGCCGCGAAGAAGCTTGAGGCGCTGCTCTCGATGGCGTGGGCCTCGTCGAAGATGATGGTCTGGAAAGGCGGCAGCACCACGGTGCCGTCGTAACCGGCGCCGTCCATGCGCGCCGCCAGGTCGCTGAACAGGATGTGGTGGTTGGCCACCAGGATGTCGGCGTCGGCGCAGTTTTTCTTCATGCGCAGGATGAAGCAGCTCTCGCGGTAGGCGCAGCGCAGGCCGAGGCAATTGTCGGCCTCGGCGCAGACCCGGCTCCAGGTGGAGTCTTCTGGCCAGAATGACAAGTCGGCCCGGTCGCCGGTTTCGCTAGTGTCGCTCCAGCGGGTGATGCGCTTCAGCGGGTGCTCGTCGTCGGCGAAGAGGCCTTCCTCGTCCAGGGCCTCCATCAGGCGGTTGAAGCACAGGTAGTTGCCGCGACCCTTGACCAATACGGCCTTGAGTTGCTTCTTGAAGATCGAGCCGACGCGCGGGATGTCCTTGTCCATCAGCTGCTTCTGCAGGTTGATGGTGGCGGTGGACACGACGATGCGCTGGCGGTTGCGGATGACCCAGGCGAAGGCCGGAATCAGGTAGGCGAAAGATTTGCCGACGCCGGTGCCGGCCTCGGCGGCCAGCACGATGCCTTCGTTCATGGCGTTGGCGATGGCCTTGACCAGCTCGATCTGGCTGTCGCGCGGCTCGTAGTCGGTCAGCAGCCGGGCCAGCTTGCCGTCCTTGCGCAGGACTCCGGCCAGCTCCTCGGGGTTGATGGCCACCAGCGGCCGCCGCCGCACCGGTTCGGCTACGACGTAGACCTCATCCACCATGTTGTCGACGATGTACGAGCCGGTGCCGGTCTCGCCGGCCTTGGCGGCGATGGCCATGTCGGCCTCGCTGGGGATGAGCGTTCCCGACGGGTGGTTGTGCACCAGGACGTCGTATTCCTCGAGGAAGGCGGTCAGAGCATTGACCTTGGTCTTGCTGCCGCGGGCCACGATGGCCAGGTCGATCAACAGACCCTGGCCGTCGAGCTTGCCGGCGGCAAAGACCTCATTGCCTTTGGCGTCCTCGATGGCGTGGCGTAGTAGGGCGATGGCTTCGGCGCTGAAGCGTTCGGTGCACAGCATGGTACGGGTTCCTTTAGCAGGTTGTTGAAAAAGCCGGTTGCTTTCTCAACAACCTTAACAATTCCTCGCATAGCTTGCGCTATGCTGCGTAATTGTACCGGCTTTTGAAGTGTTGAAAAGCCGCATCCGCGTTTTTCAACACCCTGTTAGTAGCCGCCGACCAGGCTGAGGCTGAATTCGTAACTGTCAGTCAGCGGGCGGTAGCGCACTTCCAGGCTGGTGGCGGGGCGCAGGTAGCTGCCCACCCCGCCGATTAAGGGCGACCAGTTGACGGCCAGGCGCCCGTAGAGGTACCAGTCCAGGTCCGGCCAAGCCGAGAAGGGGGCGCTCGAATTACTGGACAGCTGGGTATAGCTGCCGGCCCGAGCGCTTAGGCTACTGTAGTATAGCCGGCCGGTCTGGCGTTCCAGCGCCACATTCAGCAGCTGCAAGCCAGCGTCGAGGGCGCTGTACCAGCTGTCGGGCTGGACTCGGAAGGCGCTTGGGGCGTCGTCGTCAAAGCCGGCCAGGGCGCTCAGCCCGACGGACAGGGAAGTCTGGATGGCCAGTGGCCGGAAGGATAGTCCGAAGGCGGTATTCAGGCTCAGCCTGGTGTCGTTGTCCAACGGGAAGAGGCGGTAGCGGCCGTTCAGGCTGGCCGACAGCCGGTAGCCGGAGCGGGCTTGGGGCTCGCCCAGGGTAGCGCTGAAACGGCTCAGGCTGAGGCTGGTGCCTAGGCCGGCGTCTATGGTCGCCCAGGGACGGTACAGGCTTTGGCCGATGGCCAGTGTGTCGTTGGCCTGAACCAGGGCCAGGGCGTTCCAGGCAAAGACGGCGCCGGCCTGGCTGGCGGCGCTGTCGGCCACCTGCAGTAGCGCCAGGCTCAGCCGTTCGATGTAGGGCGTGCCGTCCTCGGTGACTTGCTGGCCGTGACTGTCGACCAGGTTCAAGCCCAGCTGGGCGGGCAGTCCACTGTACACCAAGTTGAGGCTGAAGCTGGGCGCAGCGACACTGAAATTCCAACTGCCGGACAGTAGGGCGTCGAGTCGCTCGATGGGGTCGTCGAAATAGACGGCGGCCCCGGCGGCGGTGCCGGCGGCGTTAAGCGTCAGGGTAGGGTGCCAGAAACGTGGCAACAGCCACCAGGCGGCGTTGTAGGGAACGGTCTCGCGTACGGCTGGGCGGTCGTAGGCCGAGGCCGTGGTGGCCAGGGCGGAGGCGGCTTGCCAGGTAGCCGGTTGTCGCCGCCAGCCCGTCTGGCCGTCCAGGTCGGTCCAGGCGCTCAGGCTTAGGCCGCTTGAAAACTGGCTGAGGTGGTAGGTGCCGGAGTCGGTGGCGACTGGCTGGTGGACGCCGCCGGATAGTGGTACGTTCTGCCAACCGACGCTGTCGGCATCCAGGTCGACGATCAGCAGGCGGGCCAGCTTGTCGTCGTCCCAGGCGGCGTATAGGCTGTTTCCGTGCAGCGACAGGTAGCGCAGCCAAGGGATGCCGGCCGGCAGGTTCAGCCGCTCGATGGTCGATCCGTCGACCGCCTGGCCGCTTATCGGCAGGCGCAGGCGTACTATACTGTTGACGCCGGCCTGACGGATCAGGCAATAGACGCGGCCATCGGGGGCCAGGACTGGAGTGCTGTAACTGACCGACTCGCTGCCGGCCAGGAGTCGCTCCACCGTCTGGCCGACGGTACGCACCAGGTTGGTTTGGTAGCCGTCAACTTCAATGGCCAGGATATCGTCAGCGTCTAGCCAGCTGGCGTCGCGCAGATTTTCCCAGGGCAAGAGCCGGTACTGGCTGCCGTCGGCCGCCAGGCTGGCCAGGGCCAGGCGCGACAACTGGCCGGCCTCCCGGCTGGTAGACAAGAGCAGGCGACCGTCAGCCGGGTGCACGGCGATGCGGGTAATCGGCTGGCCGCTATCCAGTAACGCTTCCTCCCGCCCGCTGACCGGGTCCATGGTCAGCAGGGTCAGGCGGTAGCGGTCATAATAATATAGTCGCTTGGCGTCGGCCGCCAGGGCTCCCAGGGCCGATAGCGGCCGCAGTGGCCGCGGCGTTATCAAGACTGGCACGCTAATGGTCAGGCTGTCCTTCAGTTCCTGCCAAGCCTGGTCCAGGCTGAAGCCATAGACCTCGAAGAAGTGTCCCGGGCTGAACAGGAAGGAGTCGAAGGGTTTCAGCAAATTGTCCGAGCCGATGCGCTGCCACAGCTCGGCGTAGCGCTCTATACCATAGCGGTCAATCAGCATTTTCGAGAAATAACCGCCATATATATAGAAGAGTGTGCGACCCGGCCAGGCTGAATAGACGCCGGTGGTCTGGTAAAAGCTTTTCCACTCGCCTTCCAAGATGTCCTGGCGCAACAGGGCGCCGGCGAATGGGTCGCTGGCCCGGCCAAAGCCGTTGCGGCTCTCGAAGGCCACGGTAATGCCTTCCACCAGGTTGAGCGGCGTGCGCAGGCTGTTCAGGCTGAACGGGTCGCCGAACAGGCCGGCCAGCAGCCGTTGCAGCGGGCCGCGTTGGCTGAGCGACACGGCATGGGTCAATTCGTGGTAAAACAGCTTGAACAGGTCGTTGTCAAAACCAGCTAGGCTGCCGTTGGCGTCGGTAGCGGCTTGGTACAGGACGATACGCGGGTACGGATAGTTGGTATAGTAACCGTTCACCTGGTCGACCTCCGGCGTGATGACCACCGGAAAACGTTGGAATACCGGTTCGCAGGCCAAAAGGCTGGTAATTTCCTCGTAGCTGGCGTCGGCGAAGCTGGCCAGATATTCTGCAGCCGGCCGGCTTTCCGCCTGGAATAGCAGGCTGAAGTAGCGGGTTTCGATGGTCAGCAGGCTGGACGCACCGTCCATCAGGTCAGCCAGAACCGGCTGCAGGCTCAGCGCCAACAAGTAGCAGAGCAGGATGAGTCGTCCCGGGATATTCCTGGCATGGGGCATGGCGCTTCCTCCGTTTAACAAACTGTTGAAAAAGCCGAACGCGGCTTTTCCAACAGTCCCAAACTAGAATTACCATGAGGGATAGCGGTATCCCGTGTCAACCGCTGTCACGAGGCAGTCATTACTGAACAAAGGGCCGGAAACGCTTTAAAAACCGACGACGGCTTTTTCAACAGCTTGCTAAGTGTTATACTTGAAGCTGCCGATAGACAGGTTGATGTCTCGTGGTAAAGGGGTATATGTCCAGCTCGGTTAAAGCCATAATCAGTTTCCTCCTCGCTGCCCTTCTGGCGGTGGCTTTCGGCGCTCTGGGCTGGTCGGGTCTGTTCGACTATATCGAGACTCGCTTTTTCGACCAACGGGTCCGGCGGCAGGTCGATAGCGGCCTGGATGGCTTGGCCGCGGCGGTCGACGACTGGCACGAAGGCAACCTGACCGTCTGGCAGGATCTGTTCAACCAGGATTTCCTGCGGCGAGCCTATCTGCCCAATCAGACCGCCGAAGACATTTTTCAGCGCAGCGACCGCTTTGGGCGCTTGCAGGCCGAGGTGCCGGGCTTTCTGGGCAGCCGCATCCTGGATCAAGACGGCAGCCGCATCCATTTCAGCACCTTCCCGCAGGATATCGCCCGCTCCGAGGACCTGCGCCTGGTCTACCGCAATTATGGCGAGCCTGGCGACGAGGCCTTCGCGACGTTAACCCTGTCGGCCAATGACCGGCCGCTGGTGGCGCTGGCACCCGGCCGGCGGGTGTTCATGTATCTGTTTCCCTTCTTCGACAGCTTTGAAGTCTACCGTGGCGTGGCCATCGCCTATGTGTCGTATAACGGGCTGCTTGAATACCTGGTCGGCCAAAACTATCTGGCCTTGGGCGACGATGTGCGCCAGGCCGGCAGTGGCTTGGTGTTTGGCGTGCCGGCCTGGGTGGATCAGGTCTTCCTGGAGCGCATCGCCGGCACCTGGCAGACCGGCAGTAACGCCGAGCCGTTGCCGCTAGGGGCCCTCGAAGATAGCGTCGCCTGGTTGCTGTTTGCCCGTAATAGTCTGACTGGCCCCCTCGGCCGGGTGGTGCCGGAGAGCCTGTTCGCCTTCCCGACCTACCTGCAGTGGCTGTTACTGGCCAGTTTCTTCATTACAGTATATTTACTGATTTTCCTGCTGCTCAACTTGCGGCAAGACCAGTTTGCGGTGCTGTCCGCCCGCATCAAGAGGCTGCAGATCCAGCTATTGCAGGATTACTTCGCTGTCGGCCTGGAGATGGAACCGGCTCGCTGGCGGCGCGAGCTGGAGGCCAAGCGGGCCGAGGTGCGTGACCGTATCCGTCGCTCTTCCCGCCGCTTGGCCAAGCGGCGTAGCGCCGAAGTCGACGCGCTGATAAACCGGAACTGGGACGAGATAATCGAGATACTCAGTGGCCGCCCGGCCGCTAGCCTGGCCTTACCGGCCAATACCGCCATCGATATGAACCGGCTCGAGACCATGCTGCGCGAGCTGCTCAGCAAGGGCTCGTTCATGGTTAATGCCAGCCAGGCTGCCGCGCCAAGCACTGCCAAGGCGGCCGGCTCGCCGCTTGCCCCCAAACCTAGCCACCCGACGGTCAGCCCGGTAGTCAGCCAAATCGCGGAGCCCGTGCCGCCGGTCGAATTGGACGAACTCGATGCCGTCGAGGAACTGACCGAGCTCGACGAGTCCGGCGAGATATCCGACGTTGTAGACACTACTCCGCCGGTGGACGCCGAACTGGAAACGCTGGAAGAGGTCGAGGAACTTTCGGATGTCGAAGAACTCGAGGAAGTCGAGGAACTCGAAGAGATCGAAGCAGCCGAGGAACTCGCCGAAGCCGGAGCCCTGGAAGAAGCCGAAGAGCTCGCCGAAGCCGAAACGCTGGAAGAAGTCGAGGAACTCGCCGAGGTCGAAACGCTGGAAGCAGTCGAAGCGGTAGCCGAGGCTGAAGAGCTTGAGGCCTTCGAAGAGGCCGAGGAGCTTGAAGCGCTCGAAGCGCTGGAAGAAACGGCCATCGAGATAGTGGAGGGCGATACCGACCAGGCTGCCGAGGTATCGGCCGATGGCTTCGACTTAGGCGCAGCCGCCCTTTCCTTGGCTGGCAGCGTCGACGACGATGTTCCGGTCATTCCAGAGAGCTTGGGCCTCGAGCTGGTCGAGGACGATGCCATCGGCGACATCGAATCCTACTTGTACGACGGCGCACCTTCCGGCTTGGCTTCTGACGTGGAAGAACTGGAAGCGCTCGAAGAGCTTGATGAAGTGGAGTCAAGAGCTGGCTTGCCGGCCGAAGAGGCCTCCAGCGCCGAGGGCGCCACACCAACGAAAGCCCATAGTGTGGCAGTCAGCGATGCCATCGGCAACGTCGTCGAGCATTTCCCCGGTATGGAACCCGCGCTAGCCGCCGTCAACCCCGACGCAGACGGCGCGGAGCCGGTCGACCTGGATTCCTTCGGGTACACTGGCAGCGCCCGCTTCGAGTTGTCCAATCCGTTGGACGATGCGGCTGGCGATACCGAGATCGATACCGCTGAAGGCTTGTGGCGTGATGAAGCCTTTCGCAAACGCATCCGCCAGAAATCACTGGAGCAGGGCAAGGCGCAGCGCGAACTGGACGAGATGCTGGACGCCGTTGAGTTCGAGCTGGAATTGTCCACTCTCGATTTGGGTGTCCTGGAGAACTACCGCGACGAAGAAGGCTTCCTTGAGTTGGACACGGCCGACTTTCCGCTGGCCGGTGAACAAGCCGTCTTCAGTATGGCCGAGGAAGCAACACTCGCCGAGGGTGCCGGGGCTGAGGACGAGCTGGAAATCCAGATGCTGTCCGATGCCGATCGCGAGCGTCTCGAGGAATTGCAGGTTTTGAGTGACGGCAACGAAGATGCGGCCGCCGAAGACGTGTTGGCCTTGCCAGAATTCGTGCCCCAGTTTACCCGCCACCAGTTGCCAGCCAATTTTACCCGCTTTTACCAGCAATCGTTGGCCGAACTCGAAGCTGTCGGAGACGAGGAGCTTGGTTCGTTGGAGCAGGTCGACGCGTTTGACGCCACCGGCACCTCGATGTCGTCGGCTACCACGGCGGCTGGGTCGGTTCCGGTCGCGCCTGGCGGCATCGTCGAGACCGAGGATGGGTTATTCATCCTGGATCGATCGGCCGTGGATCCGGCCGTCCCGGTGGACAAGGACCTCTTGTCCCTGGCCCGCGACGTGATCGATAAGCCCTGAGGCCGGCTTGTCGCGCCTTGACAGAATCCGCCGGCTTGCGTACCTTGTTGTTATGAGCAATGAATTTCTGTTCATCATAAAAGGCGGCGACCAAGTGCTGCTTCATCCCTTCGTTCCCGGGGCGCTTGCCTTCGACCGGCTGGATGAGGTCGCCGTCGAGGGGCGCTTCGGCATCGCGGCCGAGGGCTTGGTGGCCGAAACCCTACGTTCCCAGCTGAACGACCAGGCTGGCAGGTCTTTGCGCCGGCACCAGCTGGGCAAGGGCTACTACCTGCGGCTTTTCGCCAGCGCTGGAATTTTCATGGCGGTCTACCTGTTTTTCTCCATCGTGGTGCGCGACCCCTTGCCCTTTGTCGACGAATTCCTGCTGTCCAGCCTGGCCGCCGTGGCTTTTTTTCTGTTAATCGAGCGCCGTATCCTGGCCGCGTCAGCCTTCCACGCTACCAGCGTCCGCCTGCGCCAACTGATCGATACCATCTTCTTCGTGGAAAGCCGCGTGGTTTCTATGGTCGAGACCTGGCGTGAAGAATATATCATGCTGGGTGGCGGCAGTTTCTACCGCGACATCGGCGCCCTGCGGACCGATGCGCTGGGCGAGGCCGACCTGCCGGAGGCCGAGGCCTTGTGCCGGCATTTCGCGGCCCGCTGGCGGAATGTCGCCCTGGTACGGGCTATCTACGATGCCATCAAGCTGGGCAATCCCATCAGCGGCCTTTTGGACAGACTGACGCGCCGCCTGGGCAAGGCCGAGGCGGCGTTGGTGATGTCCTATATGAAACTTTTGTATATCCTGGAGAATGGGCCGTCCCGCGAACGGTGATTCTTCATGCCGCCCAGCCCGACAGCGGGGCGAGCCGAGCGAGTCTCCCGGCCCCGGGGCGAGGATGGAAGGTGTCAGTCATGGGCGACGACGTAGCTGTATGTAAGAAAAAACCAGGCAGCCGGCTCTGGCGAACGACCCTGGATTTTCTGTTTCTCATGGCCGGGCTGGCCGCCATCATCGGTGGGGCCATCCTGCTGGTCTGGCCATTATGGTATCTGGCCACCCATCATGTGCGGCTCTATACCAGCCTGACGCTCGGCCTGATCGGCCTTGCCTTGCTGGTAGTCCTGGCGCTGCGCTGGCGTTCGCGCCGCCGCCGCCAAGCCTGAGACCGGTCGGGACGCGCGTGCGCCGAGCCTGGTTGCTGGCCTGCCTGACGCTGTGCCAAGCCGCTGTTTGCCTGGCGGCCGGCAACGGGGAGCTGCCCTATCCTTGGGTAGGGCGGCTCGATTCTAGCGATGCCGTCTTTAAGCAACTGCAGGACTCCATCGCCCTCGGCTATCGCGCCGAGATGCGCGGCGGCAGCTGGCCCGACCTGTTCTACGCCGCCTACCGCGTCCGACCCGGCGACGACCTGCTCGCCCTGGCGGCGCGCTTTAATCTACCTTACGATACCATCGCCAGCCTCAACGGACTGGTCAGCCCGGCCGCCTTGCTGGTCGGCCAGACGCTGCTGGTGCCATCGTTGCACGGTCTGTTCCTGCCGGACAATATCCGCAATGACCTCGATTACCTGCTGCTGGCCAGGTCGGAGGCGGCGCCAGGGGTACTGGCGGCCCCGCCGACAACGGCTACGGCCACCAACCCGGAGGCCATGACGGTCGCCGTGTTCCTGCCGGAGCGCCGCGAGTTCCGCTTCTTGGCCGGAATCCGCTTTTCGGCCACCGAGCGCGGTTTTTTCCTTAACCCCGGCTTTCGTCTGCCGGTAAGCGGCGCCAGCCTGTCCAGCGCTTACGGCATGCGGCAAAGCCCCATCGACGGCCGCCACCGCATGCACAGCGGCATTGACCTGGCCGCGCCGGCTGGCAGCCCCGTCCTAGCGGCGCGGGCCGGACGAGTCGTGGAGCAAGCCTGGAGCGAGGTGCTGGGAAATTATATCGTTATCGAGCATAGCGGCGGCTTGAGGACAATTTACGGCCACCTGTCGCGCATCGATACCGTATTGAATCAAACTGTCGGATCGGGTACACTAATCGGGACGGTGGGCTCTACCGGCTTGTCGACCGGTCCGCATCTGCATTTCGAAATCCGGCTTGGTTCAACGAGCAAAGACCCGGCAGACTATATACCAGGATTGTCACCATGAACAGGTTGCTTGCAGTGATTCTCACTCTGCTGAGTTGTGCGCTCCCGCTCGCGGCCGATGCGGTGCGCACCAACCTGGCCGGGGTCCTGACCCTGAGCGCCGAGCGTCCCGAAGGCGAGACCATCAATATTCATTACAATGACGCCGTTGGCATCATGTTGCCAGTCGACCCGGTTTTCTTCCAGGCCATCGAGCTCGAGCTGCGCATCCCCCGCGCCCTCCAGAACCAAGGCACAGTAGTGGCTTGGGCGCTCTACCAGAGCGTTACGCCGCAACCGCGCAGCGGCCAGCTCGACTATCTGGCTACCTCCATACTTACCCAGCCGGTGCCGTCCCGAGCCAGCCTGATCTTGCAACTGCCCGTCATGGCCCGCCATACCCTGCGCAATTCTCCCTACGCCACCCTGATACCGGCCATCGCCCAAGCTGCCTCATTTCCGCTGCTCTTCAAGTTATCCCCGGCTGGAAAGGCCATGGGCAGCCTGATCGAGAGCCAGATCTTCCAGTTAACGGTTCGTCCCATCTTGACCGACGAGGGACAATTGCGGCTGTCGCATCCCCTGGCCGTACAACTTGGAAATGACGCCGTCAGCGTATTCATCGATGACCGGCCCTACGCCAATTGGTTTGAGCCGCACTTACTGACCAGGGGCGTGCACACTGTCCGCTTCAGCGTCGAGGGCTACCGCGACGAGGTCTACTCGGTGGTGATGGAAGCCGGCCGGGTGCAGACTCTGGCCGCCAATCCGGCGTCCGATGTGCCAAGTATCGCCTTCACGGTTCCAGATGGCGCTGTCATCCGGCTGAACGGGGAGTTGGTCGATCTCGGTACTGGCCAGCTGACGCTCGAGGCCATCGAGTATACGGTGGAATGTACCATTGGCGACTATGTGATCATTCGCAAGTTCAACGCGGTACGCGGTCGGCATTATACGCTGACGGTTTCGGTTGACATGCAAATCGTCTCCGATTGATAGGCCGGCGCAGCCCGGCCCACCCCGCATCCTTCTGGAGCGCATCATGAGAATCCTATCCTGGAACGTCAATGGCATTCGCGCCGTCTCCACCAAAGGCTTTTTCGAGTGGCTGACCGCCAGTGGCGCGGATGTCGTCTGCCTGCAGGAGACCAAGGCCCGGCCCGAACAGCTGACTAAGGACTTTTTCGAGGTGCCGGATTCCAGCGGCCAAATCTATCACAGCCACTTCAGCAGCGCCAAGCGTCCCGGCTACTCGGGCGTGGCCATCTACAGCCGCCAGGAGCCTCTTTCAGTCCAGCGTTTGGGCATTGAAGAGTTTGATGACGAGGGCCGTTACCTGGAGGCGGAATACCGCGATCTGACCGTCATCAGCGCCTACTTCCCGAATTCGCAGGATGCCGGCGCCAGAATAGACTACAAGATCCGCTTCTGCGAAGCCGCCCTGGCCCGTATGGACGAGCTGGTGAAGGCCGGCCGCAGGATCGTGCTGTGCGGTGATTACAATATAGCGCATTGCCCGATCGACCTGGCTAGGCCGGAAGCCAACGAACAGAATCCCGGTTACCTGCCGGAGGAGCGGGCTTTCATGGGGCGCTTCCTGGCCGCTGGTTACGTCGATACCTTCCGGTACCTGTATCCGGAGGCCGCCGACCGCTACAGTTGGTGGAGCTACCGCATGCGGGCCCGCGAGAAGAACGTCGGTTGGCGCATCGATTATGCCTGCATCAATCAGACCTTTCTGCCGGCGCTGCGGTCGGCGGACATCCACGATGCCGTGACCGGCTCTGACCACTGCCCGGTTAGCGTTGAGCTGGCCTTGTAACTGCTGGGTTGCTTGGTCACAGTCGGCACGGCAGCAGGCCGCAACCATAAAACCGAGGGGAACCGCCTGGCAGGCGGTTCCCCTCGGTTTTATGGTTGCGGGCCGTTGTTGACGGCCCGGCTGATTCAAGCCTTCGGTTTGGTGGTCGGTTTAGCGACGGGTTTGGCGGACGCTGGCTTGGTTGCTGCCGGTTTAGCGGTAGCGGGCTTGGCAGTTGCTGGCTTGGCGACAGCGGGTTTTACAGCCGCTGGCTTGGTTGCGGCCGGCTTTTTGGCATCGGCTTTAGCGGCCGGTTTGGCAGCCGTGGCTTTTATCACTTTCTTGGCCGCTGCGGGAGCCTGGCTGCTCTTGGCCTTAGCGCTTGCCTTGGTCTTGCCGGCGGGTTTCGCGGCAGGCTTGGTAGCAGGCGCTGTTTTTTCGATCGGCTTGAGCACGACCTTGGATACCAGGCCGGCCTTGCCGAATGCTTGCCTGGCGCCATTGATTAGCTTGCGGCCTTCCTTGAGCGGGTCGAAACCGTCGATATTGTCGTTCCACGACACCAGTAGGGCGTAGATACCGCCGTAAACCATGAGTCCGGTAGTCTCAACGTCCACCGTGGCCAGCAGTTGGCCCTTGGCTTTGGCTTCCTTGAGGCATTCGATTACCGAGGCCTTTTCTTTGGCGCGAATTTCTTCCAGGCGTTTCTTGAGCTTGGGGTATTGGCGGAAAATAGCGTCAGGCTGCGACAGGAGGTAACCGAATTTGCGGTCGGTTTTGAGTGCCTGCATCATTTGCAGCAAAGCGCTCTCCAGCTTGTCGAGGCCGGTGTATTCGGCTACTTTGTAGTAGGACTGAAACAGCCCAAAGTACAGCTCATATACCGAAAAAAGCGACTGGAACACGCCATCCACGCCGTCAAAATGGCGGAAGATGGCCGGTTCGGTTACGCCGGCGTGACCGGCGATATTTTTGAGAGTTGCTGCGCGCGGACCTTGTTTGCACATGACCTCGGCAGCGGCCTGGAGGAGAAGCGACTTTGCCCTGGAAAAGGACCAGTCTTCCCCAAAAATTGTTGTTTCGTTAGTCATGGAACGATTATAAACAATTTTTTATCATTTGAAAAGCTCGATTCTGCAAAATTCGCCGAAATACGGCGTATTTATAGGATTTTTACAGTATTAGTTAACTGCTAATATAACTTGTTGTACTTGTTTCTTTACAATTATATGTTATTCGCTGTTGCTGCCTGGTTTTTGCAAGGTGGCAAAATCAAAGTTTTGCGTTTTTTGGCTTTATCAGAACTGGCATAGTGGTAAATTTGACGTGCCGGTGCGCACGGGAACGAGGACCAGGTTGACTACACTAGGCCGGCGGTCCGCTTAAGACTCAGCGGGTAGGCCGCTGGCATTAGTAAAAACCGTCTTGGGTACTTAGTTTACAAGGCCTTTTTCAGACTGTCAGGCCGCTTTTCGTTTTAAAAAACGAACTTTTTACCTATAAAGCTGAAGCGCTTGGCTAGTTAGGCAGCAAAATTGCTTGACAAAAGCTGGATTGACGGTTAATTTGATAAAACGTTTCAAATTTTGCATGGATTGTTTCACAACAAGAAACGAGAGTATATGAGCGAATCGGCATTGAAGGCTTTTGAATTATTATTCTTTTTGGCAAAATCGGGCCATTTATCCCTGGCTAGGCTGGCCCGGGAAACCGGTTGGGACAAGGCAACCGCCCTGCGCTATTTGACCGCCATGGAGAAACGCGGCGTCGTGGAGCGCCAGGATGGTGACTGGGCCTTGGGGCTGGCCCTGGTCGAGCTGGCCAGTCGCGTGCCGGTATCCCAGAATATCGCCTCGCGCGCTGAGCCGATCCTCAAAGAACTGGCCCTGGGCGTGGATGAAACGGCCAGTCTCTCTGCCCAGGTGGGTTCCGACGTCATGTACGTGGCTAAGGCCGAAGGCAAGCGAGCCTTGCGCCTGCGCTTCAACTCCGGCGACCGGCTGCCGCTCTACTGTACCGCCGCCGGTAAAAGCATCTTGTCGCGCATGACGGCGTCAATGCGCTCGCAATATCTGGCCGACGCCCAGCTGGTGCCGGTAGCCCCCCGGACCATCACCGACCCGCACCGTCTGGCGGTGGAAATAGACGAGACCATCCGCCGTGGCTGGGCGGTCGACGACGAGGAGCTGGAACCGGGCCTGGTCTGTTACGCCATGCCGCTGGATCTGCCGCGCTACGGCTTTACCGGCGCTGTCAGCGTTTCCGGCCCTTCCGGGCGCATGCACCAGGCCCGTGACGAGGTGCTGGCCGCCCTGCGTTGGGCCATCACGCGCCTGCAAAACGAACTGGGCGGCAGCGGTCCGGATTATGAAGAATCTTCCATATTTGGTCCGGGGCGCGGCGGCTTCAAGAATGCTGACTGGCACCGTCCTGGATCGGAGACTTACGAATAAACCTGTCACCTGCCGTGTCCAGTGCTCACCGGCACGGTTGGTGGGGTGGTTGCGTTGGGTGCAGCTCCCGGCAAACAAGGCAGGATATTTCATTAGATGAAACACGGCAACTATTTTTTAACTTGACAAGTTGCACTAGTCAGCGACAGTATCCTTGTACCGGCTGGGGGCAGCGTTCCTGGATCCGGCTGAACATTCCCCGGATACACCGGGAGACAAAATCTAAGGAGAAGTTATGGCCGAGACACGCAAGAAAATGACCATGCCAGGCTTGTTCAAGAAAGTAGCCGAGGGTAAACCGCTCAGCTGGATGACCTGTTATGATTATCCTACCGCCGTCATGCAGGATCAGGCCGGCATGGACATGATCCTGGTCGGTGACAGCCTTGGCATGACCATGTTGGGCTACGACAGCACCCTGCCGGTAACCATGGACGACATGATTCGGCATACCGCCGCCGTCCGGCGGGGATCTCCCAATTCCTGGCTGGTTGGCGACATGCCTTACATGAGCTATCAGCCGTCGGTCGAGACAGCCATCCGCAATGCCGGCCGCTTCATGGCCGAAACTGGCTGCGACTCCATCAAGCTGGAAGGCGGCATCGAAATGGCCGACCGGATCGCCGGTATCGTCCGCTCCGGCATCCCGGCCATCGGCCACCTCGGCCTGACGCCGCAGAGTGTCAGTGCCCTGGGTGGATTCCGCCTGCAGGGCAAGGGCGCCGCCCAAGCCAAGAAAATTGTCGACGATGCCAAGGCCCTCGAAGAGGCCGGCGCCTTCTGCATTCTGCTGGAACTGATTCCGGATCGCCTATGCAAGCTCATCACCGAACGCGCGAAAGGTTGTATCATCATGAGCCTGGGTTCCGGGCTGGACGCGCATGGTCAATTGCTGATCTACCATGACGCCTTTGCCTTGTACCCCAAATTCAAACCGCGGATGGCCAGGGTGTTTGCCGACGCCGGCAAGGTTATCCAGGAAGGCCTGAATGGCTACGTCAAGGAAGTCGGCGAGAAAACCTTCCCCAGCCAGGAAAACTGGTTTGGCATGCCCGATGAAGAATTCGACGCCCTGCTGAAATCGCTGTAGGCGATAGCGACTAGGCACGCCAGGCGCGGCGGTATGAAAATCCGACCGCGTCATCACCCTAACCAAGAGAGGACACACCATGAGCGACCTACGCCAACGGCTGGCCATCCCCGCCGCCCACCTGAACGAATTGAATGCCTTTTTGCTGGATCCGAATTCTCGCGTCATCAATGACCTGCTCAAGGTCGTCGCCAAGTACGGCACGCCGGAGGAAATCAACGCCCAGGCCAACGCCGCGCGCGCCCTGCCGGCCTTATTGGCCCGCGTCAAGGCCGCCAAACCCGAATATCTGGCCGACCTGAAATGGCTGGAGCAGCAGCGCGACGCCGGCGCCTTCATTTCCGTCGCCGATTACCGTAAAAAAGTGCTTCGGGCCAAGGCGGCTACCACCAAGTTCAAGGATGATTTCGCCGTCACGCTCGAAGTCAGCGCCACGCAGTATTTTCCCTGGCTGATGGCCGCCGCCAAAGAAGCCATCGCCAACCAGACCCTGATGCCGGGCCGCTGGATCAAGGTGCGCAACATGAAGGAGCAGGAAGCCGACGGCGACCTGGCCGCCATCGCCGCCGCTATGGAGATCATGGGCGCTACTTATGTCGAGACCCTCGACACCAAGGGTACCGATGGCTCCAACCCTCACCTCAACGGACCGGCGACCATTACCGGCTACTTTGGCGGCATCGGCCAGCCCAATGACCATGCCTTGATGTGGATCGACGAGTTCCTCTATTATTACACCAAGTACGGCGTGCGCCAGGTCCTGAACATCAACGCCGGCACCATTTTTCTGGCCATCCTGCTCCACCGCCTGGGCGTGGACATCGAGTTCAAGATTTCGGTGTTCTACGGCAGCGACAATCCTTACCACGCCATGTGGACCATGATGGCCGCTAAGCTTTTTGCCCGCGACGACGGCAGCTCGCCCTTGATCGGCTTCAACTGGAGCAACTCCGTCAACAACGAGACGCTCGAGCTAACGGCCGTGGTGCGTAAGCAGTTGGGTTTCGAGCACGTCATCCGCTTTGAGCACCACATTACCGAGTGCTTCAAGAGCATCGTCAAGCAGCCCTACAACCGGCGCGCCGAGTTGCTGCTGCTGGCCGACCACGTGGCCAACATTTCCGCCAAACACGAAGGCGGCGACCCCGAAGTGGACGGCGCGCGGCCGCATCCTTCCGACATCCTCGACTACTTCCGCGAGAAAGCCGAAGTTATCGCCAGCGGCGACTGGGATGCCATGCAGCGCAACTTCCTGGACAAGGTTGACGCGACGAACAATACGGCCTACGCCCTTACCGAGCACGGTATGAGCTTCGTGGCCGCCAAGCTGCATCGGTAATAGCTTACGCCGGCACGCGACTCGTGCCGGCGGGCAGGTTTGGCGCGGTCCCGGTGGGAACGCCAAGCCTGCCTTTTTTTAGAATACGGCATCCGGCAAGGCGGCGGTAGCCTCGTCGGCCTCTGCGGTCTCCGTGGCCGACTCGGGCTCCGTGGTATCCGGCGCGTCGTCTTTCTTGAGCTGCGGCTTGAACTCGACGTGCTCGGCGACGATCTTGATCTTGGTTTGCGTCTTGCCGGCTGAATCCAGCCACCGGTCCTGTTTTAGTCGACCGACGACTCGCACACCGCGTCCCTTGCGCAGCATGGTGCCGCAGGTCTGGGCCAGCTTGGCCCAGGTTTCGACGTCAAAGTAGGAGACTTCCTTCTCGGTTTCCTCGGTCTGCTTGTAGTAACGGTTGGAAGCCACCGCGAACGAGCAGACCTCGTGTCCGTTCGGTGTTGTCTTCAGCAGCGGGTCCCTGACCAGATTCCCCTCCAGGATAATTGAATTAAGATTGCTTAACATTATTTCCTCCGTCGGCTCTTGCCGTCATTTCGCGGCGCCCGGGACGCCGGCCGCCAACCTTGGCAGCTTACCCTGGAATACGGGGCTGTCCCCGCTTCCGCCGACATAATGAGCCTGAAAACCTGGGCGCCATGAAGGCTGAAGGAAAGCCTAAAACCGATCTTGACGTCGGGCCTGCCGGTGGCTACAATTGCGGCTGTCCACGATCATCACGGAGGTAACATGAAAAAAACCGTACCGCCTTTTTCGCCTATCGTCGCCCATTCACTCAAGGATGAATTCATATCCCGGTTTGAGACGCTCATCTTGTCCGGGCAGTTTAAGGTGGGGGAGCGCGTCCCCTCGGAGCGCGATCTGGGCGTCATGTTCGGCGTCTCCCGGCCGGTGGTGCACGAAGGCATGCGCACCCTGGAGAGTCGCGGCCTGGTGACTATCGAAAGCCGCAAAGGGGTGCGCATCAACGATTACCGACGCCAGGGCTCCATCGAGCTGCTGCTCTCGATTTTCAATTATTCCGGCGGCAAGCTGGCGCCAACCTTGTTTGACGGCATCCTGGCTATTCGCGTGCTGTTCGAGGTGGAGACAGCTGGCTTGGCGGCGCGTCACCGCACCGATCAACATATCGCCGAGCTGGAGCAGATCCTGGAGCGCGAGCAGACGGGCACGGACTGGACGCCGGCCGCGCTCAGCCAGCTCGATTACGATTTTCATATCGAGATCGCCATAGCTAGTGGCAACGAGATCTACCCGCTTTTGATCAACAGTTTCCGCAAGATATACATGGCCATCCTGGTCGAATTTTACCACGATACCAGTTCGCTAAAGCATATCTTCGACGTCCATCGGCAGATGGTGACAGCCATCATCAATCGCGACGAAGTCGGCGCCCGCGCCGGCATGACTGACTTGCTGACCTTTGGCGAGGATACGCTGCGTGGCCAGGTGATGCTGAAGGTCTGAGGACGCCGCTTCCCGTCGTCGGCATAATCTGCCTGAAAATGAAAAAGCCGCCTGGTGAGGGCGGCTTTTTCGTAGTGTTATGGTAAATTATTTACTTGATCTGGGCGCGCATGTCGCCCATGATGGCGCGCGGCACGGGCAGGTCGATCATGGTGTGCAGGCCGGGAACGGCGTTGATCACCTGGGGAATCATGTTGATGCACATGGCGATGGTGCCGATGCCGCCGGGAACTTCCGGCTTGTTGGCCAGGTTGATGTTCGGCACGCCCTTGATGACGACGTAGTCGCCGGTGTCGGTGCCTTCTAGCTGCGGCTCAATCTGCTGCGGGTGGAGCATCTCGACGGCCAGCTTGCCGCCGACGTGACCATAGGCCTTCATGGTGCAGCCGGCGACGTCGCCGGGCTTGACCTCGGCGTACTTGGTCTTGCGCGCTACCTTGGAAACGATGGGCTCCATGGTCTGCTTGATGGGCTTATCGAGAGTCCAGCCAATGGCGTCGCAAATCATGTTGACCGATTCGTTGAAGCCGACGTGTCCGGCCAGGTGACCTTCAGCCGATTGCTTCTTGAACTCGGCCAGGCTGATGCCAACGCCCTGCTCTTCCATGACGGCTGGCCCGAAGGGCGAGAGGCTGTTGACGCGCTCGGCCTTGATATAGTTGACGTCGGTGCAGGCGCCGGTCATGAGCACAACCAGGAGGTCCATGATCAGGCCGGGGTTGATGCCAGTGCCCAGAATGGAGACGCCGTACTTCTTGGCCAGCTTGTCGAGCTTGGTGGCCAGGGCGGGCTCATTGGCCTTGGGGTAGGCCATTTCCTCGGCGGTGGAAATGACGTTGATCTCGTTCTCGACGATTAACTTGATCTTGTCGAAAGCCTTCTTGGTAAAGCTGTCGGTGGCCAGAAGGGCGATGTCGGCGCACTTCGGCTTGACGATCTTGGCGATGTCGGCCTGGATGATAATATCCTTGCGCTCGCCGCGCTTAACGCCCAGCACCTGAAAGATGCTCTTGCCGACGCGGTCGGGATGCATGTCGCAGACGCCGACGATGTCCACACCCTGCTTGCGCAGCAGCACCTCGGCCATGCCCGAGCCCATGGCGCCAAAGCCCCAGATAATAACTTTCACATTCTTCTTGCGCATGTATTCCTCCATTGCTTATTGAGCGATTCGCCGCTGCCGACGACCTGAAAAGGCCGCCCGCAGTGAACCGCGAGCCTAACGCGAGGCTATCATAGCTGTTTAGCTGGGCTCTGGCAAGTCAGACGCCGAGATTAGACAGACGGGAAACCTATACCGGGACTTATTCTCCCTGAAGGTCCCTGATTATGGCCAGGAAGGCTTGCTTTTCATTAACAATGGAGAAAGCATCTAGAAGCTCGTCCATCAAGGCCGCGCGGCGTCTTTCCAGCTGGGCGTCTTTGTCGATCCGCTGTTTTACCCACGGTGCATTGAGTGACAGGTATTCCTCAATCTGCATATATTGAGGCGAATAGTCGATGGCGTAGTATTCTTCCTCCAGGTCGTGGGCCTGCTCCCGCAGCGCCGATATATAAGCTTTCAGTTTTTCATCGGGCAGCAAGCGCGTGGCGGAAACTTCACGCTCTATCCATTCCCGTTCGATCCGGAGCAGCGTATGCAGGTCACCCGCCTCGTAGGCCACCGTAAGTTCCTTCATCGTTTGTTCTTTCTTGATTTTGGCCGTTGCGTCCATCTCGGCATCGGGATGAAGCACCTTTACCAGAGAAATATAGAGTGATTTGACGCTCTTCTTTTCGAATTCGGCGGCGAGCCTTTCACGTTCCTCTTTTTCGAGCTGCTTTTTCGACCTTTTTCGTTGACCTTGGCCCTCGTTCGACTGGATCTCGCCAATCGTCAGCCAGATAGCGTCGTGCAGAGCATCGGGGCCTTCCGCAAAGGCCTCCTCGTCGATGTCTACACCGAACATTTCTCGAAAGGTGTCCGTAAACGCTTCCGTTATTTCGGCTTCCTGCCGCTTGAGTTCCTCGTCAAAGCTCGTATTATTCCATCTGGTGAAAAGATCCTGAGCCTCTTTTTCCGGTGGAGACTTGTCGAAAGCATCACGCAGCAGAGCGAGGATGGTTTCACCGACCGTTGCCCGCTGTCTGGAACCTAGTTTGAAGCCTCGAGTTTTTTTTTCGATGGCAAAGGCCAGGGCTGTTTGTTTGTCGGCGATGATGGTGTGGGTACTGGCCAGCTTTTTACCCCAGTATTGGAGTATTTCTGAATATACCTTTTCCTTTTCAACTATTTTAGCCCGGAGGCTTTCAATCTTTCTTGCAAGGTTATTGAATTTTTTTTGCAGGGGCGAGAGGTCTTGGTCGGACGATGGTTCTATCCGTACCATTGAACCGAGTCGGCCTTCCGTTTCTTCCGGAAAATCCTCAAAAAGCCCTGGTTGTATGGCGGGTTTCATGGTCTTTGCCATATCGATTAACTCAGGTGGCCCAGGAATAGGCCGGCGCTAACAGCCACGGCAAGTGGAGCAGCCCACCCGGCTGCCCTAATAAAAACCAGGATTGCGAATGCCTTCATGAAGCCTCCCTTGGGGGACGTGCCCGTTACCGGAATATAGCGTAAAAACGGTCTTTTCAACAAGACCGCGCCGGCTCGAATGTTAAAAAAGGATGTTGCCGCAGTTTGACGCCTGCCGCTATCCGGGCTATACTGCCCCGTGGAGCGAACGCTGGTTTGTGTCCGCCAAATGAGTTGAATCTGGAGGTTATTGTGGCATTTTTGCATTGGGTGCTGGTGTTGGTTGGCTTGTATGGTATTTTCGAGCTGGGGCGGCGGTCGCGCCTATTCACCGGCCTTATGTTCTTTGTGCTGCCTTTTGCGTTGATTCCGCTTTTTCTGTCCAACGACATCGATTCATGGTTCCGCTGGGTCAAACTCTACTCGGTGGTGTTCGGCGTCATCTGGGTTACCCTGTACCGCTTTACCGGCCTGCGCCAGGCCAGCTGGCCGCGTCTGGTGGTGGCCCTGATCCTGATCGTCAATATCCTGGAGGCGGTGGCCCAGGACCTCACCAGCGGCACCTTGGCCACCAGCCTGAACGCCGTGGCTGGCGTGCTGTGCATCGTCGGCCTGGCCAACTGGAAGTCAATAATCCGAGACGAAAATGCTCCTTATAAAGATATAATCTGGCCGGGCATGAGCCGGCTGTGGATCGTGGCCTACCTGGTCTGGAACTGGAATTTCGTCTACGGCAACTTCCCGGAAAACGCCATGTTCCATGTCATGGTCCTGGCGGCCTGCACCATTCCCGGCCTGCTCAAGCCCGGGTTGTGGATCGAGGCCCGCGCCTACACCCTGGGTGGCTGGATGATCTACTCCTTCGCCTTCCCGGCCTTCGTCGGCACCATGAGCATCGCCCTGCCCCGGCCGCTGTGGTTGGCGCTGGCCCTGTCAGCGCTCAGCCTGGCCCTGAACGCCGCCACTGTTGTGCAGCGGCTGCTGGCGGCGCGTGCCCGTCGTGGCTCAGTTGCACAGGCGTTGACTTGAGGCTACTGATAGTCTGGGCAAATTCGCAACTGCCGACATAATAAGGTTTTAAGGGGAGAAGGAGAATACAGCCCGCCCGGCCATAAAGGGCTGGCGAACTAGGCCCGGCCACCTTTGGGAAACGCCGCCCGTGCCGGGCGCGCTAGAGCGGGGGAGTCTGACCTTCAGGGCGCTTGCAATTTAACCCGACAGCAGGTTATGTTGCGAAGGTAGCAGTGCAAGGAGTAGACCATGAAAGAATTGAACTTCGCGAACAACATTTCATCTTATATAATGCATATCCACAATAATGAAGTATACTAATCATATTGGGGGATTTTATGCTTGGTGATGACTTTCCGACAAATTTGATCG
>MIAR01000022.1 GCA_001829185.1 Spirochaetes bacterium GWB1_60_80
AATCACCCCATGGTAGAGTCTACTCACAGGGCTAGATTTTACTTATGAGTCAACCACTTTTTTTCGGCTAGATTAATTATGAGTCAATGCGCATGCTTGCTTTTTTGGCGGCGATTGCGTATTCTGGACGCTCGAAGCCGAATCTTCGCGCCTGCCGCCCGCGCCCGCCGGGTCGATAGTCGCTTCTAAACTACCATAAAGAAGGAGGATCGCGTGAGCCTACGTCTGTTCAACACGCTGGGACGTTCATTGCAGGAGTTCAAGCCGCTCAAAGCCAATCAGGTAGGCTTCTACGGTTGCGGTCCCACCGTGTACAATTTCGCCCATATCGGCAACATGCGCCCCTACGTCTTCCACGACGTGGTGACCCGGGCCTTGCGCTATTTTGGTTACCAGGTGACCCATGTCATGAATATCACCGACGCCGGCCACCTGACCGGCGATGACGATAGCGGCGAGGACAAGATGGTCAAGACGGCCATCGAGCGCAACAAGAGCGTCATGGAAATCGCCGAGTACTACACGGCCGCCTTCTTCAAGGATACCGCCGCCCTCAATGTCGAGCGGCCAACCGTCGTCTGCAAGGCCACCGAGCATATCGCCGAGATGATCGCCCTCATTCAGCGCATCGAGGCCAATGGCTACACCTATTTCGCCGGCGGCAACCTTTATTTTGACGTCTCCAAGTTCCCGACCTACGGCGATTTCGCGCGCTTGCGCCTGGATGACCAGCAAGCTAGCAGCCGCATCGAGGTTGACGCCAGCAAGAAAAACCCCTACGATTTCGTGCTCTGGTTCACCAAGAGCAAGTTCGAGGATCAGGCCCTGCAGTGGGACAGCCCGTGGGGCCGGGGCTACCCCGGCTGGCACGTCGAGTGCTCGGCCATGAGCATGAAGTACCTGGGCGAAAGCTTCGACCTCCACGCCGGCGGTATCGACCATGTCGCCATCCACCACACTAACGAGATTGCCCAGAGCGAGGCCGCCACCGGCCGTAAGTGGGTCAACTATTGGCTGCACAACGAATTTCTGGTCATGAACGCCGGCAAGATGAGCAAGAGCGCCGGCGGCTTCCTGACGCTTAAGAGTTTATTGGACGCCGGCTACGAGGCCCTCGACTACCGCTACCTGCTCCTGGGCGCCCATTACCGCTCGCAGCTGACCTTCAGCTACGAGGCGCTGGACTCGGCCCGGTCGGCGCGCCGCTCCCTCAACGAGCGCGTTCTGGCCCTGCGCGACAAGGTGGGGCAGGCGACCGCTCCGGAGGCCCTGCAGCCGGCTGCCCTCCAGCGCCTGGCCGCCTTCCGCGAAGCCCTGGAAAACGATTTCTCGACACCGCAGGCCCTGGCCGAGTTGTGGGGCGTGCTCAAGGAGCAGAACTTGCCGGCGGCCGACATGCTGGGCGCGGCCTGTGAGATGGACCGGGTCTTTGGCCTCGGTTTGGCCGACCTGAAAACCGAAATCGTGACGGTCGATCCGGCCTTCGCCGCTAAAATAAATACCCTGGTGCAGGCCAGAACCGTGGCCAAACAGTCCAAGGACTGGGCGCGGGCCGATGCTTTACGCGACGAGATCAATACCTTAGGTGTCCTCCTAGAGGATTCACCGACCGGCACCACCTGGAAACAGACCGCCAGACCGTAACACTTGGGAGTTTGCTTTGTTTACTGATAAACCAGCCGTGGCTCCCGCGCGGGAAACGTCGGCCGCGTTAGGCGGCGGCGGTCCTTCCGGGGCGGAGTTCAAGGCTTTCTATGACGATACCTTCGCCTTGCTGTTCCGCGTCGCGCGGCGCATAGCCAATTCGGACGAGGCGGCGGAAGATATTGTGCATGACTCTTATATCAAATCGGTCGAGCGCTGGCAGATTTTTCCCACCCGTGACGATGCCAAGTACTGGCTGATCCGGGTGGTCAAGAACAATGCGCTCAACTATGCCAAGCGCAAGGGCCGCGAGCAGAAGGTCTACCAGCGTTATTTCAAGGAGGTGGAAGTGTTTTCCGCCTCCCCGGAGGACGAGACCCTGCGCGGCGAGAGTTTTAGCGCCATCCGGCGTTGCCTGGATCGGCTGCCGGAGAAGCTCAAGACGGTGTTAGTGTTGAAGGAATACGGTTTGCTTAATTATAAGGAAATCGGCCGAATACTCGGCATTACCGAGGGCAATGTCAAGGTTCGGGTTTTCCGGGCCCGCGAGGCCCTGGCTACCTTGATGCGGGAGGATGAGAATGGTCTGTCCAAATCCTGAGTTGTTGTCCGCCTGGCTGGATGGCGAGGTTCCCTCGCCGTGGAAAGAAGCCTTGGCGCAGCACGTCCAAGGTTGTCCCGGGTGTGCCGGTCGAGTAGCTAGCTACCGGCAGCTGTCGGCTGGCCTGGATCGACCCGACGTCGCCTGCGAGGAGCCAGTGCTGGCCCGGCAGCGGGTCTTTGAGCGGCTGCAGAAAAATATTGTCATGAAGCAGCATCGCAGCCACCTGTTGCGACGGCGCTTGCTGGTACCCTTGCCCTTCGCCGCCGCCGCCGCTTTGGTGATCGGTTTCCTGGGCGTGGCCCTGCTGGTCAGCGGGCAACGCAACAGCCAGCTTCGCCTGGCCGTCCGTCAGGCCACCGAGGCGCGACAAGTGGCCAGCAACTCCATCGGCATGGAATCGATTATGGAATATCTGTCCCAGCAAGACAGCGGGGTCAGCATTACCATTTCCTTGCCGCAGGGCTCGGGCTTCGAGCATTCCGGCGAGCCCTTCATCGTCCGCGAGGCCGACTTCCAGCCGGCCGGGGGTAACCAGTGAAGCTGCTCTGCCCGGCACTCGTGCTGTGCTGTTTCTTGCCTGGCATGGTGGCGGCCCAGGCGCCGGCCGTAGCCGACCCGGCCACCCGTCAGGCCGCCGAACGGAACTTCATTCTGGCCGCCCTTGATGCCGCCGGCAGCGAAGAGCTGCCCCTGCCTAGCGAACTGCCCGAAACGATGCACGACGAGGCGATTGCCCTCATTATATTGGCCGTTGTTCCCGGCGCCCTGCCCGATGGCTGGATGGCCAAGGAATTCCGGTATACCATCCCGGGCACGGCCGTCAGCGTGCGCATGATCGGCGCCGATGTCGTAGTCGTCATCAGCGTGACGCCCTATCGCAGTAGTGGCGACCAGTTTATGCTGGTGGCCCAGGCCCAGGTCTGGATCAAGGATGCCCAAGGCGTCGTCCATTACCGGACTACCTTTGACACCATCCAGGTGGCGGCTGGCGAGCGGGTGTTTTTTTACCCCCTGGGCATGAACCAGGAAGGCGCCGCCCCGTTGCGCGTCGAGTTGCTGGTTAATTCCTTCCGCGCCCTGGAGGCTGCCTGGACGAACTTGGTCGCCGAAAGGACGGCTGAACCGGCCGGGAGCAGCTCGCCGTGAGATTTGCCTTGTCGCCGGCTAAGCCGCTTAGTCCCCGCCAGCGTGTCTGGCGGGTTTTGTTGTTAGTGGTGGTTACTGGCGCGCTGTGTAGCCTGGGCTGGTGGCTGCTGGCCAGTCGCCGAGCGCCATCCCGACCGGTAATCGAGCGCTTGACTCCCAATATCGGCAGCGTTGGCGACCGGGTGCGCATCGACGGCCGCGGCTTTGGCACGGAGCGCGGCCTGGGCTACGTTGAATTCGACGGCTTGCCGGTAACCGCCGCCGCCTACCTGCGCTGGTCCGATGAGCAGGTTGAATTCACCGTGCCGCCGTTAACCGCCTCCGGCCTGGTTCGCTTGGTCACCGATGAAGGCTCATCCAACGGCCGCGTTTTTGTTAGCCAGAGTCAACTGCCAACGGCGCCGGCTGGGCAGTTGGCCGGCAGCGTCGGGCCGGTCATCTCCACGCTGTCAGCCGAAAGCGGCACCATCGGCAGCCTGCTGACCATCCGGGGCCTGAACTTCGGCGTCAACCGCGATGACTCGGCCGTGTTGTTCACCTGGGCGGGGCGAGGCCCCCTGGCTTCTCCCAATGCCGGCGCCAACCTGGATTTCGTCAGTCCGTCGGAGCGCGACGGCGAATACGAGCTGTGGTCCGACAAGGAAATCCGGGTGCGCGTACCGGATGGCGCGGCCTCGGGCGGCCTGGCCGTACGCACCGCCCGCGGCACGAGCCCGGTGCAGTTTTTCGAGCTTGTTTTGGCCGGCGGTAGCCGACAGTACGGCAGCCCACGCACCTACGCCCTGAATCATTTTGTCCGGATCCACGATATCGCCGCCATGGCGCCTAACAGTCTGTATGTCTGGCTGGCTAACCCGGTGGCCTCGGCCACCCAGCGCGCCGTCCAGGCCATTGACCGCACCCACCAACCGCTGGTGGCAGACTTCAATGGCCTGTCGGTCTTCCGCCTGGTCGATATCGCCGCCGGCGACAACTTGCTGATCTCCCAGAATCATGTCCTGCAGTGCCATGCCTTCCGTAGCGAGATCACGCCGCAGGCCATCCGCCCGGCGCCGGAGCCGCTGCCGGCGGTCTATCAACTGTATACCCAGGCTGATGCCGTCACGCCGGCCGACGAGCGGGCCGTCAAACAATTGGCCCGTCAGGCTGTCGGCCGCGAAACCAACCCGTACCGCGTCGCTCGCCTGGTGTTCGACGCCGTCCTGGCTCGCTTCAACTGCGATTACGTCGCCGGCGCTACCAATCTGGAAGCGGCCCTTGAATCAGGGGCGGCCTCTCCTTTGTTGTTGAACAATCTGTTCGTTGCCGCCCTGCGCGCCGAAGGCCTTCCGGCCAGGCAGGTGGCCGGGGCTTTTTTCGACGAGTACCGCAAGGCCTGGGGCCACCAATGGGCCGAATTCTACCTTTATGGCTTTGGTTGGGTGCCGGTCGATATCGTGTTGGTTCGCCCGGCGCTTAACTTGCCCTTCGTAGCCGCTTTGGGCGACCTGGACGCCTATTTCGGCAGCCTGGACGACCGTCATGTCGCCTACTCGCGCGGCGCTGTGCCGGTAGTGCCGATGACGCCGGACGGTCAACGCAGCTCCAGCCGCCTGGTCTATTCGCTGCAGTCGGTTACCGAAGAAATCGCCGGCGGCGTCAACTCCTACACCGCCGTCTGGAGCGATATCGAGCTGACCGGCTATTATTGACAGGTTGTTGAAGAAGCCGGTTGCTTCTCCAACAACCTTGACAATTCCTCGCATAGCTTGCGCTCTGCTGCGTAATTGTACCGGCTTTTGAAGTGTTGAAAAGCCGCATTCGCGTTTTTCAACACCCTTTTATTCAGCGCTCCCGGCTTTGATATTCACATATCTTCGTTAGTGTGGTATCGTAGGCGGCGGCTGCAGCCCGCTTGAGCCTGGCCGGCCCCGGCGCTTGCCAACCGTAAAAAGGAGTGTGTCATGTCTGTCATTAAAACCGTCGACCCGGAACTGTACGCCGCCATCGAGGCTGAAACCGCCCGCCAACGCCACAACCTGGAGTTGATTGCCAGCGAGAATTATACGTCCCGCGCCGTTATGGAAGCCGTCGGCTCGGTCCTGACCAACAAATACGCCGAGGGTTATCCGGGCAAGCGCTATTATGGCGGTTGCGAATTCGTCGACCAGTCGGAGAACCTGGCCCGTGAGCGCGCCAAGCAGCTGTTTGGCGCCGACCATGTCAACGTCCAGCCGCATTCCGGCTCGCAGGCCAACATGGGCGTCTACTTCGCGGTGCTGCAACCCGGCGACACTATCCTGGGCATGAACCTGGCCCACGGCGGGCATCTGACGCACGGTTCGCCGGTGTCCTTTTCCGGCCGCATGTACAAGGTGGTCAGCTACGGCGTGGACCCCCAAACCGAGCAGATTGATTACGACGAGGTGGCCAAGCTGGCCCGCGAGCATAAACCGAAGCTGATCGTGGCCGGCGCCAGCGCCTATGCCCGGGTCATCGACTTCCAGAAATTCCGGGCCATCGCCGACGAGGTGGGCGCCCTGTTTATGGTGGACATGGCCCATATCGCCGGCTTAGTTGCCGCCGGCCTGCATCCCAGTCCCATCAAGATCGCCGATTTTACCACCACCACCACCCACAAGACACTGCGTGGCCCGCGCGGCGGCGCCATTTTCGTCGGCACCGACCGCGAAAATAGCCTCGGCATCATGACCATGAAGGGCGACCGGCCCAAGCTGTGGTCCGAGGTTATCGACGGCACTATCTTCCCCGGCATCCAGGGCGGACCGCTCTGCCATGTTATCGCCGGCAAGGCCGTCGCCTTCCGCGAAGCCCTGCAACCGGAATTCAAGGCCTACATGACCAAGGTGGCAGCCAACGCCAAGACCCTGGCGGCGGCCCTGGCGGCCGGCGGCGCCCGCATCGTCTCCGGTGGCACCGATACCCACCTGATGCTGGTCGACCTGTCGCCCCTGGGCATTACCGGCAAGGACGCCGAGAAGTGGCTCGACGAGGCCCACATCACGGTCAACAAGAACGGCATCCCGTTTGATAAGAAGAGTCCGTTTATCACCTCCGGCATTCGCATCGGCAGCCCGGCGGTCACCACCCGCGGCATGGGCGAGGCGGAAATGAAGCTGATTGCCGGTTTCGTGATGGACGTCCTCAAGGCCAAGGGCGACCCGGCCGTCATCCAGCAGGTTGGGCAGCAGGTCCAGACCCTGACGGCCCGTTTCAGCCTGCCGGCGGACGCTTGAAGGCGGCGGCGGCCGACTACAGGTCGCGCCGCCAGTGCTGATTTCCGAGCTGTTTGACCGGATAGTGCCTGCCAATCGGCAAATTGCGCGTTTGATTGATTGACAGGCCGGAAGCCTACTCCTATACTTGAACCGGATCGTGACAGGAGAAACAACAGAGGCATGGACAGCCCATTACAGCTCAGCTTCGTAAACTTCAAAAAAGACTCGTACATCATCGTCGAAGGCAAACAAAACGCCGACCGCTTCTTTATTGTGCGGGCCGGCAAGGTGCGGGTCTCCAAGGAAGTTGAGGTAGTCGAGGAAGAAGACGGCAACGTGCTGGGGCCGGGTGACTTTTTCGGGGTAGTATCGACCATGTCGACGCATAGCCACATCGAGACCGCCCAAGCCATCACCGACGTTACCCTGATCAGCGTCCATCGCGATCAGTATGGGCTACTTATCGAGAAGAACACGCCGGTGGCCATGAAGATCATCATGGGATTTTCGCGGCGCATGCGCTTCCTGGACGAGGCCCTGACCCGCCTGACCCTCAAGAGCACCGCCGAGATCGACCCGTCGCACCTCTTTAAGGTGGCCGAGTATTACGTCCGCCAGAGTCAGTACAACCAAGCCTACTATTCCTATCATCAATACCTGAAATTTTGCCCCAACGGCGCCTCGGCCCCCGTGGCCAAGGAGCGCATGGCCAAGATCAAGGGCTATGCCAAGGCCGTCTACCTGGACGGCTCCAACGAAGAGTTCAACCGCTTTTATCCCAAAGACACCATGATCTTCACCGAGGGCATGCCCGGCAACGAGCTGTACATCCTGCAGAAGGGCTCGGTCAAGATCACCAAGATCGTGGACAATACCGAGGTGCTGCTGGCGGTGCTTAAGACCGGCGACATTTTTGGCGAGATGGCCTTGCTGGAAAACAAGCCGCGCTCGGCCAGCGCCATCGCCTTCGAGGACGCCTACATGCTGGCCGTCAACAAGGCCAACTTCGAGCGCATGGTTCAGGCCCAGCCCCAGATCGTCACCCGTCTGACGCAGCTCTTGGCCGAACGCATCTGGTTCATCTACAAGCAGTTGGCCAACACCCTGTTCTCCGATCCGGTTGGCCGCATGTGGGACGCCCTGCATATCCAGCTGGAGAAGAACCGCGTGCCGGTGCGGCCGGGCGCAGCCTACACCTTCGACTTCGGTCCCAAGGAACTGGTTAACCTGGTCGGCCTGCCCATCAGCGAGGGCAATATCGTCGTCCAGCAGATCCTGGCCAACAAGATGTTTCGTATCGTCGACAACAAGATTACCATTCTGGATATCACCGAGATCATCAAGCAGGCTGAGTATTTCCGCAAGATGCAGAAGATCGAGCGGGCCCGCAAGGACGCCAAACAATCCTGAGCCGGCTGGATTTTCCCACTCTCAGCGCCCTTTTTCAAGCCCAAGGCCTGCCCGAACCCGGCCGGCCGGTCTGTGACCCAGCCTTGCCGCCCGGCCACTGCGCCGTGCCGGTACTGTGGCCGTACCTGCTGCCGACGCAGGCACCGGCCAGGCTGCTGGTTGCCGCCGTCGACAGCGGCTCCAGGGTCGACCAGTCCGACAGCCTGGTCGTGGCCTCGTTTGCCGCCAGCCATCATTATCGGGCCCTGGCCCGTTTGCTTAAGGCTTGCGCCGGTCTACTGCGCCAAGGCTCCGGCCTGCCCAAGTCGGCCTTCCGGGTGGCCGTAAATTCCGACCTGCCGGAAAAGAAATTGGCCGTACTGGGCGGGCTGGGTTTCATCGGCCGCTCCAGCCTGTTGGTCAGCCGGCGGTTCGGTCCGGCCTGCCTCATCGGGCTGCTGGTGCTGCCGGCCGAGCTGCTGTCGCCGGGGGGGCTGTCGCCGGAAATGCTGGCAAGCGGGGGCGCGACCTCGGGCGAAACCGGGCTTGCTGACCAGCTGCTGGCCGAGCTGACGCCCGGCGCCGGCTGCGGCGCCTGCCGGGCTTGCCAGGCGGCCTGCCCGACCCAGGCGATTGGTGACCACGGCTACCAGCGGCCGCGCTGCCTCCAGCACTGGAGCGGCCGTCAAGGCTGCCCCGCGGACATCGCGGCCCAGCGCGGCAGCCGCCTGTACGGCTGCGACGCCTGCATCGTCGCCTGTCCATATAGCGCCGGCCGCTCGCCGGAGGAGGCGCTGGCGGCCGAGGCGCGCCTGCTGCCGGTCGAACGCCGGTCGGGGCGCCTGGTGTCGGCGGACTGGCTGGCCGGCGCCGCGCCGGAGGAGGTAAAGGCCTTTTTTCGGGGCACGGCGCTAGGCTTTAGCTGGCTGCCGACGGCCTGGCTGCAGGACCAGGCTCGGCGTTTCCTGGAGCGTAAGGTCGGTGCCCGGCCGGCGGGAGGTTATTAAAGATGGATATCGAAATGTTGCGTTTTCGCTCGCGGGTAGTTTCCGCTTTGCGCGAATTTTTCCTGGAACGGGATTACCTGGAGTTGGACACGCCCGCCCTCAGCCCGGCGCCCTTGCCGGAATCCTGCCTGGAAGTCTTCCCAACGCGCTTTGAGCATCCCTTTCTGGGCGGGCTGGATCTGTGGTTGCTGCCATCGCCGGAAGTCTGGATGAAGCAGTTCATCGCCCGCTACCGGCACAGCGTCTTCCAGCTCTGCAAGAGCTGGCGTAACGCCGAATCGATCGGCCGTATCCATAATCCGGAATTTACCATGCTCGAGTATTACGGCGTCGGCAATGACGCCACGGCGTCGATCAAGCTGACCGAGGAGCTGTTTACGGCCTGCGCCGGTCCGGAAACGCCGACGCAGTGCCGGCCGCCTTTCCGGGTGATGACCATGCAGGAGGCCTTCGTCGACCTGGCCGGGATCGATCTGGAAGCGCTGGTCGAGGATGAAGCGCTGGCGGCGGCGGTGCGCGCCAAGGGGCTGCCGGTGCCGGCCGGCCAGAGCTGGGAGGACACGTACAATCAGGCCTTCGTCAATTGGGTGGAGCCAGCCCTGCCGCAGGATAAGCCAGTGGTATTGCGCTATTATCCGGCTCGGGTGGAGTGCCTGGCGGCCGATATTCCAGGTACGCCGTGGAAGGATCGCTGGGAACTGTACTCAGGCGGCGTGGAGTTGGCCAACTGCTACACCGAACTGGCCGATAGCGCCGCCGTTCTGGCTAACATGCGCAAGGAGGCGGCCCGTAAGCAGCGGCAGCGTTTCCCGCATCGGGTGGATTACGACTATGCCAAGTTGTTTGACGATTTTCCGCTCTGTTCGGGAGTGGCCATGGGCTTCGAGCGCTTCTTGCTGGCCCTGTCCGGCAAGAAGCATCTCAAAGATTTGCTGCTCTATCCCTTCCAGGCCAGCTTTGAACGCTGGAAAACACTGCCCAGCGGCCGCTAGCCGCGCTTCGCTTCACCTTGCAGGCTGCTCATGGTGGCCTTGAGCTGTTCCATTTTGGCCAGGTTCTGGTTTCCGAGCTCGCGTAGGTGGCTGGCGTTGGTCTGCAGCTTCTGACAGGCTTCGACCATGGCCGCGGCCTGGCTGAGCATGTGGCTGGTTTCTTGGCGCGAGTCGGCTGAACGGCGGTTGGATTCCTCGAGGGCCAGGGTGCTGTCAACCGCGGCGGCTCCGGCCGTCTCGGCCAGGCTGTTAAACTGCTCGATAGAGACGGCGGTGTGGTTGGTGCCGTCGGCAATCCCGGCCAGATTGTCCAGTAACTGGGACAGCATGGCCGCCAGTTCCTGGATCTCCTGCGACATGCTGGCAAAAAAGCTCGATGTGTCGTGGCTAGATCGGCTGGCCTTCTCGACCACTTCGTGGGTCTCGTCCAGGATAGTAGCGATGCTGCGCGACCCCTCGGCGGTCTCCTCGGATAGGCTGCGGATCTCCTCGGCCACGACGCTGAAACCCTTACCGGCCTCGCCGGCGTGAGCCGCCTCGATGGCGGCGTTCATGGCCAGCAGATTAGTGCGGCCGGCCACATCGCCGATCAGCTGGTTCATCTCTTCCATGCTCTCGGTCGACTTGACGATGTCGTTGATGGCCAGCACCACCTCGGTCAGGTGGGCCTCGCCGTCCACCGCCATGCCGGACAGGAGGCTGATGGCTTGCCGGCGTTGCTCGGCCGCCTGGCCAGCTTCCTTGATGGCCTGCAGCATGGTATTGATGGACTGGCCGGTGGAGCGCACCTGACTCGAATATTCATTCAAGGCGCTTTTCAGGCGTTGCTGGGCTTTGATGATCTGTTGCTCGGCCGCGGCGTTGGACTCGAGCGTCTGGTCGAGATGTCCCAGCCCGCGGCTTTCCTGTTCGGTGCTGGTCTGCAGCAGGCTGGCGGCGTTGGATACCGCCTCGGCCGCCACCACCAGGCGGCTGCTCAGGTCGTAGGCTGACTGGTAGGCCTGGCCGACGGCCGTTGACATGGTGTTGTATTGTTCGATGGTCCGGCCGGCTGCCTGGACGCTTTCGTCGACCAGTTTCAGCTGCATGCGCATCAGGATGCCGGTAAAGGCGCCCCCGGCGATGGTAATGATGGCGCAGGTGGCCAGGGATTGGATGGTCAGGGTGGCGAATTGGGCGCTGTCCAGCTGGACGACGCTGCCCAGGTACCTAATAGTGAATTGCTGGCCTTCCTGCAGCAGGAAACTGTCGGTGAAGTAGATGCCGCCAATGGTCACCAGGTTCAAGAAGGTCATGATATAGGCGTGCCGGATCGAAGCGCCGATCAGGCCGACCGTAATGAGCAGAAACAGGCCGAGGGTGGCAAAGACGTAGCATTCGTACACATTTTTGTAGGCGTCGAACTTGATGGCGGCCGCCATGACCACGAATAGACCGTATAGAAAGACCGAGGAGGCGGCCGTATAGCGACCCTTGGCCTGCAAAAAGAGCACGAAGGCGCAAAACAGGACCAGGCCGGCCAGCATCGCCGCCACGATGGCCGCGCCGGTGATCAGCATCACCAGGCAGAGGCTCAGACCGAAGAGGCCGATGCTGCTGGCCACTGGCGCCAGTACGGCTGCCTTCTTTCGGATCCGGATATCGGCAGTCTGGTAGGGTCGCTGAAAAATCAAAAATAAATTATGGGTAGGGCTTTTCATGGTAACTCCTGCGTACACGCCTAACTATACGCAGTTTTAGGTATATTGCAAATTGCCACCCTGCCGTTAGTACGTATTGGAGTGGAAAAAGAAAAATACCGCTTGTTAAAAAAGATGAATCATTGTATTATTATAACCCCGCTTGGTAGAGCTGATCGGTTTCGACCCTGCCAGGCAAACGGAACGCCTTGAGCGTCCGTACTTTTCTACCACGAAGGAAGATTTTACATGAAATCAAAAATTCTGGTTCTTATGGTCTTGGTTGCCTTGGTCGCAGCTTTCACCGCTTGCGGTGGATCCGACAGCAACACCAAGAAAATCGGTATGGTTACCGATGCCGGCACCATCGATGACAAGTCGTTCAACCAGGGAACCTGGGAAGGCATTGTCCGCGCTGAGACCGAGCTTGGTATTGAGAAGAAATACCTGAAGCCGAGCGGCACCACCACCGCCGACTACGTTCGCGAGATCGCCAACCTGTACGATGCCGGCTACCGCTTCATCGTTACCCCCGGTTTCAAGTTCGAGCAGGCTATTTTCGAAGCCCAGTCCCGCTTCCCGGAAGCCCGCTTCGTGCTGCTTGACGGCGTTCCCCATGCCGGCGACTACAATGTCGTAATGGGTGCCAACACTGTTTCCATCTCCTTCGCCGAGCACCAGTCCGGCTTCCTGGCCGGCGTGGCCACCGCTCTGCAGCTGCAGTCCGGCGCCGTCGGCTTCGTCGGCGGTATGGAAATCCCGCCGGTCCAGCGCTTTAACTGGGGCTTCCAGCAGGGCGTCGCCTACGCTAATGCCAACCTTGGCACCACCGTTACCATGGACGCCCAGGATGTTATCTACCAGGGTACCTTCAGTGACGTGGCCGCCGGTCAGCAGCTGGCCATCACCATGTTCGACCGTGGTGTAAAAGCCATCTTCGCCGCCGCTGGCGGCGTTGGCGTTGGCGTCATCAATGAAGCCAAGGCTCGCGCCTCCCAGGGCCAGGAAATTTGGGTCGTCGGCGTCGACGTTGATCAGTTCAACGACGGTATCTACTCCGGCACCAGCTCGGTCATCCTGACCAGCGCCATGAAGCGCGTCGACTCCGCCGCCTTCGAGATGATCCGCGCCCACCTCGAGAACCGTTTCCCCGGTGGCCAGTTCATGACCATGGATGCCACCAACAACGGTATTGGCATCCCGGCCGAAAACCCCAACCTGCGCCCGGAAGTCCAGGCTCAAATCCAGGATATCCTGGCCAAGCTGAAGTCCGGCACCCTGACCGTCTCTCCCGAGCAGGGCGGACTGATTAAGTAAGTAGTGCCTGATCGCTTTGGCCGGCGCTTGCCGGCCAGCGACAAAGGGAGTTGCCTGTTCGTTCAGGCAACTCCCTTTTATTTTTTTCTGGCGCGTGGACCGTGGCGCGGTGCCGCGCGAGGGATTGCAGCCAGTAGCCCGCAGCCGCAGCGAGGACTACTGGCGTAAAGCCCGGCCGCCGCGCCGGCTGGCGTGGCGGCGCGCCCGCTTGAAACTACAAACTTAGTCGAGGCTCAGGATGACTTTACCGGACTGACCGGACAACATTGCGTCGAAGCCTTGCTGGAAGTCGTCGAATTTGAAGCGGTGGGTGATGACCGGGGCGATGTTCAGGCCGGACATCAGCATGACCTGCATCTTGTACCAGGTCTCGTACATCTCGCGGCCGTAGATGCCCTTGAGGAACAGGCCCTTGAAGATGACCTTGTCCCAGTCGATGCCGGCGCCGTTGGGCAGGATGCCCAAGAGGGCGATGCGGCCGCCGTTGTGCATGGTTTCCAGCATTTGGCTAAAGGCCTGCGGCGAACCGGACATCTCCATGCCGACGTCGAAACCGGACACCATGTGCAGCTCCGGCATGACATCGCGCAGCTTTTCCTGGCTGACGTTGACGGTGCGGGTGGCGCCCAGCTGCTTGGCCAGGTCCAGGCGGTAATCGTTCATGTCGGTGACGACCACATTGCGGGCGCCGACGTGGCGGGCGATGGCCGCGGCCATGCAGCCGATGGGCCCCGCTCCGGTGATCAGGACGTCTTCGCCGACCATGTCGAAGGACAGGGCGGTGTGGGTGGCGTTGCCGTAGGGGTCGAAGATGGCGGCCAACTCGTCGCTGATGCTGTCGTCGACGTGCCAGGCGTTGCTGGCCGGAACCGCGACGTATTCGGCGAAGCAGCCGTCGCGGTTGACGCCGATGCCGCGGGTGTTGGGGCAGAGGTGCGGCTTGCCGGCCCGGCAGGTGCGGCAGACGCCGCAGACGATGTGGCCCTCGGCCGAGACGCGTTCGCCGACCTGGTAGTTGCGGACGGCCCGGCCCATCTCGACGATTTCGCCGACGAATTCATGGCCGATGGTCATCGGCGTCTTGATGGTGCGCTGCGACCATTCGTCCCATTTGTAGATGTGGACATCGGTGCCGCAGATGGCGGTCTTCTTTACCTTGATGAGCAGGTCATTGTCGCCGATGGTCGGCATCGGGACATCCTGCATCCACAGCCCGACTTCGGCCGCTTTCTTGACAAGCGCTTTCATGCATCCTCCTGTTGTACCGCCGGTTGTCGCCGGCACGCCCGGCTATAGTGGCCGACGGCAGGCGCGACGGCAGAAGCGCCGAACCCGCTGCCGGAGATTATAATACGAGTAAGCCGATTTCGGAAGTGGGGGAGTTGCCGCCGCCGTCGGCGTTTTTTGGGCCGTTGGCCCCGGCAGGATTGCGCCTTGGCCGCTTTATTGCTATAGTTATACGGTATCAAGGATTGTATCAGGAGCTGTCATGTTTGACATATATACCATCGGCGCCGAGGTTTTGCGCCAAACCGCCGTGCCGGTTAGCGACTTTAACGACCAGCTGCGCAGTACCATCGAGGCCATGTTCGTCTCCATGGAACGCGGGCACGGTATTGGGCTGGCCGCCCCGCAAATCGGCATCAGTCAACGCTTCTTCATCATCAAGATCGAGGGCGACATCGGGCGGACCTTCATCAACCCCGAGTTGGTGTTGACCAGCCCCGAGCTGGTAGACTACGAGGAAGGCTGCCTGTCCATCCCGGGCGTCTACGCCAAGGTAAACCGGCCTGGCACCATCAAGGTACAGGCCTGGAACGAGAAGGGTCGGCCATTCAACCTGGAGGCCGACGGCTTGCTGGCCCGGGTCATTCAGCACGAGCTTGACCACCTCAACGGGGTGCTTTTTACCGACCGCTTAAGCGAGCGGGTGCGCCAGCGCGTGCTTGAGCAGTACGAGAAGCGAATGCGGGCCTGATGCGCGTCCTGTTTGCCGGTAGCCCGGAAATTGCCTTGCCCAGCCTGCGCCGTCTGGCCGCCGAGCATCAGGTGGTTGGCATCCTGACCAATCCGCCGGCGCCCAAAGGCCGCGGGCTGAGCCCGGCCGGCACGCCGGTGGCTGAGCTGGCGGCGGAAATTCTGCCTGGCTCGCCGGTGTTGGCGCCGGAAAGCCTCGGCGCGTCCACCCGCGCCGCCATCGCCGCGCTGCGTCCGGAATTGCTGGTGGTGTACGCCTACGGCCGCATCTTCGGCCCTAAATTCCTGGCCCTTTTCCCGCGCGGCGGCATCAACGTCCATCCTTCGCTGTTGCCGCGCTGGCGCGGCTGCGCGCCCATCCAGCATGCCATCCTGAGCCGCGACGCCGTGACCGGCCTGAGCGTGCAGCGGATCGCCCTCCAGATGGACTGCGGCGATATTTTGGCCAGCCGGGAAGTGCCGCTGGACGGCAGCGAGACCGCCGCCAGCCTGACGGAGACGATGGCCGGCCTGGGCGCCGAGCTTTTGGCCACGGTTTTAGCGAGCCTTGAGGCTGGAACCGAACGGGCTTCAGCGCAGGACGGCAGCCAGGCCAGCTATTGCGGGCCGCTTGAAAAACCGCAAGCCTGCCTGGACTGGAGCCTGCCGGCCGTTGAACTGGCGGCCCGGGTGCGGGCCTTTAATCCTTGGCCGGTGGCCTGGACCCTGTTGCGCGGTCAACGCCTGGCCATCCACGAGGCCGCGGCCTTTCTGGACGAAGCCGGCGGCGAGCCAGCGCTGGGCGCGGCGGCCATGGCCGGCACCATCCTCAACGTAGACAAATCGCGCGGAATAATGGTACAAACAGGGCAGGGGCGCTTGGCCTTGCGCTGTGTGCAGCTGCCAGGCAAGAAAGCGCTCTCCCACCGGGAATTCGCCAACGGTGTCCGCGACCTGGCCGGCCTCTGTTTGGGCGCCTGATGGCGCTGGGCGGCTTGCCCCGTCACGGATAAGCATTATTAGTTAGACAGGAGTGCTAGATGGGCTTGCGTTCGTTTTTTTCCGGTGATGAACCGGCAGATCCGCGGCTGTACCGGCGCGCGATCGTCGTATTGCTGGGTGTCGTCGTTTTTACGGGCCTGGCCGCCATTATCAGCTTTTTTCTGGCGCTGCGCGGGGAGGAACCCACGCTGGTGCCTCGGGTAGAGGGCCTGGAGCTGGCCACCGCCTTGGTCAAGTTGCAGGAGAAGGAATTATATCCGCGCATTTCGCTGCGTTTTTCCGATGATTCCAACACCAAAGGAACGATCCTGGAACAGGATCCGCCGGCCGGCGCCATCGTCAAGGCCGGCCGCCGCATCGAGCTGGTGGTCAGCCGTGGCACCGCCATCGACCGGATCGGTGCTTACCTCGGGCAGGATCTGGATGAGGTGAAGATCCACCTGCAAACCCTGTTCAGCGCCAGCCGCCAGTTGATCGTCATTCGCGATCCGGTGGTCTACATCTACGACGAGAGTCCGGCCGGCACCATTCTGGAACAGCGTCCCCAGCCCGAGACCGAGATTGAGGGTCTGACCTACATCGATTTTGTGGTTTCGCGCGGCCCGGAACGGGCCAGGGTGCGGGTGCCCGACCTGGCCGGGCTTTCCCTGGTCGAGGCCGCCCTGCAGATCGAAAAATCCGGCGTGCATTTCAATTTCGCGGTGCGCAACGCCGACAGCCGCGAACGCCCCGGCACGGTCGTGTCCCAGGTGCCGGTGCCTGGCACCGTCCAGTCGCCGAGTACTCCGGTTACTATCGTCTACGCCCTGCCGGCCGCGCGTGATGGTTTCATCAGCGGCTTGTTCAGCCGGGAACTGCCGGAATATCCGTATCCGCTGCGCGTGACGCTTTTTGTCCAGACGGCCGACGGCACCAAGACGCCGCTCATTACGGCTGAGCATAGTGGCGGCGTTTTCAACTTGCCCTATGAGGTGCCGGTTGGCAGTATCCTGATTCTGGAGGTGCTCAACCGCGTCGTGGCCAGGGTGGAGGCGGGCAGTTGAGCCCCCGGGCGGCTGGCTCGGAGCGCTCCGCCGCGCGGAGCCAGCGCCTGGCGAAAGCCCCGCCGCTCCACGCCGTGGAGCTTGTCTACATGACGCTCTTTGACGTCGGCCGCTCGATTGACCTGACCCAGGCCGCCGCCCTTTTGCCCGGCAGCCCCGGCATGAAGGTGGTGCGCCGCCGCGATACGCCTGAATCGCTGCTGATGCCCAAGCCGCTGTGCGTCGACCTGCGCAGCGGCCCACAGAAGGCTTTTTCCGACGAGGCCGTCGAGGGGCTGTCGGTGGCGGCCCGCGTCTACGACGAAGGCGTCCTGTCCATCATCATGCGGCTGCGGGTGCAGTCCAGCCTGGAGGACTTACACGGCATGGATCAACGCCGGCTGTCCGCCACGGTAGCCGATCTGGACAGCTACATGAAAAACCGCTTTCAGACAGTGGTCAGCATCCTGATGCCGGCCATCGAGCGCGATCATACCTGGCATGGCGTGGAGAAGGAAAACTATACCGCTTTTTGCTTTGCCGATGTCGGCATGGAACCGGGCGCCTTCCTGGCTGAAAACCAGGTGGCCTTGACCACGCTGTTGTCGGGCGAGCCTTACGGCGCGCCGCTGCACCAGTCGCAGATCGCCAAGACCATGTCCAACCCGTTCTCCTACAATGCTACCGACCTGGCGGTGTTCGACATGGACCGGGCCTTGATTATCGATGCCCAGCGCGACTACGAGGACGTGCTTCTGATCTGCGAGCTGGCTAATTACCAGTTCCTGGAGCTGCGCGTATTAGACCGCTTGCTCGATGGCTGGCTGGACGAGGCCGAGGACGACATCAGGCTGTTTTATACCAAGCGCCGGGTGCCGCGTGGCCGTCGCAACTCGCTGAAGCGCAAGTTCGCCACCCTCCAGGTGCTGCGGCTCGATGCCTTGTTCATTCTCGAGAATATCGAGAATTCTTCCAAGATCATTGGCGACTATTTCCTGGGCAGCCTGTACGAGCATCTGTGCGGCATTTTCAACACTGCCGGTTGGACCAGGTCCATCGAACGGCGCCTGGATGCCCTGCAGGACGTCTACGAGATCGTCAAGTCCGAGAAGAACGAACGCACCATGCTGTTCCTGGAAATCATCTTTATCGTGGTCTGCATCATCCCGATCATCCAGTTCGCGCTGGGCTGACCGGCTTTTAGCCTGACACATTCCTATTTATTGTCATATTAACTTAACCCTCTGACCAAGCCCGGCTTGCCGAACTCGTCCGCGGATGATACAGTACTGCGCACCATCAGGCAATTATTCAGGCCCGACTACGGCCTGCTCATCCGAACAAAGGAGTTTTTATGGTTATTCTGACACTCAACTGCGGTAGTTCCTCGGTCAAGTACCAGGTCTACGACTGGACCAACAAGGATGTTCTGGCCTCCGGCATCGTCGAACGCGTTACGCTGGGCGACTCGACCATTACCCACAAGCCCACCGGCAAGAGCGAGCACCAGACGGAGCATGACTGCCCAACCCACACGGTGGCCATCCAGCTCATCCTGGACACTCTGGTTCATTCGGAGTACGGCGTCATCAAGGACATGTCGGTTATCAAGGCCGTGGGGCACCGCATGGTGCACGGCGGCTCCAAGTTCGCCCGTTCCTGCCTGATCAACGACGACTTTCTGGCCACCTTCCGCGAGCTGTCCGACCTGGCGCCGCTGCACAATCCCGCCAACCTGACCGGCGTCGAAGCCGCCCGCTCCGTCCTGCCTAACGTGCCGCACTGCGCCACCATGGACACCGCCTGGCACCAGACCATGCCCGCCACCAGCTATTCCTACGCCCTGCCCCACGAGTGGGAAGAAAAGTTCATGGTGCGCCGCTACGGCTTCCACGGCACCAGCTTCCTGTACAACGCCAAGCGCGCCGCCGCCCTCCTGGGCAAGGATCCTTTCAAGACCAACCTGATCATCGCCCACATCGGCAATGGCTCGTCGATCAACGCCGTCAAGGACGGCTGCTCCTTCGACACTTCTATGGGCCTGACGCCGATGGAAGGCCTGGTGATGGGTACCCGCTGCGGCGACATCGACCCGGGCATCATCTTCCATCTTATCCGCAAGGCCGGCCTGTCGGCGGCCGATGTCGAGAAGAAGCTGAACAAGGAATCCGGCGTACTCGGCATCACCGGCCGCTGGTCGGACCGCCGCGACATCGAGAACGCCGCCGAGAAGGGCGACCCCGTGGCCATCCTGGCCCAGGAGGTGGAGTCCTACCGCATCAAGAAGTACATCGGCGCTTATTCCGCCGCGCTGGGCCGGGTCGACGCCCTGGTCTTTACCGCCGGCGTCGGCGAGATGGGCCCGATCACCCGCCAGCTGGCCACCTCCGGCCTGGAGAACCTGGGCATCATCATCGACCAGGAGAAGAACGCCAAGGCCAAGTGCCGCAACGCCGAGCTGGAGATCAGCACGCCGGAAAGCACGGTGAAGGTCTTCGTCATTCCAACCGATGAGGAACTGGTCATGACCGAGGATGCCTTTGCGCTGATGCAAGGCACCTACGACGTGCACACCAAGTATACCTACCAGTTCGAGAGCCCGGCCTACGTCAATAAGCAGCGCGCCGCCGGGTTGGAGAAGGACTTGGCCAAGAAGCCGTACCTGGCCGGCCTTATCGCCCATCCTGTCAGTAAAAAATAACCTGGGTATGCACTTGACTAAGGTATATACCACCGGTAGTATAGCTAGGTGGAAAAGTATCCGGCAGATCAACAAGCTTTCGAACAATTGATCAATTCGGAGGAATCCTGTCGTTCTTTTTTAGTTCACCTACGGTGGCCTGATGGGTGGTCGGGTTACCGGGGGTTAACTGAAAAAAAATTCGTTCACCATGTTTTGAAGCCTGAATCGACAGAGGATCTATTGCCTCAAGTT